>NZ_CP120447.1:0-20365 GCF_051125215.1 Paraburkholderia sp. A3BS-1L | reverse complement strand
GTCGAAGATGTCAACGCGGCCCTCGGGCTCGTCGCGGCCGGCGCCGGCGTCACGCTGGTCCCGGCCTCGGTGGCCGCGATTCGGCGGCCCTTCGTCCGGACGATGGAGATGGCCGATGCGAGCGCCAAGGTGCCGGTCAGCCTGACTTACCTGACCGACTCTCGCGTACCCGTGCTTCGCGCATTTCTCGATGTCGCAAGACGCGGGAAAGGACAGAAATAGCGCGGCTGGCTACGTGTACGATTTCGTGTTCGAACGCGAACTCCGTCAAGCAACTCGACCATCCATCGCCGCCGTCAGGCGCCAGCGCGAAGACGACTACCATCGAGATAGATCACCCGCCGCGTGGCGCCCGCAACGGGCCTCCTCGAAGGCGAATGCAACCCCGCTCCCCTCAGCACGGCACATGGCCACCCAAGATCGAACCCAGGCGGCACGCAAGAAGACATCGGGCCCGGCCGCGGCCAAACCCGCCAGCGAATCGACGCTGTACGTGCAATCGGTCGAGAAGGCGATGAAGGTGCTGATGGCCTTCGACGGCTCCAAGCGCCAGCTTTCGCTGTCCGAGATCTGCACGCTCACGCAGCTCGACCTGAGCGCCGGGCAGCGCTTCACTTTCACGCTCACGGCGCTCGGCTACCTCAACAAGGAATCGGAAAGCCGCAAGTACGAGCTCTCGCCGCGGCTGCTCGACTTCACCTACCATTACCTGGCGTCGAGCGACGTGGTGAACCGCGCCACGCCCTTTCTGCAGCAGCTCAGCCAGATGACGGAGGAGGTCTGCAACCTCACCGTGCTCGACGGGCCGGACATCCTCATCGATCAGCGCGGCGACGGCACCGCGATCGTCACCATCGACCGCCCGCAGCGGCGCAATGCCTGCGACTTCGACGCCTGGACCGACCTGAAGGCCGCCTTCGAGCGCTTCGCGCAGGACCGCTCGGTCCGGCTCGTGGTGCTCACCGGCAGCGGCGGCCACTTCTGCGCCGGCGACGACATCGTCGCCTTCGCGGCGGCCAAGGCCGATCCCGCGCACGCCGAGGTCTACCGCCAGCGCATCCAGGAGGCCTATGCCGCGGTACAGAGCGCCCCGCTGCCGGTGATCGCGGCCATCAGCGGCGTCTGTGCCGGCGGCGGCTGCAGCCTGGCCATGTGCTGCGACTTCCGCGTGGCCGACGCGACGGCGCGCGTCGGCGTGCCGGTCGCGAAGCTGGGCCTGGTCTATCCGACCATCCAGCTGCAGCGCCTGGCCTGGCTGATCGGCGCTTCCAACGCGCGGCGCTGGCTCTACAGCGGCCAGATGTTCGGCATCGACGAGATCGGCCGCACCGGCTTCGCCGACGCGGTGGCCGAGGGCGATGTCGTCGAGGCGGCCTTGCGCTTCGGCGCACCGATGACCGCCGCCGCGCCCTTGTCGATCGCCGGTTCGAAGGCGCAGTTGAATGCGGTGCTCGCCGGCCAGGTCGCGCAACGGCGGGCCGAGCTCGACGCCATGGTGGCGCGGGCCGACGACAGCGAGGACTTCCGCGAAGCACGCGCGGCCTTCGCAGAGAAGCGCACGCCGCATTTCAAGGGCCGCTGAATCGCAGGCCCCGCCCGGGCCTCGCTGCTAGGCGACGTGCCGCCGAGGCGCCGACACGGCGAAGGCCGTGCTGCGCACCAGGTCGGCGAAGCGCTGCTCGTCGCGCGCCGGTTCCCAGCGTGCACGCGACACCGCGACGTTGATCGCGCCGATGCCGCGCCCGCGCGCATCGGTGATCGGCGCGGCCGTGGAGATGTCGGAGAGAAAGTACTCGTCCTCGGTGCGCACGAAGCCGCGCGCGTGCGCGACGGCCACGCGCTCCTTGATCTTGCGGCGGTCGACGATGGTCCTGGGCGTGTGCCTGACCAGCGTGCTGGCGTCGAGCAGCGCATCGACTTCGGCCTCGGGCAGCGTCGACAGCAGCGCCAGCCCCGGCGCGGTGCAGTAGGCCGGCAGGCGGGTACCGACGATCACGTTGGGATGCAGCACGTTGCGGCTCACGATGCGCTGCACGAAGACGATGTCCGGCCCGTCGAGCACGGTGAGGTTGCAGACCTCCTCCGTCATCTGGCTGAGCTGCTGCAGAAAGGGCGTGGCGCGGTTCACCACGTCGCTCGACGCCAGGTAATGGTAGGTGAAGTCGAGCAGCCGCGGCGAGAGCTCGTACTTGCGGCTTTCCGATTCCTTGTTGAGGTAGCCGAGCGCCGTGAGCGTGAAAGTGAAGCGCTGCCCGGCGCTCAGGTCGAGCTGCGTGAGCGTGCAGATCTCGGACAGCGAAAGCTGGCGCTTGGAGCCGTCGAAGGCCATCAGCACCTTCATCGCCTTCTCGACCGATTGCACGTACAGCGTCGATTCGCTGGCGGGTTTGGCCGCGGCCGGGCCCGATGTCTTCTTGCGTGCCGCCTGGGTTCGATCTTGGGTGGCCATGTGCCGTGCTGAGGGGAGCGGGGTTGCATTCGCCTTCGAGGAGGCCCGTTGCGGGCGCCACGCGGCGGGTGATCTATCTCGATGGTAGTCGTCTTCGCGCTGGCGCCTGACGGCGGCGATGGATGGTCGAGTTGCTTGACGGAGTTCGCGTTCGAACACGAAATCGTACACGTAGCCAGCCGCGCTATTTCTGTCCTTTCCCGCGTCTTGCGACATCGAGAAATGCGCGAAGCACGGGTACGCGAGAGTCGGTCAGGTAAGTCAGGCTGACCGGCACCTTGGCGCTCGCATCGGCCATCTCCATCGTCCGGACGAAGGGCCGCCGAATCGCGGCCACCGAGGCCGGGACCAGCGTGACGCCGGCGCCGGCCGCGACGAGCCCGAGGGCCGCGTTGACATCTTCGACAATCGCCGTCACGCGCGGCTCGACCCCGGCCCGGCGCATCAAGGCGATCACTTCGTCAGCGAAACTCGGCCTCCCCTCCTTGGGGAAAAGAACGAGGGACTCGCTCTTGAGCCGCAGCAGCGTCGGATCCTGTCTCAGCTGGCGCGCAATGCTCGAACCCGCTGCGATATACAGCCGTTCGTAGTGCAGGTGCTCCACCGTGATTCCAGGCTCCTGGGGGTAGAAGCGGCCGACACCGAGATGGATGGTGCCGGCACGCAGGGCCTCGATCTGCCGCACCTTGGGCATCAGGGCCAGAGACAGCGTCGCCCCCGGGACCGCCTGCGTGAACGCATGGAGCAATGCCGGGACGGTCTGGTAGATCGCCGTGCCGAGGTAGCCGATATCGAGTTGGCCGATCTCGCCCCGGCTGGCGGCGCGGGACCGGTCCACGGAAGTCCGACCCAGTTCGAGCATGCGCCGTGCATCTTCGAGAAACGCGGCCCCGGCGGGCGTGAGCTGCACGCCGCGCGCGCTGCGCTCGAACAACAACACGCCCAGATGCTGTTCGAGCGCGTGAATCTGTCGCGTGACCGGGGGCTGGGAAATATGCAGCCGCCGCGCGGCGGCACCGACGTTGCCCTCCTCCGCGGCAGCAACGAAATAGCGAAGCTGTCGAAACTCCATTCTTCACTCCTGGTGGCTGGCTCCGGCTGCCGGAGAGCCATACCGATCCCGTATCGCTCGCGCTGATGGAAGGTATTAGACCATATGGCCCGGCATTTCTAGACTACCGCCATGATAAAACTCGGCTGCTCTCTCGTCTGCTGGAACATCTTCAGGCGCGCTGAGCCGTCTTTTTGAAACAGTCTCTTAGAAAAGGAGCAAAAAAGTGAGCGTCGTCGCAAATCCCCTTCATCCTCTTTTCGCCGCAGGGGTCGAAGACATCGACCTTCGAGAGGCCTTGGGTTCGACCGAGGTCCGAGAGATCGAACGGCTAATGGACGAGAAGTCGGTGCTGGTGTTCCGGGGGCAGCCCCTGAGTCAGGATCAGCAGATCGCCTTCGCGCGCAATTTCGGGCCACTCGAAGGCGGTTTCATCAAGGTCAATCAAAGACCTTCGAGATTCAAGTACGCGGAGTTGGCGGACATCTCGAACGTCAGTCTCGACGGCAAGGTCGCGCAACGCGATGCGCGCGAGGTGGTCGGGAACTTCGCGAACCAGCTCTGGCACAGCGACAGCTCCTTTCAGCAACCTGCTGCCCGCTACTCGATGCTCTCCGCGGTGGTGGTTCCGCCGTCGGGCGGCGACACCGAGTTCTGCGACATGCGTGCGGCATACGACGCGCTGCCTCGGGACCTCCAATCCGAGTTGGAAGGGCTGCGTGCCGAGCACTACGCACTGAACTCCCGCTTCCTGCTCGGCGACACCGACTATTCGGAAGCGCAACGCAATGCCATGCCGCCGGTCAACTGGCCGCTGGTTCGAACCCACGCCGGCTCCGGGCGCAAGTTTCTCTTCATCGGCGCGCACGCGAGCCACGTCGAAGGCCTTCCGGTGGCCGAAGGCCGGATGCTGCTTGCGGAGCTTCTCGAGCACGCGACACAGCGGGAATTCGTGTACCGGCATCGCTGGAACGTGGGAGATCTGGTGATGTGGGACAACCGCTGCGTTCTTCACCGCGGACGCAGGTACGACATCTCGGCCAGGCGTGAGCTGCGCCGGGCGACCACCCTGGACGATGCCGTCGTCTAGCGCACGCCATGGCGCACGCCCTTTTCGCGAAGGCCCCACAAGATGTACGCAACCCTGATCAGCGGCAGCCGTAGCCTGGACGGCGACACCTTGGCGCAGCGCGTCCTTCGAGCGGCGGGCGGCCTGGCGGCATGGGGATTGAGGCCCGGTGATGTCGTCGCCATCCTCATGCGCAATGACTTTCCGGTGCTCGAAATGACGCTGGCCGCGAACCGCGCCGGCATCGTTGCGGTGCCTTTGAACTGGCATGCGAACCGGGACGAGATCGCCTTCATCCTCGAGGACTGCAAAGCGCGTGTGCTCGTCGCGCACACCGATCTGCTCAAGGGCGTTGCATCCGCGGTGCCCGAGGCCTGCAAGGTGCTGGAAGCCGCGTCGCCGCCCGAGATCCGGCAGGCCTATCGGCTGTCCGATGCGTCGTGCACGGCGAACCCGGGCACGGTCGACTATGAAGGCTGGCTCCAGGCATCGGAGCCTTCGACGGCCTTGCCGGTCGCGGCGCCGGCCAGTCTGCTCTATACCTCCGGCACGACGGGCCGCCCGAAGGGCGTGCAGCGCGCCAACGGCACGCCCGAGCTCGCGGCGAAGTTCGGCCTGAGGGTTCGTCTGGCGCACGGGCAAGAGATTCGGCCGATCCGGGCCGTGCTGACGGGGCCGCTCTACCACTCGGCACCCTATGTCTATGCGCTCAACAGCTTGCGCTTCGGCGAAGTCCTGGTGCTTCAGCCGCGCTTCGACGCGGATGATCTTCTCGACCTGGTCGAGCGCCATCGCCTGAGCCACATGCATGTGGTGCCCACGATGTTCAGCCGGCTGCTCGACCTCCCGCCGGCGCGCAGAGCCGCTTTCGATACGTCGACGCTGAGCGCCGTGACGCATGGGGCGGCCATGTGCCCGCGCGATGTCAAGCAGGCCATGATCGACTGGTGGGGCCCGGTCATCATCGAGTACTACGCCGGCACCGAGATCGGCGTGATCGCGACCTGCACGTCCGAGGAATGGCTGTCGCACCCAGGCACCGTCGGCAAGGCGCCCGAGGGCGTCCGCATCGCCATCGTCGATGACGAAGGACATCCGGTGCCCATCGGCGACAAGGGCGAGATCCTCGTTCACGCCGACGTTGCCGATCTGGTGACCTACCACAATCGGCCCGAGGCATTGACGGAGCTTCGACGCGGCGAGTGGATCACGCTCGGCGACGTCGGGCATCTGGATGCGGACGGCTTCCTGTGGATCAGCGATCGCAAGAAGGACATGGTGATCTCCGGCGGCGTGAACATACTTCCGGCGGAACTCGAAGAGGAAGCGATGAAGTTGCCGGAGGTGCGCGATTGCGTCGCTTTCGGCATCGCCGACCGGGACCTCGGCGAAGTCCTGGTCCTCGTGGTCGAGCCGCACGCCGGCGCGCGCGTCGACCTCGAAACGATGCGGGCCACGCTCAAGAACAGACTGGGAGGCCTGCGTTGCCCCAGGTTCTTGCTGAGCATGCCGGTGCTGCCGCGCGAAGACAGCGGCAAGATTGCGCGCCGCAAGCTCAAGCAGCAGTACATCGACAGCATCGCGCCATCGTCGGCGGCAGCGTAGGCCGGATGGCGGCATCCGACATCGTCATCGGCGGCTATGCCGAAACACCCGTTGTCTTCGGGTCGGGTCGAAGTGCCTACGACCTGGCGGCGGACGTCCTGGACGAGCTCGCACGCAAGTACGGCATCGCGCCCGCCGATATCGACGGGCTGGCGGTCACGGCCGCGCTGAGCGAGGGCAGCAATCCCTTCCATGCGGCCTTCATGTCGGACGCGCTGGGACTGGCGCTCGACTGGCTGGCGACCGGCACCACGGGCGGCTGCGCGATGTTGTCCGCCGTGGCCGCAACGGCTTCGGCGCTGCGCGACGGGCACTGCAAGGTGGCGCTCGTGCTGGGCGCCGACGCTCCCAGCACCCACTTTGCCGCCGAGTTCCGCGGCTACCACGACGAGTTCATCGCGCCGACCGGCATGACGCGCCCGCCCGGCTTCTTTGCGCTGCTGCACAACGCCTATGAACAGCGCTACGGTGCGCTCGATGCCGCGCTGGGGAAGATCGTGCTCACACAGCGCGGGCACGCGTTGGAGAACGAGCGCGCATGCGAAAAGCTGCGAAGACCGCTTGCCCTCGACGACTACCTGAAGTCGCGCAAGGTCTCCGATCCGCTGCGCCTGCTCGACAGCGTGATGTTCTGCGACGGCGCGAACGGCGTCCTGATGATGCGGGCCGAGACGGCGTCCGCGATGGGATTGTCCAAATGCGCGCGGCTGGCCGGCTACGCCGAACGCACGAACCACGATGTGCAGGAACAGCCGCCCGACCTGCTCGCGTCGGGCTTCGTCCAGGCCGGTCCGCGCGCGCTGCGCCAGGCCGGCCTGACCGTGCAGGAGATCGACATGCTGCAGCTGTACGACGACTTCACCATCGCCGTCCTGATGCAGCTGGAGCACATGGGGTTTTGCGGCCGGGGCGAGGGCGCCGCCTTCATCGAGAAGACCGATCTAAGATTCAGCGGCGGCTTGCCGCTGAACACGGGCGGGGGCCAACTCTCCGCGGGTCAACCAGGCTTGGCTGCCGGCGGACTGGGCCTGGTGGAGGCGGTGCGCCAGCTCTTCGGCGAAGGCGGCGCAACCCAGGTCGAAGATCCGCGCAATGCGCTGGTCACGGGCATCGGCGGCCTCGCCTATGGCCGGGCCTGGATGATGAGCAGCGCGCTCGTGCTGGACCGATGAGCGGTCTTCGAACTTCGACTGTGGCCATCGGCCACTACATGGACACCGCGGCGTTCTGGGCGGCCACGCGCGAGCGCCGGCTGCTGGTCCAGTTCTGCACGCAAACAGGACGGTGGCAGGCCTATCCGCGGCCTGGCAGCGTCTACACCGGGCGCCGTCGTCTGGCGTGGCGCGAGGTCAGCGGCGACGGGGTGTTGGCAAGCTGGACCGTCGATCGCATGAACACCCCTGCGGCGGCCGACGCCCCCCGCATGCACGCATGGATCGACCTGGTCGAAGGCGCGCGAATCCTCAGCTGGCTGGTCGACTGCGATCCCGCGCGATTGCGCGTGGGCCTGGCCGTTCGGGTCGCCTGGATCTCGCTCCCCGACGGATGGCAGTGGCCCGCCTTCACCATCGCCGCGCATTCAGGCGGGCCCAACGGAAAGGCACCCTAGCCTTGCAACACGCCTGGGGCCTTGATTTCTGGCGCACTCCGTTCCGCCATCGCCAGCCGCTGAAGCCAACGGCGTGCGGCGAGCGGCGCGTGATCCACCGCGATATCCATCATTCCGCCGCTGCTGGACGGCTCGATCCTGCGAATGACTTCCACGCCGTCGAGTGCCCAGTTTCTCTGCTGGTTCTCCATGAGCACCTTGTCTTCCATCACGGTCTTGCGGAACTGCTCGAACATGCCGACGGTCAGCGCCTCGTTGTCCGGCAGGAAGTCGCGATAGAGCGCGGAGAACTTGAAATGCGTGGTCGATGTGGAGGGGGTACAGGGCCCCGGCACCCGAAGCCGCTTGATCTGCGTCGGGTCGTTGTTGCCGACCGGTTCGACCTCGATCTCCAGCAGCATGTTGGCGCCGGGCCAGAAGCTGATGCGTTGGCTGTTCTTGACGAAGTCCCATCCGAACAGGTTCTTGAACGAGGGTCCGGTGGACGCCTTGTCCCAGTTGCGTGTCACCTGGACCTTGGCTTCGCTGACGTCGACGGTCGGGCGCGTGAGCGCCACTTCGGGCGTGCCGACGGTCTCTGGATGGGCGTAGGTCACATGCGACAGGTCCAGCACGTTCTCGATGTTGAACAAAAAGGGCGCCTCGACGAGCAGGGCTTCGGCGGGCCGCCCGACGTAGCGTCCGGAGCTGCAGATCTCCGCGTAGTCGGGCACCAGCGTTTCGTTTGCGAGCGCCGGATCGCCCGGCCAGATCCAGACGAATCCGTCGCGCTCGACCACCGGATAGGAGCGCACGCAGGCGCTCGGTGGGACGCGAGACTGACCGGGAATGCTCGTGCACGAACCGTCGCCGGCAAAGGTCAACCCGTGATAGCCGCACTGGACTTCGTCGCCGATCAGGCGCCCCAGGGAAAGCGAGACGCGACGGTGGCTGCAACGATCGGCCAGCGCGGCGACACTGCCGTCATTGCGACGGAAGAAGACGACGGGCTGTTCCAGCAGGGTTCTCGCCAGCAGCTGCCGCCCCACCTCGTGCTTCATCGCCCCGACGTACCAGAAATTCTTGGGATACATGGTCTAGTTCTCCTTCGTTTGCGGACCGTGCGCTGAGCGTAGGGCGAGCACCTTCCAGTGGCATCATGAATGTGATGACGAAGCGCGAAGAAACCCTTGATTCATCGCCCAAGCCGGTCAAGTCGGCATTCCGGGCGATCGAGATCCTCGAGTACTTCGCCGCGAGGCAGAAGGGCGCCACCATCACCGAGATTGCGGCGGCGCTGGACTATCCCCAATCCAGCACCTCGATGCTGGTTGGCAGCCTGGAGACGATGGGCTACCTCACGTTCTCCGAGAAAGACCACCTCTTCCGTCCCACGCTGCGCGTCATGCTGCTGGGCGCCTGGCAGCACGAGGCGTTCTTCGCGAAGAACAGTTTCGTGACCGACATGAAGGCCCTCGCGATGCGCACGAAGGCCGGCGTCATGGTCGGACTGCGCCAAGGCATTCACGTGCGCTTCATCCTGTCGCTGTTGCCGAGCTTGAAGACCAACGCGCTGTGGTTTCCGCCAGGCGTCCTGCGTCCAGTCTGCAGGTCGGCGGCCGGCAAGGTCTTGCTGGCGAACGAACGCGACGAGGACATCGAACGGATCGCCTCTGCCGCGAACGCGGAGGCGGCTGACGGTGTTCAAGTCAATATTCCGGCGCTGATTCGCGAAGCGCCCCAGACAACCCGTGGCTCGCGGCGCTGGCTTGGGTCAAGGGGGCCTTCGCCAAACAGCAGCGCCTGTCACAACGACCGCTCGCCGAATGTCCCGCGGCCACGCTGCCGAAGCGCCTGCGACCGTACCTGCTGATCTTCGGCGCTGATGGTCAGCCGACCGGTTTGCACGCCGATCGCTACGAATTCTGGTTGTACCGCCAGATCCGGAAGCGCTTCCAGTCGGGAGAGATCTATCTCGACGACAGTCTGCAACATCGTCACTTCTCCGACGAGCTTGTTTCGATGAACGAGAAGGCCGACGCGCTGGCGCAGATGGAGATCCCGTTCCTGCAGCAGCCAATCGATGCCCAACTCGATGCGTTAGCGGCCGAGTTGCATGCACAATGGCTGGCCTTCAACCGAGAGCTGAAACAGGGCAAGCTTACGCACCTGGAATACGACAAGGATACGCAGAAGCTGATTTGGCGCAAACCGAAAACCGAGAACCAGAAGGTGCGTGAGCAGGCATTCTACGAGCAACTGCCATTCTGCGATGTTGCCGACGTGTTCCGCTTCGTCAACGGCCAGTGCCAGTTCCTGTCGGCGCTGACGCCATTGCAGCCGCGCTACGCGAAGAAGGTAGCGGACGCCGATAGCCTGATGGCGGTTATCATCGCTCAGGCAATGAACCATGGCAACCATGTCATGGCGCGCACCAGCGACATTCCGTACCACGTTCTGGATAGCACCTACCAGCAGTATCTGCGTCAGGCGACGCTGCATGCGGCCAACGACTGCATCAGCAACGCCATCGCCGCGCTGCCGATCTTCCCGTACTACTCGTTCGATCTCGATGCGCTGTACAGCGCCGTCGATGGGCAGAAATTCGGCGTCGAGCGACCGACCGTGAAGGCGCGTTACTCGCGCAAATACTTCGGACGAGGCAAAGGCGTCGTCGCCTACACGCTGCTGTGCAATCATGTCCCGTTGAACGGCTACCTAATCGGCGCGCACGAGTACGAGGCGCATCACGTGTTCGACATCTGGTATCGCAACACGTCGGATATAGTGCCGACTGCGATCACCGGCGACATGCACAGCATCAACAAAGCCAACTTCGCTATCCTGTATTGGTTCGGGTTGCGCTTCGAGCCTCGCTTCACAAACCTCGATGACCAGTTGCAGGAATTGTATTGTATCGACGACCCGGCGCTGTACGAGAAATGCCTGATTCAGCCGATCGGACAAATCGATCGGCAGCTCATCACCAGTGAGAAGACAAATATCGATCAGATCGTCGCCACGCTGGGCCTCAAAGAGATCACGCAGGGCTCGCTGATCCGCAAACTATGTACGTACTCGCAGGAAAACCCGACACGTCGCGCGATTTTTGAGTTCGATAAGCTCATTCGTACCATCTACACGTTGCGTTACCTGCGCGACCCGCAGCTCGAGCGAAACGTGCATCGCTCCCAAAACCGCCTCGAGTCTTACCATCAGCTTCGTTCGACCATCGCCCAGGTCGGCGGCAAGAAGGAATTGACCGGCCGCACCGACATCGAAATCGAGATCAGCAACCAGTGCGCCCGGCTGATCGCCAACGTCATCATTTTTTACAACTCGGCGATTCTGTCGCATCTACTGACGAAATGGGAGGCCAGTGGCAACGCCAAGGCGCTGGCGCGGCTTACGCAGATATCACCGGCAGCCTGGCGGCATATCCTTTTGAACGGGCACTACACTTTTCAAAGCGACAACAAAATCGACCTGGACGCGCTCATTGCAGGGCTCGAATTGGAGTGATCGAATTTTCGGCGGTTCTGGCTTGGAATCCCTTATTCCTGTTACGGTGGAATACGATGCCACAACCAGGTAATCCTTTACCCCCAGCCGTGGTCAACACCTGGCGACTGAGCGTCGGCACGTCGCTGTTCGTGATCGATATCCTGGCCGACGGCAGCTGGCGACCGGCGTATATTGCGCCAAAGCGGCTGGGTGGCTGGACGATGGATGTGTTGCCGAACATGCCGCCGACGTTAGTCGATATCGCTCCCTCGGTACGCACCTGGGCGCGACAGTACGGCGCGAATGTAACGAACCGGCGCACGCCGGCGCGCCGGTTTCCCGCGCAAACCGCTTCTTCGAACAGGACGCCAGAATGAACATGCTGAAACGTCGTCTCGATGCGACAGACGAAAAGCTGCAGGAGCTGAAAACAGCCCGCAAAGCGGCAGCTAAGGCGCAGCGCCAGCAGGTCAAGCAAACGCGCGCGGATCGCGAGCGAAAGATCATGCTGGCCGGCGAGGCGTTGCTGCGGCGTGTCGATCGCGGCGAGTGGGATGAAGCCGATTTCCGCGCGATGATGGACGATTATCTGTCGCGGCCCGCCGATCGCGCGCTGTTCGAGCTCGACGATGTATAGCCTTTGATGTTCGACGTCGACGCACCGCACAGCCAGGTCGGCAAATGTTGATTTGATTCACGATGAAGGATGCCCGATGCTGCCAACGCTCCGCATGAACCGGAATTTTGTCGAGGCCTTGCTGGCCGAGCGCGCGCCCTGCTTTGCGATGGGACTCGTGGCCGAGGGCCAGACGCACTATGCTTGCCTGGCACTGCGGCCGGTGGATGACATTCCGAACGACGTAACACGCAGCGGTTTCAACTTTGGCCACTCGATACGCGGCACCGACGACTTCGAGGTCGTACACTTCGGCTTAGAGTTTTACGGCTACCGCATCTTCAATGCGCTGATCAATCCGAGCAACTTCATCGCCAGGACAATCCTGTCGCACATGGTCGACACGAAGGCGTTTTTCTTCTTCGCGGTCAACCCGTCAGGCGGTGTGACGGTGTTCAAGTCCGGCATCGGTGAATGCAGCCTGGACAGCATCGAGTCTAATCTCGAGCGGATACTGCGCTCGAGCACGTCCGATGCTCAGTACGACGCGGCGCTGACAACGTTCAGCGACCATCCAGATCCGGTCGGGCCGATGCTGCACTGGGTTTGCCGGGACTGCGAAGATTGTCTCGACCTGTCCCACAATGTAATCGAACTGGGCCCCGCGTAACGGTCCTGATGGTCCGTGTGACCGAGACCGTCATGTCACTCACCGGACGTCGCTCCAACATTCTTCGGCTGGAATAAGCCGATTAATGTTCACAATGTGGAACGACGGAATTTTCTGGGGTTCCGGCGTAGATCCCCATCCTTTTGATGCGGAATCTGGCGCTTTCATCCCGCCGCGTCCGTGAGGCCCAGACGCATCCGATAGTCCCCGAGCAACTGCTGCTCGTCGAACTGCGCTGTGAGCTTCGTCAGATCGGCGGTCAGCGATTCACGTGCTTCGCGCAGCCGCGTCAGTTCAGTCGCCTCAGTCCTCGCGGTGTTAGCAGCGCATCGTGCTCGGCCTTGGTGCGTGCGTGGTCGGCGAGCGACTGGTTCAACGTATTCTGTAACTACTTGCTGTGCGCTTGCAGCTCGCGTAGATGCCTTGTCGCGACGCCGGCTTCGGCGACGAGCCGCGCGCTTTCTCTGTTCAACTGGGTTATTTCATTTTGCTTGACGATCAGCGTTTGGTTCACCTGGCGCAGTTCAGCCTGCAGTTACTGAACCCCCAGCATCCTTGGCAGCGCGGGTCGAATGAAAATGCGAACGGGCTATCGAGACATCCCCAACGGCACCTACATTTCGGTGTACCAATTGGCTACTCAATACCGTGGCGAGGCGGCTGGATGGGCGACCGAGGAAAACCCTGAACCACGGAACGCCCGCCGAACGATTTCAGCAAACTGTTGCATCCACCGGTTGAATCCGCACGAGCAAGCGGTCATTCAAATGACAGTAATGTAGATCGTGTCGTCGACATTGCAATCAAGCGCTCTTTTTTCAACGTTGGCTGCACCGGCCCGTCGTCTGCTCACGTGCTTAATAGCATCATCAGCAAGGCGGTCGACACCGGTACGAACTTCCCAAATTAGATGATCTGCAGTTACGTCCGGTCCAGAAAACACGTCACGTCGTTGCGCACCGCCTTGCCTTAATCGCGCGACAACCTTCCCGCGTCGCCACACGCCATCTCACGCTGCGCAAGATCACGCTTCCCCTCCCGCAACCCGAGGTGAGCGCTTCCGTCTCACCTCGAATAGATCGCGACGCCACTCCTTATATAGCTCGAGACGTAACGCGCAGCGCGCTCGACCTCTCTGACTGGCGTCCGAGGATCCGCCTCATGGCGGACACGAGGTCGCCTGCCGCATCGGCCGGCAAGGACGTCGCCCGATAGGCGACGTGGAAATCCGGCCGCACCAGGATGGCGCCGGTGTCGATGATCTCGGAAATTCTCGCGAAGTCGCCGTAATGATCCTCGTAGGCCTGGCCAGGCCCAATGATGCGCACCGTCACTGCCACCCCGAGTTGCCGGCTCACGGCCGCCGCGGCATCCTGCCAGGCTGCGCCGCCAATCCCGGTAAAGAGAGTGAAGTTGCCCTTCCCGCAGAGATCCTTTGTTGAGATACGGTGTCCATCACCACTCGCATAGACCCAGACATGCGGCATGGGCGCTCCAGGCCGCGTCGACGCCTGGTGATAGAGCTCGACGTCGCGGAAGACTTCGTCCGGCGAATTGTCTGCCACGATCGCGGGACTGTCGTAACGCTGATTCATTTCGACGCCGTGGGCGTTGTAAACGTAATTGGTCCCGGCGATGGCCTCGCGTAACCGCGTGCGCTGCGCTTGCGCCTCGGGCCCAGGTTCCTTGCGGCGAGCCATGTTGCTCTTCATCTCGTCGGCGCTCTTGGCCTGCGGCAACCCCAGAGCCATCGCGATCGGCGGGAAATCCTCAAGCGACTTGTTCGCCCTGCAGACCACCTGCTTCGCGATCGGCGCCCGCTCGATCGTGTAGGTGTCCAGCAGGCTCTCGTCGGCCGTGCCGTTCAGCACCATGGCGATCTTCCAGGCGAGATTGAAGCTGTCCTGGATGGAGGTGTTTGAGCCGAGTCCGTTGGTCGGCGGATGCCGGTGGACCGCGTCGCCGGCGCAGAAGACCCGTCCTTGCTGCAACCGGGTCGCGTACATGTCGTTGACCGTCCAGGTCGAGATGCCCTCAATTTTCAGCGGCACGCTGTCATCGCCGATCAGATTGTGGACGATGCGGCGGGCGAAGGATTCCGAGATCTCCGGCGGGCCCTGCTCGACGTCGTACCCCCAGATCGCCAGCCATTTGTTCCACGGCCGGACCATGCGCACCACGCCGATGCCGAGACCGCCGATATCGGAGCCGGGCTGGATGACCCAGTAAAGGACCGATGGACGATGCGCGACGTAGCGGTCGAGATCAGCCTCGAACAGCAAGTTGATGGAACCGGACTTGCCCATGGTACCTTCGAGCGGCAGGTCCAGGTCTGACACGACGCGGCTGTTGGCGCCGTCGGCGCCGATCAGATATTTCGACCGGACGGTAAACTCTTCGCCATTCAGACGATCGCGCAAGCGCGACGACACGCCGTCAGCATCCTGTTCGTGTCCAAGATACTCTGTGTCGAAGCGCACCTTGCAGCCGTCGAGTGCGGCCGACTTGACGAGAATCGGCTCGAGATAGTTCTGTGGCAGGTCGCACATGGAGGTCGGCGAACATTCGTCGTAATCGGCGCGCCGGCGAACATCCGTCCCCCAGGTGCGAATCCGACCGAACTCCTCGCCGGCCAACGAGGCGCAGATGGTGTTCTCGCCCATTAGGTCATTCGGCGCGGCGTAGAGGCGGGCTTCAGCTTCGAGACCGAGATCACGCAGGATCTCCATTGTGCGTTGGTTGGTGATGTGGGCACGCGGCGTCGGAGCCGTCCAGTTGTACTTGTTAATGAGCATCGTCCTGACACCGTATCGCGCAAGCAGTGCCCCCGCCGAAGCGCCCGCCGGCCCGGTGCCAACGACCAGCACGTCGGTTTCGATCGTCAATGCCATGTCTTCCTCCGTCAATTGTTATGTCTCTCTCTTTGTGAGAAGAAACAGGGATTGTTCATCTCGCGTTCGGCCAAGTCGATTTTTTAAACTTCACCGTCTTTAACGCGCGATGAATAGTAAGGCTGAAGAGCCTTTGTTGCGCGCAAAGTAAAAATGAGCCACTTCGCGCAAAGAAAATCCGAGCCACCTCCAGTACAGTCGGCCTTTTTCGCGCGAAGGCTGGCGATGCTCCACAAGGAACAGTGGATGCAAATTCATGTGCTTCGCTTTAGCTTGAAGACCCGATGTCGACTTTGGAACGGGCTCTTCACCGCTACCGTACTAAACGCGGAGTGCAGGTCACATTATTTGAAATCCGGTCTTCGCCCACGAAACGCATTGACTAACAATGTTTCCAATGCGTCCGATTCCAGCGGACGCGGATTCGGATATTGGTCCCTTAGCGCGAGGTCGCGTACCCTCGGAATATCTTCAGGCCGCATACCGATTTCGGCGAGACTGAGTGGTGCTCCAGCATTTCTGGCGAGATCATATAGCGCGCTCGGGACGTCACTACTGCCGGCGACTTCCTGAAGCAGTCGCTCAGCTGGCGCGGCGTACGGCAGATTGTATGCCAGTGCGTGTGGTAGTACGATTGCATGTGTCTCCGCGTGGGGAAGATTAAGGGTTCCCCCAAGCGTGTGGCAGAGTTTGTGATGTAGCCCCATGCCCAAGTGGCACAGTGCAGTGCCACACATCCATGCCCCAAAAAGGGCATCCGTACGCGCTTCGGCGTCAGTCGGCTTTGCCACCAGGCGCGGGATTGCATCGAACAAGGCGCATATGCCCTGCTTACACATGGTCTCGAGAACGGGATTGAGGTCGGCCGAGTACAGACCTTCTGCGGCGTGAGCGATCGCATTCAAGGCGCTCGTCACCGAGATAGCAAGCGGCAAATCGACCGTGAGCAATGGATCATAAATCACGGTCTTCGGTAGCACCTTGGGGTCGCGGCCGGTCCTCTTCATTCCGCCTTCCGTGACACCCCAAATGGTAGTCATTTCACTACCGGCATAGGTCGTTGGTATAACCAGACTTGGGACGTCAAGGTTCATCGAAAGGATTTTTGCGAGTCCGGTGGTCGATCCTCCCCCGATCGCGATGATTGAGTCGGCGTCAGTATCGTTAAAAGCCCGCTCGGCTTTCTGGATGACGTCGACGGGAACATGCATCGTCGCGCCATCGAAATATCCAGCTACCCTGTCACCTATCGGACGGACGATATCCTTCGCTAACTCGCGTTGTTCCGGGCTGCTTAATACCAAGGGCCGGCGTGCGCCAAGGCGTCCTATTTCATCTGGCAATGCAGAAGCAGTGCCCGCCCCGAAGACGACCCTCGGGCTCAGGTAGTCAAGCGTGAACTTCTTCATGAAGGGTCCTTCAACATTGCAAGCAGTTCGAGCGTCCGAGCATTGGCCACAGTTGTCGCCGCCTGATCGAAATTTGGGCTGGATGACCGTGCAAATGAATGCCCCACTGGATACCAGTGCAGACTCAGATTTTTGTTTCGACCGAAATGCTCTTCGAGAATGCTACGGGCCTCTTCTGTGACATAGTGATCTTTGGTACCCATGTGGAACATCGCCGGTCGTGTAATAGCTGGCACCAGTGAGACCTTTTTTTCAAGTCCCACGCCGTAATAGCCGATTGAGCAATCGGCCAATGATCGCGCCGCCACATCAAACGCCAGCGCACCTCCCAGGCAGTACCCGACTACAGCGACACGACCGTTCGAGAAAGGGAGCGCACGAGCGTATTCAATGGCGCATGAAAGGTCATTGACTCCTGCCTCCATGTCAAAGTCGCGAAACAACGCAAGCGCCTGTTCCCGTTCCGATGGTACGTTTGCATCAAGCTCGATATTCGGCGCCTGTCTCCAGTACAGATCCGGACACACGCAACCAAAGCCCGCACCAACGAGCCATTCCACGGTTTCTCTTATGAAAGGCGTGATCCCGAAAATCTCCTGCGCGATCACGACGATGGGTGCGGAGTCCGTCGTCGGCTTTCCGAGGTAGGCACCAAAGCGACCACCCGAGCGCGACGTGATCTCAACGCCGTCTGATAACATATTTAGTCTCCAGTTACACATGCGCAGTTGCATTCGAGGCGATCCACAGCCGCGGCCTGCGCTGCGCGTTTTGCCTAGCTGACGCGTGCGTATTGGCGCACCTTGTCCTCGTCAAGCGTCATGCCGTGACCTACGCCAGTGGGAACCTGCAGTTCGTAATCCCGGATCTCGAGTGGCTCGTGGCTCAGCGTGTCTGCCAACACGAAGGGACCGATCAGTTCGCAACCGAACGGAAGCGATGGAACCGTAGAATAGAGCTGAAGTGCAACCGATGTGCCGATCGTCGAGTCAAGCATTGTTCCGCCATACGATGCAATCCCGCTTGCTTCCGCGACCGCTGCTATCTTTTGCGTCGCCGAGACCCCTCCCATGTTGCAAAGCTTCAGCGAAAAGACATCCACACTTCGGTCGCGCGCGAGATCGAATGCCGAGGCCAACGTACTCAGGCTCTCATCGGCCATGATGGCCACGCGGTTGTTGTCGGAGAGCCGCCTCAACGCTTGCGTATTTTCGCGGCCGACCGGCTGTTCGATGAGTTCCACGCCAAGCGCCTCCAGTTCAGGAATGTAGACGGACGCCACTTGCTCGTCCCAAGCCTGATTCACGTCAACGCGAAGGTAGGCCTTCGATCCGAGACTATTTGACAAAGCCTCCATATGGATGAGATCGTCTTGGGGCGACCGGAAGCCAAGCTTGACTTTGAAGCGATTGTGTCGTCGTCTTTCAATCATCTCGACGGCAGAATCGAGATCGCGTTTCGTATCTCCGCTCGCCAATGTCCAGGCAATCGGAATCGCACTGCGCAACGGCCCGCCAAGTAACTCGGCGATCGATACGCCTAACGCTCGAGCTTTGAGATCCAGTAACGCCATCTCGACCGCAGCCTTTGCAGAGGCGTTTCCGGTGACGGCACGCGCCATGGTTTGCAGTGCACCTGAAACGTTGAACGCATCAGTTCCGAGGAGGTGGGGCGCGAGATACCGTTCCACGATGATCTTGATCGTCTCCGCACACTCTGCGCTCCAGACGGGACCACCAACGCTTCCACCCTCGCCGACACCAACGAGCCCCTCCGAATACACCCGGACGATAACGTAGCTCTGCTGGTGCACGGTAGTGATCGACATCTGGATCGGCCGCTTGGTCGGCACATCCACGATCACTGCTTCAATCGCGTCAATCTTCACGGGTTTGCCCCCGCCTGCGCACGCGCGGGCTCGATAACGAAGTTGATGTTCATCAGGCGGACACCCTCTTCCACAATATCGGGAGTAATCAGACTAGACTGGACGCCGTTGCAACAGTCGTCCGTGATCCAATCTCCACCTTCGAAGTAGTACTGCGTGGTCAACGTTTCATATCCCGGCGCCTTCACCTTGAAATGTACATGAGCGGGACGCCACGAGTGACCACCCATGGTTTCGAGCAATGCGCCCGTGGGACCCTGATCCGGGATCTGATACGGCACCGGCATCGTTGTGCGCACGCGGAAGCTGCCATCGGTGCCCACCCTGAGCTTCCCTCGATAAAAATCAGTCGGGATGTCGTCATGGAAACCGCTGTACTTCCCATCGGGCGTCGAATGCCAGACATCAATCGTCACGTCCTCGACAACGCTCCCGTCGACCGCTTTGACCGTTCCCTGGATAAGCAAAGGCTTGTGGTCGTCCGTGTCGTAAGTCTTGAGCCGGTCATCGACCAGAGGGGCGTCGTCGCGATAGTAGGGTCCCTCGATAGCAGGCGTTGAACCTTCGCTAATACGAGCCTTCGTCGCAGCCACGGTGCTATTGAAAAAAACATCGCAAAGAAGAGCGGTTTCACGCTGTTCGGCTACTTGCATGAGGTAATGAACCGCAGTTCGGTATTCCGCCTCAGTAACCTCCTTCTGGTCGAGCACCCGCTGTACCGCCGCGACGATCGCATCGACAACATCCTTGACTCTTTTGTTCACTTTGCCTCCGTCATGAAAACATGAACACGTGGGCGACAATTGCCCCGCACAGTCATAATAGAGACGGCAATCCCATACCGTCCAATACCTTTTCTCCGCCTAGACCATACGGTTTCGGTATGTCTTTCCCTAGTTGCGAGACCGCAGGTGCTTGCTCACAATCGCCTTGTAACAGGCAGCGCAACGGGACGGAACATGGAAATAAGACAGTTGAAATACTTCGTCGCGGTCGCGGAGGCGGGAGGTTTCGGAACAGCGGCACAGAGGATGCACATATCGCAGCCACCGCTTACTCGTCAGATCCAGGCCTTGGAACGCGATATTGGGGCAAAGCTTTTCGAGCGGACGGCACGGGGCGTCGAACTCACCGCCGCCGGAAAGGTGTTTCTTGATGACGCGCGTCAGTTGCTCGCGCTTGTGCAGCGGTCTTCGCGGCGATCGCAAGCTGCCGCTAGAGGCGAATCGGGTGAGCTGAAGCTCGTCTACTTTGGGACTCCTGTCTTTGAGACGGTTCCGGCGTTCGTCAGAACGTTCCTCGCAACGTATCCCGACGCCACCGTCGCCGTGTCTCACATGACCAAGGAAGCTCAGCTCGAGTCTCTTCTTTCAGGGGTGGTGGACATCGGATTCGGGCGCTTCTATCCGGTGACCGAAGGCGTGTCGAGTTGGAACATTGGGACGGAGACGCTTCACGTCGCCGCTGCCGATCCGTGGGACACACGCGTTTCCCGTGCCCGTGCAGTTGTAGACCTACTCGATGTGCCCCTCATTCTTTATCCACGCGGCGACCGACCAAGTTTCGCCGACAAGGTAGTTTCCATATTTAGAACGGAAGGAGTGGAGCCAAAAATCGCAGCCGAG
>NZ_CP120446.1:0-755024 GCF_051125215.1 Paraburkholderia sp. A3BS-1L | reverse complement strand
CACATGAACGTGCTGCTCGCGGAAGCGGAAGTGCCCTACGACATGGTGTTCGAGATGGAGGACATCAACAACGAGTTCGGCCAGACCGACGTGGTGCTGGTGCTGGGCGCGAACGACGTGGTGAATCCGGCGGCGAAGAACGATCCGAAGTCGCCGATCGCGGGCATGCCGATCATCGAGGCCTACAAGGCGCGCACGATCATCGTGAACAAGCGCTCGATGGCGGCGGGTTATGCCGGCCTCGACAACGAACTGTTCTACATGGACAAGACCATGATGGTGTTCGGCGACGCGAAGAAGGTGATCGAGGAGATGGTCAAGGCGGCTGCGTGATCAGCAGCCAACGCGTGTTCCCGTTGTGGCCACGCGAATGACCCCCGGGCCGCGGCCACCGAGTCAGCTCGCGCGGCTCCATTCCGAGTGGAGGTGATTTGGCTGCACCGGTCGTCGTGTGGATCACAGAGACGACCTCGTCGCGCCGGCCCGACAGCCCCAGCGTCTTGCCGCCGGCGCCGACGTCGCGGGTTGCGAAGTCGATTACTTGGCACGAAACCCCGACGGAGGACTAAAATTTTCCGCCGACGTTTTCGCTACCTTTACTGCGGATGCGCAGCGGGATCGTCTTTCGGTTTGTATAAGTGCACAAACCCCAACGACTGCCGAGAAGGTCAGAATCGCCTTACTGGGGTAATCGTCCTACAATGGCTTCCCCGTTGAGTGCAAGCTCAATCGCGGATTTACGTTGGTGCTTTGCCGTTGCCTGCGTTGCGTGAGAAGGTGAAGGACTGCGGTACTACAAACGGTCATTGTGGGCCAATGGCCCGGACCCTGATGAAAGACGCGCGCGAGGACCTCGCTCGATTATCGGGATTGAAGTCCCAGTACTTTTCGCAGGTACGCCTCGCGCGGGTCCAACCCGCTTCACATCACCGCTGGCAGTGCAAAGTGATCTTCTAACTGGTCATGGTCAGATGGCGGTACGGTGTGGATGCCGGTGTTTTAAACGACAGATGGTTCATGTTTGAAGTCATCGCCGTATCTCAGCAATGCCCATGCCATCCTCGCATTCTTGGCAGCAATAGCCACCGCAGCGCGCCAATAGCCGCGACGCTCTGTTAAGGCCCTGACCCAACGGCTGAAGCGGTCCTGTTTGTCACCCAGGTTTGCCATGACTGCGCGAGCACCGTTCACGAGCAGACCGCGTATATAGGCGTCGCCAGCCTTGGTGATACTGCCAAGCCGCGATTTACCGCCGCTGCTGTATTGTCCAGGCGTCAAGCCGAGCCAGGCGGCTACCTGGCGGCCGTTCCGGAAGTCGTGCCCGGCGCCGATGCGGGCAAGCAACGCACTGGCTGTTGTCGGGCCGATGCCGCGCAATTGCATAAGTCGCCGGCCACGCTCGTCCTCGCGCGCTATCTCGCGGATTGCGTGATCATATTCGGCCAGTCGGTCTTCGATGCTGTCGACGTGTTCGACCAGGTCTCGGATGCTTCTGCTACCCCAACCCGGCAAAGAATCCAGGTGCGCCGTGATCTCCTTGCGCAACCGCTCCGGCTTCTGTGGCAAGACCACGCCGAATTCGGCGAGCAGTCCACGAAGCCGGTTATATGTCGCAGTACGCTCTTCGACAAAGCCTTGCCGTGTTCGGTGGAGGCAAAGCGTCGCCTGCTGGTGTTCGTCCTTGACCGGCACGAAACGCATGCTGGGGCGCGTCACTGCCTCGCAGATGGCGGCTGCATCTGCCGCGTCATTCTTGCCACGCTTGCCGGACATCCGGTACGATGCCACCAGCCAGGCAGCCATCAGCTTCACCACGTGGCCATGTTGCTGGAACACGCGGGCCCAGTGATGCGCGCCCGAGCAGGCTTCCATACCGATCAGGCACGGCGGCAATTGCGCAATCAAGGCCACGAGTTGATCACGCGTGACCTTCGGCTTGATCAATATTGCCTTGCCGGTTTCATTCACCCCATGGATTGCAAACACATTCTTGGCAAGATCGATTCCAACGGTGACGATGGACATGGACTTCCCCTCCTACTGGCGTTGATGAAGGCTCGACACCCCATCATGGCACTGTGATGCCGACATTCGCGGCTTCCGCCGCAGCCTCGGGACGGGGAAGTCCCTTTCATTCGATTACCCCGCATGGGGCGTCGTAGGCTGCACGGCGCCCATCGCTTCGGATGGTAGCATCGCGATGGTAGATCCAATGATGGACATGATGCAACGCGAGCGTCACAAGGCAGCAGTTGCCGCGAACGCAGACGATGCCTCTATCTAGCGCTGGCTTTCAGGTTTGCTCGAGGAGCGCCGCATTAAATGGTGATACAGCTTTAACATGTGGATCGTTATCGTAGATCGAAAGCAGTTGGCTGCGGAACGCAGCTTCGATCGTGCAATAAGGGTGGCAAAAGCCGCAGCCGAAAAGGTGCGAAAGCCGAAAGGAGGACGGCACCACACATTGTTGGCAGACAGAGCTTGAGACTGTCGATTCGTCGCGGCATCACTTACTCATAGGTCAGTAAGTTGGGGAACAAATTGAATGTACCCGTGGTCAGTCGTGTCATGCCATGCGATGGAGCGATAGACCATGAAACGAGATGGAAGAAGTCTGGCGCACAACATCCTTGAAGAGATGCGCATGCTTGCCCTTAAGCGCATGAATGAGGGTGAACATCCGGATGCGGTTGCGGCGTCGTTTGGAATGCATCGATCGTGGGCATACAAGCTGCGTGCGAAGGCGAAGGGGCGAGGACGCGGCGCACGCGCTTTGCGTTCCACCCCAGCAACAGGTCGCCCGCGTAGGCTCACAGCGACGCAGGAACAGCAGGTACTGCGCTGGATCAATGGTAAGAATCCACTGCAGTATGGATTTGACTTCGGACTGTGGACGCGCAGCCTGGTGCGCGAACTGGTGCAGCGTAAATTTGGTATCGCACTGAGCCTGGCGTCGATCGGCACGATGCTGGCGCGTTTGAACCTTACGCCGCAAAAGCCACTGCAGCGTGCTTACCAGCGCGATCCGGAGGCAATCGAGCGCTGGCAACACGACACGTATCCGTCTATTGCCAAACAGGCTCGTGAGCAGAAGGCGGACATCTTCTTCTGGGACGAGTCGGGATTTCGGGCTGATTCGGTACATGGCAAGACCTGGGCGCCGCGAGGTGAAACGCCTGTCGTCGATCGCCCCGGCCAGCGGCAGAGTATGAGCGCGGCATCGGCCATCAATTCGAAAGGTGCCTTCTGGTTTGCAACGTACGAAGGGGGACTCAGCGGTGAACTGTTCGTCGCGCTGCTCAAAAAATTGATGTCCAATCGAAAGAAGTCGGTTCATCTAATCGTCGACGGATTGCCTGCACACAAAAAGGCCGTAGTGAAGGACTATGTTGCGAGGACTAACGGAAGATTGACCCTGCACTTTCTACCCGGCTATGCACCGGATCTGAACCCGGATGAACTCGTGTGGAGCCACGTCAAGCGCACAGGTGTCTCGCGAAATCCTTTGCGAAGAGGTGAAAAGCTCGGCCCGAAAATTCACGGGCAACTTGCTCAGGTTCAGCAAAACCCCGAGCTTGTGCGCTCGTTCTTCAGGCATCCATCTGTCGCCTATATTTCTGACCTATGAGTAAACATAAAAGGAAAGAGCGAACTTTTCTGCTCGCTTATTGCGCTTATTTGCCTTTCACATTTCGGCGCAAAACTGAGCACTTACCCAATCCCCATCAGACCGAAGCGCCACGTTGCGGTCGGCTCTTTCTGGCGCATGTGCGCCAAGGGTGTCGATAATCAAACACTTCTCGTTCGACGCATCGGCACCTTTGGGGACAAAGAACCGAAGGCACCAAGCTATGGGAATCGAAACGTATTTCGGGGGGCGGCGCAACGGTGAGGTGCTCAAATATCTTGACCATTGAGGGCCCCGATTGCGCCGAACTGTGACACTCCAATAAGTGTCGACCCCAACGGTTTCATCATTTGCTTGGGGAGCCGGACGACGACGACGACCCCGCGCCCGTTGGGCCGTAGCTGGACTGCGCCGCCGCTTGATCTGCGACACGCGCCTCTGCGGCGCGAATATTATTCGGATAGTTGGGATCTCGCACAGCGGGGTTGTATCCGGCCTTTTCGAGCTGAATCAACTCTGCTTTCACCTGAGCTCTTGTAACGGTCGAACCGTCTTGCTGAGCGAAGACGAGTGCTGGGGCAGCCAACACCGAAACGGTGATGGCCGCGAAGGCTAACGATTTCATGATGGCTGACCTCCTGCGACACAAACTTTGCCCGTCTGCGCGCGCTGGTCACTCGCAGTGAGCAAGTTGAGTATAGGTCTCGAAATCATCCAGCCCAACGGGCCGCAATGCCCATGAGTGGTTCACAAGCTAGTAGGTCGATGAGCTCACCCGTTGCAGCATTGATTGCGTATGTTGATCCGCTTACGCTGCGGGACCGGCTTGTTGGGCAACTCAAAAGTCATGCAAGCGGCTAAAGAAATAGAATTGCTGCGCAGCGGACGCGGGCTCCTCCCGTTTTCAGTCGAGCTCCGCGAGCAGCGCCTTGGCCTCTCGTAGGTCCACCGTGTCGAAGCCTTCAGTGAATCCGCCGTAGCTTTCCGCCAGCAGCAGGCGGGCGTCAGCCTGCTTGCTCTGCTGCTGTTGGTGCTCACAGTTTTTGCTAGCCATGACCACGGATTTTGCTAGCGACGGAAAGGCCAGAACTTGGCGCCGGACACGCGATTCAGCCCGATTTGTACGATTACGTCTTCGTTGCATTCCCGCAACAGTTCAGGCGGCCGACGCCCGTTAATTTTGCTAGCGCGCCTGCGATGTCCTTTAATTCCGCTAGCGCGATCAAGAGCGCGTGCGAGGGCACCATGGCATCCTCTGACGAGATAGACAGCCGTGCCAAGAAGGTGGCGGCGGTGTTACGACCGCTTGGGCTGGGCCCGCTGACGCGAGTTCAGGCGAAGCGTGCTGGACAGTTGCTTGACGTCCATTGGACAACTGTCTATCGGCTGCGGCAGCGATTTTTGGCGAACCCTGTGACGAGTGCTCTCGATCCGCAGCACCGTGGTCCGACGCCGGGCGGTCGCCGTTTAAGTCCGGCCGCCGACAACATAATCGAAGAGGTCGTGCAAAGTTGGCTACCGGCACAGCGTCAATTAGCGCATCCTGCAACCGATCTTGTACTTGAGATTCGACGTCGATGCGTTGCCGCGGCGGTGGAGCCTCCCAGCCGGTCAACTGTGGCCCGGCGATGGTCAGAGCATCGCGAGCAGGACGCGCTGAGGCGTGCTGCACTTCCTGAGTCGCAGATTGCGCCTGGAACTTTCCGGGCTCAACATCCCCTGGACATTGTGCAGGTCGACCATACACAAGCGGATGTGCTGCTGGTCAGCGAGATGGACAGGAAGGTGATCGGCCGCCCGTGGCTTTCGGTTGCGTTGGACGTTGCCACGAGATGCGTACTTGGTTTTTACGTCGGCATGGAAAGACCGGGGGCGGCTACGGTTGGGTTGCTTCTTACAAGAGTTGCATTGTCCAAGACCCCATGGCTTGCAAAGATTAGGGCCGAGGCGGAGTGGCCAATGCGCGGTATTCCCCGCGTTTTGCACTTGGACAATGCTGCCGAGTTCAAGAGCCGGGCGCTTCGAAGTGGCTGTCGCGAGTACGGTATCGATTTAATGTATCGTCCGGTCGGACGGCCGCACTTCGGCGGTCATATCGAACGTTTCAACAGGACGATAATGGAGCGCGTTCGCGGTTTGCCCGGCGCGACCGGCTCCTCTACGAAAGGACGCAAGGCACGGCAGGCAGAGAAGGGCGCAGCGCTAACTCTCGGGGAATTCGAGCGATGGCTCGCGATCGAGATCGGAAGACGATATCACCAGAGTCCTCATCGCGGGCTGCTGGGCGCGACGCCATCGGATACCTGGCGAGCACTCTCGTATTCGGCCGATACGCAACAGTTGCCGGCAGCAGCCGACGCAGAGTTGCGGTTCCTGATCTGGTTCCTGCCTGTGGCACGAAGGACAATACAGGCGGACGGCCTCACGATCTTCCGTATTCGTTATTGGCATCCGTTGTTCGCCGCCTGGCGAGAAACGCGACGTTCGGTGAGCGTACGGTACCATCCCGAAGATCTTGCACGCATCTTTGTGAGTGGAGGAGGTAAGGACTCGGCGAACTTCTCGAAATCGTTGTCGCCGATCGTGGAGGTGTCGATGGTGGCCGAACCGCTATCCACTTTGATCGAGGACGGAGCCTGGGGCACGGCGGCCATCTTCGTGGGGTCGACGGGAGGCGAATAGGGATCGCTGCCGGTGTCGGTCGTCCCGTCCAGCTTCGTGCTGCGGCTCGTCGGCGTCTTGGTGTGCTTGGTGATCAGCACCTGGTACAGATTATCCTCCGGCAGCGCGGGGCCGGTGAAACTGCCAATCGAACCGTCGGCGCCGACGACGTCGACGGCCACCTCGTTGGCCGTGGTCAGTGTCACCCGGAACGACGTTTGAGTCTGCGCCGCCGGGACTTCCGACCCGGTGCCCTTGTACAGCACGCCTTGCGTCTGGCCGATTTCGCTCGCCGAAAGCGTCATCAGGATCGTGAAGTCGCGCTCGAAATTGAGGTCGCTGCCGTCGGCGACCACGAACGGCGCCCCGGTGCAGACCATGATGTAGGGCTGGGTGTAGGTGAGGGCGAGATGGCGCCATCCCGATCCGAACACCGGCTGCGTCGTGCCCGCATAGACCACCGTTTCATTCACCGTCAGCTTGATCGTCGAGGTGTCGAGGAAGGTGATGTCGACGTTGGAAATCAGCGGGTTTGCGCCGGCCCTGTAGGTGAAGACGGATTGCTCCCACACCGGCACGACCGGCAGCGAATGCCAGAATTCCAGACTGAAATCGCCTTGCGGGGTGATGAGGCCGGCGATGGCCTGGTCGCTCGAGACGATCGGCGTGTTCCATGCCGCCGAGAAGCTCTCCACCGGGGTCGCAGTCTCCGCCACGGCGGTGGTGAAAGCGTTGTAGCCGCCGGTCTCGAAGGTCAGCGGGGCATAGGCCGGCAGGAAGTCGAAGGCGGCGGACTGGGTGAAGCTGGGCAGCCGCTCCGGATTGTCGGCGACGATCCGGTTGGTGCTGCCGCCGGCCGTATAGAGGATATCGAACAGCGTCGGGTTGCCGGCGGCGTCGGTGGCCGGGAACTGGAAGATGAGGTTGCCGTGCGGGTCTGTGTACTGGGTGACATTGACCGGCTGCGAGGCCAGCCCGTAGACGAGCCCGAACTGACTTTCCGGAGACGAGAGGGCGGTGGCCGCCCACATCGTTCCGGGACCGATCCCGGCGGCGGCGCCGACTCCGGCGGTGGAGCCGTCAGTGACGATATAAGTGGAGCCGCCCATGTCGAACACTGCCAGCTGCTGCTGGTTGGTGGTCGGCTGCGAGGCGTACACCGTGTAGGACTTGTGCACCGAAGTATAGGTGGCTCCAGACTTCACCAGTGTGTAGAGCACGTTCTTGTAAGTGAAGAAGTCGGCGAAACCGGATTCGGCCGTGCCGGGATAGACATAGAGGATCGTGGTTCCCGCCGTGATCGTCGCGACGGGCGCGACCGATCCCACATGGGCGCCAGGCGCCCCTGGGTGGAGCGTGAACAGCAGGCTGGAGTCGAGGATGAAGGTCAGCTGCGGCTGGGCGATCATATAGCTCCTGGTGCCGGTGATCGTCAGCAGATTGTGCTGCCCATCTTCGACATAGGCATAGACCAGCCCGCCCAGCGTGAAGATGGAATTGGCCAGCGGCTGGCCGGCTTGCACCGTGACATCGGTCTGCAGCGGCGAGCGGTTGTTGTTGCCGACAATGGTGTGCGGCAGCTGGTTGGTGTCGATCAGATAGTTGCTGCCGTTGATGCTGAACATCATCGGATTGGCGATGAGCGGGTAGGCGCGGCGGTCGTTATCGGTTACCGCGAGATTGACGGTATCCAGCGTGAAGGTGACGCCACCAAGGACGAAGGTCGGGATCTGGTTGACGGTGAACTGGCCCACCACCGATCCCGCATCCTCGATATCGGCATCGGCGAAGACGAATTTCGCCGTGGTGCTGTCGAACGGGTTGGTCAGGGTGAAGGCCGAACTGGCGATGGGGATCGCCGCCCGCCCTTGCCCCCGGACGATGCCGTTGCTGACGCCGCCATAGGTGATGACGAAGATTTCGTCTCCCACCGAAATCAGGTTGCGGCTGGGCAGCACCGGGAATTTGGCGGTGATGGTCTGCGGCAGGTCGTTTTCGTCGAGATTGAGCCAGTAGGTGATGGTGGAATCGCTGAGCGAGAAGCTGTTGCCCTTGGTGGCTGAGAAGACGATGGGGAAAGGCCCACTGCCGGCGCCGACCACCGTGCAGGCGCTGTAGTCCTTACCCGCCGCGCCGGGGGTGATCGTATAGAGCTCGCCGTTGATCTCGAAACTGTCGGGATTGACCTTCACCGGCGGCAGGCTGACGTCGCTGGCCACCGGATCGACCTCGTCGATGTCGATGGTGAAGATGTCCGAACCGACCGTTGCCACCCCGGCGTTGACCTGGGCGCCGGCGATCACCGGGAAGACGACATTCACGTCGTTATAGTGAATGAGATAGGTGTTTCCGTCCGCCGGAGCGAAGGCGTAATGCGTGGTCTCAGGCAGGTAGAGCAACGCTTCTACCCGATTGTCGACGTTATCGACGTAATAGGTGATCCCGTTGATCGCATCGATGAAGAACTGGCTCTTATAGGTGTAGATCACGGTAACCGGGCCGTCGGCGCTGCTGTCGAAGCTGTAACTGGTCGCGGTGACCGGATCGGTGAAGCTGACTTTGGTCCCGTTGAGCGTGGCGGGAAACGGCGGCGTCGTTCCCCTGCTGTCGCTGACCGTATTGCCGCTCAGCGTGAAGCGGACCGGGCCGTCCTCATAGGGGACGGAAAATTGCCGGGTCGCGGCCACGAAGGACAGGCCTGACGCCGCCACGGTCGCCGTACCGGCATTGCTGTCCAGCGCATAGCTCAGGTTTGCGCCGTTGTATGCGAAGGTCACGGTCTGGTTGGGGGCCGCGCCGGCCAGCTGGGGCTTGTTGCTCGCCTTGGCGACATTGACGGCATCGACCGTATAGACCGACTGGCCATCGACCGAAAACTGATCGTCCTCAGAAATGACATAGCCTTTCACCGCCTTGCCGTTGCCCTTCTTGTCCACGGAGAACCGGTAGGCGAGGTTGGAGAGCGGGGCGGCCTGAGGGACGATGAAGCGCCCGGCCACCACCGGCCAGAACGGCCCGGCGGCGGCGGAGGAGGCGACGGAAACATTGACCGTGTAGACGGTGGCGCCGACGGTGAAGCTGTTGTTCAGCACCGGATAGATGTTGGTCGGCTGGGCGCTGTCCACCGCTACCGAAACCCCGGTCGCGAATGGCACCAAAGCGGTGAAGCTGTTGTTCGCCGCCAGCGTGTAGGCGGTATTGTTGGAATCGATGAAGCTCACCTGCGCGCCATCACGAATGCAGGTGTAGACGATGCCGGTGTATGGATCGGTGAAGTAGCCGCCGGTCAGGCTGCCTGCGGCTACCGCAAGGTTGGGGGCGGCCATGGAGCCGCCGTCGGCGGTCCAACTCGCGATCGTGACCGCCGTGCCCGCAATCGTCAGCGTGTAGATCAGCGGTACCGTGAATGTCGGCGCATTGCCGCCGCTTGTCGGGAACACATGGCAGATATCGCCGCTGGCGCTGCCGAAGTCGGCGACAGGGATGTTGACGTAGTAGGTCGACAGTCCCGGCACCTCGAAATAGCCGCCCTGACCCAGGTTGCTGTAGATCTCGTAGCTGTTGCCCTCACAAACCGCGGTGTTCGCGCTCAGGGTGTAGAGCTTGTTGTTGACGGTGTCGGTGAACTGGTTGTTGGTGATGGCGTAATACTGCTTGCCGTCGAATGCCGCCAGGTCGGCCGGCCGATTGAAATAAAGGGTCTGCGGCCCGACCGTGATCTGATTGGGATTGAGCGCGCCGGTATTGGCGAAGACGGTCTTGATGCTGCCGGCTGTCACGGTGACGGCGTCGGTGCGCAGCAGATAGGTGGCCGGGGCGGCGGTGGTGAACTGCGGCACGGCTCCAGAGATCAGGTAATACGCAGCGCCGTCGAACGCGGCTTTCTGCTGCACCGTGTAGGTATGGGCGCCGTCGGTGAACTGGAAATTGGCCACATTGAGCGGCTGCGGCAGGGAGACGACGCCATCGTTGCCGATCACATAACCGACGCCTGCGTCCACAAAGGTCCGATATTGCAAGATCGGGTAGGTGATGCCGTCACCGGTCACGCTGGAATTGTCGATGCGGTAGACGATCTTGCCGATGGTTACCGTATCGGCGTTGGCCTCGGTGGTGACCGTGAAGCTGTTGTTAGCGGTACTGATCGTATAACTGTAGCCTGACGTGGTAAGCGGATAGGCGGTGCCGTTGCCGACGATCTGGGCGTTCAGTGTATCGAGCTCATATATATAGTTTTCGATGGCAATGACATTGCCTTGGGCGATGTTGAACTGCCCGGAAATCGTCGCGCCGGCGAGTGATCCGCTTTTCAGCGTGATCGTATATTGCGCGCCGTCCAGTTCGAACTGGCTGTTGTTGGCGTGCATCGTCACGGTGGCGCCGCCGCCGCTCACCGTAAAGGGCTGCACGTTGGTGTTGATGATGTAGACCTCGCCGTTGAGCGAGAACTGGTACGGGTTGACCGGAAAGATCTGGCCGTTGCCGGTGACGCTGACGTAGGCGCCGGTGACGTCGATATCGAAGGTGTAGAAATTGTCGCCGTAGGTAAACATCCGCGGCGACGTCATCAGCGCATAGCTGGCCGGGTTGCCGGTGGTGAAGGCGTTGTAGGCCAGCATCGGGCCGCCGTTCACGGTATAGCCGGTGGGGCCGAAGCCGACGACGTAGCCGTAGGCAGTGGACGAAGCGAGGGTCAGGCCGGTCTGGATCTGCGCCGTGATACTGCCGGCGCCAGCGGTGATCGTCACCGTGCCCTGCACCGGATCGTAGGCATAGTGCCGCCCGTTCACCCCGAGCACGATGGCGCCAAGGTCGCCGGGCTTGTTGAACACGTCGACTGTGGTCACCTGTCCGCCCGGCGGCAGCCCGCCGCCCGTCATCGAGAATTGGGACAAGGTGATCGGGCTGGGCGCCGCGGTCGTCGCAGGAGCGTCGAGCGAGGCGTAGCTGACGGTGTAGATGCCCGTCTGGATCGGATTGAAGGTGAAGGTGGTGCGGTCGACCGTCACTTGCGTGTTGCCGACCTCGAACGGATAGCTCTGACCGCCCACCACCAGCGTATAGAGGGGGGTGACGCCGTCGCTCGCCGTCGTGCTGAGGTTCACGACATAGCTGTTGCCGTTCAGGGAGAATTTCGGAGTCGAGACCACCACCCAGATCGGATTGGCCGGGTCGGTCGCATCGACGAAATACTGTCCGCCGCCGGCAGTCGCGCTCTTGCCGGTCGAATCCATCGCGGTATTGGTCACGGCGTTGAATGTGTAGAACGTGCCGCTGTCGCCCTTCATCGTGCTTCCGGCTGCGGAGGTCCCGCTGGCCACGGCCGGAATCGCAGCCGAGCCCTGGAAGGCCCAGCTGAACTGCGTGCCGATCAGCGCGCCCTGGCCATTGCCGCCGAAGACGCCGTTGGTGATGCTCCCCAGCGTTTGCCCGGGCTGCTGCTTGTCCAGCCCATGCGACAGCGAGCCATAGAACGGCGTCAGCTTCAGCTTTTTGGGATCGAAAGGCTGGATCGTGGTCGACCCGGCTATGGGGTAGGCGACATTGCCGGAATAGATCTGCGAAATCAGCACGGGCTGCCGGTTCTGGCCCAGCACGTTCAGGCTGTATCCGTTGAAACCGGGCGTGCCGGAGATCGGGGAGGCCTGCACGGGTTGCGCCGGTCCACCCGCGGACTGGATCGTGATGGCCGGAGCCTGCAACCCCTCCCCGACCGCCTGGATTGGAATATAGCCGGCCGGTTGTCCGGGTGAGGCCGGCCCGAACACCGCATAGACGATGTTGGAGATTTTGTTGATCTGCGCCACCAGATCCTGCGGATTGACGTTGTTGGGCGTCTGCGCCACGGCGGGTATGGCGGCGGGATTGGCGGGCGCCGACAGCGTCACCTTGAGGATGAAGCTGTTGGTCTCAAGGATCACCCCGCTGCCCGAATAGAGAACGTAGGTATAGAGCTCGTTATAGTTGCCGTCGCCATCGATGTAGTATTTGGCGACCTTGTTGCCGGTCCCGGTGCCGTCGTCGATCAGGCACATGGCGTAGCCCTGGTCGATCAGTTCGAACGAGCCGTTATCCAGCGTGTAGTAATGGTCGCGGGTGAACAGGAAGAAATCGTATTTCGTCGGCAGCCCGTTCAGCGCGCTGGTATCGGCGCCGGTGGGGTTGCTGCCCAGCGAGGCGACATCGCGGTCCGCCTTCTTGTTGAGGAACACCGATCCGGTCACGCCGTTTTTCAGGTGCAGGCCAACAGACACTACGGAGCTGAAGGTATCGCTCACCCCCAGGTACTCAGGGTGTACCTGATTTTCGAAGTTCAGCAACAGCGAGCGGGTGCGGTTGCTGAAGGTGGGATCGGCGACGGAAGGTGGAACGTTGGGAATATAGTTGGGCAGGCCCGGCGCGGTCAGCGCGTCGTAGGTCAGACTCCAGTATTGGCGCGGCAGGCTGAGGTCGGTGTTGTAGAAGGCGATCTCATAGCCATAGATGTCCGCCACCTGATCGAGCAGCGGCACCTGTGAGCGCAGCACGTCATTGACGTCGAAATGGTCGGGGCTGGAAAACCTGTATCCCGTCGCTCCCAGATAGCCGTTGAGCAGCACCATGCCCTTGTTGACGTCGTCGGGATCGTCGAATTTGGGATCGCCGCGATCGTTGTTGTCGTAGTCGAACAGCACCGCGATCACCATGTTGGCGATCGAAGACACGGTGGAGATCAGTTGCCCGCCGGTCTGATCGGTGCTCAGCGAACTGTCCAGGCCGGATTCCTCGATGTTGTAGACCGTGCCGGAGACCGAGCGGAAGCCGTTGAGCGAAAGCCCCTTGAACGGCGTCGGAGGGGAAGCCGCGGCCGCCGGCAGCACCGGCCGGTTGTGCGCGGAATAGATGATGTTCGGCCGGTCCATGCCCCAGCCGTTCGCCAGTTTTTGCTGGGCGCAGATGTTGTGAGGGGCAGGCCGGTCGTCCTGCGGATGGTCCGTGCGCCAGCAGATGCCTTCCTGGATCTGGCCGTTGGTCAGCGCCAGAACCCGCTGCTTGGGGTTCAGCGCATATTTGTGGATCAGGTCGTCGGGGCTGAACAAAACGGCGAGCGGATCGTAGACGAAGTGCAACTTCTGGAGCGAAAGGATCGGCTTGCCTTCCACGTCCAGATTGAAGCCCTGCTGGTAGTAGACGCCGTTCACGGTATCGCCGGGCTGGGCGATCACCTCGGGATAGATGAAGGTCCAGAACTGCTCGTCGAGGAAGTTGGCGATGTCCGCGACGAAGCCCCGGGTGGCATCCAACTCGGGGATGGGCACGAAGATCGTCGGCGCGTAGAAGGTCGTGCCCGCGATGCTCGAGAAGTCGAGCGTGTCGAGCGAGTCGACCATGGTCGTCGGGGTGTAGCTGTCGCCGAAATACTGCAGCCCGCTGCGCTTGTAGCGAGCGCCCTGAGCCAGCACCAGGTTACCGCTCGAGGACGGCACGAAGGTATCGATCAGCAATCCTGAGGTGCAGTTGAGCCCACCCACCGCGCCCAGCGCCGCGCAGCCGGAGACGGCGCGGACGAGATAGACCAGATTGTTGTAGGGGATCGCCTTGAATTGCGGGGTGGGCAAAACGCCGTCGTCGCCGGCCGGTGTGAAGAAGTTCCCGGTATTGGTCAGCGCCGGATTCAGTGCCGGCAAGTTGCTGATCGTCGTGCTGGCCTGGCCAACCACCTGGATTTCCACCGGGAAGCTCATGGCCACGTCATTGCCCATTGGCACCTGGATGCTGTTGGGCGACGGCATCATCCCTAGCGTCGAATAGATTGGCCCACTGGACAGGGCGCTGACGCTGATGACGTAGGGCGTGTTGGCGACGCTGATCGTCTGCGCCGTCAGGAACTGGCGGGTGGAAAAGGTGCTGGTCAGATTGTAGAGATGGGCGGGAATGCGGCTGTCGATGGCGAAGGCCATGTCGAGCCGCATGGGGATCAGGTCGCCGCCGCCGAAGGCGAGATAGACATTGGTCCCCGCCGGACGGGTCGAGACCATCAGCGTGCAGTCGGCGTCCCAGTTGCGGCGGCGGCATGCAAAGGACAGCGAACGAAAGTCGCCGATGGCGGTATTGCTCCCCGCTGTGACGACCGGGCGGTAGGGCAGGTTGGTGTAGACGTAATCTATCCCCGCTCCGGTCTCATGCTGCTCGCTCTCCACCGAGACGGGATTGAAGCTCAACGCGTCGTAGATGCCGCCGGTGTCGTAGAGCGAGCCTATGTAGCCGATCGGGAAATCGTTGGTGTGGGCCACCAGGTTGACGTAGCTCTGCTTGGTTTCGGCCTTTGCGAGATGCCCGTATTGGTCATAGGCGATCGACGGCACGATGATCGACATGTTGTAGGCTTTGAGCCGGTTCACGAACACGACCCGGACGTAGTACGGGTCGTAGGTCGCATTCTCGCTCGGGTGCGGCAGCCGGTCGGGGATCGCAAGGTCGGTCGCGACCAGTTCGATCAGGTAGCACTCGCCCGTAGCCGCGTCATAGGCGGAGAAGCCGTAGATCACCTGCGGCTTTCGGCTGGGCGCGAAGTCTTCGACGGCTACGGCCGTAGGCTGCTCCGCGGTGAGTTCCACCTGCGGCCCGGCCTTCTTGATCTGGGCGAGACTGGCCATCGCCTGCTGCGTCTGCAGGTTTTGCAGGCGCAAAAGGTCGGTGGCCGATGACGCGATGCTGTTGGCGGCGGCGAAAGTCTGGACGGCGATGCCGTTCATCGCGCTCGCCGCCGCGGCCGCACCACTCGCCGCAATGCTCGCGGCGGTGGACAGGGTCGCCGCCGCAGCGCCGAAATCGACGCCGTAGGTATAGGGGTTGGCCTGCGATGCCGCGCCGGGCACCACGATCTGCTCGGCCGACGACATCCCCAGACCGGCTTGCGGCGCTGCCGGAATTATCGTCATCAGCGCCTGCAGGATCCCGCTCACCAGTTCGCCGAGCTTGCCGGTGCTAACCGTCTGGGTCAGCCTTTCGAAGGGGAAGCCGAGGATCGGCCAGACCGCCATTGGGCCGGTGTTCAGATACATCTGCAGCGGCTCTTGCGTCTGCCGCATGGCCGCCGCGATGGTCTGAGTGTCGGCCTGCGCCAGGGCGATGCGGTCCGCCTCGGTCTGGCCTTGGTAGCGGATTTCGAGATAGGGATCGTGGCGGTTGGCGAACTGCCAGAATTGCGAATCCGGCCAGAAATTGGGCGGATAGGGGCGGGCAGTGGGGTCGTCGGTCAGATCGCCCAGTTCGATTACGCTCAGCACGTAGCGCTTGCCGCCGATGACGACGCTGTCGGTTTCCGGCACGAACACGAACTTGGTCGCCGGGCCCATCTGCGCCTGCCGCACCAGCCCGAGCACGAATTGCGTCGGCGCGAAGGCCTTGTAGGAGAGATCGTCGGGCGACGAATTGATCGCGATGCCAGCGATGAAGACGTTGGACGGACTGGCCGAGCCAGCCTTGCCGCTGTCCACGTCGATATTGGTGAAGACGAACAGCGAACTGTCTGTGATCTGCAGCGTATAGGCAGGCAGCCCGGCGCTTACCGCGGTCAAGGTCATGTCGCCGGCAAACGAGACGCCCGCAGGCAGTTGCCTGGGCGCCACCGCCAGGAACACCGGCACCGCCCACAGGGTCGCGTTCGCGGCCCCGCCGACGAAGCTGCCGAAATAGAGGTCCCCGGGCTGCGGTGTCGATTTGTCGTCGGGTTTCGGCGAGGGCGTCGCCAGCCCTGTCGCCAATGCTATCTGGTCGGCATCGAAGATATCGAGGCTGGACTGCTTCTCCCCGTAGGTCAGGCGCAGCGAATAGGTTTCGCCCTGTTCGATCCCGTTGACGCCGACGGCTGGCGCCGGCAGGGTCAGCGACAGGATTGGGTAGAGGCGGACACTCGCCAGCCCGGCCAGATAGACGATCGCTCCGACATAGGTGTGTTGCGCGTCCGGATTCTCAATTGGCGGGGTAGCGCTCAGCGACGAGCCGTCCGATCCCCGCACCGCGAGCGCGGTCCCCCGCAGGGTGAAGACGTATTGGACCCCGGCGGTGAGGCTCAGGCCAGTATCACGGGTCGCGAGATCGATCGGCTTCAGCGCATAGGCGTCGCCGTGGGCGTCGCACAGGTTGAGCACGACGCCGCTCGTCGCGGTCTGGAACGCGGCTCCGGGCCCTAACGGCTGCATGTTAAATGCCGTGCCGATCGGGATGGTCGTGATGCCTGTCCCGACCAGCGCCTCCACGGGTACAAAGCCGTCGAGTTCGGTCTGCACGGTCGACGGCGTCGCAGGGGCGGGGGTAGGGTTGTTGCCGCTCTGGCCCACCGGCAACTGGATCGGACCGACCGGGAATTTTGAAACAATGCCGGGCGGGACCCTGCGCGCTGCCTCGACTGCGTCGGCCGTCGTGCGAGCGGCGGTGACCGAATTCAGCGGCGGGCGGACCGGGGTGACCGGCGCCGGGGCGGGCGCGGGCGCTTGGGTGGGCGTGGTGGTCACCCTCACTGAGACCCGCGTCGTCAACTGGTCGGTCAGGCCCGCAACCGGGCTGGAGCTCATGTCGAATTGCAGCGCCGCGCTCATCACGCTCAGCCCGGGAGCAACGCCAGTGGGGGCGTATTGGCCGGCATTGGCGATCATCAACTGCAACACGTCGGCGGAGATCACGTAGCTCGCCGCCGAGAATTTCGCGAGCACGTTGGGCAGGTTGCCGCCGTTGAGGAACGGGGCGGTGGGGTCGTAGATTAGCGCCGGAACGATTTCGGCGGCAGTTTCGGCGATCTGGAACTCGGAATTGGCCGCCTGATAGTCGTAGATCGGATAGCCCAGGCTCTTGCCCCAGGCATTTTCGCGATAGAAGCCGACGATCCGCTGGTTCGAGTAGGCTGACAGCGGAAGGGTCGCCATACAGGTCAGGGCGGATACGCCGACGATCACTGAGCTTGCGACCACAGTGGTGGTGTAGGCGGTGGATTCCTTGAACGACGTGGTGATCAAGGTGGCCCCGCCGGCGCTCGATTGCTGTACACCGGTCTGCACCAGCGCCGCCGTCTTGGTCGCGTCGAATCCCGGCCCGCCTGTGAAGACCGCGGTTGCGCCATAGTCGAACGACAGGGCCTTGCCGCCCCGCTCCTGGGTCTGGGTCGCGCCGAAACGGTTGACGGCGTATTGGCCCGGCGTCGCCCGATCGACAACGTAGGCGATCGGCAGCATGAAGGTCGTGGCGCCGATGGCGTTGTTGGTGGTCAGGTCGTAGACCAGCGATGTCGCCAGCGGGACGATCGTCGGGCTTTCGTCATAGACCTGTTCGTTATGGACCTGCGTGAAATCGCCCAGCGGCACCACCTGGACGATGGCCGAGCCCATCAGGATGCGGCGCAATCCGGTGGCTGGGTCATAGCCGGTGGTCGTCGTCACCACTCTGCCCGCCGGCGTGCCGGCGACGACGGCGCGGCCTGGAACGTAGGCATGGGTGACGAACGGGAAAATCGCGCTCGCGGACAGGTTCTGGTACATCTGCAGGATGCCGGCGTCGGACCGCTCGTAGAGCTGCAGGGTGTCGCTCGCGAGCGAGGCGTCGGAATCGCGGTCGGCGGCGATCGAGAGGCCGAACTGGCCGTCCCGCTCCTCGATCACGAACAGGCGGGTGGCGCCGAGCTGCCGGTAAGGATCAACATCGGCGCCGATCAGAAACTGGCTGAAGCCGCCGGTCGAGCCGGAGGCGTCGGTATAGCTCCGCCCCAGCCAGCACAGCGCGCTGTAGAACCACGCGGGCGCCCATTTGCGGGGCAGGTGCTTGAAGATCTGGTCTGGCGCCCGTCCCAAGACCGTCCCGAGGGACGGTGATTGGGTGGCGGAGGTTGGGCCAGCGGCGATCGTGTCTAAAGGAACAACGATCTTGACGACGTTATCATTGCTTTCGTCCGCCATGGTATTCCCCAAAGAGACTTCATGAACTGGGCAAACTGTCCTCGGGCAGCGTGTGCTGCGCCCAAAAGCCATGCCCGGGCAGGTTTTTGAGGTTCAAAGTGAGTATCGGCGGGCAATCGATCTATTGAGCCGTCACCGAGGCGACGTTCGTAGACCTGATTCAGCGATCAATTTTCGTATTCTTGCGGACACGCCGCCAGACCTATTGCCGATACAAAGGTGATTTGAGCGTCGCGAACGGCACAAGAGCACCGCGACCAAAAAATTAAAGCAGGCCTGTAGAACGAGGTATTAATTGCATAGAAAGCAGAACGGATCATCTGCCTCCAATGTACATCGCCGCCTATTATCGTTAGCAATCCGACAGATATATAAAACATCAAATCGTTGCGGGAAATGCGACGTCCATTCGTTACTAGTAAACAGACTGCTTATGGAGAGTCATGGATGCGAGATCCTGGAGGGTGGGAGGTCGCCTATTGAGCCACCAATCACAAGGCCAACTATAGGCTACCTCCGATTGATATTCAACCGGTCAGAGAACGTGCTTACACTGCTTGAATGCAGACAGAGGGTCGTGGTGCAAATTGCGGACGTGAGCGATGAATGGCATATTCGCCGTTACTTCATCGTGCTGAAAGGACGGCCTTCCACACAGCAGGCGGTCTGGCATCTACGAGGCGCATGCTTGCCAGGTCAAACTGACCTTTGCGAATGCGATGCATCAGCTCAATGCCGGAAATTGCAACGTTCGCATTCCTGAAGCGATTAAAGCCGAGCATTGCATTGACTCTGGACTTGATGTGGCGATGATCGGGGTATTCTTACTATTCGCGCATTTTCTGGTGGTTTACGCGAAAAATCGTCTTTAAATCAACAAGTTGGAAATCCATCAAGTTGCAAAAGCCGCTGAGGCCGCGAAGCCTTGCTACAAGCGGCTCCTCACGCCGTTTCCGCCAGATTTTGCACGGATCGAACGAATACCCCCGCCTTGCTGTTGGGCGAGAGTGGTCCAATGCGCGCGGCATAAACCCATCAGCGTGATTGTTGACCGGGAGCGCCGGATACCATCGCTCGAAGCGTGACCGCAACTGCTCATTCAGGACCGCCGTCCTCACCTGCAGAAGGGCATGCGCGAGAGCCGGCCGCCACGCCATCTGCTGCCGCTTCACAAAGCGCTTGCTGACCACCTGGTTGACCGCCGATTCGACGAAACTCGAGGTGATCGGCGCCCCATGACGGTAGCGGTCTCCGTAGTTCACGATAAAGCTCTGGTTATTTTCGATGTAACCGATGAACTCCTCCAGTCTGGCCAGCAGCCTGGCCTCCTCTTGACTGCCAACCGCGGCGAGTTCCCAGCCCAGGCTTTCAAGCCGCTGCAGCGCCGGATAAGGGCAGCCGTGCCAGAGGTGCCATTTTGCACTGTGCAGCCTATCGATCAGCGCGCCGACGGCCGGCCGTTCGTCGCGGTCCGGCAACCCCTTGATCACCTGTTCCAGATTCTGCACCCGCATGGCGACGTGAAACCAGTCGAGTACCCTCTCGTCACAATCGCCAAAGTCGAGCTGGGCGCGGCGCACGGTGTCGCCGCCGTCGAACAGGAAAGTTACTGGCTGGTCCGCACCGACACCCTCGTGGGCGAGAAGCGCCAACATCCGATCGGCGGGCGCGTGCTCGAGTACCGGACACACGCTCATCCGAGCGATCGCTTCGGCGGCCTGCGCGTCGATCATCGAACGCTGAAGCTGGCCCAGCAGCGCCTTTGCCTCATCAAGATGCAAGCCGAGTGAGCCGGCATCGAAGCCTTCCCGTTCGAAGCGGGCAATCTCAGTGATACTCGGCTGCTCGTCGACGTCCGTCTGAACCACAATCTGCACGCTGATCTGCATGGCGGCCTCCGCTGGGCGCATCGCCCGGGCGGACAGCTTACCGCGCCAGCGTCTGCAGGCGTTCATTCGCCGCCCGACGGTCGAAACGCCGGTCCAGCCAGATCAACCATCCATCGGCCTCGATGCGCAGATCGTCCACGTCAATCAGGCCTTCGCGTAAAGTCTCAATCCACTCGAGAAATTCGTGTTCGCCATGTACTTCCACAGCGTTCATGTATCTCTCGGATCCGCCGGTATCTTCCGGCGGGCAGCGCCCGGCGCCCGCGATACAGCGAGGTAGTGGTCTTGACAGCAGGTCGCACGTTCGCCGCTCGACGCGCACGTCGTGTAACCACCGCGAGGTGAAATCGTACACGTAGGCAAAGCGCTCATGTTCGTGCAGGCCAAACGCTGCCAGCGACAGGGGGTCTGGGCCGTCGAAGAACTGCAACGCGCCGTCACGATGTCCACCATAACGCCACCCGCGGATGATGAACCGGTGCAGGTGTTCGTCGTTCCAGCCCATGGCGAGTTGCATCACACGATGCAGTTGCGCAATCGTGACCTGCTCGGGAATCAGCACTCGCCGCCAGACCGGAGGGCTCACGCCGCGCAGACTGATTCGCAACTGGAGGACTGAAGGCGGATCGGAAGGCTCGGGGCCTTGTCGCTGTACAGCGCTACCGGCTTGCCGTGACGCTCCAGGTACGCACGCGTCGCCTCGAAATAGCTGAACGTCTATTCGGTCTGCGTAAAGTGCAGGTGCATGATGCGGCTCGTCGCATCGTCCACATACACCAGCAGCGTGCAGGCCGGTGCGCGCTCCTCGAACCAGCGGTGATCGCTGCCGTCGATCTGGATCAGCTCGCCCAGGCACGCACGCCGTGCTCGCGGCTGGTAGACCTTTGGTGGACGCTGCGCACGTGGAATCCACAGCCCGGCGTCCGCCATGAGCTTCCTGACCGATTCCTTTGACAGCACCAGCCCATGACACTCACGCAGCTTCTCGCAGGCCAGCGTCGCCCTAAATCGGCTTAGCGCTCTCGGATGATGGTCAGCGCGCGCAACGCCAGTCCTTCGTCGAGCTTCCGGTTGCCTGGACGGCCGCGCTTGCCGGACGTCACGCCTTGCGCTCCGTTCTCGCGATACCGGATCACCAGCCGTTCGATCTGGCGCATGCTCAGGCCCAGCCGTTCAGCAGCACGGCCCGGCTTCAGGCCCAAATCGACCACCGCCTGAATCACCTTGATTCGGTCAAGCTCTCGCATCGCGTCAGTGTCACCAGTTCAACTGGTCGCACACGACATAATGAAATGGCCAGCCCGATCCCACCGACCGTTCTACGATAGGCAGTTCGGTCCGCGGTAGAGGATATAGCTTCTACAACACACCATAGCGAGCTTCTTCTTCGCCGTCGAGCGCTGCCGACGCGCGTGGCCGTCAACATTTCCATTACCTCCCGCCCGGTGTTAGCCAAGAACACCGTCGGATGCCATCGCTGTAACGCTGTAACTCATGCCGACCAGGACAATCGCCTAGTTGACAGCACGAATTATGGCTTTCTATGATGCATACATCGCTGCACACAATTAAGCGCACAGAATTGTGTGGCGAGTAGTCTTTGTCTACTGGATTACCCTCACTGGAGAAGTCATCATGGCTCGGCTGTCTCGCATTACCCGTCATATTCTTGTCAGTCTTGCAGCAGTTGGCTGCGTAATCGCCAGCGCACCGTCGCATGCCGAGGACAACGGCACATGGCAAAGCGTAAAAAAGGCTGGTGTGCTGCGGTGCGGCGCGGCAGTTGCGCCTCCCTATGTGATGCGTGACCCGAAGACCGGGGCATATAGTGGCTTCTTCTCGGACTTGTGTCGCGACTTTGGCCAGAACGTCCTCAAGGTGAAGGTCGAGTTCGTCGATACCACCTGGGACAACATCGTCGCGGGCCTGCAATCGGACAAATGGGATTTGTCAATGGCGCTCAACGATACGCCCGAGCGTGAAAAGGCTATTTCCTTCTCGGCCCCCGCGACTGACTACAACGTTTCGCTCGTGTACAACAAGAACAATCCCAAGATTCCCAAAGGGGCTCATAACCTCTCTGACATTGACAAGCCCGGCGTGACCATCGCTGTCATGTCCGGAACTTCTCAGGACAAGGCCATTTCGGCCGCCATCAAGCAGGCGCAAATCATGAGGCTGCCGGGCAATGATGAGACGCGTCTGGCGTTGATGTCGAAGCGCGCCGACCTTCTGGCGGATGCGAACATCACCAACATGCTCCTGACTGAGGAGCATCCTGAATGGGCTGTCGCGATTCAACCCAACCCGCCGCTCGCTCAACAGGAGGTCTCGTTCGGCCTGCGCAAAGAAGCGCCAAAGGCGGACATCGCTGTTCTCAACGACTTTCTGAACTCCCAGGTCAAATCGGGCGCAGTCAACCGCCTCATCAAGACTTCCGTCCAGGCAATGCTTGTCTCCAAGTGAGAGCTTTGGCGCCGCTGGCCCGTATGGTCTGGCGGCGCCATTTTTTGCATCAGCCTGAAGAATCCCGGCGTTTTGAAGTAGCAAGCGAAGAAATCCATCAAAAAAGGCCATTCAAGGCCAAAACGGTTTGGATAACTAATGAAAAAGACACTGGTCGGCGCCGTGCTCGCGAGCGCCACGCTTCCCGCATTCGCACAAAATTCGGTGACGCTGTACGGAGTCGTCGACGAGGGGTTTAACTATACAAATAATGTCAATGGCTCAAAGGTCTATGAGCTTCAGAGCGGCTACGTCCAGGGTAGCCGCTGGGGGCTGAAAGGAACGGAAGACCTTGGCGGAGGGCTGAAGACGGTTTTCCAGCTTGAAAACGGCTTTGACGTGAACAACGGAAAGCTCGGGCAAGGCGGCTTGATGTTTGGCCGACAAGCTTACGTCGGTCTGACAAGCGAGCGGTTTGGCACTGTGACCTTGGGGCGCCAGTACGACTCCGTTGTCGACTATCTTGCTCAGACGACCGCGAACGGCAGTTGGGGCGGCTATCTTTTTGCGCACCCATACGATAACGACAATACCGACAACACATTCCGTGTAAACAACACCGTCAAATACACGAGTCCGAGCTTTTCGGGCCTGCAATTTGGCGGCACCTACAGTTTCAGCAACGACACGAATTTTGCGAACAATCGCCAGTACAGCGTGGGAATGCAATACGCGACCGGCGGTTTGCTGTTCGCCGCAGCCTATCTCCAGGCGAACAATCCCTCGGCGACGGCCACTGGCGCAATCAACAACGGCGGGGATGAAAATTTTGTTGCCAACAGGCTCCGTATCTTCGGTGCTGGACTCAATTACACCTTTGGCAGCGCAACGCTGGGATTCGCGTACACGAATACCTACGTCGTGCAACCGCTCAGTTCGGGTTATGTCGGTGCAATCACCCCGACCGGAGGCGCGACTTTATCGTCGCTCAGATTTAACAACTTTGAAGTCAACGCAAAATATCAAATCACCCCAGCGTTTTTCGTCGGTGCGGCATACACATACACGCGCACCAGCTTTGATGCCACCAGCGGCAAGCTGCATCCAGTGTTCCACACGGCCGGGCTGATGGCGGACTACAACCTGTCGAAGCGAACAGACGTCTATCTGCAGGGTGGTTATCAACACGCAGGGGGCGACAAGACGGGCACAGTCCTCGACGTCGCGTACGTGCCAGGCGCGGACGCCGTTTCGTCCACCTCGAACCAGTTCGTCCTGCGCGCAGCCATCCGGCATAAGTTCTGACGAAATCGGTATCGCCTTCAATTGCGGCAGAGCGCACAGGCGTTCTGCCGCTCGTCGCATTGGCAGCACGCATCGGGCTTCCTGCCCACGACACTACACGGCCTCTACCTCTGGCCCACCCCCTTTCGGCCGCTATCAAGGGCGCCTCTTTCCCCGTGTTTTCCCTGGGAATCCCCAATCAGTCGTTGACGACCATCTTTTGACTTTCTAATATGTGTACAACGTTGCACACAATAAGACGTGCAGGCTTGTGTCCTGATGATGGCGTTGTACGCGATAGTCGCGGAAGTTGGCTAGAAGTGTGGCGCTCGGCCTGCAGGCGCGAAATGCGGCGAGGCTGACATCGCGAAGGATTCAGGGCCAGCCGTCAAACGGCAGATTCGATTCACACATTGCGTGCTTCCCGGTGCGCTCCGCTGGAGAGATTTCATGTTGTCACCGCAAACCATGGCTGCCAGACCTGGCGCTTCCTCGTCCGTCTTTGACTTCTCCCCGTCGACGACGGGCGACTTCGTGCAGTTCCGGGATGTCTACAAGCGCTACGGCGAAAACCTGGTTGTCATGGACCATTTGAGTCTCGACATGCGCGCGGATGACCGCCTGGTCATCATTGGCCCGAGCGGAAGTGGCAAGAGTTCGCTGCTGCGCGTCATGATGGGGCTGGAAGGTATTCAGGGCGGGCAGATTGGTTTCGAGGGCAAGCCGTACATCTATGGCGCCGATTCTGGGCGCTCGAAGCGTATCGACGCGAAGCTGCAGAAGCAGATTGGAATGGTGTTCCAGCACTACACGCTATTTCCGCACCTTTCCGTTCTGGGCAACCTCATCCTCGCGCCGGTAAAAACCGCGGGCATCTCGAAAGCGGAGGCGACCGAGCGCGCCCGTACGTACCTTGCGCGCCTGGGGCTCGAAAGCAAACTTCACGCGTATCCGAGCCAGCTCTCTGGCGGCCAGAAGCAGCGGGTGGCCATCGCACGAGCGCTCATGCTCGAGCCGAAGCTGATGCTCTTCGATGAAGTGACGTCGGCCCTCGACCCCGAGATGGTCATTGAAGTGCAAAACGTGATGTTGCAGTTGGCCGAACAAAAGATGGCGATGATTATCGTCACGCATGACATGCATTTCGCCCGGGATATTGCGACACGTGTGGTCTTCTGTGCCGGAGGAAAAATCGTCGAGCAGGGCGCCCCGGCGGAGATGTTCAAGTGTCCGAAGGAAGCTCGCACGCGGGAATTCCTCGAGAAAGTTCTGCATCTCGACTGAGGCCGACCATGAACTACCAGTTTGACTTCCACTTCCTGGAAGGAAGCTTCGGGTCCTTGCTCGAAGGCCTGAAAGTCACCATCGAACTCGCTGTTGCCTCAAACATCATGGGCCTCGTGTTCGGCTTTCTCCTCTGCCTGCTGGCCATGAGCCGCTGGGTCATCGTTCGCTGGCCCGCGCAGCTGTTCATCGAATTCTTCCGGTGCACTCCGGCGCTGCTCCAGATCGTATGGTTCTTCTACTGCATTCCGATGATGGTCGACGTGTTCATTGACCCCATTGTCATGGGCATTCTGGCGCTCGGCCTGAACCTCACCGCCTTCAATGCGGAGGCCTACAGGGCGGGGGTGCAGGCGGTACCAAAAGAGCACCTCGATGCATGCGTTGCGTTGGGATTGAAGCCCTGGCAGCGTACCTTCTACGTGGTCCTGCCGCAGGCACTTCGCAGCGCAATGCCCGTCCTCATGACTAACGGCATTGGCAGCCTGCAGCAAAGTGCGCTCGTCGCGATTGTCGCAGTGGCGGACCTGATGTACGTCGGCAAGAGTCTTGCAACTCAGGCCTATCGACCCCTCGAAACCTACACGGTCGTCGCTCTCATTTATTTCGCGCTTTCGCTTCCAATAGCGAGACTCGTCCACGTGATTGAGCGTCGTCAGGAACTGGCACATCAGCGCTAAGGAGAAGACCATGAATCTTGATTTTTCTTCTGTGTTGCCCTACTGGCTGGTCCTGCTCAAGGGGCTGGGTTTGACGCTTGCAATCACCAGCAGCTGTTCCGTCATTGGCAGCTTGGCAGGGTTTGTTCTCAGTCTGCTCCGTATGTCGCCGTCTCGATGGGTGAAAACAGCCACGACGTTGTATGTCGAATTCTTCAGAGGCACTCCGCTGCTCATTCAACTGTTTTGGGTCTTCTTCTGCTTTCCGGTCGTGTTTCGCATTCCGATTCCGCCGTACGCGTCGGTGGTCATTTCGCTCACCTTGTACATGGCGGCCATTACGAGCGAGACCTTCCGCGGCGCACTCAAATCTATCTCGTCTGAGCAGCACGATGCCTGCATCGCGCTCAGCCTGACACCGCAGGCGAAGATTGTGTACGTGATTTTTCCTCAGGCACTCCTGAGAGCAATTCCTCCCTTGCTCTCAAACGTCGTCAGCTTGTTCAAGGAGAGCGCACTCATCTCGTCTGTGGGTGTAGCAGACCTCATGTTCGTAGGGCAGAACATTTCGAATAGCACCGCACGGCCGGTCGAGTTCCTGACAACGGTCGCAATGATTTACTTCCTTGTCGCTTTCCCGCTGACGCGTCTCGTCGGCGTGGTTGAGACGAAATTGCTCAGGCGCTTTGCCTACTAACCCCCCAACCATTCCTTCGTGAAGTGGAGAAACACATGCAGATGAAAGGTATCCTGCCGGCGCTCGTTACGCCGTTCAACGCGTCGGGCGCTGTCGACCATGACACCCTCGCGAACATCCTCGAATTCCAGTTGAAGGCTGGTGTGAACGGCTTCGTGCCGCTTGGTAGTACGGGCGAATACTACGCCCTGACGCACGATGAGCGTCGCGCCATTCTGAAGACGGTTCTGGAAGTCGTCGGTGACCGCGGCATGCTCATTGGTGGAGCAAACGGCTCGTGTACCCGCGAAGTTATCGAACAGACGCGTCTGGTGCGCGACGCAGGTTACACGAACGTTCTGATTGCTCCGCCGTACTACGCTCTGCCGTCGCAGGAAGAACTCGTCGGCCACTATCAGGCGATTCTCGAAGCGGTGCCGGACGTCAACGTTGTTCTGTACAACTATCCGGTACGCACCAACGTGGAAGTGGGCTTCGGTGTGCTGGACGCGTTCAAGGACAACCCGCGTGTCATTGGCATCAAGGAGAGCAGCGGTAACCTGCTGCGTGCCATCGAAATCGGGGAGAAGTACAAGGACCACTACCAGCTGTCGTGCGGTTCCGACGACCAGGCACTGGACTTCTTCCTGTGGGGCGCGACCAGCTGGATTTGCGGTCCGGCAAATTGCTTCGTCAAGCCGGTGGTCGACTTCTACAACAAGTTCACCGCAGGCGACATCCGCGGTGCGCAGGACGTGATGCGCTCGCTGTTCCCGGTCATGGCGACCATGGAGGCAGGCAAGTTCGTCCAGAAGGTGAAGTACGGCTGCGAACTGGCCGGTTTCAAGGTCGGCGCAGCGCGTATGCCGCTGCAGCCGCTGACCGACGAAGAGAAGGCCGACTTCCGCGCCGTCTTCGAGGCGGCCCAAGGCTGACAAAGGCCGGCGGGTTGCTCCGCCGGCAAATCACTCTTCCAGGGATTCCGGATGAGCAAATACAGTTTCATGAGCATCGAGGGGCATACCGAGGGTATGCCCGTTCGCATGGTGATTGACGGAGCACCATTGCTTGCGGGGGCGACCATGGAGGCACGCCGCGAAGCGTTTGTCGAAAGGCATGACTGGATTCGGCGCGCGCTGATGCTGGAACCGCGTGGACACGCCCATATGTCCGGGACGCTTCTGTACCCGCCGGTGTCAGACGATGCCGACATGAGCCTGCTTTTCATCGAGACGTCGGGTTGCCTGCCGATGTGCGGTCATGCCTCGATTGGTTCTGTTTCGTTTGCACTCGAAGCTGGTCTCGTCCGCCCGCGAACCGCCGGTACCGTCGTTGTCGATGTGCCGGCAGGAAAGCTCACCGCCAGGTACGAAATGGACGGCAGCCGGGTCGCTTCGGTGCGCTTCACGAACGTACCGAGCTTCCTGCTTCATCGTGATGTCGAAATCCGGCATCCGCATTTGGGCACGTTGAATATCGACATTGCCTACGGTGGGAATTTCTATCCTATTGTGGAAGTACAGCCGAACTTCCCTGGCTGCGAACACTTTTCTCCGGAGGAACTGCTGGAATGGGGTCGCCAGTTGCAAACGACGGTAAACGAAGCAATCAACGTGGTTCACCCCGATAACCCGGGCATTCGCGGGGTGAGGCACGCCATGTGGACCGGCGCACCGGTCTCGGAAGGCGCAGATGCCCGAGCGGTGGTTATCGCCGGCGAAAGCCTGATTGACCGCTCACCGTGTGGTACCGGAACGTCAGCGCGGGTGGCCCAGCGACATGCGCGCGGTCTGCAACGCGAAGGAGAGGCCTTCCGGCATCAGAGCCTGATTGGCAGCTGTTTTATCGGTCGGGTCGAGTCGACAACAAAACTCAAGAGTGGTCTCGATGCGGTTTTGCCGAGTGTGGAAGGGCGTGCCTGGGTGACTGGGCGGGCGGAACATTACGTCGACGACTCACAGCCGTACGCTCATGGCTTCAGCCTGCAGGAGTATGTGAATTGAACGCAGTTCCTCGTGAAATGCCATCGCACGAGCCGGTTGCCTCATTGGGCGAAGCCGCCGTGGTGATAGGCGGTGGAATCGTAGGCGTGTGCTGTGCGCTGTATCTTCAGCGCGCTGGCTATGTGGTCACGCTCATCGACCCGGAAGAACCAGGCAACAGTACAGCGAAGTGGAGCTGTGGGCAGATGGCGGTGAGCGAAATCATCCCGCTTTCGAAGCCGGGCATCCTCATGAAAATACCGGGCTGGCTGATGGACCAGAAGGGCCCGCTTGCACTTCGTCCGAGCGCGCTTCCCGGGATTGTTCCGTGGTTCGTACGGTTCCTCATGTGCGCGCGGCATTCGAAGATTGTCGATATCGCTCAGTCCATGGCGACACTGACACGCGATGTCTATGAGGATTACGCTCCGCTACTGGACGCATGTGGCGACAAGGCACTTATGGGTGAGCGTCCTATCCTCGAAGTATTCGATGATCCGAGCGGCATCGCTCACGAGCAGCCCCACCTGGAACTGCGTGAGTCGCTCGGATTCAAGTCGCAGCGGCTCAACGCGAAAGACATCGGCGACCTTGAGCCTGCGCTCGCTGGCAAGTTCGCCCACGGGCTCCTTTTTCCCGACTGGCGTGCGGTGAGCGACACGATGGGCTTCATTGCGGCACTGACGGAAAGCTTCATCGCGCAAGGGGGGCGTCGAGTCCGAACCGAGGTAACGCGGATAGACGAATCCAACGGTCGCGCAACGGGCGTTACGCTCGAGAACGGCGAACGCGTTGCTGCTCGACATGTTGTCATAGCGGCTGGCACTGGCTCGCGCCGCTTCTTCGGTGCACTCGGTGTCAGCGTACCGCTGGAGGGTATTGCGGGCTATCAGGCGGTGGTTAAAAACCCGGGTGTCGAGATTCGCCACTCAACAATCTACGCGGACGGCGGCTTCTGTTTCAGTCCCATGACGCGTGGCCTGCAGATTGGAGGAACCATTGAGTTTGCGGGCCACGGGTCGAAGCCGAACTTCAAGCGCGCGGACATCATTCTCGAGAAGGCAAAGCGCGTCCTGCCGGAGCTACAGACCTCGAATGTCGAGTACGGCGTGGGCTATCGTCCATTCCTGCCGGACACCAAGCCCATCATTGACCGCTCGCGCAGACTGCCTAATGTCTTCATGGCGTTTGGACACGGTCAGCTTGGCCTGACGCTTGGCGCGACAACTGGCCGGCTGATTGCAGACATGGTTGCCGGCCGTCCAACAAAGCAGAACCTTGTGCCTTTTAGCGCCTATCGCTTCTCCTGACGAGACGAACTCATGAAATCGTACGAAAAACTCTATATCGACGGCCGCTGGGTGGCGCCCGTACACAACGGTACTTTCGAAACCGTCGACCCGAGTAACGAGCAGGTCATCGCGAAGGTCGCGGCTGCGACTTCCGAAGATGTCGACCTCGCAGTCAAGGCTGCGCGAAAGGCGTTCGACGAAGGCCCGTGGCCGCGCATGAGCGGCGCAGAGCGCGCGGCTGTCCTTCGCCGGGTTGGCAAGGGCATTCGTGACCGTTTGCAGGAACTCGCTGAAATCGAGGTGCGCGACAACGGCAAGCCGCTCCCGGAAGCGCTCTGGGACCTTGGTGATGCGGCCGGGTGCTTCGAGTTCTATGCAGGCCTCGCCGAGAAACTCGACGCGAACTGCGAGACACCCGTCGCGCTGTCCGATGACCGCTTCAACTCGGTCGTTCGCAAAGAGCCCATAGGTGTGGCCGGCGCCATCATTCCATGGAACTTCCCCATGCTCATGGCTGCATGGAAAGTCGCCCCTGCACTCGCTGCGGGGTGCACGATGGTCCTCAAGCCGTCCGAGCTTACGCCGCTCACAGCGCTCGAACTGGCCGACATTGCGGCGGCAGCGGACCTGCCACCGGGCGTGCTGAACGTAGTGACCGGCTTCGGCAAAGATGCTGGTGCGCCGTTGAGCGAACACCCCGGAATCGACAAGCTTGCATTCACGGGAAGCGTGCCGACGGGAAGCCGCATCATGCAGGCCGCCGCTCGCGACATCAAGAACGTCAGTCTCGAACTGGGCGGCAAGTCGCCGTTCATCGTCTTTGACGATAGCGATATCGATGCCGCAGTCGAGTGGATCATGTTCGGTATTTTCTGGAACCAGGGTGAGGTTTGTTCCGCGACGTCGCGCGTGCTCGTGCAACGCGGCATCTACGCCCGCCTGCTCGAGCGGCTCGAAGAAGAAGCGCGGAAAATCACCATCGGTAACGGCCTTGAAGACGGCGTGCTGCTCGGGCCGCTTGTCAGCAAGGGGCAGTATGAGAAGGTGCTCGATGCGGTCCAGCGCGGCAAGGATGAGGGAGCCCGTCTTGTCACGGGCGGCGGCCGCCCCAAACACCTCGACAACGGTTATTTCATGGAACCCGTGGTCTTTGCCGACGTCCCCGCTGACGCCTGGGTGTGGAACGAGGAGATTTTCGGCCCGGTCGTATGCATCCGGCCGTTCGAAGACGAAGCTGAAGCGGTGTGTTCAGCCAACGACTCGCGCTTTGGCCTTGGCGCGGCCGTGATGTCGCGTGATATGCAGCGCTGCGAGCGCGTTGCGCGCAATCTCCGTGCGGGTATCGTCTGGATTAACTGCTCCCAGCCGACTTTTACGGAGGCGCCGTGGGGCGGGTACAAGCAGAGCGGTATCGGTCGCGAGCTCGGTGAGTGGGGTCTGAATAACTACCTCGAAACGAAGCAGATTACCCGGTACGACAGCGACAAGCCGTGGGGCTGGTACATCAAGTAAGGTGGGTCAATCATGCGCTGGAAAAAGACGCTTCAACTCGTAGACGTGCATTGCGAAGGCGAGATTGGCAAGGTCATCACCGGCGGGGTCGTCGGAATCCCGGGTGAGACCATGCTCGACAAGATGAACTACATCAACGAGGTGGACGACAGCCTTCGCAGGCTCGTCGTGCTCGAGCCGCGAGGCTGCCTCCAGATGTCGGTCAATCTGTTGCTGCCGCCGACGCGACCGGAAGCGCACGCTGGTTTCATCGTGCTGCAGGCGGACAAGGCGCACCCGATGTCCGGGAGCAATGCTATCTGTGTTGTTACTGCATTGCTTGAGCTTGGCATGGTTGAGATGGTCGAGCCGGAAACGACCGTCGTGCTGGATACGCCGGCAGGCCTCGTGACGGCTCGTGCAACCTGCCGGGACGGGCGTTGCACCGGCGTTTCGCTGGATATGGTGCCGTCGTTCGTCGAGCAGCTTGACGTCAGCATCGAAACCGCGCAGTTCGGGAAAATCCGGGCCGACGTCGCTTTTGGCGGTGTCTACTACGCGCTCGTTGACGTCGGGCAGGTGGGACTGACGATTGCCCCGGAGAGCGCGCGCGAGCTCGCCGAGCTGGGGGTGTCGCTGAAGGACGTCATCAATCAGCAGATAACGGTTCAGCATCCGCTTTACCCCCAGATTAACGAAGTGGCCTACGTGATGTTCCGCAATCGCGTGAGCGACGGGCTCTACCAGACTTGCACGACTTTGCCTCCTGGCCGGGTAGACAGGTCCCCGTGCGGTACCGGAAGCTCGGCAAACCTCGCAACGCTCGCCGCGCGTGGCCTCGCGGACGTTGGAACGAAGCTGAAGTCGCGCTCGACCATTGGGGGCGAATTCTCCGTCGAGCTGCTCGGCAAGACGGAAGTCGGCGGCCGGCCTGCGGTCCTGCCGCGTGTACAGGGCCGTGCGTGGATTTACGGCATCCAGCAGATTGGGGTTGACCCGGACGACCCGCTGGCTGCCGGGTTCATGCTGAGCGACACGTGGGGCTCGGGATTTCCGAAGGCCTGAGGGGCGGGGCGCGCGATGTTAAACTTGAGCGCACGCCCGTCCTTCCGGGCCCACGACGATGGCGGTAAGACTATGAGCAGAGATACGAGCGAGGCGGAGGTCAATGTCCGTCGCCATGGCGGACGATATATCTACGAAGAGTTGCGCAGGCAGATTCTGACGCTGCAACTCAAGCCTGGCGCTCCGCTAGACGAAGTTTCGCTTGCGGCGCAATTCGGCCTTTCGCGCTCGCCTGTACGCGACGCGCTGGCGCGATTGATCAGCGAAGGTCTGGTCACCATCCTGCCGAACCGGACGACGCTGGTGACGCCGCTGGAAATTGAAGAATTCCCCAAATACATTTCGGCACTTGACCTCATCCAGCGCGCGGTAACCCGTCTGGCGGCACTGCACCGTACGGATGATGACCTCGTCCGTATCAAAAAGGCTGACGAAGCCTATATGCGGGCGGTTGATAGTGGCGACTCCGAAGCACTGACAGAGACAAACAAGGCGCTGCATATCGAAATCGCGCATGCGGCGAACAATCCCTATTTTGTGGGGTATTACGAGCGACTTCTGGGTGAGGGGCAGCGCCTTACGCATCTCCATTTCGACTTCACCGTGACGTCACCGAACGCGACGAAATTGGGGCGCGACCACGCGGAAATCATCGACGCCATTACGCGAAAGGATGCCGATTTGGCCGAAAGGCTCGCGCACGAACATACGATGCTCTTCCAGAAGCGCTTCCTCGATTACATGCGCCAGAACATGACGGAATCGATGGCAGTTGTCTGATTGCGCAACAGTGCCTTGGTCACTGCGCGGAGTACTCATCGCGCCTTTCGGGCTAGTCGCCGCTGCGCTTCAAGTCCTTCATAAACGTCCAAAGTTCAGGAACGTCAGATGTCGCGGCGTTGAATCTGAACCATTCGGATGCAGGCTCACCGGGGCGGAAGTATGACCCCGGGGCTAGCCAGATACCCTTCGCCAATGCTTCGTTCGTGACGGCAATGCTGTCTTCGGGCCGAATGGGCAATTTCGCCCATAGAAAGAGTCCCGCATTGGGCGCGTGAAATAGCTCGAGTCCCGCGTTGAGCATGGACGCTGCGACACGTGTGTGTGCGTTGAAGAGCCGTTCGCGGATAAAGGCAACATGGCGATCGTAGTGCCCTTCAATCAGGACGTTCGCCACCGCGCGCTCAGTAATTTCGGATGAAGTCAGGCCTACTGCCATCTTCGTCAACGCGAATCGAGAAATGAGCTCCCGGCTTGCCGCGATATAGCCCACCCGCATCGCCGGTGTGATGGTCTTCGAAAAGCCGGACAGATAGATAACCTGCTGCAATCCCTCCATCGCCGCCAGGCACGGCGCGCCGGGCGGCGCGAGTTCTCTGGAAATGTCATCTTCCACGACCCAAAGTCCTTCCCGGTCCGCAATCTGGAGGAGCCGGAATGCTGAGGAAACCGACAGGGATGTGCCTGAAGGATTCTGAAGCACCGTATTGATGAACATGCCCTTCGGTCGATGTTGCTTGACCGCCTCTTCAAGCAGTTCGATATCAATGCCGTCAGGCGTACGCGGGGCGCTGACGACATTGATGAACGCCACCTTGAGAATCTGGAGGAGGTTGCAGTAACAGGGGTCCTCAACAATCACGGTGTCGCCCGGCCGAAGAAGTGTTCGCACGACCAGATCAAGCGCCTGGGTGACGCCTTGCGTGAGCAGGATGTCCGCACTGCCGACGGACAGGGAATAGCGCCGCAGCGAACTGGCGATATGTTCGCGCAGGGTCACCAGGCCGTAAGGATGCCCATAGCCACCAATGCGTGGGCCTGGTACGCGTCCCACGACGCGCAACGCATGCTGCACACCGCTCTCGTTAATCCAGTCATTAGGAATCCAGCCGCATCCAGCCTTGATGGGCACGGATTGGTCAGCAAATACATCGGACAGAAGCCACGCTGCATTCAAGGTTGGCGCGCTCCACCCTGGCGCGTCGGGTGCGCACCCCATAGGGGTTGCGACGCGGTAGCCGGCGCCAGCACGCGCAGTCACCAGTCCGAGGGACACGAGCCGTTGATAAGCCTCGGACACTGTGTAGGTGCTCAGATTGTGGGTCTTCGCCAACTCGCGAACCGAAGGCAGCTTTGTTCCTGCAGGGTAGATGCCGTTGCGCAGTTCGTGTTCGATTGCCGAGACAATCTGATCGACCAGCGTGCCCTCATTCTTCCTGGCGCGGGAAAGATTCAGCTTGAACATTTCAATACAGTCTGAAGGAAATAATCAATACGGTTTGGCCGTTTGATTTTGGGTGTCCAGTGATTGTAGCGTGCGATGTCGCTACAGTTGGCTCCATCAACACGGAGCCATTTCATGAGCACTACGCACAACACCCCGGACCTTTCGAATTTCTGGATGCCGTTCACGGCCAACCGGCAATTCAAGGCGGCCCCGCGACTCTTCAAGTCTGCCAAGGGCATGTACTACACGACCGTGGATGACCGCACCGTTATGGATGCAACGGCAGGTCTCTGGTGCGTGAACGCCGGGCACGGTCGCTCTGAAATCACCGAGGCCGTCGCGGAGCAGCTCGCGACGATGGACTATGCGCCCACGTTTCAGATGGGCCATCCGCTCGCGTTCGAGGCAGCGACCAAAGTCGCGGAATTCATGCCTGCAGGTCTCGACCGAATCTTCTTCACGAACTCCGGTTCCGAATCGGTCGATACCGCACTGAAGATGGCTCTCGCCTATCATCGCGCACGCGGTGAAGGTCAGCGCACCCGCTTTATCGGCCGTGAGCGTGGATATCACGGCGTCGGTTTCGGGGGCATTTCCGTTGGTGGCATCTTGCCGAACCGCAAGGCGTTCTCCGGCAACCTCATGCCCCATGTGGACCACCTTCCGCATACGCTGAACATCGCAGAAGCGGCATTTACCCGCGGCCAGCCGACCTGGGGCGCACACCTTGCCGACGAGCTCGAACGGCTTGTCGCACTGCACGACGCGTCGACCATCGCTGCGGTTATCGTCGAGCCGCTCGCGGGCTCGACGGGCGTGATTGTGCCGCCGAAGGGTTACCTCGAGCGTCTTCGCGAGCTGTGCACGAAGCACGGCATTCTGCTGATTTTCGACGAAGTCATTACCGGCTTCGGACGCCTCGGTGCACCGACGGCGAGCGAGTACTTCGGTGTCACGCCGGACATTATTACGATGGCCAAGGCAATCAACAACGCGGCCATACCGATGGGTGCAGTCGCGGCCAGCCGAACGGTGCACGATACAGTCGTGAATGCCGGTGCCGAAAATGCCATCGAGTTCTTCCATGGTTACACCTACACGGCGCATCCCGCCGCTGCAGCTGCGGCAATCGCAACACTCGACATCTACAAGCGCGACCGCCTCTTCGACCGCGCACGCGAACTGTCGGGCGTGTTCGAAGATGCTGCACATGAACTGCGCGGCTCGCCGCATGTGAAGGACATCCGCAACCTCGGTCTCGTTGCTGGTGTCGAGCTCGAATCACGGCCGGGAGCACCGGGGGCGCGTGCGTATGAGGTCTTTCTGAAGTGCTATGAAGCGGGCGTGCTCGTGCGTTACACGGGTGACATCCTTGCGTTCTCGCCGCCGCTCATCATCGACGAGCAGAAGATTAACCAGATTTTTTCTACGGTTCGCGACGCCCTGCGCAACGTGGCCTGAATGTGAATCTCCGGTCGCAGGTGGCCGGAAAAATTTCCGGAGTTTCGAAATGAATGTTGCAAACGAGAATTCGAATCTTGCTGTGAAGCAGGTTAGCCACTTCATCAACGGACGGGTGGTTGAGCCGTCGAGCGGTCAATTCAAGGATGTGTTCAATCCCGCGACGGGCGAAGTGACGGGGGCGGTAGCGCTTGCCTCGGTCGACGAAGTCAACCAGGCGGTACAGGCGGCCAACGCGGCCTTCGCCAGCTGGAGCGAGATGGCGCCGCTCAAGCGCGCCCGCATCCTGTTCAAGTTCAAGGAACTGCTCAACAAGCATCACGATGAGCTCGCAATGCTCATCACGCGCGAGCACGGCAAGGTATTCACGGATGCGCAGGGCGAAGTCGTCCGCGGTATCGAGGTCGTCGAGTTCGCGTGTGGCATTCCCAATCTGCTCAAGACCGACTTCACCGACCAGATTGGCGGCGGCATCGACAACTGGAATCTGCGTCAGCCGCTCGGCGTGGTAGCGGGTATCACGCCGTTCAACTTTCCCGTGATGGTGCCGATGTGGATGTTCCCTGTAGCACTCGCATGCGGCAACACGTTCGTGCTGAAGCCGTCGGAGCGTGACCCATCGGCTTCGCTGCGCCTGGCAGAACTGCTGAAAGAAGCGGGTCTGCCGGATGGCGTGTTCAACGTCGTGAACGGTGACAAAGTGGCTGTCGATGCGCTCATTGACCATCCCGATGTCGCCGCACTGTCGTTTGTCGGCTCGACGCCGATTGCGGAGTACATCCATTCTGAAGCGTCGAAGCGAGGCAAGCGCGTGCAGGCGCTGGGCGGTGCAAAAAATCACCTCGTGGTGATGCCCGACGCCGACCTGGACCAGGCCGTGGACGCACTGATTGGCGCGGCCTACGGTTCGGCAGGCGAGCGCTGCATGGCGATCTCGGTGGCTGTCGCGGTGGGCAACACCGGCGACCAGCTCATCGAAAAGCTGATTCCGCGTGTGAAGTCGCTCGTTATCAAGAATGGCGAGAACCTCGATGCGGAAATGGGCCCGCTGGTGACGAGTGAACACAAGGCCAAGGTGACCGGCTACATTGCTTCGGGCGAGGCAGAAGGCGCGAAGCTCATCGTTGATGGTCGCGCTCATCCGGTTTCCGCCGAACCGGGCTACTTCATCGGAGGCACGCTGTTCGATGACGTTCGCACAGACATGAAAATCTACAAGGAGGAGATTTTCGGCCCAGTCCTTGCGGTGATTCGCGTGCCGGACTTCGCGAGTGCCGTGAAGCTGATTAACGCACACGAGTTTGCGAACGGTGTGTCGCTGTACACGTCGGATGGCGGCGTTGCACGCGCGTTTGCACGCCAGATTCAGGTCGGCATGGTCGGCGTGAACGTGCCGATTCCAGTGCCGATGGCGTGGCATTCGTTTGGCGGCTGGAAACGCTCGCTGTTTGGCGACCACCATGCCTATGGCGAGGAGGGTGTCCGCTTCTACACGCGCTACAAGAGTGTGATGCAGCGCTGGCCGGACAGCATCGCAAAGGGCGCAGAATTTACGATGCCTGTCGCAAAGTGATGTGCTGATGTTGTAGCCCGGCGGACCGGTGCCAGGTCCGCCGGGAAAAGTTGCCGGGTTCAAAGCACACCGTCGCAGGGTCGCTTCCGCAGAGAGAAGATGGCAAGCAATAATGCAGGCTCCAGCGGAGGGGCTGTTGCAGAATTTCGCTGGCCGATGACCGAGCCGCGCACCCGCCGGCGCCGCCGCCGGTGGCGCCTTCCGTACTCCCCATGGGCTGCATGGCGACGACTACGGGCTCGTTTCGCCTAACAGGAACCGCTGCGAAGTTGTTTATCGGATGTAGCTGCCGCCGTTCACATCGACTGTGGCTCCGTTTAGCGAAACCTGTGATCTACGGAGAACGAACGAAACAAGTTCGGCGACTTCCGATGGCATTGCCATTTCTCCAATGGGAATTTCCGCCACAGCGGTCAGCTTCCCGTGCTTCTCCACGTATTCTGCTGCCATGTCGGTGAGCACCCAACCGGGCGCAATGTTGACGGCCGTTACGCCGTCGGCCGCGAAAGAGCGGGCGATGGATTTCGTGAGATTCGCGAGCGCCGACTTGGCGGCGCCATAAGGCATCGCGTTCGCCGCATAACCCCGCTGGCCTGCGCGGCTTGTCATATTGACGATGCGTCCTCCACCGTTTTCCCCGAAGTGCTTGATGGCTTCCCTGCATAGGTCAACCGCTGAAAAAAAGTTAACCTGAAACTCTCTCTGCCAGGCGGCGTGCCAATCATCAATGCTGTCGTCGACCGTGACCTCGGTGCGAATACCGGCGCCGTTGACGAGATCGTGGATACGGCCGGTCGCATCAATGGCCCTGCGCCAGAGTTCGAAGGCTCCGTCGCGTGAGGACAAATCGCTTTGAACAATCACGCCTTTGCCGTCAATATGGGCGAGCAATGCATCCGCCTTCGTCTTGTCGCGGCCATAGTGAATGATTGGTCGCGCGCCGTCGGCAGCTAATTGTTCGACGATAGCGGCACCAATACCCCCGGAAGCCCCTGTCACGAGGACGGTCTGACCATCAAGCGGCTTACCCAAGTTTCTCTCCTGACATAAAGGGATGCGTTGTCTTCTTCAGGCATCAGAAAGCCCGAATTTCCAATGGTGTGGATTGTGATTTGCGACCCGCTAATCGGGCGGCGATAGGGGACCGCCGAGTATTGGCGGATTGCGCCGGCGCATCTGCCGACGCTTTCGACATTCAACTGAGGTCGAAGTCCGCTGGAGCCGGGGTGTCCTTCGCGTAGCGGGAGACATTCAGGTCGTCGTGTCGAATCGCCGGCTGTTTACCTGAAATCAGGTCGGCCAAAAGCTGGGCGGAACCACAGGACATGGTCCAGCCGAGCGTGCCATGACCAGTATTCAAATAGAGGTTCGGTACTGCGGTGCTACCCACAATCGGCGTGCCGTCAGGCGTCATGGGACGAAGCCCTGTCCAGAACGTTGCCTTCGCGGTATCGCCCCCGCCCGGGAACAGGTCGTTCGCACACATTTCCAGCGTTTCGCGGCGGGCTTCGCGCAGGCGTTTGTCGAAGCCAACAATTTCCGCCATTCCCCCGACACGAATGCGCTTGTCGAACCGCGTGATAGCGATTTTGTACGTTTCATCTAGTACCGTCGAAACCGGCGCGCATTGCTCATTGATGATGGGAGCGGTAATGGAGTACCCCTTGAGCGGGTAGACAGGAATCTTGACGACGTCAGAGAGGAAATTGGTCGAATATGCACCGAAAGCCACGACGAACGCATCGGCGTGAATGAGCTTGGCACCATGTCGGACGCCAACAACTTTACCACCCTCAACGACGAGACCATCGACCTGCGTGTTGTACCGAAAAGTCACGCCAGCGCGCTCAGCCAAAGCAGCAAGTCGAGTCGTAAACAACTGGCAGTCGCCCGTTTCATCGCCCGGCAAACGCAGACCACCGGTCAATTTGTGCGAAGTGGCTGCCAGAGCCGGCTCAACCCGGGCGAGCTCCTGTCTGGTCAGCAACTCGTATGGGACATTGGCCTCCTCAAGCACGGCAATGTCCTTCGCCGCACCGTCGAATTGCTGCTGGGTCCGAAAAACCTGCAAGGTGCCACCCGTGCGGCCCTCATATTGAATGCCTGTCTCTGCTCTTAGCGCCTTCAGGCAGTCACGACTGTATTGCGCGAGTCTGACCATCCTGTTCTTGTTGATGGCATAGCGCTCCGCAGTACAGTTCTGCAGCATCTGCCACATCCATTGAAGCTGGAACTGCTTGTCCTCGTCGTCCGGGCGAATCGCGAGCGGCGCGTGCTTCTGAAACATCCACTTCACTGCTTTCAACGGTACGCCTGGAGCCGCCCATGGTGCTGCGTACCCAGGGGAAATCTGCCCCGCATTTGCGAAGCTCGTCTCGAGTGCAGGCCCTTGCTCGCGGTCAATGACGGTGACTTCGTGCCCTGCACGCGAAAGATAGAACGCGCTCGTCACTCCCACGACCCCACTTCCCAACACGACGACACGCATGGCGGCTCCTGCGATAGAATTAATTGCACACAACAATGTATGCAGAATTAGGAGATGATGCTACTCATACTTTGGCAGTTTTTACTAATGTTTAGTCTGGAATTTTTGGTTGAATTGCCTGTTTTTACGAGGAAAATCAGTTTTACTTGTTAAATGCGGTTTATCGTTTTTTGACCGACTTTCGACGGAGGTGAGATGGATAAGGTTGCGATTGTTACTGCTGCTGGCAAAGGGATGGGCGCCGCTATTGCGAGGGAGCTTGCGAAGACCCATCGAGTCGTCCTGATGTCGCCATCGGGGAGTGCGGAGCAGTTGGCGCATGAACTGGGCGGCGTAGGCATTTCGGGCTCGGTCACGGAGGAATCCGACCTGCAACGTCTTGTCTCAGCGGCCCTGGGCAAATACGGTCGCATTGACGCTGTTGTCAACAACACGGGACACCCGCCCAAAGGGGACCTCCTGGCGCTCGATGATGCAAGCTGGCACACAGGTCTTGACATGCTGATACTCAACGTAGTGCGCATGATGCGCCTGGTGACGCCGGTCATGGAAGCGCAGGGTGGCGGTGCCGTCGTGAACATCTCGAGCTTTGCCGCAGTAGCTCCGGAGCAGTCAATGCCGGTTTCGTCGGCGCTCCGGGCAGCGTTGGGCGCCTGGACTCATATGTACGCTGAGCGCTACGCCGCGAGGAACATCCGTATGAATGCAGTGCTTCCGGGGTTTATCGACAGCTGGCCCGAGACACCGGAAATCGTAGACCGTATTCCGGCGGCGAGATTTGGCAAAACCAACGAAATCGCTAAAACCGTGGCATTTCTGCTGTCAGATGGGGCGGGCTACATCACGGGGCAGAACATCCGTGTCGACGGCGCCATTGTGCGCGCGGTGTGACCAACACTTATCTTTTCTCACAAACGTGAACTACCAGGAACCAGAAGCTGGACGTGTGATTGGTTCGGTGCTGAGGCCCGGCAAGCCCGGCGGCGCTCCATGTTGCCGAGGCGGCTCCACGATTTCTGGAGCCGCAGTTCCTTCAGGCGCGCTTAAAACTTGTGTCGCATGCCCACCTGAACGAACGTCTGCCGGTCAGTTGAAGAAGCCGTCAGCGCATTGAGTGTCGCACGTGCTTTGTGGCCGGTAGAGTCGGTACCACCGGCAAACTCGGTGCTGCCAATGATATAGACGTCTGTGCGCTTCGAGAGGTAATAATCGAAGGAGAGCGAAATATTGTTGTAGCTCGAACTGTCGATGGAGCCGACACCTGACCCGTGGGTGTAGCTATAAACGAACTCGGAAACCAGGAACGGCGTCCAGTAGTGCGTCATGTTGAATTCGGCAGTATCGAACTTCGCGGTACCCGACAGGCGCAACGGATTCGCTCCCGACGAAGTATTGCCCAGGTTCTGAAACTGCACGTTGCTGTAGACGATTCCGAACGTCGTGGTCTGCAGCGTGTAGCGCGTGGCGAATGCGACAGCCTGATAAGTATGCGCCGAAGCGTACCCGCTATAGACGGGACTGGCCGTCATGTTATTGACGTTCGTGCCGTTGACGTTGGTGGGCGAACTCGTGAAGAAGGACTGGTTCGGGTTGCGCGCATTCATGTAGGCAACGCCGGCGGAAAGATTGCCGTAATCGTAGCCCGCGCCCACCGACCAGATCTGGTTGCGCGAGTAGTCGCCGGCCTGGCCGCCGAAACCATACACCCCGCCGAAGGTGAAGCCAGCCAGGCTCGGGCTCATGTACTTGACCGAGTTGTTGACGCGCTTGCTGTTATTCAGGTTGTCGAGGTCACCAGGGTGCGCCGTCGTGCCGCCGCCGTAATTGGCGGAGTTCATGCGGCTTTCAACAAACGTCACAAGCGAGTCGTACTGGCGCCCGAACGTGAACGCGCCATATTGCCTGCTGGAAAGTCCCACGAAGGCCTGGCGGCCGAACAGCAGCCCTCCTTGAAGCGCAGAGCCCTTGCCGAGATCAAAGCCGTTTTCGAGCTGGAAGATGGCGCTTAGCCCACCGCCCAGGTCTTCATTGCCCTTGAAACCCCAGCGCGAGCCTTGCATGATGCCGCTCGCACCGCCTATGACGCGCCCGCCGCCGCTGTTGCTCTGATAGTTGACGCCGTAGTCGATCAGGCCGTACAACGTGACCAAGCTGGTATCCGCATGGGCCAACCCCGATGCGGTCGCGAGCAGGAAAGTGCAGGGAATTGCTATTTTAATAGTAAGCATGGCGAAATAAATTGGAGATTTGAGGTTCGCGACAAATCAGCGCGCATTCAGGCTGTCAATCGATCCGATGCGCCCGGATAAAACAGTAACGCTGCCGGCTGTTTCCTGTATTCGCAATTTATCAAGCGAGGTTTGCGGCACAAGCAAGGCTCACTTGAACGTCACACGGGGGCGCAGTGCAGCCAGGCGGCCGCGCTGCGCCCGAGCTCATGCCAACTCGAACACCGCCGGCAAAGTCACTTCGAGCAGTTCGAGGTCGTCGCTGCCGTTGGCGAGCGAGTAGGGCAACTGACCCGGAATCGTCACGCTGTCGTCGGCGGCAAGGCGCCATTGCCGCTCGCCTTGCACGACGTCGACCGCGCCGGCGAGCACGAAGAAGAAGCAGAACTCCGTATCGTGCCGGCGCACCGCCGCGCATGGCTCGCCGCTGTGACGCACGACGCGCACGCCGGCCACGCCGTTCGTTGCCGCGCCAATGCCGGTGTCCGCCGCCACAAAGCCCGCCGACGTCCAGGGCGTCCACGCAGCGCGCGCTTTCACGTGGTGCACGAAGCGCTGACCGTTGAATTCATGCTCCGGCGCATAGCGCTGCGTCGGCAGTGCCATTGTGTGGTCGGCCATGGTGATGTGATCGGCAGGACTGCCGATCTCCACGACTTCCGCCCCTGCGGAGCTCTCCAGCACCCGGTGACGGATCTCGGGCGGCTGGAGCACACAATCGCCCGCTTCGAGGACGAACGGCTCGCCCTGGCCTTCGTAGACGAGGCGCACCCAGCCTTTGCGGCAAAAAATCATCTGGAAGCGAGTCTTGTGATAGTGCACGTAATCGGGCACGGGTCCGCCTTCGAGGATACGGATATGCGAGGCGATGAATGCGCCACCGTGCCGCTCGGGCAACAGATCGCGATAGCGCATGCCTGCGCGACCGACGCTCCAGTTCGCGTTCTCACTCGCGCTCGCGAGCACCAGCGTCTGACGCGTGGGGGGCGTCCTGAGCGGCGGATTGGCGTGCACGAGGCGCAGGCGCACGCCGTTTGGCGCGATCAGTTCGCGCGTCCCGCCGGCGACCGAGTCGGGGTCGTCGCAGAGCACATCGAGCTCGGTGACGCCTTCGCGTACCTGAGTGCTGAGCCGGATCGCGAAGCCTTCGCGCGAAAGCATCGCGGTGCGCGGTTGATCGGCGGGAAAGATGGCGTCGATGCGAAAACCGAGTCGATCGATGAGGAATGTCATCGTCGCGGTGAGATCGGTGCAGTGCATCGGCACGTGCAGGCCGCGCACGCCGGGTACGCGGACATCAGTGGAGTCAGAGTTGACGTTCATGGTGAGGATCGCCAGGTCGTTATGCATGGGATTCGCGGATTCGGGCATCATGAGGCGTTCGAACCGGCGGCCCCGTCAGCACGCACGCAATCCCCGCGCGTCGCGGCGAGCGTGAACGGCCGCCGCGGCCGTCCTTTAGCGCGGCAAACATCGTGCGAGCCGCTCAAGTCCTGCTGCGGTCGTGCAGGTGCCGGGCGACAACCTGATCGTGCGGTCGCGCGCATCTACGAAGAGGTGCGCTTCACCGAGTTCTCGGACGATCTGCTCAGGATCGAGATGACTGGGCACGCGCGCCATCACGCTTGCGCCGCGTTCGTCATCGGTGCGCGGCGAGAGCAGGGTGTAGCCCTTTTCGTCGAGCAGCGCCATGAGTGTGTGGCAGAGCGCGAGGTTGTGCGCGCGCAGTTTGCCCGCAGGTTGCGTGCGCACCCAGCGCATGCCCGGCAGCGACGCAATGAAGGGCAGCACGGACGGCGTGCCGGTATCGAAGCGTCGTGCGTCGGGCGCGTAGGCGAAGCGTTCGAGGTTCCAGTTGAACGGATCATCCTGGCTAAACCAGCCGCGCACGGACGGTTCCATGCCCTGCGCCATGAGATGAGGGGCGACATACCCAAGGCCGGTGCCCGGCGCGCCGCAGAGCCATTTCAGCGTCGAGCCGCAGACGAAATCGAACGGCGTCTCGCGTAGGTCGAAGGGAAGAATGCCGATTCCCTGGGTGACGTCGAGCGCAACGAGACTGCCGGTGCGCAGCGCGTGTTCGCGCATGGCGCCAAGATCGACACGCTTCGAGGTGAGCGACGATACCCACGTGATGAGCGCGAGCGCGACGTCGTCGCGCCATGCATCGATGAAGTCCTCGTCCAGCACGTAGCACTTGCCTTCGCGCACGGGCACGGTGCGCACTGCAAAGCCGCGGCGGCGGGCCTCGCCGTGCAGCAGGAAATGCAGGCTCGGGAAGCAGTCAGCGGCGACCAGCACGGTCTTGCTGCGCAGCACGGCGTCGTTGAGCCCGTCCAGAAAGCGCGCGAACGCTTCCGTCACGTTCTGCGCGCCGAATACGTCCTGCGCACGAGCGCCGATCAACCCGGCCCAGTCTGCCAGCAGGCTCGCGCGCGAGGACAGCGCCTGGTCCCAGCGGTGCTCGTCTGCGGCGCCCCAGTAGTCGGCGAAGGTCGTGAGTGCTTCGGCCATCGCCTGCTGATGGCCTGGGTAGACGCCCACGGAGTGATACATGAGCCAGCCGCTGCGGTCGTCGTGTGCGGCGCGCGCCGGGGCGGCAAGCGTGTCGGTAGAAAAATCGTTCATGTCGTTGGAACCCGAATGCGTAAGGAGTTCAAATATGCTTGACGATGCAGCGGTGATAGATCGCGATACAGACGAGACTCAGCGCGGCGCAGGCTATGAGGTAGAACGCTGGCGAGAGCGGATCGTGCGTCCAGCCGATCATCGCGGTGACGAGCCAGGGTGTGAACCCGCCGAACACCATGACGCCGATGTTGTAGCTGAAGCCGAGGCCGGTGCTGCGCACTTCCGTGGGGAACAGCGACGAGAGCACGGCGGCGAGCGGGCCGAAGTAGATGGCCTTGAGTGCACCGGCCAGCACCATGATCGTCATCAGAACACCGAACGAACGGCTTGCGAACAGCCACGCAAAGCACGGATAGATCGTGGCAAATGTGGCGATCGCCGAGAGGGTCATCATGCGGCTGCGCCCATAGCGATCGGCGAAGTGGCCCATCAGCGGGGTGAATACCATCAGGATCGCACCCGTCACGACGGTGGCGGCGAAGCCGGTCGAGGCGGGCAGATGCAACTGCCGGATCGCGTAAGTCGGCATGTACAGGATCATCAGGTAGCTCGCCGCGGTCGAGACGGCCATGATGCCCGCAGCCAGCAGTACACGGCCCTTGCAGCGCGCGAGCAGTTCGCGCACTGGCGCCGTGCTGCTGGCCGACGCGACGTGCTGCGCCGGTAGCGTGTCGTCGATATGGCGGCGGATGTACAGCCCGACCGGCGCGACCAGCAGGCCGAATACGAAGGGCGCGCGCCAGCCCCACGACTCGATCTGCGCATGCGAGAGCTGTGTGCTGAGCACAAGCCCGGCGCAAGAAGCAAGCACCGTGCTCATGCCCTGGCTCGAGAACTGCCAGCTCGCGAGAAACGCCTTTCGGGCCGACTTTTGCTCGACCATCAGCGCCGTACCGCTGCCGAACTCGCCGCCGGTAGAAAAAGCGATCAAAATGCGCGCCGTCATCAACCCGAGTGGCGCAGCGAGGCCGATGCTCGCATAGGTTGGAATGGTCGCGCAGACCAGGGTGCCCAGCGTGGTGAGCGCGAGCGAGACGAGCAGGGCGGCCTTGCGTCCGCGACGGTCTGCATAGCGTCCCAGCACGAGCGCGCCGAGCGGGCGGAACACGTACGAAAGCCCGAAGGTGCCGAATGTCATGAGCAACGACACGGTATCGTCGTGTGCGGGAAAAAAGAGCTTCGAGAGCGTGACGGCAAAGAAGCCGTATGCCGCGAAGTCGAACCATTCCAGCGCGTTGCCAATGCTCGTGGCCACGATCAGGCGCCTGAGCGGTTTGCGGTCTTCCCGCGCGCTGCTGTCTCTGATGACGGTTGAGTCCATGACGTGTCCTGTGCAGAAATGTAAGCAGGGAGTGCGGTTTCAGCGCGCCTGAGCCGTATATTGGGTGTGTCGGGTGTGCTGCATGTAAGGCGTGTCGCCACTGCCGAGATCCCAGAAAAGGCCCGCCATCAGCCCGAGTCCCTCGCGCAACACCGAGGCGAGCCCGTGCTCGTCGGGCGCGTGCTGCCGGCATCCGGGGTAAGAGTGCGGGATCCAGATCGTTGGCAGTCCGAGCGTGTGCGCAAAGCATTCGTTAGGAATGGTGCCGCCCAGGTTCGGCAGGATGGTCGCCGGTTTGCCGGTCGAGGCTTCGATCGAGCGCTCGGCCCAGGCCACCCAGGGAGCATCGGGATCGAGGCGCGTGGCGGCGCCCGAGGCTTCGATTTCCACATCGATATCGGCGAAACCCTCGCGCGCGAGATGCGCGCGGATCAGCTCTCGCGCGTTGCGCCAGTCGGTGCCCACCACGAAGCGCAGCTGGCAGACGGCTTGTGCGAGATCGGGAATGGCGCTCACCGGCCGGCGCACGTCGCCGGCCTCCATCGCCAGCACTTCGAGCGTGTTCCAGGCGTAGACGCGCTCCGCTGCCGTGAGACCCGGCTCGCCCCAGCCCTGCGAAAGCGCGGGATCGCCTTCATCCACACCGATTTCCAGGTTTGCGATGCGCGCGCGAACCTGAGGCGCGATAGGCGGGGGCAGCAGCCCGTTGATGCGAATGCGGCCATGCCCGTCGACGAGCGAAGCGAGCGCGTTGGCGAGCACGGTCGCGGGATTGGCGAGCACGCCGCCCCAGTTGCCCGAGTGACGCGCACCGGCGGGATTGCGCGCGCGCAGCCTGAAGTGCAGTGCGCCGCGCGATCCGAGAAAGAGCGTCGGCGCGTCGGCGCGCTGCCGGGGGCCATCGGAGGCGATCAGCAGATCCGCGGCGAGACGCCCGCGCAGCGTCTCGCAGAGTGCGTCGAGGCCGGGTGAACCGACTTCCTCCCCCATTTCGAACAGCACCTTCGCATTGAAGCCGAGCCGGCCGCGCGCCTCGAACACGGCCGCCAGTGCAGTGAGATTGACCGTGTGCTGGCCCTTGTTGTCGGCGATGCCCCGTCCATACCAGCGTTCGCCTTCCACCCGCAGCTGCCACGGCGAGCGGCCTTCGCTCCAGCGTTCGGCGTCGCCGCCGATAACGTCGCCGTGACCGTAGAGCAGCACGGTCGGCAATTCAGGTGCTTCGATGCGTTCGGCAAGGAGAAAAGGCGGCATCCCGGCGATGGGATTCGCGACGATCTCGCAGGAAAACCCGAGGGCGGCGAGGGAGCTCGCAACCTCTTCGGTCAGGTAGGCGTGCAGGATGGGTGCCGATTCGGGGCGCTGGCTTTCGGTGGCAAGCGCCACGCGGCGGGCGAGGTCGGTGCGCAGGGCGCCGGAGTCAAAGGCACGCAAGGCGAGGTTCAGTGCGGTTTCGCGGGACATGTGGGCAATGCGAGTTGGGTTCAGTGTGTGTCGTGAGACCCAGATTAGCCGCACGGGAGTTTTTTTGTATTCGCAATCAAACAAGGTACATTTGCGTTTTACGCAAACCTCAGGGGCGCCCAATGCGCAAGCTGCTCGAACCCTCGCTCTACTACTTTTCGGTCGTGGCGCAATCGGGCTCGCTGAGCGCCGCGACTGAGAGTCTCGGCTTGACCGTGTCGGCGCTCAGCCGGCACATCGCCAAGCTCGAAGGCGATATCGGCGTGCCGCTGTTCGAACGCCACGCGCGCGGCATGGTGCTCTCGCAAGCGGGCCGGCTGCTGCTGCGCCACGCGCAGCGCACACTGTCCGATGCGCAGGCCGTGGTCGAGGAAATTCAGGGCGAGGAGCGGCGGCGTGCACGCAAGCTGGTGATCGCGTGCACCGAGGGGTTCGCGTTCGACTTTCTGCCCGTGGCGATGGGCGCGTTCACTGCCCGGCACCCTGACATTACGCTCGAGATCGAGGTGGTAACGAGCGCGCGCGCGAACCAGATGCTGCTCGCGGGCGAGGCGGCCATTGCACTTGCGTTCAGTTTCAAGCCGGAGGCGGGCGTGGCGGTGCAACTCACGCAACCCGCGCCGGTCATGGCGTTAATGCGCAACGATCATCCGCTTGCGGCACAGCGCCGGATTGCCCTCAAAGACCTCACACGCTGGCCCGTGCTGTTACAGGACAAGGGGACGACGAACCGGCAGTTGTTCGATATCGCGTGCGGCGTTGAAGGCATCGAAATCGTGCCGCTCATGAGCAGCCGCTACGTGGCGGCGCTCTACCGGTTTGCGCAGGTGGTACCGCGTGCGATCATGCCATCGGGATATGTTTCGGTGGCGAACCGCCTCGAGGCAGACGGGCTTGTGGCGCTGCCATTCGACAATCCGCTGCTGACGCAGCGCCGCCTGCAGGTCAAAACACTCGCGGGGCGCGTTCTGGATGGCATGGCGAAGGAATGTTTGGACTGGATTATCGAGCAGCTAAAGCGCGCAACGCCGCCGCGATAAATACCAAAGCAAAACTGCCGAGTACGCACACCCCAAAGGGCGGTTTTGAATCTAACATAAATTTAATGATCGATTTTTATCAATCAGCCTATAGTTGCTATTCATTATTATTCAGAAAATCTTGAAATCCGCCGAAACTAAGCAAAGAAAGTCCGCGTGCAGGAGTCAACGACCACTCGCGATATGTGAAACAGCCACGCACTGGTAACACGACGTAGAGGTCCGACCGGGATTCGATACCCCTGATACAGCAATTCGCGAGCGAGCTCCTTACCATAAGCCAGGGTCAACGCCCGCTATTCTCTTCAGTGCAGATCGTTTAAATTGAATGATGCGCACGTCGTGCGCAATGCGCCGCTTGCCTTAGCATTCGGCCAAGGGAAAGCCATTCAAAACAATCATAGAGGAATCGATGCGCCCAACTATTTTCAAACTGACTTTCGCCGCAGCAACCACTGCATTCTTGATCGGCGCCGCCGCGCCCGTGCTCGCGCAAACGGAGGCCAGCGCTACGGCCGGCGCCCAAGCTGCTGCCTCACAACCGCTTACGAAGGAACAGAAAGCGCAAGCGAAGGCACAGGCGAAAGCACAGCACAAGGCGGAACGCAAAGCCGCCCGCGCGAAAAACCACGCCGAACTCAAGAAGCTTGAAGATGCCGGCTACAAGCCATCACAGACCGATCCGAACTATCCGCAGAATCTGCAAGACGCGCAGAAGAAGGCTGGCGTGGCTGCTGGCGCCAGTCAGTAACGGGCGGCCATTCAGGTAATCCTATGGATTCCTGAAGACAAAAAAGCTCGCGCAAGCGAGCTTTTTTGTTTGCTGCCATAACTACTGCTTAAATATTCGTGAAGGTGATCCCGCCATCGACGGCCATCCACTGCGCGGTCACGAACCCAGCATCATCGGAAGCCAGATACACGATTGCCCTGGCGATGTCATCGACGCTGCCTAGGCGGCCCAGCGGAGTCGTGGCCACGCGTCTGGCATCACGTTCCTCATTACGATTTCGAACCGTGCCTTCGGTCGGAACCGCGGAAGGGCAAACTGCATTGACGCGGATATTTCGGGCACCCAGTTCTGCCGCCGCCGCACGCGTGATCCCCAGTATACCGGACTTGATGCCGGAGTACACGATGGAGTTCGCGGCCGAGCGCAGCGCTGCCGTCGAGGCCACGTTGACGATTGAGCCGCCGCGTTGAGGATCCATGACGGCGGTCGCGGCCTGAATGCCCCAGATTACGGCTTTGAAACCGATATCGAGCATACGATCGACAGTCTCGGGCGCGATTTCCAATACCGACTGATAGCGAACCCAAGCGGCGTTACTGATCAGAATATCGAAACGGCCGCTTTTTTCGTACATCGTATTAACGGCCTCTGTGATGCCTTCGCGCGTCGAGACGTTCTTCACGACCGGACATGCCTGGCCGCCTGCGGCGATCACGGCTTCGACGGTATCGTTGACGAGATCTTCCTTCAGGTCGTTGACGCCAACGACAGCGCCACGTGCGGCCAACCTGAGAGCAGTCGCTTTGCCGATGCCAGCGCCGGCTCCAGTCACGAGGGCATAACGCCCTGCCAGGTCTTGTTGCATATTCGCTTTCTGTTATCGGTTAGTGGATTAACGACCCTTAAAGACCGGTGCGCGCTTTTCCAGGAAGGCCATGCGCGCTTCCCTGGCGTCTTCGGTCCTGGCCAGCATCATCGTGATGTCCTGCTCGTGACGGTAGGCCTCACGCTGCGGCATCTGGTCGGTGAAGTTGGCCGCCTTCTTTGCCTGAACGAGCGCGATGGGGGACTTGCTGGCAATGCGGCGAGCCAGTTCCATGACGTGGGGCCGAAGCTGGTCGGCAGGCAGCACGTCCTCGAGCACATTACGACGCAAGAGATCTTGAGCCGTCAACTTGTCGCCGGTAAAGAACATGCGGCGAACGGTCGAGCGGCCGAACAACGTGCGCAGCATCGACGCACCGCCAGCCAGGCCGACGTTGATCTCCGGCATTGCAAACACGGCGTTCTCCGACGCATACATGATGTCGCATGAGGCCATCAGGCCCAGACCGGCACCCAGGGCTGCGCCGTTTACTGCAGCGATCACGGGCTTCGCGCACTCTTTGATCGAATTGCCGGTTTCGCGAGTCCAACGGTTGTGATCGAGGAAGTCGCCCGGGATGTCGGGGTCCGGACGATCGCGGAGGTCCGCTCCGGCGCAAAAGGCGGTGCCGGAACCGGTCAGGACAGCGCAGCGAATATCGTCGCGAAGGCTGATCTCGTCGAATACGGCAATGAGACGACGGCGCATGGCGCGCGACAGCGCGTTCTTGACCTCCGGACGATTGAGCGTGACCAGGGCCACGCCGTCCTGGACTTCCAGGGTCACCGTATTTTCGGCGGTCTCTTGCACGTCTGCGCTCATGTGGCTACTCCAATAGTTAGATCTTGATTTGTGGTATCAAGCTACGGGAGATTTTACTGTGGCCAGATTGGCTGATTTTCAATCAAAAACCAAGGCTGAATCATCAAAATTGCGGGTAATCCAATGTGCCAGCCGGGCCTTACCATGGTCAGTTCGTGGGGTTCCTCGCTTCGTGGGACTCGTAAGCGGAGAACCTGAGTTCAGAGCCGGAGACGCGGGAAGCGACGAAGTCCAAAAACAGGCGGATCTTGGTCGGAATGGACGGAGAATCGATAATCGTCGCGTACATACCGTCTTCGAATGAGGAATTGGTGACCTGATATTCGGGAAGCAGGCGCACCAGTCTTCCGCTCATAAGGTCCTTATGCACGGTGTAGTCATCCAGCAGAACGATGCCTTCGCCCATGCGCGCGAATTCGAGTAGCGCAATACCGTTATTGCTCACGTGACAGGGCTGGAACGAGACTTCGGTTTCGATATTGTCTTTTCGGAATCGCCAGGAATAGCCGTTTCCCGGCTTGGAATACGCGACGCACCGGTGAAGTTTCAGTTCTTCCGGCGAGGTGGGTTTGCTCCGGCCAAAGAAGTAACCGGGAGACACGACGAGGTAGCGGTCGCTCCTGAAAAGGATCCGGCGCTTGATCCCCGACTCAACTGGAGGTGCAATTCGAAAATCAATATCGATCTGGTCCTTGCTCAGATCAGCCGGGTTTTCACTCAGCATCAATTCGACTTGAATGTCCGGGTACAGCTTGGAGAATTCGCTGATCAGAGTCGGCAGCACGCCCAGGCCGAACATAACGCGCGAGTGAACCCGCAGCGTTCCCGAGGGGGCAGTGGTAATGGAAGTGATGCTCCGATGAGCGTCTTCAATGCGTCGCAGAATACCTTCGACATGCTTTGCGTATTCGAGCCCTGCTTCGGTCAAGGCGACATTACGGGTGGTGCGAGTGAACAGCTTGACCTTCAGATCATTCTCGAGATCCAGGACCATTCGCGAAACAGAGGCAGGGGCGATGCCGAATTGACGAGCGGTCTCTGAGAAGCTTTTATTTCTAGAGATGGAAAGGAAGAATTCCATCGCACGTAGTCGGTCCACGACGACTCACCTTTTGAAATTCAATAAAAATTAATTATTGCACATTTCGGAATAACTCTAACAGAAAAAGCACAAATCCGCCGTTCCTCGACGGCGGATTTGTACGTAGCGCAAAAATAGATCGTTTATTGATCAGTGGAAAGACGCAGCGGCGCCTTGATAGCGGCGAAGGAGCGCTGGAATTTTGACCCCGATGAAGATGATCGAGAGCGAAGCCAGCACTGCCGGAACCGCAACCCATGCGACGATGGCGGTCATCGTCCAGCCCATGCTCATCAGAACCGGGCCCAGGAACGTGCCGGCGACACCACCGAAACGACCAATCGTGAGCATCCACGCAGCGCCGGTAACCCGTGACGACGTTGGGTACATCTGGGTGGCCAGCGTCGACATCGAGGAGCAGGCGCCGTTGTTGGTCATCGCAACCAGCATCAACAGCGTGACCAGCGTGCTGCCGTGAGCGCCCGTAATGCCGACCATGAGCGCGGCCAGCGTGCAGACCGCGAAATAACCGGAGATCACGCGCAGCGGGCCAAAACGGTCCATCAGGATACCGGACAGGAAAATGCCGACTGCCGAGACCAAGTTGAAGTTCATCATCATGTCGGCCATGTCCGCCAGCGCGTGGCCGTTTGATTGCATGATCGACGGGAGCCACATCTGGAACACGTAGAGCGTGACGAGCGAGCAAAAATAAGCGATCCAGATCAGAATCGTAGGCATGGCCAGGTGGCTGCTGAACAGTTCGCTAACCGGCAGACCTTTTCGCTTGACCTGAACGGCCTGGTCGGTCACGAACCTGATACCCGTGAAATCGGTGCCAGGTGCGATCTTCGTCAGTGCCTTGGCAATACGGTCATCGTTATTGCCTTTGGCGGCCAGGTAGCGAACCGATTCGGGCAGCGTCAGGGCGAGCAGTACCGCGACTACGATAGGGGTGATACCGCCGACGATCAGATAACCTTGCCAGCCGTGTGCCGGAATCACGGCTTTGGCCAGCGGGCCAGTGACTGCGCCGCCAAACGCGAAACCGCAAAGCATGAAGTTCACGGCCATCGAGCGCATACGCGTCGGCACATATTCCGACATCAAGGTGGCACAATTCGGGATCGCGGCGCCGAGCCCCACGCCGGTCAGGAGACGCGCCCACAGAAGTTCAGTGACGTTCGTGCTGTAGCCGGCGGCGACGCTGAAAATGCCGAAAAACGCCACGCTGAACACCAGCACGGAACGGCGACCGATACGGTCTGCGATTGGCGCGGCAAAGGCGGCGCCGATGCCAATGCCAATCAGTGCAGCGGAAAGTACCGGGGCCAAGTCAGCCTTGGTCACGCCCCACTGATTAATCAGAGCCGGCGCGATCAGGCCCATCGCGCTCGTATCCAGACCATCGAGAACAATGGTCAGGAAACACAGCACAAACAGAAGCAGGTGGAAAAGGTTAAGCGGCCGTTCGTCGATGAACGACTGTACGTCAAGGGTTTTCATGTCCTAATCCCGTTTTACCTACGAATAATAAGCGCGCATAGCGGCGTGGCCGTTAGCTCCATGGCCACGCTGCTAATTCTTTGTGCCGAGAGGCGCCTGTTCAAGGCCTTCCCGGCTCTGCGGCATTTGACTGGTCTATGTGGATTTATGCGCCACTTGAGCGTCAGCGCGAATCGATGCGCTTTTAGTCGAGAAATTGTCCGGTGCCTGGTCGGCCCGCGCCAGTCCGGCAGCGCCGACGCCGAACAGGGTGCTGATACCGACAAAAATCGCCTTTTTTAAACTCATGCTGTGTCTCCAACCATGATTATCTATCTCCAATATCGGTGTAATTTTACTTTTTCTGCTTGTGATGCTGACTGCGTGGAACAACGGGAGAAAGCGGCTATCGCTTACAGGTAGGCAATCGCCGATCCGCCGTCAACGCGGACACATTCGCCATTCACGAACGAGCTTTGATCCGAAGCCAGGAAGCAGGCGGCGTTCGCGATGTCTTCAGGCTTGCCCAAACGGGGCATCGGCGTCTTGGCCTGGCGGATTTTGCGCGTTGCTTCGCTGACGTTCTTGACTACGCCTTCCGTTTCCGTATAGCCGGGAGCGACCGAATTGACGCGAATGCCGCGCGGGCCTAGTTCGGCGGCGGCGCTGCGCATCAGACCTAGAACACCAGCCTTGACACCGCAGTAGATCAGCGCCTTGGGCAATCCGATAAAGCCGGACGAGGACGCGATATTGACGACCGATCCGCCTTCCTTCATGTATTCGGCAGCCGCTTGAATGCCCCAGACAACCGAGTTAAAACCCGTGCCGGTCATCATCGATACGTCTTTTTCCGTGATCTCCAATACCGGGGCATAACGAACCCACATGGCATTGCTGACCATGACGTCGAACCGGCCTGCTTGCTCAACCAGGCCACCCGCAGCCATAAAAATGGTTTCACGTTTTGCCACATCGCCGCCGAAGGCATAGGCCTGGCAGCCTTGCGCCTTGATTTCATCGACGGCGGCCTGCGCTTTTTCCAGATCGCGATCCAGAATGCCAACGACCGCACCCTCGGCAATGAACTTGTTGACGATGCCTCGACCAATACCCTGCGCGCCACCGGTTACGAGTGCGACTTTGCCTTCCAGTTGCTTCGTCATTTCCATTCCTGATTTAAAGATCGTTAAACCGGCATTCGGTTAAACCACGTACACCGGTGCCTGTAATCGCTACAACGGCCCCTGCGTTCGGGTTCTCGCTTTTCAGCGTATTGCCGCTGTTGCTGATTGAGGTCACGAAGATCGTGTCGAGATTCGGACCCCCGATAGAGGGGCAGGTCGGATAGACCGTAGGCAGATCGATCAGCAGATCGAGCCGGCCATCAGGAGAAAACCGGGCCAGTTGACCCGAGATGACCATGGCTGCCCAAAGGTTGCCCTGTGCGTCGATCGTGGCGCCGTCAGGACCCGATTTCAGCGACGTCGTGGCCACGAACAGCGTCCGTTCGCTGGTCGCTCCGGACGCCGAGTCATAGCGATAACGGCGCAACTGGTGGCTCAGGCTATCCGAGAAGTAAAGATGCTTGCCATCGGGACTAAAGCAGGTTGAATTGGTGACGCAAATTCCCGTTTCCAGAACCTTCAGATTGCCTTGTCCGTCGAGTTGATACAGCTCGCCAACCGGCTCACGGCGCCCGAGCGCCATCGAGCCAACAACAAAGCGGCCTGCACGATCAACCCGGCCGTCGTTGAGCCGCATATTCGGCGCGGGATGCACCACGTCAACAAAGTGGGTGATGTCGCCTGTCTCGGTATTGAGAAAGCAAAAGCTGTCCGCGAGGGCGACGAGAAGGCGACCACTTTCGCACAAGGCGATGGAACCGATCTGTGATGGCAGTTTCCATTCGCGCACGGATTCGGCTTTCGGATCGCGCGCTTTCACGAGGCGTGCGTGGGAATCAATCCAATACAGGATCTGCTTGCGATCGTCCCACAGCGGGCACTCTCCCAGCGCATCGCGCGATGTTCCAATAACGTCAATAGAATGATTTGTCATTTTGCTTTCTTGCCAGTGCCTTCCACTTCAGCAGCATTCAGCGCCAGGATATCGGCGCGAACTTCATAGAGCGTGTCCGTTGGGTAGCGGGAACCCAACGGACGGCGAGCGGTTCCGAACATTTCAGTTTCGGTAGTGGTTTCGATGGGCCACGTGCAGCTCCAGTCGTAGACGACGGTGCGCGCCGTTACTTTCCATTCGCCGCCTCGCCTCTCGAAATGGTCGATATAGCGCCCATAGAGAATGACTTCGGTGGGTTGATTCGCTTCTCCCCGGGATTCCTGAACGGCGTGGAAATAGCTTTCAGCCAATGCACGGTCGCCGTGCAGTTCGATCATGATGTTGCCGATCATATGAATCATACGACCCGCGGTTCTGAGCGATTCCATGGCCCAATCGCAGAATCCCGATGCGGTGCCCTGGTAGGGGCCATGGCGGTCCGTTGCGTCCTTCCAATAGGTCGCGCGCAGCGCAATCTCGTCGCCGCGATCCACGCCACGGCAATAGCGATAGAGGCATTCGCGAATCGCTTCGCGGTCAAGCAGGTCTTGCATTGCTTGATTCGGTATTTCTGATTGGCTCATGTGTTTCCTGGCGCGGGTGGGATAGCGGCCGGATGGTCCGGCCACGTTCACGGCTTAGAGAGCTGTTTCAGGATGCTTGACGATCACAGCATCAAGCACTGCGGCACTGGATTCACGCACGACAAGCGGGTTGACGTCCACGCTCATGACTTCCGGATGATTCATGGCGAAATCCGAGAGTTTGACCATTGCCGCGACGAGTGCGTCCATGTCCTTGGGAGCAGCCCCACGCCAGCCTTTGAGGAGTGCCGTAGCCTTCACCTTGTCGATTGCCTGACGTGCGCGTGCTTGCGTGAGTGGGGCGGAGACGAGAGACACGTCCTTGTACAATTCGGTATTGACACCCCCGGCGCCCACGAGAATCATCGGACCAAAAGTTGCATCGTTGTTCATCCCGAGGATCATTTCGGTGCCACCCACAATCATCGGGCACACGAGGATGCCGTCGATCTGTGCTTCAGGGGCATGAACGTACACGCTGTCCAGGATCTGCTGGTGGGCTGCGCGCACGGCATCAGCGTTCCTGACGTTGAGAACGACGCCGCCGACCTCCGTCTTGTGCGCGATTTGCGGACTCACGATCTTGAGCACCACGGGGTAGCCCATGGCTTCGGCCGCAGCAACCGCGGCATCGGCGTTGATCGCGAGGACGTCTTGCGGCACCGGCAGGCCAGCTTCGGCCAATGCTTCCTTGGCCAGAGCTTCCGTGCTCACGTCGCCCAACTGATAAGCCCGGCGCTTCGCTTCACCCGGCTCGTAGAGATTCGCCCAACGCGCGCGGATCGTTGCTGCCGCACCCAGTGCGAGCGTGGCGCGCGTAGCGTCGTTGAAGACTGGAACGCCGATTTTTTCGAGTTCGCGGTCCACTTCGGGCACGGAGAGCGTGACCACGATGACGTCGCGTTCCGGGTGCCGGGCCTTGAGCGCGGTAAACGGCTGCTCGTAGTTGGTCTTGAACGATGCCGGAGCGAGGCCTGCCGACGCCAGATACGCCAGCGTTGTGCCGTAGCTGCTGTTCGAGAGCATGACGTCCAGGGCGCGGACCGTGCCGTTCTTGACCGATGTGATTTGAGCCGTCACGTCCAGCGGGTTGGTGGCCACCGCGAACGGCAGCAGTTCAAGCATTGCCGTCCGGGCGGCTTCAGGCAGGGGAGGCATCGCGAGGCCGGAGTCGCCGCATGCGTCTGCGACCATCACGCCGATACCGCCCGACGACGTGAGAACGCCCAGTTCGTTGTTGACCGGCAGATGGCCCGTGGTCGAGATCAGGTACGCGATGTCCAGCATCTCTTCTTGCGACTGGGCGCGATACGCACCGCATTCGGCGAAAACGGCGTCGTAGGCCGCGTCGTTGCCGGCCAGCGAACCCGTGTGAGTTGCTGCGGCAGCCGCGCCGAGTTCGGAGCGACCGACCTTCATGATAATGACCGGCTTTTGAGCCTTCGCCGCTTTCAGCAGAGCATGACGCAGTTTTTGACCGTCCTTTGCCGATTCGAGCGCGGCCATGATGACCCTGGTGCCCGGATCTTCAGCCAGATAGTCGATGGCTTCGGCGACATCGACGTCTGCTTCGTTGCCCGTGGCCACGATCTTGCTGAAGCCCATGCCGCGCAGCGTAGCCGCGCCATACAAAGCCGAACCGAAGGCGCCCGACTGCGTCGCCAGCGCGATCTTGCCGGCCTTCGGGCTGACGCCGTAGAGCACGACCGAGAACGTCGAAAACAGGCGCGATTCAACGTTTAGCAAACCGAGCGAATTCGGTCCGATCATGCGAACGCCCGAAGCCTTGCACATCGCAGCCATGCGGTCTTGAACGGCACGGCCTTCTGCGTTGATTTCGGCAAAGCCCGCGGTCAGGACGACCACGGATTTGACACCCTTCTGGATTGCATCGCGCAATGCCGATTCCACACTACCGGTCGGAACCACGATGATCGCTTGATCCGGGACTTCGGGTGCGTCGAGGATCGACGGGTATGCGGGAAGGCCCTGGATTTCGGAGCCACTGCGGTTAATCGGGAACAATTTTCCCTGATAGCCGGATTCGCGAAGGAATCGCAGGACGCGACCGCCGATGCGGTCCGGATCCGACGAGGCGCCGATAACGGCCACCGATTTTGCGTCAAACAGTGCGCTGAGAGTAGAAGATGTCATGGTGTACGAGTAGGATCGAGCGCTCCCCGGTCATATTGGGGAGCCTGAATCAAGCCAGCTTTAGACCTGTGCGACGAGCCAATCGAGACATTGGCTACGGTTGCCGAATCGCTCCGCTGCTGTGCGCGACTGCATGCAGAGTTGCGTTGCAGGCATTTCCACCGTCATACCCATGCCACCGTGCATCTGGATAACCGCGTGGCCGATTTCCTTCGCAACGCCGGCGCAGTACATCTTGGTCAGCACGACCTGACGGTCGATAGCGCAGTCATCGCTACCGCTGAAGCCTTCAATCAGGCGAGCGACTTGACCCTTGATACCTTCGTAGGCCACATAGCAATCCACGACGCTGTGCTGGAGCACCTGGTGGACAGCCAGCGGTTTGCCGAACTGCACACGGTCGTTGAGGTACTGGATCGTCTGTTCGATCTTGGCGCCGACAGCACCGACGATCTGCACGCACGACAGCAGTGCGCCGATCTGCAGGGCCTGGTTGACCGCGACGGTAGCGGGAGCGCCGACGAGAACGATTTCGTCTTCGCTGACTTCGAGGCCGTCGACCTCGTAATCCACGGTAACCGTCCCGTCGATGCCGCCGAAGAACCGGGCGCGATCAGCCAGACGCGAACGTGCGATCAGCACCAGGGCCTGACCGTCTGCGGTAGACGCGTTGAAGATGAGGTGCGTGGCAGGTTCGCTTTCGTTCGAACCACGGATTGCACCGCGCAGGACATTGCCTTCCAGGCTGACCGTCGCGGCCTGGAGAGGCGTGCCCGACTTCGATTGCAGCACCGGCGACACCGACGCTTCGCCGCTCAGCAGTTGTTCGAGCACCGGGGCCGCAACCGGTACCGCCGCAACTGCTTCGAGAAGGACCGGCGCCACGGCGCAACGCTCGACCAGCGGCATCACGTTCGTGTAACGCGAGGCCGCCTCAACAATGCTCGCGAGATCCGCGAGCGTAGCGCCGACGCCGCCGTTGTCCTCCGAGACCAGAACCGACTGCCAGCCCAGTTCGAGGGCTTGTTGCCACTTGCCCGAGGCCTTGCCTTCCACAGCGTTGCCCTTCTGCGTTTCAGCCGCAGTGGCGAGCCGTGCCGACGAGTCGAACATGTCGCCCTGGAACATGTTGCTCACCGCATAGCCCGCGCTCATGATCGACTTGGCGATGATGTTCTTCTGGACTTCCGTCGAGCCGCCGGCCAGCGTGCGCGAACGGTAGAACAGGTACGTATGGACAAAATTGCGCTCGAGGTTCAGCTCGTCTTCCGCCGTCGCCAGCGGCAGCAGCGGGAGGAGGCGAGCAGCGTACTCGGGCCCGAGCACGTCCATCGCAATCGACGTCACCTCCTGGCTCTGCTTCGAGCACGCCATTTTCAGCGCCGACGACTTGGACGACTGAAGCGTGCCGGCCATGTCTTCCTTGATCGCCGAAAGCAGGATTTCACGCGTGCCGTACGCACCGGCTTCGACTTCGAGCAAGCGATCGAGTGCCTTCAAGAGCGATGGGGTTGCGCCCTTTTCCTTGATCTTGTCCTGAACCAGTTCGGTCACTTGCTGAACGTGACGGAGCAGGCGCGGCATCAGCGCCGGACTCAGGCGTTCGCGGTCGAGCAGGAACTTGCCGTACGACCAGCCCTGGCCTTCGGCGCCGATGCGATTGAACACCGGCACCTTGACGTCCTTCAGGAACACTTCGTTGACATGGTGCCACTGGTCAATCGTGTGAATCGGACGAACTTCGATGCCCGGCGTGTTCATCGGAATCAGTAGCAGCGTGATGCCTTCCTGACGCTTGCCTTCGTTGCTCGTGCGCACGAGCGTGTACATGATGTCCGCTTCCTGCGCGTGCGACGTCCAGATTTTCTGGCCGTTGACGATGTAGTTCTCGCCAGTTTCGTCCAGAACGGCAGCGGTCTTGAGGGAGGCCAGATCGGAACCGGCACCCGGTTCCGAATACCCCTGGCACCACCATTCCGAACCCTCGATGATAGGCGGCAGAAAGCGTGCCTTCTGCTCGTCCGTGCCGAATGCCTGGATCACGGGACCAATGTGGCCAATGCCGTGGTGATACAGCTGCGGGCAGTCCATTGCCGCCGTCACCTCTTCGAAGATCAGGCGCTGCATCACGTCCCAGCCGGGGCCGCCGAACGCCTTGGTCCAGCCCGGAGCCGAATAGCCGAGACCACCCTTGGCCATGGCAGCCGTGTATTGGCTCAGGAGCTTGCGGCCCAGCTTCTTGTTTGCACGCGTTGCAGCACGCACTTCGGCGGGCACATTGGCTTCAATATAGTCAGCAATTTCTTTGCGAAACGCGGCATAAAATGCTTCGTCACGCACTTGATCCCGCATTTGATCCATTTCACTCATGGTTAACTCTATTCAATCTATTAGGGCTGCTAATTCGATTGTCGGCTCGTCGCCGCAGATCTTTTAACAACTGCGTTGATTAGCGGCCCACGTAAACCGGAGCGCGCTTTTCGAGGAAGGCGCGCTGTGCTTCCTTCGAGTCTTCGGTTTTGGACAGGAATTCGGTGTTGCCCTGCTCGTAGCGATAGGCTTCACGCAGCGGCATGTTCTCGGTCATTCGCGCTGCTTCCTTCGCGAGACGCAATGCGATAGGCGACTTCGAAGCGATTTCCCTGGCGATTTCCATAGCGAAGGGCAGCAGTTCTTCCTTCGTCGTGCATGCCTCCACGAGGCCGAGGCGATACAGTTCACGGCCGGTGACTTTCATGCCCGTATAGAACATCCGGCGGGCCCGCGATTGACTAAAAATGCGGTTCAGGAACGAGACGCCGCCAGCCAGACCGACATTGATTTCCGGCATCGAGACGTAAGCGTCTTCCGACGCCACCCAGATGTCCGAGTTCATCACGATGCCGAAGCCGGCGCCCATGGCTGCGCCGTTGATGGCGGCAATGATGGGCTTCGGGCATTCGCGGATCGCATACGCCGATTCACGGACGATACGGTGATGCTTCGGGAACGCGCCAGGCTGCGAGAGGTCCTTGCGGTCGCTGATGTCGGCGCCCGCCGAGAACGCCGAACCCGCACCCGTGACAACGATGACCGACACATCGTCACGCGCGCCGAGCACGTCGAAACAGTCGATGATCTCATTGCGCATTTCGGCGTTCTGAGCGTTGCGCTTTTCCGGACGGTTGAGCGTAACGAGTGCGATCTTGTCTTTGATCTCAACGAGGAGGGTATTGAATTCCATTTTCCTAATTCCTTTGTTAAGTGCGAGTACTGCGCATACGATGAATCAGACGCGCGGAATGTTTTTCATGACAACCCGGCTCAAACCGCCATCGATCAGGAGATCCTCGCCATTGACGTAACTGGACCGATCGCTGGCCAAGAATAGAATCGCTTCTGCCATGTCACTCGACGTTGCAATTCGACCGCTGGGTACGGCCTCATTGCGCGCGCGCAAACGGCCCTCATCCTGGTAATAGGCCTCGCTCATAGGCGTTCGTACCAGGCCAGGGCTCACGCAATTACTGCGAATGCCATATTGTGCGAGCTCCAGACAAAGTTGCCTTGAGAGCATCAGTACGCCGGCTTTGCTTACGCTATACGCAATGCCCTTGGGAATCGCGATGTCCCCGCCAATAGACGCAACGTGCACCATGGTTCCGCCTTTTCCCGCATCGCGCATTTGCGCGCCGAATGCCTGTGCGCAGAGGAACGCGCCGGTCAGATTGATTGACAGCAGACGCTGCCATTCGTCGAGCGACGCATCGAGCAGCGCGACACGGCCACCACCGCCGACACCCGCGTTGTTGACCAAAACATCAGCGGGGCCGAGTTCACGGATCACCGTTTCGGCAGCAAGGGCAACAGACGCGGGGTCTGATACATCACAGCCGACAGCGATCGCGGTGCCTCCGGCCAGCAGAATATCGTTCAGGATTTCAGAACAGATTTCCCTGGTTCGATCCAGGATCGCGACTTTCGCGCCCGCAGCCGCCATCTGCCTTGCCGTTTCCGAACCGATGCCACCGGCACCGCCGGTGACTACGCAAATGCGTCCGGAGAGCCCCAGCCAGGACATCGCATTTTCACCGTTAGTCATTACCTTGACCCTTGGCCGATTCAATGATTTCGTTAAGTGAGATTGCCCCCAAAGCCGTGCCATGCACGGAAAGATGAGCGCCAAGCTGAATAACCTGGAGAATTTCCGAAGCAGAAATGCCCTTGTTCAAAGCAACACGAATATGGCGGCGCACAGCATCGGGATTAAACGCAGTGAAACAGGCATTCAACGCGATCTGGACGAGCAGGCGTTCGCTATCGCTCAGACCTTGGCCCGTTCCACCGGATCGAATAAAGTCCATCACAACCTGCGCGTACTCTGCATCGAACTGCGCGAGGTCTTCGATCAACGAGGCAGCGACGGGATGAGCGGCCTTGAATTCGTCACCAATCGGAACGTCAGCGTAGTGGCTGTCGTCCGGTTTCCGCGCGCCAAGTTCCTCGCCAAGAATCGCGGTGCCGGCATAAACGGCCTCCAGCCCCTGCATAGCCACCAGATGGAGCACGTCGAGCACATCGAAAGGTGTTGCGCCCGCATTCAATGCGCCTTTGAGATGGGTCGAAAGGCCCGGCGCGTACATGTGCGCCGAAGAAGCGTCGAGCGCAACATATACAAGTTCCACCATCCGCGGACTGAGCGGGCCCTTCCTTGCAGGCTGCCCGGCATAATCGGCATACCGCTCAAGAAAGTCGGGATGGAGGTTCAGAATGGCATCGGTCCACGGGCGCCAGTAGCCGCGTGCGGCGATGAACTTTTCCTTGATCCGTTTCTGTTCCACTGACTGTTCCATCCGCGTCTCCATTTGTTATTCGATACCAGCAATCAGGGGGTTATCGTCCACGACTGGCCGGTCAGGAATTGCGCCGCCGCGCTCGCCACGTAGTGGGCGATGGGCTGCACCCTGGAGACCGGGGTCTGCGGATGGACGTCGAGCGAGTTGACGCGCAAACCCTTCGAGCCCCATTCGCAGGCCTGCGTCGCGACGAACATGCGTGCCGCCGCTTCGTCACCGCAGGTAGCCCAGTCGTCGGTATGCGCGGGGAGCAGGAAAATCAGGCTTGCGTTGTGCGTACAGGAGCGAGCGAATCTTTTTGCTGCTTCATGCGCGGCATTCAGGCGCTGGCCATCCGGTGCGTTCAGCACGGAAGCGTCGATAACCGACTGGTACCTGGCGTCCTTGTTTTTGGTCTGTAGCGACATCCAGTTCTGTCTGGCGTCCGGGGCGGCGCCCACGACGTCGATGGCCGTTTCCGTGTCCATGGGCACAACGTCGTACTCGGCCGGGGCGCACTGGATTGAGCCTCCGTAGACCGAAGCCGCACCGTCCACCGACACAGCGGAACCCGAGAGAGGGCGCGCGCCTTCGCTGGCGAGGAAGAACAGGGCTTCAGCAAGTTCGACCGGCTCGGCAATACGACCGAGGGGAGTTTTGCCAGCGGCGCGAACCGGATCGAGGCGGCCCGATTCGATCAAGCGACGCACAAGTTCCGTGCGTACAAAACCCGGGCACAGGGCGGTCACGCCGAGATCCGGACGTGCCTTGGCCAGCGCCTTCGTGAATGCGATAACACCGGTCTTCGTGGGGGAGTAAGCGCCACGGAATGGGATTGCATGCAGCCCAGCGCCCGACGAGACATTGACGACGCGGCCATGCGGCTTGAGCTTCTTTTCCAGCGCCTGAAAAATCAGACGAGGCGCATCCAGATTCAGGCGGACGAGGGGCGCAAACTGCTCTTGCGTCATCGCCGTGAGCGGCAATTGCGTGCTGTCCGACATGCCTGCATTGTTGATGATCGCGTCGAGATCCGGCATATCCTCGGCCAGTGCCGCGATTTCCGCGGGCTCCATCAAATTGACGACGCGAATCAGGTGCGGCTCGCCAGTCAGCGGCATTTTCCCGATCAAACCTCGCAACGCCTCAGCCTGATAATCCACCAGCACGCAGCGCCAGCCAGCTTTGGCGAAACGCATGGCGCTGGCATAACCGATACCGGAAGCGGAACCCGTGATAAGAACAGTTTTCTGGGACGGCATACGCATATCCTTAAGCATTTTCGACATCGGTCGAGAACCTGAAGCTCTCGAATTGCTTGCGCAGCGGAACCTTGTGGAGTTTCCCGGTCGCGGTGTGGGGGAGGGAATCCACGAAGACAACGTCATCGGGAAGCCACCACTTCGCAACGTGAATGCGCATGTGCTCCAGCACGTCTTCAGCCGTCACGTCCATGCCCTTGCGCTTGACCGCGATGAGTAGCGGGCGCTCCTGCCAGTGCGAGTGGCGCAGGCCAATAACCGCCGCCTCTTCAATCGAAGGATGGCTGAGCGCCGCGCTTTCCAGGTCCAGCGACGAAATCCATTCACCGCCCGACTTGATCACGTCTTTCGCGCGATCCGTGATCTTGAGATAGCCGTCCGCATTCAACGTCGCCATGTCGCCGGTTGCGAACCAGTCATTCGCGTCCCACGCGTCGTCTTCGCGGTTGTCGCGGTTGTAATAGGCGCGGGCAATCCAGGAGCCGCGCACTTTTAGTTGACCCGTGGTATGACCATCGCGGGGAAGGCGATTGCCTTCGTGATCGAAGATCGCGATTTCGGCACCGGGCAGCGGACGGCCGGCCAGCATTTGCAGGTCGAAGCGCTCATCGAGCGTCAGGTGGCTGTGCCTGGGTAGGGGAACGTTCACGGTCACGACAGGACTCGTTTCAGTCATACCCCACGCCTGACACAAATAGACACCGAAATACTGCTCGAACTTCTCGATAATGCGTCGAGGGGCAGCCGATCCCCCGGAAAGTACGCGGGTCAAGACGATGTCGCGACGACGCTGTTCCGGGTCCACGTTTTCCGCGTATTCGAGCAGCGAAAGCCAGACAGTGGGCACGCCACAAGACACGGTGCATTGCTCGTCGCGAAGCATCGAGTAGACGTTCTCGCCGGAAAGTCGCGAGCCCGGAAGAACGAGCCTTGCACCGGCCATTGCCGAGGAATGCGGGATGCCCCAACCGTTCACATGGAACATGGGCACGACCAGCAGGATGCTGTCGCGGGCGCTGATGGCAAAGCTGTCCGCCATGCACGTGGCCATGGCATGCAGGACGGTCGACCGATGGCTATACAGCACACCCTTGGGCTTGCCCGTCGTGCCCGAGGTATAGCACATGGACGACGCGCTATTTTCGTCGAGTTGCGGCCATGCGTAGACGTCACTGCACTCGTCCATCAGCGACTCATAGCAGGCGAGACCCGGAACCGCGATGTCTGGCATCTGATTGGCTTCGCACAGCGCGATGAAGCCTTTTATATTCGGGCATTGCGGCGCGATCTCTGCCACCAGCTTTGCCAGGCTCGCGTCGAAGAACACATGTGTGCTCCCGGAATGATTCAGGATGTAGACGATCTGTTCCGTGAACAGGCGCGGATTCACGGTCGTCAGGACTGCGCCAGTGCCGGAAACCCCATAGTAGAGTTCAAGGTGGCGATGCGTATTCCAGGCCAGCGTCGCGACACGCTGACCAACGGCCACCCCGAGTGACTGGATGAGGTTTGCAACCTGCTTCGCGCGGCCACGAGCGGCAGACCAGGTATAACGATGGAGAGTGCCGTCGCCCAGGCTGGATACGATCTCTTGATCGCCATGGTTGTTGGCCGCGTGCTCGATCAAATCGGAGATCAGGAGCTGCCTTTGTTGCATCAGTCCGTTCATTGTCGTCCTGTTTTATCTGTCTAAAGTCTCACTCCATGGGCCCGTTTGCCGAATAGCGAAAACGGAGCCGCAACGTGCCATCTACAGGAAACGCACTGCTGAACCATTGGGGTTAATGCCGAATCTGGATCGAACATATCCCTCCATGTGCGAGGCTACTTTACTACACAGAAAAGCTGCAATTGCGTGAGTATTGATGTCAAATTCGCAATACAGAACGAGACATTTTCTGGGTTGTGCGATGGTCGCTGAACTGCTTAGAATCCGCTCCAGATTAAGCTCCAGCCAGTAATCTACTTACCATTGCAACGGAGATGCCATCGTGGAATTCGGCGTATTTCTTCTTGCGCAGCAGCGCAGCTACGCTCAGACATCACAGTGCGTCATTCACAATACGATCGAGCAAACGGTCGTGGCCGAGCAGGCGGGCTTCGATGCCGCCTGGTACGCCGAGCACCATTTCAACAACTACTCGCTCTCGCCGTCGCCGCTGATGACGATTGCTCACGCAGCGGCTAAAACCACGAAAATCCGTCTGGGTTCGGCCGTTTGTATCCTGCCCCTGTATCACCCCGCACGTCTGCTCACTGAAATCGGACTGGCCGACACGCTCTCTGAAGGGCGTCTCGAGTTGGGCATCGGCTCGGGCTACCAGCAATTCGAATTCGAGCGATTCGGCTGCAACCTCGCAAACAGTGGCGAGATCTTCCACGAGATCTGGGACATCCTCAACAAGGGCCTGAACCAGAAGGTCTTCGACTACAAGGGGAAGCATTTCGAAATGCTGCCGACCTCCATTGCGATCCGCACGGTGCAGAAAAAGGTGCCGCTGTGGATCACGTCGATGAACCCGGGCACGCTGGGTCGCGCATTCAACGAAAACGTGAACCTGTTCACCACGGTCCTGCACGGCGGCAACGACGCCTTGCGCGGTTTGCGCGGTCGGCTCGAAGGTCTGGCCTTGGAGCTGGGCAAAGACCTCAGCAAGACCAAGATCGGCTTTCTGCGCTGCGGCTTCGCATCGGACAGCAAGGCTGAAGTCGATGCGTATCTGGATTCGGCGCGCTGGGCACGGCGTATTTCGGAAGCGCTGAAGGATCGTCGCATGGACGTGGACGACGGGTACCTCATGAGGGAAACGCCGTGCGCGGCCGACATGACCCTCGACCAGCTGCGCCAGAACCTTCCGGTCGGCTCAGTCAATGAAGTGATCGACAAGCTGCTCACGGAAATCGAAATCCTGAAGCCGAACCATATTGCACTTCAAACGCAGCTTGGTGACTGCGACCAGAAGACGATGCTCAAGCAGATCGAGCTCTGGGGCGACAAGATCATCCCGGCAGTGCGCAAGGAACTGGCGCGCAATGCCAAGCTCGCGGCTTAAAAGAGCGGAATAGAAAGACTACGGCTATGCGTCGGCGCATGACGAACAGTGGCGCGATTACGCCTATTGTGCCGTCGCACTGTCGAGTATGACGTCATACACACGACGACCTTGGGCACGCACGAGACGTTCGTGGGCAAGATCCGCAAGACAACCACCGACGATGCAAGATCGCCGATAGTGAATTTCAACGCGGGAATTCGCGGCCTCGCGCAGTAACCGGCAATCCAGGCGCCTCCCGACTGCACCGCGTTAAAACGCCGCTTTATTCGAAGACAGGCATGTTCGCAGCCATAGGAGAGGGCTGCGGAGGCGAAAAGCGCCTGAAAGAAATAGCCGTAGAAGTTCGTTTTTTGTAGTCCTGTCGATCAGGGATCGAAACTAGCCAGCCTTTTCGATCGCTTTGCCTCTTGCAGACGGACATCGGTTGTGTCCGGTAACGCAATTAATAGAAATATATTGGAGACATGCAATGAAAAAGACTTTCGCGGTTGCCGCATTGTCAACGTTTGCCGCTGCGGCACATGCACAAAGCTCGGTGATGGTGTACGGTATTCTCGACCAGGCCATTACGTACACGAACAACACAGGCACGACGAACGCAAACGGCACCGTTACACCGGCCGGCTCGAAAATCGCTATGGACTCGCTGTCGGGTACGGCGGGATCGCGCTGGGGTATCCGTGGTGACGAGGATCTGGGTGGCGGGCTTCACACGATCTTTACGTTGGAATCGGGCATTAACATGCCGACCGGTGGCTTCGGTCAAGGTGGTCTGATGTGGGGCCGTCAGATCTTTGTCGGCCTGCGAAACTCGCAATACGGTCAGGTGACGTTGGGCCGCCAGTACGATTCAGTCTACAACTTCACGATGGTGCTGGATGCGGGTTCGCTGGCCTCGAACGGCGCCGCCATGCACGCGGGCGACCTCGACAACGCCGCAATCAACCTGCGCGAAAACAACTCGATCCGCTATCTGAGCCCGAACATCAGGGGCCTGACGTTCGGGGGCGGCCTTGCCCTGGGTGGCGTTGCCGGCGACGTTACCAATGGCCTGCAATACAACTTCGGCGCGCAATACGATACGGGCGTGGGCCTGAAGGTGGGTGCTGCATATGAGTTCTTCAAGAACCCAACCGGCCCTGCGGGCAGCACCGGCTGGTTCACGTCGAATGGCTCGGGCACGCTGCTGAGCCATCAATTGGACACTGGCTACGTCAGCGCGCAGTCGTACCAGATCGCAATGATCGCCGCACAGTACACGAAGGGCGCCTGGACGTTCGCCGGTTCGTGGTCGAATGCCCAGTTCGGCAATATGAGGGCATTCAACGGCAGATCGGCCACGTTCAACACTTTCGATCTGGGCGCTCAGTACATGTGGACGCCCTTCTTTTCGACGGCGGTGGGATGGAACTACCAGACTTCGGCTGGCGTGACCAAGGCTGACGGCACGAAGATTGGCAACCAGCATTCGAACCAGTTCTACATGCGGACTTCGTACGATCTGTCGAAGCGCACGATGCTGTACGTTGCGGTTGGCTACCAGGATTCGCGCGGCGTGAACTCGCAAGGTGGCCGCGCGGTGGCCGACATCGACAATATCGTGGATAGCTCGACGGGTAAGCAGGTTGTCGCCCGGCTTGGCATCCGTCACAACTTCTAGGCACAGCAGCGATACAGCCCTGCGATGCAGGCGTTGCCGGGCTGCAATGAGGAACGATTCAATGGCTTCGGAAAACACGGCTTTGCCGCTTGCCGGTGTGCGCGTGCTCGATCTTTCCCGTGTGCTCGCCGGCCCGTGGTGCGCCATGGTGCTCGGCGACCTGGGCGCGGAGGTTATCAAGGTCGAGCATCCTGGGCGCGGCGACGACACGCGCGACTGGGGCTTACGCATTGGTCGCACCGAAACAGCCTATTTCAATAGCGTGAATCGCAACAAGCGTTCGCTCACGCTCGACTTGCAGACGCCGGAAGGACAGCAGATCGCGCGCGATATTGCCAGGACCTCCGATGTCGTCATTCAGAACTTCAAATTTCGAGGCGCGGAAAAACTCGGCCTCGGTTACGACCAATTGAAACGAGAAAATGGCAAGCTCGTTTATTGCTCGATTTCCGGCTATGATCGCGCCGGCCCGGAAGCGGAGCGCCCCGGCTACGATTTGCTCGTGCAGGGCGAAGCTGGATTGATGGCGTTGAATGGCGAGGCCGAACGGCCGCCGCTTAAATTCGGCGTTGCGGCCGTCGATCTTTTCACCGGCATGTACTCGGCGCAGGCGGTTCTCGCCGCGCTTTACGAGCGAGAGCGCACCGGGGCCGGGCGTCACATCGAAATGGCGCTGTTCGACTGCGGGCTCATGATCACGGCCTATTACGGACTCGAAGCGCTCGTGGCCGGAGAGGATCCGCCGCGTTTTGGCAACGAGCATCCGTCGATCGTTCCGTATGGCGTATTCGAAGCCGCCGATGGCCCGCTCGTGGTCGCGGTAGGCAATAACGGCCAGTACGACCGTTTTTGCCGTGAAGTGCTGCTGCGCCCGGATCTTGCCGACGACGCGCGCTTCAAGACCAATATCCTGCGCTCGCAGAACCGCGCCGCGCTGCTGCCCGAAGTCCGCCAGGCCATTGCGGCCGAAAAGCGTGCCGCGTTGTTGGACAAGCTCGCAGGTGCGGGCATTCCATGCGGCGAAGTGGCGGGGCTGCGCGAAGCACTGCTTTCGCCGCGCGCGACGCAGGCAGGGCTGCTGACCATGCAGCCTCACCCGCATACGGAATCGGGCACCACGCCTGTGCTCGCGCCGCCATGGCGCTTCGACGGCGAACGCATGCCGGTACGGCGCGCGCCGCCACAACTGGGCGAGGGCACGCGCGACGTGCTGCAAGACGTGCTGGGCTATAGTGCCGAGCGTATCGACGATCTGGCGAACCGGGGCGTGGTGTGACCTGATCTGACGCGGCGCGCGCTTGCAAAAGGCGGCGCGCCTTCAATTGTGCAACCTCGAAAATCGAACGCCGCGCATCAAATTGCCCGACGGCCGTATGGCGCCTGTCGAGCCCGATTGGCCGGCAAGCTCAGCGGTTACATGCTGCTGTTCGAGGCAGTGGTGCTCGTACGCGCCCGCCAGTTGCCGCTTGCAGCTCTCTCTCGTTCCCTGCGCGAATCGTGGCACAGCGATTCCCTTGCGTCCCATGATCGCCCCCGCCTGTCCTGATTCATTTGCAGGACGATTTGCATCTATGCAATTTTATTTACGTGATTGAAAAAGACGGGATTTGAAGCGCATTGATGTCAAATTCTTAATACAGAAGGAGAGTTTCTTGGATTGTGCTGGATTCGTCGAACTGCTTAGAATCGGTTGCAGTGGATACCCATTAATCGAATTCAACTAACCATTACAACGGAGACGTCATCATGGAATTTGGTGTATTTCTTTTGGGTCAGCAGCGCTCGTATGCGCAGACTTCGCAGAGCATCATTCACAATACGATCGAGCAGACGGTGGTCGCTGAACAGGCGGGCTTCGATGCCGCGTGGTATGCCGAGCACCATTTCAACAACTACTCGCTCTCGCCGTCGCCCCTGATGACGATTGCTCACGCAGCTGCCAAGACGACGAAGATCCGTCTGGGCTCGGCCGTTTGTATCCTGCCCCTCTATCACCCCGCGCGTCTGCTCACTGAAATCGGTCTGGCCGACACGCTCTCTGAAGGGCGTCTCGAACTCGGCATCGGCTCGGGCTACCAGCAATTCGAATTCGAGCGATTCGGCTGCAACCTCGCAAACAGTGGCGAGATCTTCCACGAGATCTGGGACATCCTCAACAAGGGCCTGAACGAGAAGGTCTTCGACTACAAGGGAAAGCATTTCGAAATGCTACCGACGTCGATTGCGATCCGCACGGTGCAGAAAAAGGTGCCGCTGTGGATTACGTCGATGAACCCGGGCACGCTGGGTCGCGCATTCAACGAAAACGTGAATCTGTTCACCACGGTTCTGCACGGCGGCAACGACGCTTTGCGCGGTTTGCGCGGTCGGCTGGAAGGTCTGGCCTCGGAGCTGGGCAAAGATCTCGGCAAGACCAAGATCGGCTTTCTGCGCTGCGGCTTCGCATCGGACAGCAAGGCTGAAGTCGATGCGTATCTGGATTCGGCGCGCTGGGCGCGCCGTATTTCGGAGGCGCTGAAGGATCGTCGCATGGACATAGACGACGGGTACCTCATGAGGGAAACGCCGTGCGCGGCCGACATGACCCTCGACCAGTTACGCCAGAATCTTCCGGTTGGTTCAGTCAATGAAGTGATCGACAAGCTTCTCACGGAAATCGAAATCCTGAAGCCGAACCATATTGCACTTCAAACGCAGCTTGGTGACTGCGACCAGAAAATGATGCTCAAGCAGATCGAGCTCTGGGGCGACAAGATCATCCCGGCAGTGCGCAAGGAGCTGGAACGGAACGAAACGGCAGTAATGGCTTGATCAATCAGTAAGCAAGAAATAAGGAGACCTGTAATGCGTCTACATTTGACGAACAGCGGTGCGATTACGCTTATTGCGCCGTCGCACTTCAAACAATTCGAAATCCTGGTAGACGAGCAGCCTGACCCCTTGCTGAATCAGGCGATTGCACGGGTCGGTCAGCGTTCGGATGAAGAGCACGTCTGGGTGAATCCCCAGGTCATCCGTTTCCTGTCCGGTAAGGCCGGGGACGCTGAATGGGAGACCGGCTTCGAAGCGATGGTGGGCTTCGCCAGAAAATTCAACTGGGTGAACGAAGATGGCCTGATTCGTGCGCACATCGTGCGCAATGAAAACGCGGCCGGGAGTTCCGTCGACGATTTCAAGGCGGCGATGCGCATGCTTCCGGCGGGCGTCTCGGCGATCACCACGGGAGATATCGCAAATCCGAGCGGGATGGTTGTATCTAGCTTGACGGCGATTTCGGCTGAGCCGCCGTTGGTCGGCTTCTTCGTGCACCGCGATTCATCCATGCTCGAGCCGCTGAAAACCCATGGCAAGTTCGTGGCCAACATCCTGGGCCAGGCGCACCACGACGTGGTGACAAAGTTCCTGAAGGAGCCGCAGGGGTGCGCCCGTTTTGCTAACGGGCAATGGGGCTCAGGTCTGGACGGCCTGCCGGTCCTGGTTGACGCGTTGGCCAATGTGGAATGTGACGTCATCCACACGACGACCTTGGGGACGCACGAGATGTTCGTGGGCAAGATTCGCAAGACGACCACCGACGATGCAGGATCGCCCATGGTGAACTTCAACGCGGGGATTCGCGGCCTGACGCAGTAACCGAAGATCCAGATGGTGACACAAGACAGGAATATCAATGCTGCCCAGCAAGACACAAACGTGATCTCCGAAGGTTTCCGGACCGCGGTTGTATCTGCACTCGTGAGCCGCAGGGATTACGGGGCCGATCTGTCCAGCTATTTCAGTGCGGGTGCTGTGGAGCTGGTGAATTTCCGGGTGCAAGGAAAGACCTGATCCCTGGACCACGACTGACAGGTTCCGAATAGTAATGGAAGGAAGGGAAGCCAGACTATGGCTATTGCTAGTCTGAACGACGAAATCCGGCGCCTCGCGGGCAGCGGTGAAAAATATACGGTCTTCTGGGGAACAATACCCGTGGTCTGGCGAAAATTCGGTTCGGGCTCACCGTTGGTGCTCATTCACGGCGGGTATGGCAACTGGCTGCACTGGGTCAAGAATATCGAGCCTCTCTCGTGGAAACACACGGTCTGGGTGCCGGATCTTCCTTCGATGGGCGAATCCGGAACCATGATCGAAAGAGAAGATCCGATGGAATCGTTGAAGGATATGGCGGCAGCGCTAGTTGCCTCGTTATCCGAATTAATCAATCTGGAAACGGAGATTGACATCGCGGGCTTCTCCCTGGGGGGCGTTATCACGGCCCTGTTTGCGCAGCAGTGGCCCGCGATTCGACGTATCGCGCTGCTTGGCCCCAGCGGACATGGTCAGGGGCGCCGGCAAACGAAAGCCATGATTTCATGGCGCAAGCTTGAAGGTCGGGAGCAGAAAGACGCGTTCCGCCACAACCTTATGTCGCTGATGCTTCAACGCTCTGCCTGCACAGATGACGTGGCGCTCGAAGTCTATGAATCGACCTGCCGACAGTGCCGCTATCGCGGTGGGAATTTTACGCGGCAAAGCATGATACGGGACATGCTGGAGACGTTCTGGAATCCAATTCTGTTCATCTGGGGTGAAGGCGACGTAACCGCGAATTACCCGGCCAAGGTCGCAGATTGGCTCTCAAGAGGTCGTCGCGGCCGCAAGTGGGCGGTTCTTCCCGGAGGACACTGGATTCAGTATGAGAACGCTGATACGGTGAACCAGATGCTTCTCTGCTGGTTCAGTGCGTTTGCCAGTCCCTGTGCCTCGGTCAACGTCCACGTCGCTACACAAAACGGCAGAAGCGAGGGCGACGAACAAATGAAAACACAGCCTTAAGCCGGGTTTGCCATTTGTGGCTCACGGTCGATGCGCAACAGGTAGTCGATTCGGTGCGAGGAAGACGGCAAGAAAACGTTGTCGATGTTCTCTGCCGCCTGAGTTCTTTTTTGGCCAACGGTCTTACGGATTGACGATTGTTATTGTGCTTTTAATGTTGCAACGCTGTTTCCATTCAGCCGGTCCCTCGCCGTTGGCCTGCACGTTTTGCTTGCAGGCCAATCGTCGCTTAGCTTCGAGGAGATCGTCCGGGTACAGGGTGTTGCTGGTGATATCGGGGCGGTATCCAACAGCCTTCAGATCAATCACCTGCTGTCGGACTTCGGCGCGGGTCAGTGGTTGAGGTCCGTCTATGTAGTTGGGTGACGATTGTGCAAAGGCTAAGGGGCTAGCGAACAGCGCACTTAAGCCAGCGATCTTGATGCCGCGTTGTAGATTCATATTCCCTCCGTCGACGTGGGCAATGGTTGACAACGGGACTGCCGAAGGCTACGGAAGTATAGACCCCGATTCCAAATCAGCAAGGATGGGGCAGCGGTGCGATGCTTCCGGGCGCCCGAAGCATTATGTGGCGGTGCATCAGTTGCGGCCTCTCGTTGTGCGTCCTTCCGGGCGTTGAATGAGCGCGGCGTGCTGCAAATGGCCTATTCCTCTTGCCACCCGATCTCGCCCAGGGCGTGTACACGATTGTCAAATCGCATTTGACGGTCTGTCAGTTTATTTGGAAATTGTTCATTATCTTTCGCACGATGAAAATGGCTAAGCTTGGTCGCCGAGAGGGGCGCGCCAGAAATCCCATCATTCCTATCCCGTCATTTATTGACTTGTGTCCGGCGCAAAAGGGCTGACGATGAAACGTCTTCCAGACGCATTTCCCCCCCAGAGCCGCCTTCGAGGCTGCTATTGCCGCTTCGGCTCCCACGATGAGTTATCAGGAAATATCGAGTATGAAAATTCTGATTGCAGTGAAGAGGGTTGTTGACTTCAACGTGAAGGTTCGTGCGAAGTCGGATGGCACGGGCGTCGACATCGCCAGCGTGAAAATGTCGATGAACCCGTTCGACGAAATCGCCGTGGAAGAAGCGGTTCGTCTGAAGGACGCCGGTGTGGCGACGGAGGTGATCGCTGTATCTGCCGGTGTCACGCAAGCGCAGGAAACGCTGCGCACGGCGCTCGCCATTGGCGCGGATCGCGCGATCCTCATCGAATCGAATGAAGACCTGCAGCCGCTGGCGGTCGCGAAGCTGCTCAAGGCGCTGGTCGACAAGGAGCAGCCGCAGCTCGTGATCCTCGGCAAGCAGGCGATCGACGACGACTCGAACCAGACCGGCCAGATGCTCGCCGCGCTGGCGAACCTGCCGCAAGCGACGTTCGCTTCGAAGCTCACGGTGGCCGACGGCAAGGCCACGGTCGCGCGTGAAGTCGATGGCGGCGCGGAAACGCTGTCGCTGAAGCTGCCCGCGGTGGTCACGACGGACCTGCGCCTGAACGAGCCGCGCTACGTCACGCTGCCGAACATCATGAAGGCAAAGAAGAAGCCGCTGGAGACGCTCAAGCCCGAGGACCTCGGTGTCGATGTCACGCCGCGTCTGAAGACCCTGAAGGTTGCCGAGCCGCCCAAGCGCAGCGCAGGCGTGAAGGTTGCCGATGTGAATACGCTGGTCGAGAAGCTGAGGACCGAAGCCAAGGTGCTGTAAAGGTTAGGGGAGCAAGAAAGAAATGACGAATCTGGTTATTGCTGAACACGACAACGCAACCATCAAGGCTGCGACGCTGAATACCGTGGCTGCCGCGCAGAAGATCGGCGGCGACGTGCACGTGCTGGTTGCAGGCCACAACGCTCAAGCGGCTGCTGAAGCCGCGGCGAAGATCGCGGGCGTTTCGAAGGTGCTGCTGGCCGACGCGCCGCAACTCGAAGCAGGTCTTGCTGAGAACGTCGAAGCGACGGTTCTGACGCTTGTGCAAAATGCGGCGAAGAACTACTCGCACATCCTCGCGCCGGCAACGGCAGCGGGCAAGAACGTGACGCCGCGCATTGCCGCGAAGCTGGACGTCGCGCAGATCAGCGACATCACGGCAGTGGACTCGCCCGACACGTTCGAGCGCCCGATCTACGCGGGCAACGCCATTGCAACGGTTCAGTCGCAAGACCCCATCAAGGTGATCACGGTTCGCACGACGGCATTCGACGCAGTTGCGGCCGAAGGCGGCAGCGCAGCGGTGGAGAAGCTCGATGTGGCAGCAGACAGCGGACTCTCACAGTTCGTCGGCCGCGAAGTCACGAAGCTGGACCGTCCGGAACTCACGAGCGCGAAGATCATCGTCTCGGGCGGCCGGGGTCTGGGCAGCGGCGAGAACTACACGAAGGTGCTGGAGCCGCTCGCCGACAAGCTCAACGCAGCGCTCGGCGCATCACGCGCGGCGGTGGATGCGGGCGATGTGCCCAACGATTACCAAGTCGGCCAGACCGGAAAAATCGTTGCGCCCCAGCTGTACATCGCGGTCGGTATCTCAGGCGCGATCCAGCACCTCGCGGGCATGAAAGATTCGAAAGTGATCGTCGCAATCAACAAGGACGAAGAAGCGCCTATCTTCAGCGTGGCCGATTACGGCCTCGTTGGCGATCTGTTCACCGTCGTGCCGAAGTTGGCCGGAGAACTCAACTGACTGCAGCAATTTCTGTACGACCGCAACACGAATTGCCGAATGCAGACACCTTACACAATACTACTGCCTTGAAAGTCGCCATCGGATCATGGTGACAGTATGGCGCCGCTTTCGGCTTGAGAAAGCGTGCGGAAGGCTCTTGCGCAGGTGGGCAACGCGGTCGCTCTCAATGCATCGAAGAGGCGCGTCGGGACGGTCGCTGGTGATCGGTTCCGATGGCCGGCGACTGACGCCTATGACGTCGAATGCATTGGACGAACGCAACTCATCGCGCACTCGCGGTGCCGCGAGCCGTAGACCAAAATAAAGATGTCACAACTTCGCTAATAAAGATGTCACTTCGCGGCCCCATTGCGAAGCCTGCCGAAAAATAACCGTAAATTCAAATGTTTACCGGAAACGAATTAAAGTTGTCACCGGCGTGGCATCGCGTGGGCGTCAACAAGGGGCGGCGATCGGCCCTTGATCGACTGCGGCGACGATGCCGTTGCCCAAGCGCAGATGCAGTCGGCGAGTCAGGGCGATGCGGTCCCGCCTACGCATTGCAGGCGTGGTCGACAGAAGAGAAAGACGCCCATAACTGAAGTGCGAATGGCACCAGACGCATCGAAACGGCGCCTCGATCACGCTGGTGTTGACGAGATAAGGTGTCTCGCCGCGGCAGTGCGGACAGCGCGTTTCGAGCGATTGATGATGCGCCGGGCAATGATCTTCATCCTCGAGCTGATGCAGCACGCTGTGGTAACCGTGCGCCACGCATTGTCGGCAATACCGGAACGTCGCGTGATACCGACCTGAGCGTGCCGTATCGAGCAACGAGATGCGCAAGACGTACTGGGGTAGGCGGAGGACGCGGCACAGGCGCATGAGGTCGATGTCGTCGCGCACCGGCGCCACGCCTTCAGACGCGTCAGCCTCGGGGCTCAACAACTGAACGAGCACGTGGCTGGGCAGCGAATTGGCACATGCGAACTTCCACAGGATCGAGACAAGTGATTCTCCGGGCACCAGCCACTTGAGGTTGAACACGCTGCCGAACGCGAGCGAGACTTGCCGCTCGTCAAAGGTCAGAATCGGAAAGCGTGGCGGCTTGAGCACTGCGGGATCACGCGGGGACAAGCACGCGTCCGGTGGCATGGCGGGATTGGACGTAGCCGCAATGCTGCACGGCGTAAGCCCACAAGGCTGCCGTGGGACAGTAACCGGGTGCATCTTTGAGTTCGCTGTCCTTGAGCACGATTTCGACGGCGCGTGCGAACGATTCCATCGGGATTTCCAGCCGGCCCGGCAAGCTCGCCTTGTGGTGTGCTGCCTCGAACGCCTGCCATAGCACACCGGCGTCGTCGATCAGGCGGTAGCTGGAGTCAAACGCCTGCGGCACGTAGAAGCGGGTAAAGCTCCACTGGCTGCCCTCCGGGTAGGCTGTTTGATCGTAGCCGTCCAGGCACGTGGCGACATCTTCGGCGTTGCGGATGCCGCAGAAGGCGAATTCCTCGACCATGAGCCGCGCGACAATCTGTGTCTTGCCGGCGACCTGCAGCGCCGTCTTCTGAGCGAGCAGATCCTCCTGTCCGACAAGAAAGGTAAAGAGTTTGATGTACTGACGATCGAGGGCGTCATGCACATCACGCAGCCACTCGTATTCGTTCTCGTTGTAGCGTTGCGCCTCGTCACAAAAGAGCAGCACCGTGCTGCTGCCGGCGCGGGCGGCGGCCTCGCGAATGCGCAGCGTCAGGCGCATGCGTTTGGCCGGATTGGTGCCGGAGTTCGGCGCGTGATCGCCCACGGCCTCCAGCAAGTTCACGAAGAATGGACCTTCGGCGTGCCGCGGCTTGTGCTCGCACTGCGCGTGGAAGGTCGTCATCTTCGGGTGCTGACGCGCGAGCATGAGCCGCACGTACTCGATTGCGCGAGTTTTACCGATGCGCGAGGGGCCGTAAATGAGCGCCCCCATGATCCGGTAGCGCAGGTAGCGCGTGACGAGCTCATGGAACGCCTCGATGGGGGGTGTTGCGATGCGGTAATTGCCTGTGACGAGCGGGTGCAGCGACGGGTCGATCGGACGTGGGATTTGCGGCGACATGGGGCCTCCCTTGCAAACGACAGCGTTAGAAAACCTGTCCGGTGCCAATGGTGAGCTTGCGGGGACGCACACTCGCAGGCGGGGTCGTTTCGGCGTTCGGCGCCGCGGCCAGCGCCGCCGCCGGCGCGGCGATCTCGGCCGATGTCACGGGACCTGGCGGCACGCATACCATGGGTGCTGCGGCGAGCATGCGCATCGCCTGAGCGAGGTCGGATGCGGCCTTGCGCGTCTTCCTGGCCTCGGCAAGCTTGGCTTGTATGTATGCTTCGATGGGATTGGAGCCGAGCGGACGGGCGCGCCTGTCGCCATGTAGCTTCAGAATTTCCTGACGCAGCTTGAGATTGTGCGGTACGACGCGCCATGCCCCTTGCGCCTCAAGTACGCCGAGTTCGGTGCCGTCGGCGAGAAAGGCGCGCACACAGCGCAGATCGTCCGCATTTATGTAGACGAGCAGCGGCTGCCCGATCAGGTGCGTGCTGCAGGCGAGCACGGGGTTGGTGTAGCGGACCCGATACAGGTTGATGTGCGGGCGCACGCCCTGCTCAAGATAAGCCCGCACGCGGCAGCGCCTGGCCGTTTGCATCAGGCACAGCGTTCGCCGGTGCTGCTCAGGAAGCCAGGTGAGCAGCTGCTGTTTGCCGCGCACGAAATACGTCATCGCTTCAAGCGGCGTGATGCTATTCAGGCCTGCATGCGGAGTGCCGTGGTAGCTGGCGATCGCATATTCGATCAATTCCTCCAGCTCGTCGAGCGACACGTAGAGGCGCAGATTGCCCTTGGGGTCGGCCAGCGCCCGGCGCAGATCGCGCGGGTGCGAACCGGTGTAGCCGGGCAATCGCGAAGACAGGCGAGACGCGACCGTGCCAAAGAAGCGCTCGATATAAGGTCGCTCGTCCGGGCTATAGTGGGGACCGGCGTCTACGCTGCAGCCGACGAATTCGCACAGTGCGGCCAGCGTGTCGCTCGCGAGATTCGCCTTCGCGTTGTCGAGCTTCATCCACTCCCACGCCACGTAGGCCAGCTCGGGCAGACGCTGGGAAGGAAACCCGTCGTGTGTTCCGTACGCGAGACTGGGAATGCTGAAGATGCGCGTGGGGTGGGGCTCAAGCGCTTTCTCGATGGTCTTGATGACGTCGTAGCGGCTGTACTCGCGCGCCAGCACAAGGTGGTAGCCGAGCACCGCGCGCGTGCAGACGTCGATGATGACAAGCAACCAAACCCGTTCGATTTCGAACTCATGCGCGAAGCCCAGTGGATCGGACACGACGACCTTGAGCCGGATGTCGAGCTTGTGACCATCGAATTCGACGACCTGATAGGGGCGGCTTGCCGCTGGCGCGCCTGCCTCATCATCAGGGCGAGGCAAGCCTTTGAGGTGCGAGGCGCCGGCCGCGCGCGCAGCAGTACCGAAACTGCGTAGCAGCTCCGCCTTCACGCACGCCGAGAGGGAGCGAATCGCCTGGCCAGCCGTATTGAACGGATAATCCGCCGCCGTCAGGCCCACTTTCCGGCACTGCTGCAGGAATTCCGTGTGCAATGCTTGCAGGCCGCGCAGGCGCGTATGCAGCGCGCCGTCGGTATGGCGCTGATCAAGCTTGACGCGGCGCTGCTTGAGCTGCAGCCGGAGCCAGCCGGCGAGGGTAGGGTAACGCTCAAACAGCTGTGAGAGGGCGCCCACGGCGCCACGGCTGCCCCGCTCGCCTTGTACGGTGACGGGGCGCACACGGACGTACTCTGTTACGCGGACATGCGCGATCAGCGCGCGAAACCCATAGATGCGCCCGTCGTGATGCAGTTCGAGCGCCCGCTCGAGCAAGCGATAGAGCTGCCGGCGATTCACACCGGTCGCGTGCTCGATGTCCTTGACAGGCTCGCCGCGCGCGTAACGCTCGATTGCTTGCATCCGAAGCCGGATGCGCTCGCGCGCAGGCGCAACGAACTCGGTCCACGCCACGGTCGGCCACGTCGTCAGGTCAAGTGCTTGCAGTTCGGGTTTGCGGCGACTCATGATCGGGCCTCGACAGCAGCAAAGCGCGTGAGCCACGAAAGTGGCTCGGTGCGCAACTCGGGTGCTGTCACGCGGCCTGTATGCAACAGGCCGAACAAGGCCGCGCGCACGACAATGGGGTCACCCGTTGAGAACTCTCGCTCGATGTCGAGCAATGACTGAGACGTTGCGACGAAGCGCTCGATCGAGTTGAGCAGCGAAGCTGGCACGAGACCGCGTGTGGCGATCAGACACGGCAGGATGCGCTGCCAGTTGTCGACCCAGATACGCGAGGCCACCAGCTCTGCGGACTCGACGTGGCGCACAGTCATCGCGCTGGCATCATCGGCCGCACGAGATTTGCCGTCTTCCACGATGACCGGATCGGGTAGGAGCAGCAGTTCTTGACGGTCAGCGTAGCAGACGTGGAAATCGATGAGATATCGCCGGCCATGGAACTGAACAAAGCATGGACGCTCGCAAAAGGCGCGCACGGTCGGATCGGATTCGAGCACGAACCATTGATCGACGGCGCAGCGTCGGTCGAGTGTCAGCCGGCGTTTGAGCTTCGGGCTGAAGACTTCGAAGCGGTGTGCGCCGCGCGCTCGCGCGAGCGCGACCGGCTGCGTCAGGTGCGCAGGAACGTCCATAAGATCAAGACCTTAGGAGCGGGATTCGAAGTCTAGAACGCGAATTGACGAATTTAATGCGGACTTATGCGAATTGACGACATTATTTCGTTGAGACTGCAAATAAAGTCGTCAATTCGGTGTGCGGAATCCCTGCGCTTCAGGGAGTTCGAATTGACATCTTTGCTTTGCTCTACGCTGGGCGACGCGGATTTTTTGCGTCCTTTCAGTACGTCACGATCATCGCCGGCCAGATCGCTGCGCTGGTCGTAGTCGTGTTCTTACAGCAACTCCTTTCGCATGCCGATCTGGTGTTGTGGGGATGGCGGATTCCCTTCGCCATGGGAGGAGTCGGTGCGCTGGTCGCGCTGTATCTGCGCCGCTCGCTCGAAGAGACGACAACCACGCGAAGCCAGCACAACGCGGAGGCCGGAACCCTCTCGGGCCTCCTCATGCGCAAGCGTGCCGTGGCGACTGTCATCGGTTTCACGGCGGGCGGCTCACTCGCTTTCTACACGTTCACGATCTACATGCAAAAGTATCTGGTCAACAGCGCGGGTATGTCGGCGAAAACCGCCAGTGGCCTGATGACTGTTGCGCTGATCGTGTACATGTTGATGCAGCCGGCCTTTGGAGCGCTCTCCGACCGCATTGGTGCGCGGCGTTCAATGGTACTTTTCGGGGTGCTGTCGGCGCTTGGCACCGTTCCGTTGCTCGATACACTCCGTACCGTCACCAATCCCTACGCGGCGTTCGCCCTGATCGTTCTCGCACTTGCCGTATTGAGCTTGTACACGTCCATCAGCGGTCTGATCAAGGCCGAATTGTTTCCTCCCGAGGTGCGCGCGCTCGGCGTTGGGTTGCCATATGCCATCGCTAACGCGGTGTTCGGTGGGTCGGCCGAATACGCCGCGTTATCCCTGAAGGCACACGGCGCAGAGTCAATATTCTTCTGGTACGTTACGGCAACCTGCGCGATCGTCGCGGTCGTGTCTTTCCTGATGCCTGATCCGGCGACAAACGGGTATCTGCGCAACTAGAGACGACTGGCCGGATCGACCTGCGGAGCGCTCCGCACGGGCAACGCTTCGGACCGCTCGGCCTGGTCCAGCCGAAGGTCCGTAACGAGCATATGGCCTGGCGCGTGTCCGACCGCAAAGTCGAGCTTTGCACCGAGGAGCGCCACCTGCGGAGTCAACCCGCAGGCCCAGAAAACCGGTACCTCGCCTGCGCGCACGTCGGCAATTCCCGGAAAGTCGGGCCGGCCGAGGTCACCGATCCCGATGGCCGACGGATCGCCAAAATGCACGGGCGAGCCGTGAACGCCCGGATACCGGCTAGTGATCTCGATCGCACGTATCGCATCGGCCGGCGCGAGCGGCCGCATCGACACGGCGAGGTTGCCCGCGAATGGGCCCGCGGGCCGGTTAGGCCGGTTCGTGACATAAACGGGAGCGCTGCCACCAAGCTCGACATGGCGAACCGGAATGCCTTCTCGCAAGAGGAGATGCTCGAACGAGAACGAGCACCCCAGCGCGAACACGACCAGGTCGTCGCGCCAGACGTCGACCAACTGATGCACGACTTCGGTCTTTTCGCCGTTTCGATAGATCCAGTAGGCAGGGACGTCCTGCCGGATGTCGATATCCTCGCCCAGCGTGGGGAGCGTCCATTCGCCTGGATTACTGATCGCGAGCAAGGGGCAGGCCTTGTCGTTGAGCTCGCAAAACTGCCTGAACGCGCCCGCGTGCGCCTGGGGCAAGATGGCGAGGTTGGCCTGGACGTACCCCTCGCATTGCCCGGCGGTGGGCCCCGTGAACTTTCCTTGCCTTACGTTTCGGCGAAATGCCAGAGGCGTCATGTTATTGCCCTGTAGAGAGTGTCATTGCGATTTCAGTCAACGCGTCGCCGTAGCCAACGAGGGCGCCTTCGGGGACGAAGCTGGGGCCCACACGTCCGCCCGATGGCGCCGTGACCGGAAAAAGCACCGATTCGATCTGCATGTACCCCAGGTTCTGGCCTTCGGAAACGACGGCGCCTTCGCTAGCGGCAGCCTCCGGCCGCAGCGGATGGGTGCTGCGGAAATTCCCTGAGCACGGCGCGCGCACACGGACCGGCACGCTGCCTGGTTCAGACGCGGAACCTGCATCCCGAAGCAGGTGATCATCGGCCTCGGCAGGCCGTATCGAGCGCACGAGTCGTAGCGTTTCGTCGCCGTCTGTAATGACGCATCGCGTGAGATCCGACGTTTCCATTGCTTCCGCAAGCGATTCAATATCCTTAATATTCATGCTTTGACTTCATCCTGAAGTGCATTCGATTCGATCAGACGTTCGAGATGGTGAATATCAAAGCCACCCTCGATGAACCGCGGCTCCAGCATCAGCCGGCGATGCAGCGGAATCGAACTCTCGATGCCGTCGACGACCATCTCGTCGAGCGCCGCGCGCATGCGTGCGATGGCTTGCTCGCGGGTCTTGCCATGCGCGATGAGTTTGGCAACCAGCGAGTCGTAGTTGGGCGGAACCGCGTAGCCGCTATACAGGTGAGACTCCACGCGAATGCCGGGGCCACCCGGCGCGATCCAGGTCCCGACTTTTCCCGGCGAGGGTGTGAATTTCCATGGATGCTCAGCCGTAATCCGGCACTCGATCGCGTGCCCGTTGAACTCGATGTCAGCCTGATTGACGGAAAGTGGCGCGCCCATGGCAATGCGGATCTGCTCCGCGACGATGTCGACGCCGGTCACCATTTCTGTGACCGGGTGCTCGACCTGGACGCGCGTATTCATCTCGATGAAGTAAAAGGCGCCGTTCTCATAGAGAAACTCGAACGTGCCGGCGCCGCGGTAGCCGATGCGCACGCAAGCCTCGGCGCAGAGCTGCCCGATGCGGCTGATTTCGCCGCGATCGATGCCAGGAGCGGGAGACTCCTCGATCACCTTTTGGTGCCGGCGCTGCATCGAGCAATCGCGTTCGCCGAGCCATACGGCGTTGCCGTGCGTGTCGGCCAGCACCTGGATCTCTACGTGTCGCGGGCGCTCGAGGAACCGTTCGATATAAACCGTGGCGTTGCCGAACGCCGCGGCCGCCTCCTCGCGGGTCATTGAAGCGGCGGCAATGAGGTCTGACCGGTCGCGCACGACTCGCATACCCCGGCCGCCGCCCCCACCGGCTGCTTTCACGATGAGCGGGTAACCCACTTCGTCCGCCATGCGGGCGGTGGCGTCCGCGTCTTGCGGCAAAGGCCCGTCCGAGCCCGGCACGCATGGCACGCCAGCGTCGCGCATCGCGCGCTTTGCGCTGACCTTGTCGCCCATGAGGCGAATGGACGACGAAGTCGGCCCAATCAACGTGAGACCGGCACGTTCTACCGCCTCGGCGAAATCCGCGTTTTCGGAGAGGAAGCCATAGCCGGGGTGGATGGCGTCGGCTCCGGTCAGTTGCGCGGCGATCAGCAGTTCGCTCTTCTGGAGATAACTCTTCGCAGCTGGGGCAGGGCCGATGCACAGCGCCTGGTCGGCAAGCTGGACATGCCGGAGATCGGCATCGGCCTCGGAATGGACGGCTACTGTCCTGAGACCGAGAGCCCGGCAGGCACGCAGTATTCGCAGCGCGATCTCGCCGCGATTGGCAATCAGTACGGTATTGAACATCTCAGCTTTCCATGGGTTCGATGACGAAGAGCGGCGTGTCGTGCGCGACCGTGGCGCCGTCCGCAACGAGGATCTCGACGAGTCGTCCGCGCCAGTCGGCTTCCACGGGATTGAGCAGCTTCATGGCTTCGACGAGTCCGAGGGTCTGCCCTTCCTCGACGAGGTCGCCAGGTGAGACGAACTGAGGCTGCCCGGGACCGGGCGCCCGGTAGAAGGTCCCCGTCATGGAGGAGTGAATGACATGGAGCGCGGGGCCATCGGCGCAGGCAGGCAACCGCGCAGAATTTTCACTCTCCGCGCGCAGGCTGTGCGCGGTGATCGCCTTGCTCGACGGCGCGGCTTCGCGGCGGTCCCGCACGAGCCATACGCGCTGGCTGCCGTTCGTGTAGTCGATTTCGCAAAGCGACGAGCGTTGGAGCAGGGCGACAAGCCCTTCAATGAGTTCACGATTCATTGACGCGCCCTTGGCTGAACGACTTGATCACAACGCCCGCATCCTCGAGCGTGCGCCGGACCTTGGCCGCCATTTCGATGGCGCCGGGCGTGTCGCTGTGGACGCAGATCGTGTCGATCGGAACCTTCAGCATGCGCCCGGAGAGCGTCTCGATCGCGCCCTCGCGGACCATCCTCAGCATCCGCGCGGCGGCCTCGTCGGCGTCGTGCAGGACGGAGCCCGGCACCTTGCGCGGCACGAGATGGCCTTCATCGTCGTATGCCCGGTCGGCGAAGACCTCGCTGCGGACCTCCAGTCCCATTTCGCCGCAGACCCTTTGCATGACGGCGCCGGAGAAGGTCATGCAGATGAGCGCGGGGTTCACGGCCTTGATCGCGCGCGCAATGGCTTTGGCGACGTCCACGTCGGCCTGGGTGAGGTTCCCGAGCGCGCCATGCGCCTTTACGTAGGTGATGCGGTGGCCTGCATAGCGTGCGAGCGCTTCGGCTGCGCCGATCTGGTAAGCGATCAGGCGCTCGATTTCGCCGGTGGAAAAGGGAATGATGCGGCGGCCGAAGCCCCAGAGGTCGGGAAAGCCGGGGTGTGCCCCGACGGCAACGCCGCGCGCGTTGGCGAGCGCAAACGTCCTCGCCATGATTTCCGGGTCGCCCGCATGTTGACCGCAGGCGACGTTGGCCGACGTGACGATATTCAGGATCGCTTCGTCGTCGCCCATCCGGTACGCTCCGAAGCCTTCCCCCATGTCGGAATTGAGATCGACTTCGACCGGCTTGCTCATGCTGTTCATCAGTGGAGTCCTATTTGCAGTGCTTCGTTATATGGTGCGTCAGCCGCGATGCGCCATCAGCGCGAGTGCGGCGCGGATGCGGCCGAGTTCCACGGCCTGCTCACGCAGTGCCGCAACGGCTGTGTCGATATCGGTGATCTGGAAGCGGATACGGCATCCCACTGGTGCCTGGGCGAGCTTCCACAGATCGGCCTCGATGACCGTCGCGATCTTGGGATAGCCACCGCAAGTGTTTGCTTCGGCTAACTGAATGATCGGTTGACCGGAAGGCGGGACCTGGACCGTGCCTGGAACGATGCCGTGCGAGAGCAGCTCGACGGGCGTCTGAAGCGGGAGTGCGGAACCGCTCAGCCGGTAGCCGACGCGGTTGGCATCGGCCGTGATTTCATAGTCCGACTGCTCGAAGCATTGTCTTGCGCTGGCCGTGAAGAGCGCATACTCAGCGCCTTCGAGCACGCGCACGCTCACGTACCCGGCCGATAGTTCCCGCCAGAACGTCGGCACGTCTTTCGGCACCACGCCGAGCCCGCTTGCGCGCCGTCGCGGCCTGCCGGGAGCCTGGCGGGCCTTGAGCGTGTCACCGCGTTTCAGACCGCGACCTTCCATCCCACCGAAGTTCGCCTTGAGGTCGGTCGATCGCGAGCCCATCACCGGTTCGACGTCGATGCCGCCACCGATCGCGAGGTAGGCGCGCGCGCCGCGCCTGGGGCGCTCGATGACGACGGTCTGGCCGGCACGCACGGAGCGCCCCCACCACGGGGCGACGATTTCGTCTTCGACGCGGACCACACAGTCGGCGCCGGCGATCGCGAAGTCGAGGTCTTCGCTAGGGCGGAAGCGAAAGGGGAACAGGCTGATCTCGATGCCCGCTTCATCGGGCTCGTTGCCGACCATCGCGTTGGCGACCGACAACGCGAGGCCGTCCATGGCGCCTCCGCGGCTCAGCCCGTTGTCCAGGTATCCGGGACGCCCGAGATCCTGAATGAGATTCACGGCACCGCTCGACAGAACTTCAATCACAGCTCGATCCTTTTTACGGAAAATTGAACCCGGTCGCCGGGCGCGAGCAGACACGCCTCGCGCCGGTCCAGCCTGAACATTTCAACGTCGGTTGTCCCGATGAGGTGCCAGCCGGAGGGCGCCGTGCACGGCATGACGCCGGCCTGCGTTCCGCCGACGATGACCGTGCCGGCAGGCACCTTCATGCGCGGGATCTTTCTTCGCGGGACGTGTAGCGGGTCGGGAAGCCCCGTCATGTACGCAAAGCCCGGCGTCGAGCCGATGCAGGCCACGGTATAGACAGCGCTGGAGTGCCGGCGCACGTACTCCCGCACATCGAGTGAAGCGCCAGCGGCCAGTTCCATCAGGTCTTCGCCAACCTCGCCGCCGTAGACCACCGGAATTTCGATTTCGCGCCCGACTTGCCCCGACGGCTCAGCCGCTTCCCAGAGACGCAGCAATAGCGCCCTTGCTTCGCAAGGGTGCGTGCGCAACGGATCAAAGACGTAAAGCAGGTTGTTCACGCCCGGTACCAACTCATGCAGTGAATCGTTTCCAACCGATTTGCGAATGAGCCGGGCCAGTGCGATGAGGCGTTGTTGCAGTCCGGCGTCAAATGCGCCGTTCGCCGGATCGAACAGGAGCGCGCCTGCACCTGCCGCGTGGATGCGCGGTGTGGTCCTGGGTAGCGTCTCGGGCTCCAGCAGTTCAAGAGGGGAGTTCATTCAGCGTTTCTCGTGAGTCGTCGTGCAACAGCGGGTACATGACGCTGCCGGACCGTTTCCAGGCCCGGCTGCCTCGTCATTCGGCAAGCTGCTTTCCTGCGGTCTCTCTTGCGGCGAGTAGCGCGATCAGGGTGATGGCCAGTCCACTGGCGATATACAGGCAGATCAGCGTCGTGGACTGGTATGCCTTGTAGAGACTGGCAAAGATCAGCGGTCCGAACGCCCCGCCGATGATTCCGCCCAGCGTTGCCGAAAGCGATGCGCCTGCGTAGCGCACGCGGGTAGGGAATTGCTCCGTAACGAAGGCTGCCTGTGGGCCGTACATCATCGCCTGGAAGAGCATGCCAACGACAACGGCAATACAGATGTTCACCGCCTGGCAGGTGCCCATCAGATAAAAATAGGCGAACGCCCAGAGAATGGAGAAGGCGGCACCTGCGCCATAGACGATCCGGCGTCCTAACCGGTCTGAGAGGCTGCCGAACAGGGGCACGCAGACGGCATGCAGCGCTGCACCCAGCATCGTCGCCAGCAGGGCGAGCGAGCGTGGCAGGTGTAGTACGTTCGTCACATAGGTAAGCGTGAAAACGACGAGCAGCCCATAGACGATGTCGGATCCGATGCGCACGCTCCCGGCTATCAGCAGGCGTCGCCAGTGATCGGCAAACACTTCCTTCACCGGCATCTCGACCTTGTGGTGATGGCGTTCAAGCTGCTTGAACATGGGCGTTTCATCGACGCCGCGTCGCAGCCACAGCCCGAAACCCACGAGCACCGCACTGGCAAGGAAGGGAATGCGCCAGCCCCACGCCTGGAAAGCACCGGCCGGCAACGCCGCCGTGCACAATGCCAGAAAGCCGGCGCCAAGCAGGGTCCCGCACGCGGGACCCACCTGTGCCCATGACGCGTTGCGGCCGCGCTGCTTCTGGTCGCCGTGCTCCATGGAAAGCAGCACGGCGCCAGCCCACTCGCCGCCGATCGCCGCACCCTGAAGGAAGCGCAGCGCCACGAGCAGGATCGGACTCCAGACGCCCCACACCTGGTAGGTGGGCAACAATCCCATGAACCCCGTCGCGGCGCCCATCATCAGGAGCGTGGCAACGAGCACGAAGCGGCGCCCGAGCTTGTCGCCCAGATGGCCGAAGATAACGCCGCCAAAGGGGCGCGACAGATAGCCGACAGCGTAGGTGGAAAACGCGAGGATGGTCCCCGAGAGCGGGTCGAACGACGGAAAGAAGACGGCGTTGAAGACCAGCGCCGCCATGAGGTTATAGACCGTGAAGTCGAACCATTCGAGCGTGGTACCAATCGAGCTCGCCGCAGCAAGCCTTGCCATGCGAGGGCGGCTTTGCGTCGAGCCGTTCACTTCGACCGATGACTGCTGGTTCAGGGCGGATGTATTGTCCATCACGCGCACTCCCGCGATTCGAGGTTCCATGCAAGTGCGTAACGCGCGACGGCGGCAGGCGAGCATGGCAGATGGGTTATGGCCTCGAACAGGGCGAATTCGCTGGACTGTGCGCTGCTGCTTTCGATGATGAAGATCGGTTGCATCCGGCGCACGCCAAGGTCTTCGAGTGGCAGAGGACGGCTCAACCTGTCGTCGGGTGTGAGAAGATATGAACGGACGAAGCCTGGCCGCTGCACAAGTGTTTCCCCAATCGCGGCACATCGTTCGCTTAACGAATCAGTTACCACGGAAGCGGGCAAAGTCAGGACGCCGATGAATCCTCCATTGCCTTTCCCTACTTCCGCGCTCAGTTCGCCGATCCGGCGCATTGGCGCGCGCATTTTCGGCAGGACTTTCACGGACCACGGTGTCTGATGCGTGAAGGCGTGTGCGTATTCGGGAGAATCGAACGCCTGAAGCGAGCCGGCCCAGTACAAGGCCAGATATTTCGGTCCGCCGTCGATCGCGACATATCGCGAAGCGGCAATGACGCCGTTCATCCGAACACGATCCTCGAGGTGCTCGCGGTCGTACCACTGGTTAAAATCTTCGTCGTCTTCGCGATCTACATCAGCTGCCACGAAGAGCATCCCACGCCGGCCTGCTTTCATCTCTCGTCCCTCTCCACTTGTTGGATGCCCGATCGTCCCAACTCAAAAAGGGTCGGGCAAACGGGAATTTGTTGGGCCCTTTGATAGATTTTTCTTTTCAGGCAAGCTATGACGGGCGGGGGGCGCGAAACCGGCTGCATGGAGCTGAATCGATCCCCGGGAAACCCCTAACGTCGAATCAGGGAAAACGGAGTAATGAATACGCGATTTCTGGAGAGCTTTCTGCTCGTGGCCCAGGTAGGAAGCTTTCGCGCTGCCGCAGACCGTCTGCACGTGACGCAGGCGGCCATCTCTAACCGGATCGCCGCACTGGAGGAGGAAATTGGCGCACGCGTCTTTATACGAGGCCCGGGCGATCTACGGCTCACGCCTGTCGGCCTGCGTCTGATCAGCTATGGTGAGCGCATGCTCGAATTGCAGGGCGACATCATGCAGCTCGGGAGAACTGATCAGAAGTTGCTGGGCGGGGTGCGCATAGGTGCAATCGACACCGTCGTTCACACCTGGCTGGTCGGCTTCGTCCAGCATCTAAATGCTTCGTATCCCGGCATCGAGGTGCAGCTGAGCGCGGAATCGACTGAACGCCTGAACAGGAGCCTGCGCGATGGAGAGGTGGATATTGCGCTGCAGACCGATCAGATGATTGGTGAAGGCATCGTCAGCCAAACCTGCCTCCCGATGGCGATGGGCTGGGTTGGCCGCCGCGGCGAACCGCCCGAGTCACGTGCGGATTTGCGCGCAGTGCTTTTGGGGCCGGTCGTCACCATGAGCCGCGGCTCCCAGCCTTACCTGGTGCTCAAGGACGTCTACAAGCGAGCCGGCATACCGATGGGCAAGGTGCATTGCGTCAATTCCATTTCTGCACTCGTCCGGTTTGTCAAATGCGGTCTCGGCAATGCCATGGTCCCGCTTCCGCCCGTCAAGGAGCAGGTCGACAGCGGCGAGCTCGAAGTCATTCACTTCGACATGCCCTTGCAGCCTCAGGGGCTCGTGGTCAGCTATCTGGCAAGCCGGGCATCCGAAGCGATTCGCTTCGTTGCCGAACTGGCTTGCCAGGAAGCCGATCGCTACATGCGTAAGATGCCGCCGCCGTTCGCTCCGCGATAAGCGGTGCGCAACGCTGCCACGCACTTTTCAACGTGCTGTCTGCCGGGCCTTGCGCTTCTTGAGCGACGCGACCACTTCGTCGACCAGCGGGTGGTGGCGTTGCGTATTCCATAGCAAGGCGGCGGTCACGACCTCGATCTTTTCCTTCAACGGCCGCACCACGACATTTTCGGGCGCGAGCTTGCGCATCGACGACGGAACCAATGCCACGCCTTGCCCACATCCGACGTAGGCGATCTGCGACGTCACCGAACGCACCTCATGCGTGACGCGCGGCGTCAAGCCGTGCGCGCGGCACACCGACGTCAGCGTATCGAAATAGACCGGGCTGACCTGGCGGGACGACATCACGAGGTGCTCGTTCGCCAACGACTGCAGCCGCACCCTGGGCATGGCGGCCAGCGGATGGTCCCTCGGCAGCGCCACCGCAAGCCGGTCGTCCGCGAGTGGCATGGCTGCAATGCCGCTTCCCACCTCGCCGTCAATGCGCACGAAGGCCAGATCGAGCTCTCCCGATTCCAGCGCCGGTATGGCATCGACGCTGTCTATCTCCTTGACGAACACGGTGAGATTCGGATGGGCCTGCTTGAGCGCGTCCAGCACCGGGGGAACGGTTTCCAGCATGGCGGAAGTAATGGCGCCGACGTGCAATACGCCGGACTGTCCGGCCGCCACCTCCCGTACAACCCGCTCGAGTCGCTCGACCTGGCCGGCGAACTGGCGCACGGCCGGCAGGATCGCCGCGCCCGCCGGACTCAACTGCGTACCCCGCCGGGAACGATGAAAGAGCTCCAGTTTCAGCGACTGCTCCAGCACCTTGATCTGCTCGGTCAGCGGGGGTTGCGACATGTTCAGGCGTTTTGCAGCCCGCCCGAAATGCTGTTCCTCGGCTACGGCGAGAAACATCCATAGCTGGCGTATCAGCCTGAAGTCGATCGTATTGCTCATGTTGACCATCTCCTTTCGGATCGACGCCGGCGTAACCGCGCGCCTTGCGTGGCCACCATTATCGTCGTCGCGACTCACGCGCCGCGCGCTTTTCTGTGTTCCGAAAAGCGTATCAGAGAGATACGAAATACGAAATTTACAGAACAGACCACCGGGCTCACGATGGCTGCACCTGTCAACGGACAACAGCGCCATGAACCAGACCTCGCTTCTTGATCGCCTCGCGTCGCTCGATACCAACACGGTTTCCGACGCGCTCGATTTCCTCGTGCTCCCCGGTGCGACCTACGGCCTTCGCCCACTCTGGGACTGCCCCAGGATCGTCGGGCGGGCCAGCACGATCCAGCTTGGCCCCAAAGCCGACGCCACGCCAACGGTTCACCTCATTTCGCCGGTGATCGACGCGGTCACCGCGGATGACCGTGTACTCGTGATCGCCGGTGGGGCGGACGGCATCTCCTGCTGGGGCGACATCCTTGCCAATGCCGCGACGGCCAAACAGATTCGCGGCTCAGTCATCGACGGTTTGAGCCGCGATATCGAAGGCAGCGAGTCGGTCGGCTACCCGGTGTACGGCCGCGGCGTCACGATGATCAGCGCGCGTAACCGCGTGATCCAGATTGATTCGGGCAAGCCCGTCCAGATGGCGGGCGTCACCGTGCACGAGGACGACTATGTGATCGCCGACCGCTGCGGGACGGTTTTCGTGCCTGCCAGCCGTATCGAGGAAGTTCTCGATCTCGGCGAGCGCATTGCACGCCGCCAGGACGGCATGGTCGCTGCTGTGCGCGCCGGCCGCTCGGTCGCCGAGGTGATGCACGACAAGGAATTCGAGACCATTCGCGCCCAGTGACATCCACATCCTCTTTTGGAACATCTCAAATGGCAAATTTCCTGAGGGCTAACCCCGAAGACCAGGAACTGGTGGCCCTCTTTGAAGGGCTGGACACCCCCGGCGTTTCTGACGCCATGGACAAGCTGGGCTTGCACGGGCAGGCCCTGGGCATCATGCCGCTGGCTGACTACAGCAAGGCAGTGGTGGGTCCGGCGTTCACGGTCAAGTACGTACCGGCGAGCAACCCGCCAGGCACCGTCGGTGACTTCATCGACGACGTCGCAGAAGGCGACGTCGTCGTGATCGACAACGACGGCCGCACCGACTGCACCGTCTGGGGCGACATCATGACCCAGTATGCGGGCCTGCGCGGCATTGCCGGCACGGTGATCGACGGCGTGTGTCGCGACGTGAGCAAGGCGCTGGGCGACGGCTACCCGGTGTTCAGCGCGGGCCGCTTCATGCGTACCGGCAAGGATCGCGTGCAGGTCGAATCGGTGAACACCACGGTCGCCATCGGTACCGTGCGCGTGGCTTCGCGCGACATTGTGGTGGCCGATGCTAACGGCGTGGTCGTTGTGCCGCGTGGTCGCGCCCGCGAGGTGGCCGAAACCGCCAGAAAGATCGAAGAAGTCGAATCGCGCATCCGCGAGCAGATCGCGCAGGGCAAGACCCTGGGCGAAGCGCGCGCCGCGCTGGGCTACCACAAGCTCCAGACCAAGGAATAGGAAGAAGCAAGCATCATGACCTACAGCGCAGAACAACTCGCACAGGCCTGCAAGCTCGGCACCTCCACGCTCTTTGAGGCTTCGGGCATCCCCACCAGCGCTGCCGACATCGCCATCCGCCCCGTCTGGGCGGGCGCCTCGGTTGCTGGTCCAGCCTATCCACTGGAATGCTCGCCGGGTGACAACCTGGCCATCCACATCGCAATGGAGAGGGTGCCGCGCGGCAGCATCCTCGTGATTTCCACTGGCGGCTTCGTCGCGGGCTACTGGGGCGAGGTGCTTACAGTGGCGGCCGAGGCTGCCGGCGTGGCGGGCCTGATCATTGACGGCGGCGTGCGCGATATCGCGGCGCTGACGGCGCGGCGCTTTCCGGTGTTCTCCCGCGGCATCTCCATGCGGGGCACGATCAAGGCGAGTTCGCCTTCGGTTGGCCGGCCGATCAGCTTCGCGGGCACGCCGGTGGCGACCGGGGATCTGGTCGTCGCGGATGATGACGGCGTGCTGGTGATCCCGGCTGCGCACGTTGCAGAGACGCTTGCCCAGGGGCAGGCACGCGCCGACAAGGAGGCGAAGATGATGGACGCATTGCGCGAAGGCCGCAGCACGCTGGATTTGATGGGGCTCACGAGCTGGAGGGAGGCGCAATGACCGGGCTGTCTGAAGGTCTGAACCGTTTCCTGGCCGCGGCACGCCCGTCGGCGACCTATAGCGTCATGGATCGCGTCGCGGCACGGCGCGCGAGCGGTGCCGCCGTGATCTCGCTGAGCGCCGGTGAGCCCGACTTCGACACACCGGAGCATGTTCGTGAAGCGGGCATCGTCGCAATCCGGGCGGGTCATACGCGATACACACAGGTAGCCGGGCTGCGCGCGCTGCGCGAGGCGATTGCTGCGAAGTTCCAGCGTGAAAACGGTCTTGACGTCGACTGGCGCGACACGCTCGTCTGCAGCGGCGGCAAGCAGGTGATCTTCAACGCGCTGGCTGCCACGCTTAACGAAGGCGACGAGGTCATCGTGCCGGCGCCGTACTGGGTGAGCTACCCGGAGATCGTGCAGCTTTGCGGTGCGCAGTCCGTGATCGTGCCGTGCGGCGCCGGGAGCGACTTCAAGCTTGCGGCCGATGCATTGCAGGCTGCCATTACGCCGAAAACGCGGTGGCTGATCCTGAACTCGCCGTCGAACCCGTCCGGCGCCGTCTACAGCCGCGAGGAATTGCAGGCGCTGGCTGAAGTGCTGCTCGCACATCCGCAGGTACTGGTGCTATCCGACGACATCTATGAACACCTGATCTTCGATAACCTTGAATTTTTCACGATCGCGCAGGTGGAGCCCCGCCTGCGTGAGCGTGTACTGACGATGAACGGGGTGTCGAAAGCGTACGCGATGACGGGCTGGCGCATCGGCTTTGGCACGGGTCCTGGCTGGCTGATAGAAGCGATGGAGAAGCTGCAGGGTCAGCAGACTTCCGGCGCGTCGACGATTTCGCAGTACGCAGCACTTGCGGCACTGACGGGTCCACAGGACTTCATCCGGCATTCGCGCGAGGCATTCCAGCTCCGGCGTGATCTGGTCGTCAGGCAGATCAACCAGGCGCCGGGCCTGCAGTGCGCAGTGCCGCAGGGCGCGTTCTATGCGTTCGCGTCATGCGAAGGCCTGATCGGCAAGACGACCCGGGCCGGAACGCGCCTGGACGGGGACGAGGCGGTGGTCAACGCGTTGCTCGACGAGATGGGCGTGGCGACCGTGCATGGGAGTGCGTTCGGTCTCGGACCTTATATCCGTATTGCGTATGCGCTGGATGAAGAGTCGCTGTCGCGCGCGTGCATGGCCATTCAGGATTTTTGCCGGTCGCTGACAAATTGAACACACCCAAACGATCGGCGCAGTGAGGCCACCGCGAAGTCCGGAGACGCGAAGTGCGCAGCGCCGTACGGCTACGAACAAGGCGCAGATACGGACTGCCTGAACCGAAATATTCGCGCCGAAGGCCGGTCTCGACAGCATGCGATAGGTCGGGCCGGCGCGAAGCGATCCATATCCGAAGAGAAAAGAAGATGCCTGCAGAATTTAACCGCGCGCAGTTCGTGTTTTCCATCGATGGCACGGCGCTGGACGTGTCGGCCATCCATCGCGAGGGCGACAAGGCACCGATCCTGTTCCTGCATGGGTTCGGATCGACGAAAGAGGACTATGCCGACATCGTCCGCTATCCGGAATTCGCGGGTCATCCGTTTGTGGCGTATGACGCGCCCGGTTGTGGCGAGACGCATTGTGCTGACCTCTCGAGGATCAGCATCCCGTTCCTGATGGAAACGGCGCTTGCCGTACTTGATCGGGTCGGGTTCGAACGCTTCCATCTGGTCGGGCATTCGATGGGCGGCCTGACTGCGCTGATGCTTGCGCACCGGTATCCGGAGCGGGTGATCAGCTTCGTCGACATTGAAGGCAATATCGCGCCAGAGGACTGCTTTCTTAGTCGCCAGATCGTCGAGCATCCGCGCGACGGTGCACAGCAATTTTTCCGAGACTTCATCGAGCGCGCCCGGCATGCCCCGGCATATGCGAGCGCGCTCTATTCGGCGAGCCTTTGGCACAAGGTGCGTGCCGAAGCTGTCGGTGGAATTTTCCGCTCGATGGTCGACCTGTCGGACAACGGCGACCTGATGACGAAGTTCCTCGGCCTGCCATTCCCGCGGATGTTCATGTACGGCGATCAGAACGCAACGCTCTCGTACCTGAGCGATATCCGTGAACAGGGCGTCGAGCTGGCGGAAATCCCGGATTGCGGGCATTTCCCGATGTATTCAAACCCCGCGCTGATGTGGAGAGCCATTGCCGGGTTTCATCGGCGTGCAGGCTGACTTCCCGCTATAGACAGACGTGGCCCAGCGAAACGGGCGCAACGTAAAACATTCATCCGGTGCGCCTGACGACTGGCGACAGTCGCCAGGACGGACCGGGCATGAAAAAAATATCAGCTTTACGGCTGATACAGGAGACGGTTTGATGAATTCCAGGATACAGAAAGACGAACCTGCGGTGCACGGTGCCGCCGACGTCAGCCGCAGAGAGTGGCTTGAGTCGCATGAAGCGGGATATCACAAGACCATGGACAATCGGCAGGTCCAGATGATTGCTGTTGGCGGTGCGATCGGCACAGGCCTTTTCCTCGGCGCCGGCGCCCGCCTGCAAATGGCGGGGCCTTCGCTTGCGATCGTCTATCTCGTATGTGGCGCGTTTTCATTCCTGATCCTGCGTGCGCTCGGCGAGCTCGTGATGCACCGGCCGAGCAGCGGCAGCTTCGTGTCGTATGCGCGCGAGTTCCTCGGCGAAAAGGCGTCTTTCGTGGCCGGCTGGATGTACTTCCTGAACTGGGCGATGACCGGCATCGTCGACATCACCGCAGTTGCGCTGTACATGCACTACTGGGGTGCGTTCGGCGCGGTGCCGCAATGGGCGTTCGCACTGATCGCGTTGTGCCTGGTCGCGGGCATGAATCTGGTCGGAGTGAAATGGTTCGCCGAGATGGAGTTCTGGTTTGCGTTGATCAAGGTTGCCGCGATCGTGATCTTCCTGATTGTGGGAACTGCGATCCTGGGTAGCGGTGGACAGGTCGCGGGCCACGCGACCGGCGTCCATCTGATCATTAATAACGGCGGCTTTTTTCCGCACGGATTGGTGCCGGCGCTGGTGCTGGTGCAGGGTGTCGTGTTCGCATTTGCTGGTGTCGAACTGGTCGGTACTGCGGCGGGGGAGTGCAAGGATGCACACCGGGTGTTGCCGCGCGCGATCAACCGGGTGATCTGGCGAATTGCGCTGTTCTATGTCGCATCGGTAGCAATGCTGGTGTGTCTGATGCCGTGGAGCGCATACAAGGCGGGGCAGAGCCCGTTCGTGACATTCTTCAGCGCGCTCGGCGTGCCGGGCATCGGTTCGCTAATGAACATCGTCGTGCTGTCCGCCGCGCTGTCGAGCCTTAACTCCGGGCTGTATTCGACTGGTCGAGTACTGCACTCGTTGTCGATGGGCGGCTCCGCGCCGAAACTCTTCGCACGGATGAGCGCGCAATCAGTGCCGTACACGGGAATTCTCGTGACGGTCGCCATCTACGTGGTGGGCGTGGTGCTGAACTATCTGGTGCCGTCGAATGTGTTCGAGCTCGTGCTCAACATCGCGTCGCTCGGCATCATCAGCACCTGGGGCTTCATCGTCGTCTGCCAGATGAGGTTCCGTGCGGCGGTAGCGCGTGGCGAGGTTGAAGATGTGGCGTTTCGCATGCCTGGGGCGCCGGTCACGTCGTGGCTCACGTTGCTGTTCCTGCTGGGCGTGCTTGTGCTGATGGCATTCGATTATCCGAACGGCACCTGGACAGTCGCCTCGATTCCAGCTGTCGCGGTATTGCTTGTCATCGGCTGGAAGACGATGAGTGCGCGCGCACGCCGCGCCGTGATTACGCCGACGATTCCCTCGATTGCACTTACGCAAAACGTGCTGGAAAGCGACGAGCAATGACCGGTCCTTGCGATACCCGCCGGGTTCGCCCGCTGGTGTCGGGTCAAAAGAAAACAGAAAGACTCTCATCCCTTGACTGCCGTGTTTCTGCGGGGCGTTGTACGCCTTGGGAGATGGCATTGTTTTCGAAACTGATGATGGAGACCATGATGAATCTCAGCATGAAAAAGCAGGCGCCTGTCGCCGCCGCAGCAATGCTCTGCGCGATGATGGCTACGTATGCGGTGGCGGACCAGACCGTCCTGATTGGCCATGTCGCGCCGTTGACCGGCCAGATCGCCCATCTTGGGAAGGACAACGAGAACGGTGCGAGACTCGCAATCGAGGAAATCAACAGGAAGGGGCTTGTGATCGGCGGACAGAAGATTACATTGGTACTCGATGCACAGGACGATGCCGCTGACCCGCGCACGGCGACACAGGTTGCCCAAAAGCTGGTCGATGACCATGTTGTCGCGGTGGTCGGTCACCTGAACTCGGGGACGTCGATACCGGCATCTAAAATCTATAGCGACGCAGGTATCCTGCAGATCTCCCCGTCCTCGACCAATCCGGCCTTGACCCAGCAGGGGTTCAAGACAACGTACCGGCTGGTGGCGACGGACGCTCAACAGGGCCCGGCGCTCGCGAACTATGCGGCGAAGAGTCTGAAGGTGAGGTCGGTTGCAATCGTTGACGACGCGACCGCGTATGGCCAGGGCCTTGCGAGCGAATTCGAGAAGAGTGCGAAGGCACTGGGAATCACTGTCCTGTCGCACGATGCGACAAGCGACAAGGCGGTGGATTTTCGTGCGGTTCTGACGAAGATCAAGGGCGAAAATCCGGATGCCATCATGTATGGCGGCATGGATGCGACGGGCGGCCCATTTGCGAAGCAGTCAAAGCAGCTGGGACTGCGTGCGAAAGTGCTCGCGGGAGACGGCCTGTGCACCGAAAATCTGGCCGATCTGGCCGGTACGTCGACTGATAACGTCATCTGTTCCCAGGCAGGCCTCGCGCTCGAGAAGATGGCCTCGGGCAAGGAATTCCAGCAGAAATACGAAGCGCGCTTTCATCAGCCGATCCTGATCTACGCGCCATTTACCTACGACGCCGTGTATATCATTGTCGACGCGATGAAGCGTGCGAATTCGATCGATCCTGCGAAGATTCTGTCCAAAATGCCAGGTACGGACTACACAGGGATGCTTGGGGAAACCACCTTTGATTCAAAGGGTGATCTCAAGCACGGAGTGATTTCACTATACGACTACAAGGCAGGCAAGAAAACGCTGCTCGACATCGTAAAAATGTGATCTTGTTGATTGCCGGAGTTCGACGTCGGGCCGCCATGAGGCGGCTCGCGATTCATTTTCCTCGTATCTGCGCAACTGGCGGTGATTTATGCGCTTGAATGACGATGAGCAGACCCGAATCTAGCTCCCACGTTGGCAGCGGTCTCCTGCTTCCAGGTGCATGTCGCGCCTGGAGGCACGGCAACATGCTGGAGGGTTTTGTCGCGGTAAGGATCAAGAGGCGAGCGGGATCAGTATGAAAAGTACTGCTTATGTTGCGAGACCGTAGAATTGATCGGCGACCGACGGTTGGGTTCCGAAAGCACACTTCATCTGCCCTTTCGCGATCATGTGCATAACCTCAATACCGGCCAGTAGGATCCGGGCACAGCGAAAAGACTTGAACCCCAGCATGGGCCGGGCGCGACGCTTGATCGCCCTGTGGTCCTGCTCGACCACGTTATTGAGATATTTGCACTGGCGGATCCTGATGGGCACGTCACGATCGACATTGATTGCATCGAGCGCGGCGAGATTGGCGCCGCTTTTGTCGATGGTTACTGTCTCGGGCACACCGTTCTGGGCCATTGACTTCTCAAAGTAGCGCCGGGCTGCAGTCTTGTCCCGGTGGGCACGAAGCAGAAAATCAATCGTGTTGCCGTCCTTGTCGACTGCACGGTAGAGATAGCGCCATTCCCCCTTGACGCGAATATACGTCTCGTCCATGCGCCAGCTCTTGCCAACCGGCTGCTTGCGGCGGCGAAACGCCTTCTCCAGCACCGGCAACAGCTTGATGGCCCAGCGGTGCACAGTCGAATGATCGACCGAAATACCGCGCTCAGCCATCATGTCTTCAAGGTGCCGCAGGCTCAGTGGATAGGCCACGTACCACCGCACGCACGTCAGGATCACGTCGAGCGGATAATGCAGGCGCTTGAGCACTCGGGCTACAGCCGGATTCAACGTCTTCATCGAGCTTTCTGTCGTTCCTGTCGTCCCGCACATCATAGCCGATTGCCTTATTGCAACAGAACCCGCGTTACTGCTGAAGAGCGCTATCGGTCGCTGGTCGATGCGATCAAGGACTACGCGATCTTCCTGCTGGATCCCGAGGGACACGTCGCCAGCTGGAATGCCGGTGCCGAGCGCATCAAGGGCTATCGGGCCAATGAGATCATCGGACGGCACTTCTCGGTGTTCTATCCTCCCGAGGCCGTCGAACGTGGTTATCCAGCAGAGGAACTCGCACGCGCTTCGAAGCTCGCCCGCTGGGAAGACGAAGGATGGCGCATCCGCAAAGACGGGTCCCGCTTCTGGGCCGATGTCGTCATTAACGCGCTGTACGACGGGGACGGTTCCGTGATCGGGTATGCAAAGGTTACCCGGGATCTGACCGAGCGTCGCAACGACGAAGAAAGACTGCGTCAAAGCGAAGAGCGGTTGCGGCTGCTGATGGATGCCGTCGAAGACGCTGTCGTCATGCTTGATCCACAGGGCCGTATAACGAGCTGGAATGCGGGTGCGACGCGCCTCAAGGGATTCGAGGCGGGTGAGATCATCGGCCAGCACATTTCACGCTTCTATCCGATGGAAGATATTGCAGCCCGAAAACCCGAAAGGGAACTGTCCATCGCCGCGACAGATGGCAGGGTGGAAGACGAGGGCTGGCGCTTGCGCAAGGACGGTTCGCGCTTCTGGGCCAATGTCGTGATCACCGCCATATACGGGCCAGCGGGCGAACTGGTGGGTTTCGCTAAAGTCGTCCGCGACATGACCGAACGTGACCGGCTCAGGCAACTCGAGTATGCCAGTGAGCTGGCTTCGCGCATCGAGGCGACGCGCGAAGAAGAAAAAAGGCGGATTGCCCGGGAGCTCCATGATGATCTCGGCCAGCAATTGACTGTGCTCAAGATGGGGCTCAACAGCCTATACAGGGACCGGGGTGAAACGTCTGCGACGTCTGTGCCAGACGCTCTGCGCGAAGCGGTCGAGCGCGCCATTGCCTCCGTGCGTCGAGTGGCGGCGGGATTGCGCCCGGCGATACTGGACGATCTGGGCCTGCTGCCCGCACTTGAGTGGCTCGTGGATGACTTCCGGCAGCGTTCGCATCTGCGGGTCGAGTTGCGCTGCGATGCCAGCGAGATCGCGTTCAACGACGCTGCATCGACCGCGCTGTTTCGCATCGTTCAGGAAGGCCTAACCAATATCGCCCGGCATGCTGGTGCCGCGACTGAAGTCCGCATCAATTTTCGCTGCACTGCATCGATGTGCGACCTGTCAATACAGGACGACGGTACGCCGATTGCATCGGGCGATCCTCGGCCGGCTGGCGCGACTCCCTCCTCGGGGCTCGCCAGTATTCGCGACCGCGTACGACGCCTGCAGGGAACCGCGGTCATAGGCCCGCGGCCGGATCGCGGGTTCGAAATCAGGCTTTCTATTCCGCGCAGCACGATTGAACAGTTGACGACGGACTCATCTGGTAATGCCTGAGACAGGCAGGCGTTCAACCGTTATGTCCGTGGCGTGCACATCGCGCGCGTCTTCGCAGGTCATCGAGCATCGGGATGCGTTGGGTGACAGGCTACCCGCAGTTTGATGCAGATCAATTTTCAGACAAAGGCCAATCGGGATACTTCTGGATCAGGTCAGTGTTCGGTCTACAGTCAGCATTTAATTCGGATACCTGTCATGTTAAGCGCGCACGAGATTGCCACGCTCATGGTTGTTGCCAGTACGCCGTCTCAGGCCGACATCCATCGAGTCGATTTCCGTTCCCTGCTTGATCGAGGTCTGGTGCACGTGGAGATCTCGACGAACAAAAAACCCTATCCGTGCGTATCGGCATCCGGACGGCGGATCGTTGCTTGCCTCAATTCGCGGACCGTTGGGGGATGAGCATCACGGACAGCCCACTATCTATTGCGGGCGCCCAGTGATCTGGCATTCGCGAACGACGCGCACGCAGCACGCACCCGCCGGAAGCAACAGGTGCAAGACGCAGTTCGATGCATTTGCGGCGATTCGCGGAAGGTGAATGACCGCATGCCTTGCCGCGTACATCCGAACGTCATGATGGCGGTCGATGTGAGAGACTAGCTATGGCCGCATTGCGACTCGCGACGATCAGGGCCACGACTGGCGGCGTAAATTACCTATGCTCCCGGATCGTCGTCGGGGACAAGCTTGTAGACAGTCGCGTAACGGACCAGATCGCCATCGCTTCTGAGTGCCATTTTCCTCAGGATATTCGCACGATGGGTGCTTACGGTCTTCGGGCTTACGCCCAGAATGGTTGCGATGTCGGCCGCTGTCTGGCCGCATGCGATGCGAAGGAGAATATGGAGTTCCGTGTGCGTCAGCCGCTCGTGTGGTAAGCCACTCCCAGCCGCCGTCGCATCAAGTATCGGCTCGGCAGATGCCGTGAGGTTCACGTAGACGCCACCTGACGCGACCCTTCGGACAGCAGCAAGCAGTTCGTGCGCAGGGCCGGTCTTGACGACAAAGCCCGAGGCGCCCGCCGCAAAACATTGACTGGCAACGCTCGGTATCGAAGACCTCGTAACAACGACAATCCGTGGCGACTGACCCGCGCGCCTGATTTCCCGGATAAGGTCTGTCTCGCTCGTGCGCTGCATGACAAGACCCAGCGTTAGCACGGCAGGCGATTCGGTGCGCACAAGCTGCAATGCGCCGTCTCCATCGGAAGCCTCGCCTGCAACCTCGATGTCGCCCGCGGCCTCAAGCGCGTTCCGGATTTCAGCGCGCATGATCGCGTGTGCTTCCACTATTCCGACTCTGATCATGAAGCGCTCCACGAAAACACTGCGCAAAGTCCTCAGTGTTTTGAGATTCCAGCAATTTGCGAGCCCGCGAGCTCCGCGTTTGTGCGTTACCGCGCACTCTCTATTTCGCGGTGAGCGTTGCCGCAGCCGCCATCTCTTGGGCTGCATCGATCGGAGTTTCGCTGAGATGGAGCGTGGATTCGTGGCTTTGCCATTCCCGTCTGACGCCTGTGCGTGTTGAACCGGCAGCTCGGGAAGGGCCGCAGCTAAGCCGAACTTTGAGCGCGCGGCGCGCGCAAGTCTTTGATTTGTCGCGGTTGCGCGTGTCCGGCGGAGTCGGTTACTGGGTACGCGCGGGGCTGATGTTGAGCAGGCGGAAGGCCTTTTCCTGAACAGGTGTGGGCCGCGTGGTCATCACGATCTTCGCCTCAGGGTTCAGAGGTGTGTGGCAGACGTTGTAGGCGAGCGTGGCCAGATCATCGAGCAGCGTGCGGAAGCTGTGGAGTGGCAAGCCGTCCTCACCCAGCCGGGTGGTGTCCTTGGATTTCGCCTGCTCCGAGCGTTGCGCCTTGGCGACTGGCGAAGCTCGGGCGGCGCGCGCGAGCTCGATGTATTCATCGTCAAACAGCATGGGCTTCAAGGTCTCGCGCATGTGCCATTCGACGTAGTAGGCGAGCGTGCACAGAAACACGTGAGCGCGCACGCGCTGGGCGTTCCAGTGGAATATGGGGCGCACCTGCAGGTCGACCGTCTTGAGCGAACGGAACGCACGCTCCACGACCGCCAGGCCCTTGTAGGCCGATACGGCCGCCTCGGCTGGCAGGTCCTGTTCGGGCAAGCTGGTGCGCACCACATATAGACCGTCGAGCGACGCTTCCTGCCGGATCTGTTCGGACTTGCGCGTCCACGTGAAGCCCTCGTCGGTAAAGCTCAGATCGAAGTGCTTGGCCATCTTGTAGTGGTCGATGACGCGGCCCACGCGCAAGGCAATCGTCTCCACGCCCTTCAGGCGGTTGCGGGCCCGCGTGGTCGCTGCGGCGATCTTCATCAACTCGGCTTCAGTGGCCTGCAGCAGCGCCTCGCGCTTGCGGCTGCGCTCCTCGGCCAGCAGCGGATTGCGGCACACGATGAGCCGCTCACCGGGAAACGACTCACTGGTCACCTCGAGCAGATTGCGCTCATCAAACAGCGACGGCTGGAAGGGCCCCTTCTCCTGGGCAAGCGCGCTCACCTGCGGCGCGCGCAGGCTGCTCACCCAGCCCAGGCCCGCCGGGCGCAATACCGTGTCAATACGCGCCTGCGTGAGCATGCCCCGGTCGCCCACCCAGGCGAGCTTGCCGATGCCAAAGCGCGTCTTGAGCTTCTCCACCTGAGAGGCCACGGTAGCCGGATCGGCGGTGTTGCCCGCGAAGACTTCGACGGCCACCGGACATCCATCAGGAGTGCAAACCAGCCCGAACACGATCTGCGGATCGTCGCGCTTGCCATCGCGGCTGTAGCCGTGGGCGGCGAGCTCGCAGCAGCGTCCGGTCACCCAGGTGGAGGTGAGGTCATAGAGCACCAGCGTGTTGCCGGCCAGATGTTTCCTGGCGAGCCGCTTCTCGATGCCTTCCTGGGCATCGCCGAGCCAGTCGAGCGCGGCGTAGATCTGCTCAAGGTCAACGTCGCCCAGACCGAGCAGCCGCGACAGCGAATGGGTGGCGGTTTCGTCGCGCAACATGCGATGGGTGGCGAGCTTGGAAGCCGGCGAGACCACCCGCGCCACCAGCAGTGCCATCACCACCGAGCGCAGCGCGGCAGGCGCCGATGCAAACCACTGCTCGGCGCCACAGGCGCGCGCGGCGCCGAGCGCCGCGGCCACGTGTCCGTGTGGCAGGCTGCGCTCGATCACGAAGGCCTCTTCAGCCGAGGGCACCGCGACGCCCCCGCGCAAGAGGACCTTCAAGCCCTCGATGACCTCGGCGGGAAGCGCCGAGAGGTTGGCGAGGGTGCGCTTCTTCACCTTGTTGCCATCGCGATACGACTCACGCAGCAGGATCGCGGGTGGGGAATTGCGGTTGGGAACGTGTTCGACGTACATGAACACTAATTCAAGCACAAAAACCGCTAAATGCAATATAAAAATACTAATTTACATGGGTACACGATAGCCTCAAAAAATAGCCGAAACCCAGCACTGATAGGGGTTCCAGCTATTTGAGAAGGCAAAGCTCGGGCTAAGCGCCATCCCGACACTCGAATGTCCGTGCAATCGTGTGACGTGAGTCCGCTTGAGGCCGACTCCAGCCCCCGCCCAGCGGCGCCGATAGCTGCATTCGACGCACACAGCGGAGGTCAGATTAGGTTGAGCATGGTCCCACGGCAACGCTTGGTGCGGCAGCGACAGGCGTATTCCTTGTTGGCTTCGCCTGCCATTTCAGGCGCGACTTCGAGCGCGTAGTCGATGAACAGTTCCTCGCCTGGGGCGATGTTGCGGATTGTCTCGATATAGACGCGGCCGCCGGATCTGGTGCAAATAGATGGCGAGTCCGCGATGTCTCTTATAAATATGGATACCTTATCGATTGAAAAGGACAGCGCTCCAGACAGAGGAAGCAGTGATGTCCTCAAGCGCGAGAGCGGATAGGTCGAACTGCCCCTTGCGGATGCGATGCATCAACTCGATACCTGAAATCGTGGTCGCGGCATTTCTGAATTGCTTGAAGCCGAGCATCACATTTGTTCTGGACTTGATGTTTCGATGGTCCTGTTCGATCACGTTATTGAGGTACTTCGAAGAGCGCACCTTCGTGTCCTCGGGAAGCGGACCATCGCTCTTCATCTCACGTACGGCCCTGTGCGAGGCAGCATACCCATCAAGCGTGACCGTCTCGGGCGGCCGGCCCTGATGTTTGATCGCCTTGCTGAGAAACGCCTTTGCCGCAGACACATCGCGCTTTGCCCTGAGCATGAAGTCTACCGTCTGGCCTTCCCGATCCACCGCCCGATATAGATAAACCCATTTGCCCCGGATCTTCAGGTATGTCTCGTCAACCCGCCACGACCGTCCAGCAGGCGTGGCAAATTGGTTCCAGCGCTTGACGAACTCGGGCGTATAGCGACGCACCCAACGCAGGATCGTCGTGTGCGCAAGCGACAACCCTCGCTCAGCCATCATCTCGACGAGATCGCGCAGGCTGAGTTTGTAGCGCAGATACCAGCGCACACAAAGAATGATCACGTCGCGGTCAAAGTGGCGGCCCGCGAACAGCCCGTCCGGATTCTTCAGTTTGCTCATCGCGGGGCCTCAAATTGGTCAGCCCGCCACTCTAACCGATTCGTTGGTCGCTGTTTGCACCACAGCCATCCAGCGAAGGACGGGGCGCCAGAAGTCTTGCCCCTCGCCATGATCCCGTCGCATTGGCTCGTCAGGCGCGCTCCAGTCGGTGTATTTCCAGTCATTGGCCAGCTCGCGCGCGTCGCGTACTACGTGGCTTTTTGCCCCATGGTGGAAGCACTATTCCTGATCGGCATCGAGTCGCAACTCGCGCACGTCCACGATCCTGGCGCAAGGAAGCGGCGGTCTGGCTTCAGATCCTGGCTGACCCTTGATCATCACCTCAGGCGGCGGGAATGCCCTCTGTCCTGATTGTGGCCAGTCTGGTGCCAGCAAACGGGTCATTGCGCCAGTCGGCGCCAGTGCCCTTGTCTGCGTGCCGGTTCGGCGTTCCATCAATGGCGAAATGCTCAAGAGACTGCCCGGCGCTGGTTGCCTGAACAATCCATTGCGGCGCAGCGCCCTTGCCATCCCATGTATTACCGGAAGCGTCGCGAAAACGCACCGCCCGCAAACGCGCCTGATCTGCCGCAAGTGAAGTCGCGATGTCTTCCGGACTGATTCCAAATTCCGCCATCCGTCTGCGCAGATAGGCCACGATGCTATCGCGCTTTCTTTCATCCATTCGGTATTCTCCGTACAACAACCTGTTGTTGGGCAGGTAATTGCAAACTGCGTGCCGCCAGGATAACACCCGACTCTAGCAGGCCATGCTGCGGTAGCGAAGTGGGTGGGGTATTCTCGAACGGCGCTCTGTTGGGAACAGCACACGAAAACGCAGCGACTGGCGGTCGCTTTCTTTTCAGACAGTATAAATCAACCGGACGGTGCTGCCTGGTTAGCTCCCGCACAGTTTGTAATCTTGTGTTTCACTCATGAGTTCGTGTACGGAATAGAGTATCGGTCACGCGAGCGACGAAACGCGGGGTACGTGTCTGGGAAATGGAGAATCAAACTCAGGTTTTAACGTCCAGTAACACTGGAACTGCTGGGGCGCTGGGCATTCAGTTTGCACGAGCGTACTGATAAAGTCATAATCACCGCCATTGACGATGGCGTCAGCTCTGCCGGGCAGACCAAACTTCGAAGTGCCTGGCAAACAAGCCAGGGAAGTTTCAGGATCGCCTGGTCGAAAAACTCACAGGGAGGATTGGAATATGGCTACTTTGGACGCAATCAACTTGAAAATTGCCAAGCTGCAAAAACAGGCGGCCACGATCGCTGAAAAACAGACGTCGGTTGGGCTGACGAAAATCCGTGACCTGATGCAAAAACACGGCCTGACTGTCGCTGACATCGAAGGCTTTGTTGCAAAGCGCCGCGGTCGCAAACCTGGGACGACGCTGGCAAAGGCGGCAGCAAAAGCCCCGCGTGCGGCCGTGCATCACGTGGCGCCGAAATACGCGGATCCGAAAACGGGTGCGACGTGGTCGGGCCGTGGTCTCGCGCCGCTCTGGATTCGCGACGTCAAGGACCGTTCGAAATTCCTGATTGAAGCTGGGGCAACGGCGAAGACTGCCGGCGCCAAGGCAGCGCCTGCGAAGAAGGCGGGCGCAAAACGTGTCGTGGCTAAAAAGGCGGCGAAGACGGCGGTCGCAACGAAAAAGGCTGGCCGTGCAGCAGCGGCTCCGGCAAAGGGTGTGCGTGGGCGCAAGGCCGCAGCACCCGTGAAAAAGGCCTCGGCGCCGCGCAAGGTTGCAGCCAGAAAGGCTCCGGCCGCAGTTGAGGTTGCTGCCGCGCCTGAAGTCGCAGCAGCGTAACCGCTAACGGGCGATCCAGTCGTAGCTGGCGGAGCGACAGGCTGGCCACGCCGCATTCGCGGCCCGCTACGACTGATTACTCAGGTCCCTTCGCGCGTCGCCTTAATGAGAGCGGCGCGCCATGTTTGTACGTGAGGAGGTGCGGACACAGCGCCGCGCCGTCAACCCAATGGCTTACCGTTTCGCGCTCGTATCTCTCGCGTTGCCAGTTGACTGTCCACCGGAGTTGGTTCCTTCGACAGTTAGCCGGCTGATCGCGGCCGCCTGGAATGGCATGAGCCGCGCGCAGCTCGTGGACCGCGCCCGTCGCCTGGACATGCGTGCATCGCTGCGGGTGCAGCCCGGTATCGGACCGGATGGGCTGACGCAGTTCAGGCTCACGCTCAGTTTTGCGAACGGAAGCTTCGAGCTGATCGCCCATGTACGCCGTGTCATTCGCCGGCGCACGGGCGCGCGACGCCAGAAACCGTCATTGCCTCCCGCGCGCGATATCCGGCAACAGAGCCTCTTCTGAGTTTTCAGGAGGCTGGGCACAATGCCTGTCGACACCCAGGCATCACCGCTGAAAAAGGCCCGCTAGAGAATTCTGAGATTGCGAATCTTTCCGATTGCCGGTGAGCGTTCGACGATCAGGTTCGCGATGAACTCCGGCAGCAGCGCGCGCGGCACGTTCGCGGGGATATCGGTCACGAGCTGCGAAGGCACCTGAACGATGAATTCCTCCGGCGCCGTGGCGAGACTATGTTCGTACGCAACGCGGATGTCCATGCTGTTATCTTTCGGAGATGTGGTTGCCGGGAGCGCATGCAATGTGCACAGGGCTATGCGGGGTTATGGACTCAGTGTGGCGCGCGATACACCTGTCGTTGTTCTGTTGTGAGCGCTTGCGCGCTTTTGCCGACCATCGCAGGCTGTACCGCCCGCGACTCCATTTCCCTGTGATGCAAGCCCGGCGTTTTGGTGCCCGTCTATGGGGGCCGGTTACCATCCGATGCCAGAATAACCGTATGACGTTCGCGTGAGCCTCTCTCACGTCCGCCCGTCCTTGTTCACCCACAGCCTTTAATGCGCATGAGCAGACTGATGTGGGAATGCGCGACGGGGCGCGTTGACGACGTTATTGTGCAACCTGGAGATGACTGTCGTTGGTGCGGGTGTCATGCGCGACCCTATCCACCAGCTTTCCGAGGTAATCACTCGCCCTCACTACGATCTCCATTCGGGTCACGCTGAGCGCGCGGTCGTATTCATTGACAACGGCGGTGAGACCGTCAGTCAACGATTCAGGCACATTCCAGACGCCAGTGTGGTCTGCCTGATTGAGCACCTCTCCGAGGCCACGTTCAACGCGTTCGATGTCCGCGATATCGAGCTGCCCGTGCCCGGCCCGGGTGATGAAGCTCGTGATGATGATGATCTGCGACAGGAGATTGACCAGCGAGCGGTCCGCTTCTCCATTGCGCAGACGCTCGAGCGCAATCCGTGCACGCAGCGCAAGATCCGAGGATTCCTTGCGGGGCATGGGCAGAAAGAGCGATTTTGCACGCGCACTGGCAGACGGACGACGCGGGGAACGGTAGTTCTTGTTTGACATGTTCGACAGCTGGCGAATGGATTTCGGGTTCGCATATTGGGACGCTTCACCGCAGCGCAAGAGCACCCGTCAAAATTTGTCCCTGTCTCGCGGGTCGTCGCATTTTCTGTGTGGTCGCCTTCCGATGCCTCGATGTTGCCTTGTTGCGAAACCGCCTATAAACGCGACTAACTGTCCGCGCGCCGCGACTCCGGCAAGCGCCTGACGGCGGCCTCGCTTTCCTGCATTGGCGGCACTTCCCAGGAACCACTGGAAAGTCGGAGCAGGCAGCGGGGCGTTGTTGTCCGGACCAGGACGAAAACAACTGTGCCTTCCTCGCGCTGTTTGCGCAGACGGAGCCGGAGTCTGTCAGCGACCTGGCGTTCAGGATGGCAGGCGCTAAACCGGATCGGTCGAGCGCCTTGAAGGCACGCGGGAAAGATCGGCTGATTCACCTTGAAACGAGCTTCGGCCCGTCAAATGGCGTCGCGGGCCGTATCGTTCGCGATGTCCTTCCACAAATGCTACGCGGGAGCGACTCCCTGTTCAGCGGGCATCGGAAGAATGGAATCGGCGAGCGTTGAGCAAACGCTAGAATAACCGTCCTGGTAGCCGTAGCCGCCCGTGACGCATCCGCCTGACCAGCGGAAACAGGGCGCGTGATGCCGCAAGTGCGCGGCGCAAGGATTGCGGGAGCTAAAGCAGATGAACGATGAACTAAGGGCGAAGATTGGTGCTGTCGCGGGCAAGCTCGTGCAGGAGGCGATGACGACCGGACTGACGTGGGAAGAGATCGTCGCCGCATTTGGCCTGGCCGCTAAAGCAACTGCTCAGGCCGCCGCGAGTGCGGGCGATGCGCCGGCCGATGAATGCGTTGCACGCGCGCGTAGCTGTCTGGAAGATGCCTTCGAGCAGGACGTCCACGTCGTCATTGCGGATGGCGGTGCGCCAAAGGGCGACGCCGAAGCCGACGAGAACCCGCTTCTGGCAACTGCCCGCCGCCGTCACATGTCCAAACTCCATTGAACGGCAGGCGAACTCCGCGCCGCGAATATCGTGGCACACGCTGTTTAGTATGTCCAGGAAAAACCCGCGAGAAAATCCAGGCTCCGCCATCGCCGGCAGCGTCAGATGATTACCCTCTCCGGTTAGTCCGGCGATGCAGGTCGGTGGCAAGTCGACCTGACACAGCGCACCTTTTTTGCGTAGCGGGACCCGGTCACCTCGATGCGCTTTGTGCGGCATGGCGCGGGGAGCCTGGTACGCTATACCGGCTTATAGCAGGATCGCCTGCTGCAGCAGTTCCAGCGCTTTCAGTTCGTCCAGGCGACCCGTGCGTGCCTTGCCTGCCAGCGTCTTGAGCAACGCTTCCGCTATCGGCTCAATACCGTGAAGATTGTCCAGGCTCGTCAGGGAAGCGAAGGGGAGCGCTGCCGCCGAGTTTCGCTGCGGGACTGAGGACGCGGCGAACGACTCTGGGGTTGCCGGTGTCGCTGCCGCGGCACCGTCATCGCTTTCTTCAGGCAGGTGACCGGTGACGTCGACGGGAAAACCATTTGCGTGATCTTGCGGGCCGACAACGATCGCCTCTTGCTCTCGTGCGACATCCGCCGAAACAGGTGAAGGGCTCTCTGGATCGGCAGCCCACGCGCGCCGTCCACGCGCCTTCGCACCGGCGGCCTTCGCTGGCATGTCATATTTTGTTGCGGGAGCAACTGGTTCGTGTAGTTGAGCGGATGCGCGTCCGCGCGAAGCAGGCGCAAGCATCTGCGACACCGACGCCGGAATATCGGCTTCGGAGCGCGGGGTGTCCAGCCAGCCAGCTGGCAAGCCAAGCCGTTCCGTGAACCGGTTTGCTTCGACAGTGTCCATGCGCTTCTTGCCATGTAGCCGGTGGGCCATGTTGGATCCACTCATCTCCATGACCACACCAAGTCTCGCTTTCGAGCCGTTGCGACTCGTGAGTACGTGGAGGTTGGCGCGACGGATGTTTTCTACGTCGGCGCCGTCGTTCAGTGCCAGCGACTGCTGCTGGGCCGTTTCAGGAGATGTCCTGAATTTCGAACGCGCACCTTTTCGCGGCGTACGGGCTTCGGGTTGTCCAGCCGTTTCGCCCGGACTGGTCTTGACGGCCCTGGGCGTACCGCTGGTTGCTTTCCTGGGCATTTGTGCTTCCTCGGACAAACTGTCTTCAAGAGAGGGTTGCGGGTCGACGGTCAGGACGGAAGCCGGCTTGAGTGCTTCGGACTCTGCGTCTGGTTCGTCGTCGGGTTGAATGAAGTCGAGTGGTGACTTCAGCCGGGCGATAGTCTCGGCTGCGAGCCCAGGATTGGGCTGGTCAAAAAAACCTTGTGGCAACCCGAGCGTGGTTTCCATGTGAAAGGCCGTCTCGGGTGTGAATCTTTCGCCCTTCAGCAACTCGGCCACGCGCGTCATGCTGGATTCAAGCGCGATGGCGATATTCTCGGCGCCTACCGTATCGACGAGAAACTGGAACGATCGTGTCTTGAAAATGGAGGCGGTCTGGGTGGAGTCCTGAGCAGGCGCCTTCACATACGGTTGTCTCGGCCGGTTGGGCTGAGACTTCTTTTCCTGGCGAGCCTGGCGTTGGCCGCTGTCGCGGGATCCCGCATATCGCCCGCGGGCTTGACTCATAAAGTACGGCTCCATGCGATCGTTGATATCCTGAATTTTTTCATTATAGATCTGGCGATGTTGGCATTTGATGCGTCAGTGTTGCCGCCAATGTCGAACTGAGCCAATTGCCGAACCACTGGGCAAACTACAGTTCCGTCGGGGAGCGTGGCAGGCGGCGACGTCGCCACTGTGGAGAGAACAGTGCGCGCGAAGACGGACTACCGTCGCGGCGCTTCCCGGGCGTCGCAGAAAAAGCTCAGGGTATCGTCATCCCTGATCTTGACGTGCCATTCTCCAACGCAGTATTTGGCGTCGGAGAACTTCTCCCGCCATCGGTGCGAGAGCTTGCCGATCCAGACACGCTCTTGCGATGGCATCTGCGGCGAGGCGGCCATCTGCTGCAGCATCTGCAGATAACCGGGGTCTCCCCAGCGGGCGGTGGCTGCGACGTGCGCGTTCCAGACAAGTACCACCAGCTTGTATATCTCGCGCACCACAGCAATCGGCGTATCTTCCGTAATGGCCTCGGACAGAAGCGGCTCACCGAAGTCCAGAATCGTCTCGGAGATCTTGCGTTCGTCCTTGCCCGTGCTTGCTTTGTTCATCGTTTCGTTCCGTTGATGCGTGAGCGCAGTTCAGTGCCGGGTCGCCGCGCGCGTGGCGCCGACGGACTTCCAGTCTAGTACCTCTGTCGCAGGCGGTGGCGATCAACAGCGCCTCTTTCTTGCCGCTGAGCTTGCGCTGCGTCCCCCAGGCTGAGCCTGACAATGCAAGTGAAGGGTGGGAGATCTAACTCGGGGCACGCATGCCTGCAAGTAGCTGTTCGCGTGTACGATGGTTGGCCTCGACGCGCATTTTTGTGTCGCCAATTGCCGAAGCGGTTCGGCCGTAGATGGCTGGAAAGAGCCCCTGGCTCACCGGCTCGCTTCTATGACGCGTTTCGTCACTGCCGCGTCCCTCGCAGTGCCCGACGGCCAAAATCTCCCAATATGCGGGACACCCCGAATTGCCGTGCTCCCGAACAGCCTTTTACCATGGGCTCCCTCGCTGCATACCGCAGCCAGACACGCGACCGGTAATGCGCTGCAGAAAGCAGGCACATGGCCGGGCGGGCACCGCTTGCAGCCCGGTGGCCGATGCAATCCGATGCAGCACCTACTCATTCTTCCAGGAGGCAGGTATGCTCAGTCCCCACGAATTTGCGACATTGATGCTGGTCAAGGACTCCGCCGACCAGATTGCCGACCGCGACGAACTTGACGCACTGCTCGAACGTCAACTGGTTGCGATGGAGCAGCTTGCGGGCGGTGTCGTGCGGCCTCGCATGACGGAGAACGGGCACATCCTCCTTCGTACGCTCGCGCGAACTCACTGAGACGTCGGACCGTGTGAGCCGCTCGCGGCAACGATGCGGGTTCGAACGTCCGTCCAGATGCTTGTCGTGGCCCCTAGGATTTCCGGAATCCGATCGCGGAGATCACCATGTCCCGCGAGTCCGAATGGATCAGGCTCGTGCTCCAGGAGGAATTCCCGTCTGACGTTGAATTCGTTGAAAGGAGCATATCGAACCATGTCGTTGTCGAATGGTAGGTGGTCGGGCCGGATGACGCACCGGGACGCAACACGCCCTTTGTCATCGTCATCGATCCGGCGGCCATCGATCGCCATGAAAGGAGCAACCCGCCGACGCAGGCGAGGATTGCGTCGCGCATCCGCGAAATCGTGCAGGAGCGTGGCGTTCACTACCAACCTTCGGGTCCGGTCGACTTGGCCACACCATTCGTTGTCGAGATCGGCGAGGGTGACCTCTGAGCGACACGTCCAGTACACGCACTGGCCGTTACGTGTGTCGGCGACGGCGCTGCCGGGAGCAGGACAAGCGAGGCCAGCGCGCCAGTCTCGTTCGCAATCTCAAAAATACGAATGCCAAGCCGCCAACTGCCGCGCCTGCGAGAAGTCGGCGATCAGGTCGCCGATATCCTCGATGCCCGCTGACAGACGCCGCATGCCGTCGGAAATGCCCATCCCCTTGCACGTTTGCGGGCCGGCCTCGAAAAAGATCGTAGCTCGCTCGATTAAGGACTACGAAATTCACGGCCAGCGTCAAAGATTGTTTGCGAGGGAATCCAGCCATAGGCCATGTCAATTGCCACGTGGTGGTCGCTGCGGGTGTCTTCTCAGTCTGCGCCATCGTGACCGGGCGCGGGCCGGGCGTCAAAACCGGCGGACGATACCATTTCTTCTCTGGGCACTGATAAGCCATCCCAGTGCTCTGCAAAAACGATTGCCGTCACGATGTTGTAGTGTTTCTGCTAGCGACAGGCAGCCTTGCTGCGGATGTCAGAACTGAAGGAAGCCGGATCGCTTGAGTCAGACCGCCGCCCGCCTTCATGCACCCATGCTATCGTTGCTCGGACTTGACCTCCTTCTCGTCGCTAAGGCGGCGTCGCGGCGCGAAGACTGTGCGTTGTGACTGCCGAAATCATGGACCGGAGATGATGGAAACCGTCGCGTTTATCTCGACCGAGAACGGGGATGACTTGATCGTATCCTTTGCGGTCATCGACCCAGCGGATCCAACCGAGGTCGAAAGTCTCACCCTTCTGCGCACGCCGAAATACGAACACCTGCTGGGCGATTGGGAGCGAGGAGTGAGCGTTTCGTTTGAACGGTACGTGGAAGACGATGAGGAATTGCTGGAAGCACTGCACCTTGACAGAAAATCGGCCGTAGTGCGTTTGACAACCAGTCTTCGGAATTATGAGCTGGATATTCGAAAGATCGGCGAGAGAGAGGTGAAGGCAATGAGAAAGGTACTCACCCGGATGAACTATGACCGTCGGATTAGGTTGTTGGGCATCTAACTTTAAAGACGAGCCAGACCTTCAGTCCGCGCCGCTCGCGCAGCTCGCACACCGGGTCGGGCAGCAGCCGCATTGCTGTGCCGCCGCTCCCGCTGAGAACGAATCGCACGCCGCGATCGGTGCGGAGGGTGCACAGTAATGGGTATCGCTACCGCGATTAGACCGGCGGCGATATGGCGGCCGCGATGAGTCGGCGGGAATGCTGACAGTCCTCCTGTAATGTCAAATGGAGCGAGACTAAATCGCCGGGCGGTACGCGGCATGTCTGCAGCGTCGGAGATCAACGAACGCGCCTCGGTTCGGTGCGAAAGCGAATGGGTCATATCGACCCATTGCTGTCGCTCGAACCCTCGCAGCTCGAAGGGCAGCTAATCAACGCGGAACGGCCGCTCGGTGCCGTCAGGCGCCCAGTCACCCCTGATAGAATCCAAATAGTGCTTCGTCCGTGAGAACAGCACTTCGATGCGAAAATCGGTGCCGGTCTCATGGAGAAAATGACTGAGGCGTTCCAATGCCTCGACTCGAAGCGCTACCGGCATTGCGACGGGCAGCGACTGTAGTCACAACATCGAAGGTTTGTTGGCGCACATGCCGCAAATCAACTTCTAAATCGGCACGCCGATAGCTTTTGTGAGGCGCTCGACAAATCGTGCATGAGCGGAATGGCAGCAGGTCAGAGAGTTCTATGCTGTGTGGGCGCGACACTTCGAAGTCGGATTCTCGCATTACCTAGCGGGCCAGTCCTCGGTGGAAATACGCACCAACCACCGTTTTCGCGGGCAATCGTCAAGGCATTCGATGGTCGGTGCACCTCGACGAATCGCACACCGTTTGCTGTGCGTCCGAATCGAGTAACTCGTAGCGGTGTCGCTGTGGTTGGCGCGAGCCATCTCTCAACGAGCATACGTAATGATCTTGTTTCGGTGTTCATGCTCATCCCATGGTCTCTTCAGGAGACACGTGAAGCAAGAAAGACCTGACCTTCTCCCTGCATTGCATTGGGTGAATGGTTGGTGTGCCTCGATCTGCGAAGCTTGTTTTTCACGACCTGCACTGGACAGCCAGATTTTGAGCGAGACCGTCGAGTGCACGATTGCCCTCGTTACGCGCATCAACTTCCTGAGCGAACGTGACTTTGCTGTATGCGAGAACCTTCGAACCGCTGCCTGTGACACGCGGAATTGCAATTCCCCAATGCCATCCCCCGTCCTGCTCGAAGACGTGCAGCGTCAGGTGCGGTGTTGGCGTTTGGGACGTAGCCATACATGCTCCACTTTCACAACTATGGTACTCAGCCGGAGAGATGTTCCCAGCTCGACCGGTTCAGTTTTCGGTGCGCGCTGAAATCCTGCCGGCCGATTGCAGAGAACGGTCCGCGGGTGCGCTCGTAGGCTTCTAAACTGTTGCGACTGGTGTGACCGGTGAGCCAGCTGCCCCTGGCAGCCGCAGCGGCGGGGCTGTAAGCAGGAACCTGCTGCGGCCATGCTCACGCAGCCACCGATTCAGCGGCGAGAGTAACCATTGCTCTCCGAGCGGCACTCCCAACTTGAACAAACAATGTTCGTGGATGGTGCTCGCAGCGCCCGGTGGCGGTGGAAGAATCTCAACAGCACGATTGTCCGAAATGAGGGCGGCGACACCGGAGTCCGTGATCCATTGCAGCAGTCGGGAGTCGGATCCATCGAGCCCCGCGCAGCTGTTGTGCAATCGCCAGGGGTCCGGTGCTCGGTTCATCTCGAGCAGCAACTCGTCAAAACCCGTGCACAAACACAGCATGTCTCCGGGTTCGACTTCCACCCCATCGTCCTCAAAAATCCGCATGAGTTCGTCATAGCCGACGCGGTGGTGTTCACGGCCGAATCGCTCGAACAAGTCGACCATTACGCCGCGCCCTTGCACGCATGTCGCAGCCATCGTGTCGATGCCTAGCGGTCCAGCGCTGACGCCTTCATGACGCGCCCATTCCTCGACCTCCTCTCGCGGCGGTGGCGTCACAATATGTTCACCGCCGCGCCATCCGTTGTAGTAGACGACCTCGGCGACGCCGTCACCGTCCGCGTCAAACTCGGCGCCAACATGTGCAAGGCTGTCCCATTGGGTCGAGTATTGGGTGGAGAGGAGCACGGCGTCGTCGCAGACGACCGACCGACGCCCAGTGCCCGGCACAAGTCGCGCGTGGTTGTGAAAGCACTGGCCGCCATGCATCGCGCCGAACAGCCGGGGCGGGTGTCGCCGGGGATTGGCGACATCGCCCCCGGGGTAGTCGAGCGGCAGGCTCAAGCAAAACGTGAGGCCTTCTTGTGCCTCCGCAAGGCCCTGTCTGACCTTATCTGGTGTAAGAAGATTCAGCCTGCCGATCTGATCTTCGTCGCCGAAATCACCCCAGTTCGACCCTTCCGGCCGACGTTCCCACCGCTTGCTCATACTGTCTCCCTGAACCCGAGTGTTCGCTGAACATACAGTTCGTAGAAGGAGGCTGTCAATATCGATTGACTGCGTCGATATAAATATCAACCTGGCAAAATACCGTTGTAGTTGACCTTCCAGCGTACCAGGGGCATCTCGTTTTGCTGCTCCCACGCATGTGCCACCCAACCGGCAATGCGCCCTAGCCGCACCAGATTCGCGTCTGGCTCGGCGCCGATGCGGCGGTTCACATAGGCAGCCAGCAGGGCGAAATCCGGTTGCTGGCCCGTAAGATCAACGGCGAGGTCGATGGCGCGCGCAAAGCCCGCAAAGTTTCGGTCGGTAGCCAACAGAACGCGCAAGGAAGCCCACAACGCCGCCGAACGCGGATCTGGAGCATTGAATGGCGAGTAGCCAAACCCGGGAATGTCTTCGCTCTCCCGCATGCGAATTCTGACTGGCTCGGTCGTGTCCTGCGCGTTGTCGATTTCGGCCAGAAAGCGGGAAAACGCACCGACGCGAACAGCCGGCAAGCGTTTGCCCGTGGCGGCCGAGAGTCCAGCAATCACGCACCGATAGGGCGTTGCGCCGGTGCTGGCAGCAGCGCGAGCGACGTAGGTTGCGGGATGCAACGCCTGATCGGCCGAAAGAACGAGCACCCTGCGTACGGCATCCTCAAGTTTCGGCCCACATTTTGTCGTTGCGCCAATGTACTGATGCAGCGGCAGCCTGGCTGGAGATGACTGTCCCAGCATCCAGGCTGCGAACCAGCGCAACACGTCTGCCCCAGAGCGAAGAAAGCCATGCTTGCCGAGGTCATGCGCGCGAGGATTAGCCCCCTCGATGGCGGGAAGCAGCATGATGGCGCGGTCCAGCGCACTGTAGCCGGCACAGGCTTTGAGCAGCGCACCGCTCTGCGGGGGGGGCGAGGTCGCAGAGCCTTCAAACGGATCGAACTCGCCGGCATCCCACAGTAGCCTGGCAACGTCCTCCAAGGTGGCCTCCTCTGCCAGATCGATGGCACTCACGCCGCGATAGAAGGAGCCTGCCTCCGTCATCAAGGTGATAGCAGACGAACCCGTGAGACCCGGCGCGGTGTCGCGCGCTGAGGCAGGCGCGACGCCGGACTTGATCTGTTCGATATCCGAGCGCAGGTACCGGCTGACCCGGCTGCCGCGAGTCTTGTGCGCACGAATGTTCTTGCGGCTGACATAGGTGTAGAGCGTGGGCACGCTTACATTCAGTGCGCTCGCGGCTTCCTCGGCCGTCATGTAAAGGCTATCGCTGGAGCCCAGCGGTACGGGTGTTGTGCTTGTCATGGGGGGGAAGGAAAAGTCGATATATCGACAATTATCATCGAGATTGACTGGCGATGCCATATACATCGACACTTGTTCCTACCGGGTCATTGAACATCCGGGTGGAGACAACATGAAGGAATGCAGGTTTATTGCCGCGAGCGGGATGCTCGGCATCGGCGTCCCCGAAGAGAGCTTGCGCAAGGCGATGGCATGCGAGCCACATTTCGTTGCTGCCGACGCCGGCACCACGGACGCCGGTCCGTTTGCATTGGGAATGGGCGTGTGCGCGTTTCCACGAGAAGCGATCTTGCGAGATCTCACGACCCTGTTGCGAAACACAGTGCCCGCCAAGGTGCCACTGCTGGTTGGCTCGGTAGGCACGGGCGGCGCAGACGTGCACGTTGACTGGTTCATGGAGATCGTGCACGAGGTCGCAGCCTCTGAGGGGCTGGAGCTCAAGGTGGCCGAGATTCGCTCGGAGCAGTCAAAGGACTTCCTGCTCGAAAAACTTGGGCAGGGGCGAATCCGCGCCCTCAATCCGGCTCCCCATCTCGATGAAACAACGATCCGGCGAAGCGAGCGCATAGTCGGCATGATGGGCGTCGAACCGTTGCAGGCGGCGCTCGCCGCTGGCGTCGATCTTGTTGTCGCTGGGCGCTGCAGCGATCCGGCGCTCTATGCGGCTATGCCGATCCAGATGGGCCTGCCGCATGGACTCGCCTGGCACGCGGGCAAGGTTGTCGAATGTGGCCCGTCGGTTTGCGAAAGGCCGGCGCATGGGATGGTGGTCGGCTATGTGCGGCCAGACGAAGTGGTGATCCAGCCGATCGGCCCAGGTTTGCGTTGCACGACACAATCCGTCGCCGCGCATAGTCTCTACGAGAACGCCGATCCGTTTTGCTTCACAGAGGCCTCGGGCGTACTGGACATTAGCGAGACCGTTTATGAGCAGATTGACGAGACCAGCGTGCGGATACGGGGAAGCAAGTTCAGGCCAGCTGAGCAGACCACCATCAAGCTCGAAGGCGCCGAACTTGTGGGATATCAAAGCATCATGGTGGGGGGCATCCGCGATCCTTTCATCCTGGGGGAATTTGACGACTGGCTCGGCAAAGTGATCGAGCGTGTCCAGCTGTCGGTGGAAAAGGTATTCGGTAAGTCGTTGGACGCGATGGGCGCCAGGATCGACTACCACGCATACGGCCGCGACGGCGTAATGGGGGCGCTTGAGCCAGATCGCGCACAAATCCCGCATGAGATCGGGCTCGTTGTCGAAGCAACCGCTCCGGACCAGCGGATCGCCACCGCACTGGTGCAATTGACGCGGCAACCGTTGCTGCACCAGCCCACGACCAAGTGGAAAGGATCGATAACGGGCTTCGCTTGTCTGCACAACCCGGCGCACATTGAACGTGGTCCGGTGTACGCATTCAACATAAATCACGTCGTGCTGCCCGATTCCCCGGTGTCCATGTTCAGGACCAACATCACGCATATCCAGGAAACCAAGGATGCAACTCTCTGACATCGCGGCGATGATCCGCAGCAAGAACGCAGGCCCTTTTGTCTTGACCTTTGACATCCTGTTCAGCGATGACGAGGGCTATCGACTCGTCAAGCGCTCCGGGGCGCTCAACGTGGAGATGTTCTCGCGCCTGTATCGCACCACGCCCGACAAGGTTCGGTTCTTCGAATGTGACAGCGCTCGCGCATTCAAGTTCAGCATCCCGCATCCATCGACGCAAGGTGCACTGGGGGCGTCGGATCTGCACGGCGGGCAGCAGTTCATTCCGCTATTGAGCGTCCGGCTCGACTGACCGGTCGACTCAGGAGGAGGCAAATTGAACAGAATTTTGACAGCTGCAAGGGCCACGGAAGATCGCGTGTCCTCGCGCAACAATCCCGAGAATGCCGCCGCAGTGGCACAGATAGGTGCGCGCATTGATGCATTGAACGGATCAACGCGCCTTTGGGGTTGGGTCGCCCTAATCGCGGTAGGCGGCTTCTTCGAGATTTACGACCTTGCTTTGACGGCACCCCTCTCGCCCGGGCTCGTGGCAGCGGGAATTTTCAAGACAGGTAATGCTGGTCTGTTTGGATTTTCCGACCAGGCAACCTTCATAGCGGCCACCTTCCTCGGCCTGTACGTCGGCGTGATCGGCTTTGCAGGATTAGGAGATCGATTCGGTCGCAAAGCCGTGTTCGGCTATGCGCTGGCCTCCTACGCTCTCGCGACATTCGTCATGGGGTTGCAGAACGACTCAATCTGGGTCTGCTTCTGGCGATTCCTGGCGGGTGTCGGACTTGGCGCCGAATCGGTCGCAATCGACTGCTTCATCGTGGAAATCATGCCCAAGCACCTCCGGGGCAAGGCATTCGGCATGGGTAAATCCATCGAGTATTCTGCAATCCCCATCGCAGCCCTGCTGGCGGCCGTCATGATCCCGCACTCGATATTCGGCGTCACGGGGTGGAGGTGGTTGACCTTCCTTCCGGCGGCGGGCGCGGCGGCATTCTGGATATTTCGCCGAAATCTACCGGAGTCCCCGCGTTGGCTTGCATCCCAGGGGCGTCGGGAGGAGGCGCACGCCGTGCTCGATGCCTTTGACGGTGGAGCGCAGCCCGCGGCGGTTGCGCCAGCAGCGACAGAACCCCGCACGGCAAACCGCCCCGCCCCTCGCTACGTGCGGAATGCGATGTTAATGATGATCGTCTACTTCGTCTTTCAGAACATCGCCTACTACGGGTTCAGCAACTGGATCCCCACCCTCCTGGAGGCGCAGGGGGTGCCGCTGAAGCACAGCCTGTTCTATACCTTCGGCGTCAGCCTTGCAGCGCCGTTGGGGCCAATATTGGTCGCTTTGCTGGCAGATCGATTCGAACGTAAGCATCAAATCATCGTGATTGGCTTGATCGCCATTGTATTGGGTGTCATCTTCGCACACTCAGCCTCCCCCATTGGCTGGATCAGCACGGGGATCGGATTGACATTCGCGAATGCGGCCTTGAGCTTTCACGGTCATGCCTACCAAAGCGAGATCTTCCCCACTTCCATAAGAGCCCGCGCCGTTGGTTTCGTGTACTCGTTTACGAGATTGTCTGCGGCAATCAGCGGGTACATCGTTGCCTTTGCTTTGACGCGTGGCGGCGTCGCGACAGTGTTCCTTACGATCAGCGGCTGCATGCTCGTCGCGGTGCTCACCATCGGACTAGCCGGCCCGAGAACACGCAATAGAACCTTTGAGGAAATAACGGGGCGACCGTGAGCGAATCAGGCCGATATGACGACCTGATCCCCCACGCACGCATGATGAAGCGTTTAGTACCTGAGCTGTAAATCAAGAAAATCATGCTCCCAAGCGACTCTGCTGGACGGCGTCGGGGAGCGAGATCATCGCGGCGGCCAGTAATGCGTTCGATCGCCGGATGCAGCGGCATAGCCAATCCAGCTGGAGCGATCCTTAGCCCGGACGGTATGGCTTACGCACTTCGCCGCACGAGATCATGATTTTCAGCTCTTAACCGCACCGAAAGGCCGCGGTCACAGCGTTAGTTTTATCTGCCGTTTGCCGGAAAGCAGAAGTTCATGAAGCAGTATTCCGGCAGCGATGTTTTGGCGTCGAGGAGACAGACGCCTTTGGAGACCGTTTTCCGTTAACTGGCACTGCTGGCCCCAAGCTGGGCAGACGCGATTGGCGGTGACGTTTAGGCCATCACAATTCAGTTTTTATATAGTTATACTAATGACAAAGATACTACTTTCTGCAATCTTTCTGTCCTCGGCATTCAATCTTGCGCACGCACAGTCAAGTGTGAGCCTATACGGTATTGTTGGCGGAGGCGTCAGATGGGTTAATGGAACAAAGGGAGGATCGACAGTCGAATATTCCAATGTCATCGCGCCAAACCGCTTCGGTCTGACCGGTTCCGAAGACATCGGTGGCGGAGTGAAGATCATTTTCCGTCTGGAAAACGGCTTCAACTCCTCAAACGGCGCCTTGGCCACAAATAACGTCCTTTGGTCCCGTCAGGCATATGTTGGGTTGGATGGGACGTATGGACGTCTGACGATGGGACGTCAGTTCAGTTCATTTGAGGATTTAGGCATTTCTCTGGATCCCTCACATATCGGCGGTGCAGATCCTGCGATCACACCGGGCGGCCTTCTCGGTGTTAACTTTTTCACCTTGGATAGCCGCTTCAACAATTCCGTGAAGTACACAAACGGATTCGCCGGAGCAAAGCTTAGTGCAAGCTATTCATTCGGCGGTGTCGCCGGGAACCAGCGCGCAGGATCCAACTACTCGGCGGCTGCTAGCTACGATACGGGACCGCTAAGAGGCGGTATTGCGTATCAACGCACCTACAATGCGGATGCAAGCCAGATGGCACAGAACTATTACGCCGGTGGCGTGTGGCAGATGGGACCCGTTCGCGCTTATCTCAGCTATCTGGTACTAACCGTGAGTGGTTCCACGAAAGCTCCTTCACAGCGACGTGACGACGTACCGCAGGGAGGCGTCGTCTGGCAAATTACGCCGGCATTTGCGGTGACCGCTGCCTATTACGATGACATCGCCAGCAACCTGGGCAACGTAAATGGCGCCAGTGGTCACAAGCAGACCGCGTATGTGATAGCCGAATATTTCCTCTCAAAGCGAACAGAAGTTTACGTGGAAGCCGACCGAAATCATTTTTCGGGTGCCTACAAGAACGACCCGACGAATATCGCTGTTCTCAATCGGAGCCCCGGGAGTTCGGGTATCACCGGCGTATCGGCCGGACTACAAACAAAGTTCTAACGATGGCGTATCGGCGATCGCATGGAGTTCCAGCCGATTTCGCCCGCAATCTAATCAATACTCAGCGGAGAAGATATGCATCGGATTACAGTGAGAGGCGTTACATTGGTGTGCTTGCTCTTCACATTGAATGCGCTCGCGCAACCGGCACAGCCCGCGAGCGGCAATTCGAATGGTGAAGTGGCGTCCGCACCGACATCACCAAAGGCCGTGCGCGCCGCAAACCGGGCCTTGTCAAAACGGGTTTTGAAGGCGCTCTCGCGCATAAAGGGACTAGACGCTACCGGAATATTTGTTAAGGCTTCTGACGGCAACATTATCTTGTCTGGAGTGGTCCAGGACGCCAGTCAGATTCCTCTCGCGGTCCAGGCTGCAAGGAACGTCGACGGGGTGATTTCCGTTCGCGAGAGTCTTCGGTTAGCTACGCAGCCCACTCATTGATATACCGCACCGTGCAATTCACGCTGGTTCGCATGTCTCGCGAACCAGCGATTCAAACACTGTACGCAGCCACTTCTCGTAAGAGGCCTCGTATCATTCTGTTGGCAGGAAAACTGCGCTGTTAGGAGTCAAATTCCATGGAGCTGTTCGGCCAGATGATGCACATTCCTATGTTGCTCTCGTCTATCATTCAGGCGGCTGCTCGACACTATTCTGATGTCGAGATTGTTTCCCGCCGAGTGGAGGGCGACATTCATCGCTACGGCTACGAAGATTGTCACGACCGCTGTAAGCAAGTAGCACACGCCTTGATTAAACGAGGTATCGGATCTGGTGATCGTGTCGGCACGTTGGCCTGGAACGGCTACCGGCACATGGAGCTCTACTATGGGGTTACCGGTATTGGCGCTGTCTGCCATACGATCAACCCCCGTCTGTTTCCCGATCAAATCGCGTACATCATTAATCACGGCGAGGATCGGTACGTCTTTTTTGACGCGACCTTTGCGACGCTGGTTGAACAGATAGCTCCACAGTGTCGGAATGTCGAGAAGTGGGTCATGTTGTGCTCCGAGGACGCGCTGCCTCATGATTTATCAGTGCCCCTTGAAAGCTACGAGACACTCATTGCGGAACGAGCGCCAGACTTCGTCTGGCCAAGCTTCGATGAAGAACACGCGGCGATACTCTGCTATACGTCTGGTACTACGGGCGATCCAAAAGGCGTGTTGTATTCCCATCGGTCGCTTACGCTAATGTCGTACGCGTCAGCTCTGCCCGACGCGTTGTGCCTTTCGACCCGGGATACCCTCGCGCCTGTCGTTCCAATGTTCCATGTTAACGCGTGGGGAACGCCTTTTTCGGCTCCGCTTGTGGGCGCCAAGCTTGTCTTTCCCGGCGCTAAGCTGGATGGGGAATCACTTTCCACACTCTTCGCAGAGGAAGGCGTCACAATGTCGGCTGGGGTACCGACAGTTTGGCTTGCTTTCGTGGAGCATCTAGCGCGCACCGGAAGGCGATGTAGTACCCTTCAACGGGTGATTGTCGGCGGTGCCGCCTGTCCGCCGAGCCTCGCGGCAAGCTTCAGGAAACTCGGGATTCGCGCCGTGCATGGTTGGGGAATGACCGAGACTTCACCGTTAGGTACGGTATGCACGCCCTCAAGAGGCTGCAGCAAAAAGGCGCTCGAAGAACAACTGCTGACTGACTCGAAGCAGGGGCGAGCCGTGCCGGGGATCGAACTGAAAACGGTCGGGCTCGACGGCGCAGAACTCCCACGGGACGGGCGAACGAGTGGGGAACTGATGGTGCGAGGACATTGGGTGGTCGAACGCTACTTCGGCGCGTCTGCCTCTGCGCTCAGTGACGGGTGGTTCGCTACGGGAGACGTGGCAACTATAGACGAGGATGGTTTCCTGCTTATCACAGACCGGAGCAAAGATGTCATCAAATCAGGCGGCGAATGGATTTCATCCATAGCCTTGGAGAATATTGCAATCTCCCATCCGGAAATCGAGGCCGTCGCCTGCATTGGCCGCGCGCATCAGAAGTGGGACGAACGTCCTATCTTGATAGCGGTGCGCAAAGAGGGCAGCACGATTTCCGTCGGACAAGTGCTTGAATTTTTTGAGGGTAAAGTCGCCAAATGGTGGTTACCGGATGACGTAAGATTTGTGGAGTGTCTGTCTTTCACGGCAACGGGAAAGGTGAATAAGCTCGCATTGAGGCAGCAATTCGGGCAGGTTGAGGGGCAGACTATCGAGCAGAATTGATCCTATGTGTGCACGCCAGAATGCTTGTGACGTCCGGCTCCGGACGGCTGCTGTCGAATGCGAAGGAGCCGTTCGTGTGACTGGGGCTTTGATCGATCCAATGACCGGAGTTGGCCGGCTAGCGCCCGACGACCAAGGGTGGCGATCGCCGCGGGCGCGGCTTCTCATGCAAAAGGCATAAAGCGACCCTTCCCGGCCATTCGCTATGTCAACTTGATCGTCTTCAATGAACACTACAGCGGCCACTGAATCTGTTGCGAAGAGACAGTCGATGGCTATTGGTTCGCGACGGGACGAAGCATTGCCTGCATGTCAGGTGTGGCCAGAAGTTTTCTATACGCGGCCGGCGTCATGCTATTAATCATGAGACGCCCACTGATGTCGGCCTTGATGTACTCAACTGCAAGCAGAGCGATAACCGGGTTGGTGGTGAGGGTGGCTTGATCCGGCGTACGGTCACCGAACTCTGCCACTGCAGCATCGTTGTCGTCGGCAACCATCACGGCCAGGCGTCGGCCTGAGAGTCTCAACCTGGCACTGGCGCCGCATTCGGCCATGTCGTACGTATGGGGACCATTTAGGGCTTTAGTACCGTAGATGGCTACATGGGTGTCAATCCCTCGTGCGGCTGCCGCTTCAAGCAACGGCCCCAGCTCGTCGAGTTCTTCATCCCAAATGCCCGCGAAAATACTCGCTTTCGCATTCGCGATGGTGCGTGCAAAGGCCTGAACGATTGGCTCCCTGCCACTCAGTGACCAAACTAGACCAGGTTCCTGCTGCACCGGCAGGCGATCAAGCGCCGCCGCCGCCGAGTCGAGATCGGCATTGAAACGCGTACGCAATTCATCCAGCAGCGCTGTGTGAGGCACGGCCGCATAGCGGACTGGTTCGGACCGATTGACCAGCACCGCCCCCCTGGCTTCAAGACGGGTCAGCGTCTCGTAGACCTTCGAGGGTGGCATGGCGGCCCTCCGACCAACCTCGGCACCGGTAATCGGAGTCTGGCCGACGAGCGCCGTATACGCCTGCGCTTCGTATTGCGTGAAACCCAGACGGGTTAGGGAGGCGATCAGCTCGGAGTCTGCGGTCATGCGTTGACCTTTCCTGTTGGCTACCTGAATAACGACCATGGCACTTGATTAACTACCTCAGTAGTATACAATCGTCTTCGACTACTACCCAAGTAGTTATTCTGTCCAACCATTGTGAGAGGAAGGTTCAGCATGCGTCAACTCATCAGCACGGGTTCCCCGTGGGAGCCCAAGGTCGGATATTCACGGGCAGTAGTCCTGAACGACACGATTTATATCTCGGGGACCGCAGGCAAAGGATCGGATGTGTACTCACAGACCCGCGATGCGCTGGCAACCATCGAGAAAGTGCTCACCGACAGCGGTTTTTCCCTTTCTGATGTTGTCCAGAGCCGCCTGGTCGTCTCGGACTTCGAGCATTGGGAAGACGCAGCCCGCGCTCACGGTGAGGTCTACGGTGAAATCCGCCCGGCGTTCTCGCTAGTGCACGCCCTGCCTTTCGTAGAGGACACGATCCTGGTCGAAGTCGAAGCCGTCGCGGTCAGGACGAAGAAGTGAACGCCGGTGACAGGAATGCGCGGGTATCGAGTACCGCAGTCGCGGTACTCGCCATTGCCGCCGGCGGAGCCATCGCGAACGACTACGCCATACAGCCAGCGCTGTCCGATGTCGCACGCGACTTCAGCGCTCCCGTTACGCTCATCACCACGGTCGCGTCTTCAACGATGATTGGCTACCTCCTGGGACTGGTCCTACTGGTTCCGCTGGTCGATAGGGTCAGCCCGCGGACACTTATCCCTGGACAGATGGGGGCACTCGCGCTTGCTCTGGTTCTCGCAGCCGCAGCACAAAGCCCGGCCGTGTTGATCGGTTGTTTCATCCTTGTCGGCGCAACCACGACAGTTGCGGCTCAATGCAGCGCTGTCGTCGGCAAACACGCAGGACGCGACAACCGAGCACGCAGTATGGGCGCCATATCCGCTGGCATCTCGGCGGGAATCCTGCTCAGTCGGTTTGTTGGGGGACTTCTGACCCGTTGGTGTGGATGGCGTGGCGCGCTCCTCGTCTTCGCCGGGTTCGCGATTCTTGCAGCGCTGTGCGCGCGGTCTTTCCTGCCCGCAGAACGACCACACTGGCATGGCAGATACCTCGCCACATTGCGTACGATTCCATTGCTACTGCGCGAATCGGCACAACTACGCCGACGTACCTGCGCTGGCATGCTCTGGTTTTTCGCCTTCAACCTGATCTGGGTCGGCCTTGCTATCCGACTGGCTGCTCCACCGTACAGTCTGAGCGCAGCTGCCATCGGGCTCTACAGCCTTGCCGGCGTCCTCGGACTCTTCGTCACCCGCATAGCCGGTCGCCTCGCGGACCGTTTCGGCAGCCGTGCAGTTACACTCATCGGACTGGCAGTGGCAGCACTCTCGGCAATCTCACTCACTACGGCGCTCGGCCACCCAGCCTGGTTGGCGACGGCGCTGGCTATTTTCGATGCTGGATGCTTCGCTGCACAGGTGGCAAACCAGGCAAGCATCGTCACCATCAACCCGGCACGCTCCGGCTCATTGAACGCCGCGTACCTCACGCTCTATTACGCGGCTGGCGCCATCGGCACGGCCATCGCGGGGACAATCGTAGCGAACGTTGGTTGGAGCGCAATCACCGTCATCGCGGCCACTGCGGCAGCGACCGCTGCGTCCATTAGCGCCATCCCGTTGGAACCTCGCAGCCAATCACCCTATAGCCATCTATAGCAGGGACTGCGGCAACAACGTTACCGGTACGGCGCTCCCGATCACGCCCGAAGAGCTTGAGCATGCGGACGATTCGAAGTCGTCGCGCCAAGGTCGACAGGAAAACCGCAAACGGCCGGACTCGGCCGGTAAGCAGGCGCTCGCGGGGTGACTGCGAACGCCTCTTCATGGCCGGCTAGCGCCCGACGACCAAGGGTGGCGATCGCCGCGGGCGCGGCTTCTCATGCAAAAGGCATAAAGCGACCCTCAGGCGACATTCGCGAACGCACGGCGGAGGTCTGCATTCAGACAGCGACCAGTCATTGGGCGATTCAAATCCGCTAACCACCGTTCGCGATGCTAGAGATCGATCACCAACTCACGCGAAACAGCACGGGACACGCAGATCATCAGTGACCGGTTTTCCTTTTGCTCGTCGTCGCTGAGCACGTAATCGCGATGGTCTGCCTCTCCTGACAGCAACGCCACTTCGCAACTCCGACAGAGGCCTTCTCTGCAGGAATGTGTAGCGTGTACGCCGTGGCGCTCGAGGCATTCTAGAATTGACTCGTTAGCTTCGACGACGCATGTAAGACCCTGTCTGACGAGGACGACGGAGAACGACCCTTTGTCCGTCGCGCCTTCGTCTTTGACAGGTGCAGCGAATCGCTCGAAATGAATCCGCTCCGGAGGAAGGTTTACTGTCGCGCCATACGCTGCGACCGCGTCCATTAGCCCTGCCGGTCCGCAGCAGTAAACATGCTCTTCCGGTTGCAAGTCATGCATCATTTCGCTGACGCCAGTCAGGAGGTGCCCTGTTTTTTCGTCGTCGGCGAACAAATGGACAATTCCGCCGAATGAGTGCAGTTCATCGAGCCACCCGGCCTTTGCGCGCGAACGCACGCAATAGTAGAGTTCCCACGGCAGTTGGTGACGCACGCACCAGCGGATCATTGAAAGTATTGGCGTGATGCCGATGCCGCCTGCTATGAAACGATGGCGCTTCGCGACAGGAGACAATCCGAACAGCTTTCGCGGCTCACCGATCGACAACGTGTCGCCCAACCTCAGCTGTTCGTGGATATAAGTGGAACCGCCTCGTGACGTCGTCGATCGTCCGACCCCGAGGCAATACCGCGAGCGGTCCCAAGCCTCGTTGCACAACGAGTATTGACGCGTCATGCCATCAGGCAAATGGACATCAACATGCGCTCCCGGTTCGAACGGCGGAAGCGGCGAGCCGTCAATGGAACGTAAATCGATTCCGATTATTCCGTCGGCCTCGATCCTAAGAGCCGTCACCTTCGTCTCGATCATGTCAGTTCTCCGCTCCGGCTCTGGCGCCGGCCTCACGTTCTTCTTCAAGCCGGGCGTTCACGACCGCGCGAAACTGCGAAAGTGCCGAATCAATACCGAAGGGCGTCATTTCAAAGTTGGGATCCAGTTGCAGATTCCTTTGCTGCGCCATGATGATGTCCCGGTCTTCGTCGAACGCGTCGACAACGGACTGGTGGACCGAGCGTGTGACCTCGGGCTTGTCGGTTGCGAAGTTGTGGGGATGCGCGAAGAAGTAATGGGTGGAGGTCTCGGTTTCGGGCGTCAGCGCTTGGCATCCGCGGAATTCAGCCGCATCGACTCGAATACCATCGCGTGCCCCCGTGCCTGTGGGCGCCATGCCTGAGTCCATGCGTAGAATAGCGGGCAGCGTGAAGTCGTAAATATTCCATCGATCTACTTTTCCGGGCCAGCCTTTCACAGCCGCCGCGAACGGCGGTGCATCGGTGTTCAGCACCCAGCGCGTAATCCGCACGCCGTTTTCAATACGCTCGACTTTAGGCTGCGCTTTCGCGTAGTCCTCAGAGCCGCCGAGCGTGGTCGGATGAACGAAGGGCAAGTGCGAGAAGTCGAGAAGGTTGTCGCAGATGAGTTGGTAGTTCACGTGGTAGTGGATATACCCTGGCAGGCTGCGCCATGCAGGATCATCGACCCAATGTGTATCAGGGATGGAGTTCGGGTCGGCAAGCGCGGGATCGCCCATCCAGATCCAGATCCAGCGATGCCGCTCCACGACGGGGTAGCTCCTGACTTTCGCTCGCGGTGGAATGCGCTGCTGCGCGGGCGCTTCGACGCAGGCGCCGGCGCTGTCGAACTTCAGTCCGTGATACATGCACCGAACGCAATCGCCTTCACGACGGCCGACGGAAAGCGGTGCACCGCGATGGCAACACCGGTCTTCAAGGGCGACGATGCCTCCGTCATCCTTGCGATACATCATCACTGGCTTTCCCACGATAACGCGCGAGAAGAGCGCGTCGGACGCGACCTCGTGTGACCAGGCGGCCACATACCACGTGTTCTGAATGAACATGATTGTCTCCATAAATTCTGTGTCTGCGCCGGTTAACCGGTCTCTTGACTGCAAGATAGATTTGGCGCGATGATGCGTCAAGTTAATGACATTAATAGTCGGAATGCATCGCATGCATATCAGAGACCTCGATCTGAACTTGCTGGTGGTGTTCGACGCCTTGCTCCGCGAACGAAGCGTGACGCGTGCTGCGCAAGATATTGGGCTGACGCAAGGAGCGATGAGCCACGCGCTTAATCGACTCCGGACATTCTTCGAAGACCCGTTATTCGTCAAGACAGCGGACGGCATGATGCCCACACCGAAGGGTGACCAATTGGGCGCGACGATCGCGGAAGTCATCGCGACGATTCGGGAAAACATCGTGGCCGAAGCTGGCTTCGACCCTCTCACGGCTCAGCGTGCTTTCGTGCTCTGTATGACGGACATGGGAGAACTGGTCTTTCTACCACCCCTAATCCGCCGCCTCCGCGAGCTCGCGCCGCGTTGCACGGTGCGTTCGGTACAGGTGCCGCTAGAACAGATTGAAGGCATGCTCTCCTCCGCTGAAGCGGATCTGGCGCTTGGCTCGATTCACGCCGCGCCAGAAGGTCTTTATCAGCAACAGCTATTCATGCATTCATTCGTGACCCTGGTGAGTGTTCGAAACAGGAAGGTGGGCAAGACACTGACGCGTGCCCAATTCGAGTCGATGCCGCAGATTGTCGTCTCGCTGACCGGACGAGCCAGCGCGGCGTACGATAGCGCTTTCGACGCGTACGGCATAAAACGAAACATCTTTCTCACCACTCCGCATTTTTTGACAGTGCCGCATCTGATCGATGCCCAACCGGACCTCATCGCGACCGTCCCTCTGGAACTAGGACAAGTCTTTTCGAAGTTGGGAACCGTCCGGATGATGCCACCGCCCGTCGAACTGCCCCCTTTCGCGCTGCGTCAACACTGGCATTCCCGGTTGCATGCAGATCCAGCAAACGTCTGGCTACGCCATCTCATTAAAGAGACGTTTGAGAATTATCCGAAGATAGGTCGATAGGACTAACGCCAACGGCCGCTCTTGTTCTGCAGCCCGACGTTTGTGGAGTCGACGCGAGCGGCACTTCATGGCCGCACTGGAACGTTGCCGCTTCACAGGAGCTCAACCAGCACGAGATTCGGCCGCTCCCGACCGCGCGTTCCCTGCCGACTTCAGTCAGCGCGTCGCATCCTCTGGCTTGGGGCTCCTTGCTGAAACGAAGCGGCTTTGTACAGCGACAAGTTGGTCGTCAGTGGTCGCCACCAGCCACAAGCGTGAATGCTTCGCGATTTGCCGGTTGTGGTCCTTCAATGGGCCCAGTGCGGCAGCGGCCTTCCAGGCCACCGGGCCAATGCGGCTGCTCCTGCCCGACGCCGCGCCTACCAGCAGGCAGTAAGGTCCAAGCGGAAGTGATACGAACGGGAGCGCCGGACTGGCGCGTACGCGCCAGTCGATGAAGGGTGTATCGCTGATAAGCAGCGGCATGGGCAAGCCGTAAAGCACACTGAAATCGTACAGTGCCAGTTGCTCGCGCATGCCCGCGTAAATACGCCGGATATCAGCGACGACCGCCGCGCGGATTTCATCCTCGAACATTGGCTCCTGCTCATAGCGGGCCAATGCTTCACGTGCGTCCAGCTGATAGGCGCTGAACAGCCCAAGCTCCACGCAGTCCTGCACGGCGCGTTGGACCTCGGCCACAGAGCCGGCTTCTTCTGGCTTGCCTAACTGCGCTGCACGCAAGAACCGGGCAAGTCCCGCCTCCTGGATCACAGGGCCAGCCGCAGGCGCATCCCCGTCAGCGTCCTCGTCGAGCGGTACATAGACATATTTTTCGGCCGCAAAGCGCGATTTCTTACCTTCATCGAACTTGATTTCGCCATCGATGCAGTCCAGATAGCGAGTACCGATGCGACCATGCTCCCAGACCCAATTCTTCAGGAGCGGGCGTAGTGGATGCAACGTGTCGTGGTCAGCCATTGAACCTCCCAGTGCCTTCGTATAGTCACACGTGGGCGCCTGTTTTGTCGAGGACACGGCAAGCACTCTGACGGATCGGCCTTTTGGAATCGAAATAAAGCAGCCCTGCTGTCGAAGCTACGACCGGCGTGATCGCTCGACATCGACCCACTGCTGACCACGGGAGCCAACTTCGCCGTCAACGGCGGCATGCACATGCATTGAGCGGCGGGCCGATGTGCCAGGCCAGTTGATGCAGATCAGTCGGGGGACGTTCGCGCGGCGGCGCGAGGCTGAGCCTCCGTCGCCGCGCCACGAATACAATCAAAAGGAACGGAAAGCCGCTGTGAGTCCGGCTGTCGGCTGGTCGCCGTCACCACGGGCGCTTCGACGTCCGCGCAAGACTCGAAGGCGTTCGGGGGGGCGAACTGGGTAAGCGGTTATGCTCTGCAGCGCATAGACGCTTGCCTTGCCGCTACCCCGTCTACGGCCACCAAGACAAAGGTACCCACATTGTCGCCGCGGCGGTCACTTAACCATTCCCCCAACTGACGACGGTGTGCTTTCTCCGCACCTTCCTGGAGTCACAGCCGCGCCGTCGTTCGCGTCGAGCCTTGCGGCGGCTCGACGGGTTGGCGCCGAGCCGGCGTGGCATACAGGAGGCCGGTCAGCAGCAGGCTGGCGATCGCGAGGACCACGTAGACTGCGTAGCCCCGTGCGTAGCCGATCGCCCCCATCGTCTGTGCGACGTGGCCTAGAATCGGCGGTACTACGAAGCCGCCCAGCGCACCTAGTCCGCCGACCCAACCGGCCGTACCCCCCACGGCGTCGGGGACGTAATGCGGCACGAGTTTGAAAACGGCCGCGTTCGCGATCCCCATCCCCGCCGCTACCAGTACCTCGCCGGCCGCCGACATGCCGAAGCTCTGCGACAGCGTCATCATGACGGCACCGGCGAGCAGAAGTCCATAGGCGGCGAACGCGACCTTTTCGCCGCCGAACCGATCCGACCAGCCCCCGGCCGGCACGCGAATCAACGACGAAAAGAGCGAGAAGCCAGCGGTCAGGCCGAGCGCGACCCAGTGCGGCGCACGATAGAACGTTCCCCAAAATGTCGGCAGCCAGGCGGTCAACGCAAGAAATCCTCCGAAGGAGGTGAAATAGAGCGCAACGAGCGGCCAGGTGCGCCAGCTTGCCGCGGAGTCGATCAATGCGCGGGAAATGCTGGGCGCCGGGAACAGTTCCTGTCCATACGTCTTTGCGGCCGCGCTTGCCTGTGCTTGCGGCGTGCCTCGGCGGCGCAACTGGAAGTAGGGTGCATTGAAGCCGAGCGCGACATAGAGGCCGATTCCAGCAAGCACGATGATGAGCGAGACGAAGTAACCGACCCAAAGTCCGCCTGCCGCGATGATGAGCGGCAGAACGATCGCCACGAGGCCGGGCGAGGTATTGCCGAATCCTGCGTAGAACGACAGCGCTTTGCCCTGGCGTTCCTTGGGAAACCAATAGGAGACCTGCCCGATGCCGACCGAAAATGTGGCAATGCCACACCCTCCCAATGCACCGAACAGCAGCAGCCAAGGGTAATGCTCGGGCGTCAGATGCGTCGGATACAGGGAGAGCAACATCCAGTAGAGCCCGCCGATGCCGACGACCGACGCAAGCAGCAACACGAGGAACGGAGTCTTCCCTCCGTTCAGATCGACCCATGCGCCGAACGGAATGCGCAGCAGCGATCCAGTGAGCATCGGCATCGCCACGAGCAGGCCAACCTGTTCGGGACTCAGTTGCATGCCTTTGATGAAGCTTTGCGCTGTTGGCCCGAACAGCGACACGGCGCCAAAGCCGATAAAAAAGCCAACGGTCGCTCCGATCAACGACCGCCGCGTGCTGCCGCGGACGCCTGGCCCGCCTGATGTGCCTGATTGCATGCCTGCTCTCCATGCCGAGGATCGATGCCCGCAACGCGCTTTCATGCATTGCCCAGTCTCAATGACATCCTAGGGGCGAGAGCGTCTATGCCTTTGTTCTATATCAAAAAATGGAGATAGGTGGAGACAGCGATGGAACGGGAAGCCTTCAAGCTATTTATTGAGGTAGCGGAGGCCGGAAGCATCAGGCGGGTTGCCGCGCTCCGGCAGACTGTCCAGTCCAACGTCAGCAGGCAGATAGCCGAGTTTGAGCGCGAATGCGGGGGCCGCCTGTTCGAGCGGACTGGTCGCGGTGTGAAGTTGACCGGGTTCGGAAAACGAATTATTCCGAGAATTCGCGCCTGGATCGCGGACACAGACCAGCTGTTCAATGAGATTCGGAATTCTTCAGGTTCGCCATTCGGCGAAGTGCGAATTGGTATCTTGCCGTCGACGGTCCATCCGCTGATGACGACGCTATGTGAGCGCATCAACACAGCTTATCCAGACATTCGTCTGAACGTTCGCGAGAGCCAGTTAGGTGAGGTAGAGACGTGGCTGGACAGCGGGCGCGTAGACCTCGCTATCCTTTTCCACGCAGAGCGTGCCATGACGACGGAGCGGCTTGCGACTCTCGCGACAATCGAAACCTACCTCGTAGGTGCGCCTGGCTCACCTGTGCTTCAGAAGGAAACAGTTGAATTCCGGCGCCTCGAGGGTTTGCCACTGATATTGCCAGGGCGTCCAAACCGTCTGCGAAATCTGATGGATGACGAAGCTCGTTAACACTCCGTAATATTCGCTTCAAACTGCAGGGAGCCAGAAATAGCCCGCGATCGCGGGATGAGATCTACCCCCCGCTTCGTGCGGGCCGATGCCCCACACTGAACTGCCGCGGTCGATGAGTCTGGCATCGCACTGCTGCGTGGCTGCGCGAACGACGTTTATTGGCCCGCCGCGTTTTTCACTGCGCACTGCGCCTCGACCCTTTCGCCGTCACCGAACTTGAAGGTGGCCAGAATCGACGAGCCGACCGTGAGCGGCTTCGTCGCCTTTTCGAACATCACGTGATAGCCGCCCGGCGCAAATGCGAGCGTTCCATTGGCGGGTACGGTCGCCTTGTCCACCATGACCATCTTCGAGGTGCTGCCACTGCTTTGTGTCTGGTGCAGCATGGACATGCCGAACGCGTCTGTGCCGACGCCTACGAGATCGACGGGCTTGTCGCTCATGTTCATGAGCTTGAAGTAGCCACCCGAGGGCGTGTCGCCTGGCATCGAGCGAATCCAGCAGTCGGACACCATCATCGAGCCGGACGAAGCTGCGAAGGAGGGCAGTGCGGCTGCGACGAGAGGCAGCGCGAAGGCAATACGGCAGAGAGTGCGGCGCATGAGAGGATCTCCTGTTTTGCGTTGACGAAAATATGGTCTGGCGTCCAGTCGTTCGATTGGTGTCAGACGGTTTGCGATACCGGGTTCGGTACGGTAATCAAGGGTAAGGGCGGGCGCTTCAGGCTGCGTCCAGCAGTTCGCGAAGATCGTGAACCCAGGGCGTGGTGACCTGGCCGTCGCGTGCATAAAGCCGCAGCTTGCCGGTCGTGTCGAATACGAGACTCGCGGCGGTATGGTTCATTGTGTAATTGTCGTGGGTCGAGCCGGGTACCTTTTGATAGACCAGATGGAAGTCAGTGGCCATCTGCTTGAGTTGGGCCGCGTTGGCCGGGCGCAGCGCGCGGAACGACGGATTGAACGCGGCAGCGTATTGCGCGAGCACGGATGGCGTGTCGCGCGCCGGGTCGAGCGAGACGAACAGCACTTGCACGCGTTGGGCGTCTTGCGGCCCGAGTTGCTGCAAAGCCTGGGATAACTCAGCAAGCGTGGTCGGGCATACATCCGGGCAGTGCGTATAGCCGAAGACCAGCACGACAATCCTGCCGTGATAGTCGGCAAGGGTGCGGATCTGCCCGTTCGTATCCGGCAGCGAGAAGTGATCGGCGAATTGCCGGTTGCCGGTGATGTCCAGGTTCTGGAACGAGAGCACGGGCTTTTGATCGCAGCCGGCGAGCAGCGTCGTGCCAAGGAGTGCGCCGGCCACCAGGGCCGGGATGAAGAATGGCGCGCGAGATGTTCCGCGCGAAATGCGAAGCCAGTTGAACATGATGTTTCGGGTTGGCCATGCACGCGCTGAGGTGTGCAGCCAGCAAAAATGAAGTTCGAATCGCTAATGCATGAGCGCGCGCGTGAAAACACGCGAGCTGTCCGGGGACGCAAGGCGCAGGCTCACAGGCAGCGGTGCCTCGACAGAGGCGGACGTGTGCTCTGTTCGCGGAGGGCGTAGATGGGTCAGGTGCGACGCGGAGGGTCCCGCGGATGTCCGGCCTGGAAGGTGAACGTGATCAGGACAGCATCGATTGCCGGGGCGGCGAGCGCTCGCTGGCCAGATGGCGGCCGGGGCTGCTCTGTCGCCGTGAGCGAAGAGAGTGCCGGATGCGTGCCGAGAAAGTCGCAGTAGCCACACCTGGCGAGCGTAGCCGTGTGGTGGCACGGTTGTCCCTGCTGCCCAGCGGATGCCGTCGAGCCCGAACAGAGCCTGGCTACCGGCGACTGCGCCTGACGCGACGCCAGAACCTGGCTGGCTGCCGGCAGACAGACGACCAGCCACATGGCGAGCAAGGCAAGCCATGTGGTCAGGCGTATGCGTGCGGCGGCGGACGAGTGCATGGGCGCATGGTAACGCAGTCAGGCGCAGTCGTCCCGGATCGCGGCGCAGCCGTAGCGAATACCCCGCCCTCAGGCGGTCAAGGGTGGCACGATCGCGGCGAAATGCCGCAAACGGGCACACGTTTGCGCCTGGGCGCATGACCATCAGTTATGCGCAGGAACGGTCACGAAGCCGAGCTTTGTGAGACCGCCACGCTGCGCCGCCGACATCACCTGCGCGATCTTCTCATAGGCGACCTTGCGGTCGGCGTTCAGGTGCAGTCCGGGTTGGGTTGAGGTTTGCGCCGCGGCGACAATCTTCGCTCCCGGCGCCTTGTCGTCCACGGCGGCGCCGTCCCAAAGCACGGTGCCGTCCGCTTCGATCGACACGTCGATCCGAGCGGGCCTGGTGTCCTCCTTCCGGCTGCTCGCGTGCGGCAGACCGATCTTCACGGCGTGACGGATCACGGGAACCGTCACCATGAAGACGATCAGCAAGACCAGCATCACGTCGACGAGCGGCGTCATGTTGATCTCGTTCATCTGGCCATCGTCTTCTTCGCGGGAAAATGGGCTCGTTGCCACGGCGTGCCTCCGCCTCAGCGGGCGCGTGCCGCGACGCTCAGCGTGCTTTGGGTGGAAGCCATACGCGCACCGGTCACGAAGAATGCATGCAGATCGTGCGCGATGCGATTGAGTTTCGTGACGATCGCCTTGTTGGCCCGCGTGAGGGCGTTGTAGCCGAGCACCGCCGGAATGGCGACGAAGAGGCCGAACGCGGTCATGATGAGTGCTTCGCCCACGGCGCCAGCCACGGCGTCGATCGAGGTCTGACCCGTCGTACTGATCGTAAGCAGTGCGTGATAAATACCCCATACCGTGCCGAACAGGCCGACAAACGGTGCCGTGCTGCCTATGGAGGCGAGCACCGCGAACCTGCTCTGCATTTTCGCCACCGAGTCATCCATCGTGTCCTTCAGGCAGCGCGTGATCCAGTCCGACACGTCCATGCGGTCATGCAGTTGCGGCTGATGATGATGTTCGGCGGCTTCATGGCCAGAGCGCGCGAGCGCAAGTAACGGATTGTCGTCGGACGTGTCGTTGCCGAGTTTGCGCATGCTGTCGGCAATGTCGTCCGCATGCCAGAACGCGTGGGGACTTTCCTTCGGCGCCAAAGACAGTCGAAGCCCGACAGAATATGCAGACTCGCGGGCGAGGGTTCAGCAATATGACGCCGGGGTGTACAGTCTGTGCTTTGGTGCGCGGCAAAGCTCCCGCTTTATTCTGCATACGACAGTTACCGTTCTGCGCGCAGTGGCCCGCCCGCCGTGGGAATCAGCTATCAGTTCGCGAGCATTTACTCCCCCATCTCCTCGCCGGCGCTCACCGACCGACGTCATGCGATGCTGATGAGGTGCAGCATGGCACACGCTCACCCGCAGGAATCCTGATCCGCGCTCGGCTTGAAGTCGGAAATGGCTTCGACCCTGTTCCGGCCGAGCCGCTTGGCGCGATACATAAGGCGATCTGCGAGCCTCAATGCGTCTGCAGGGGTAGAGTCGTTAAAGGGCCAAACGGTCACCCCTACCGAGATCGTGAGTTTTTCGAATGGTGTCACGCTTGCCTGTTCCACCCGTTCACGAAGTCGCCTTGCGATGGCCACCGCGTCCTTGATCGAGGTATCCGGCAAAATCACCAGAAATTCTTCGCCACCAACGCGGCAGGCGAAGTCGTCATGTCGCAAGCTCTCACGAATAAGGCCGGCAAGACTGATCAATGCGAGATCCCCGGTATCGTGCCCGTGTGCGTCGTTGATACGCTTGAAATGATCGATGTCGATTGCCAGTACTGAGAAAGATCGTCTTCCCTCTTTCAGCAACCTGAGGGTGTCATTGAGCGCCCGGCGATTGAACAGCCCGGTTAGTGGATCAGTCTGCGCCGCCTGACTCAATCTGCTCAGTGTCTCCTGTGTCACGGCAATACCGGCGAGTAACGCACGTCGAATGTTTTCCGCCTCAAAGTACCAGGCATCGATCTTTCTGACTTGCTCCAGGATGCCGGGGGAGGGCGCAGCGTTTGCGCTTCTGGCCAGTTCCTCGAGTGGGCGTGTGATCATCGAGGAAAATAACCAGATCACGAGAACCCCAAGAAATCCGAGCGGTGCCGAACTCAGCAGCATTTTAAGAAGGAGTTCGTCGAGTGGCGCAACGGCCGCGTCAACTGGTAATTCCACGACGACGCCCCAGTTTGCGGCAGAAATTGACGCAAACCCTGTAACCATTTCGAGACCTTTGGCACCCAAAATAAGTCGGCCTCCGCTTTTTCCGGCCAGCACGGCATCAACAACTTCGCTTCTTTCGAGTCTGGTACCAAGCCGTCCCTGATCGGGTGCGTACAACAGATCCCGGTTAGCGTCGAAGATATACACGCGTGCCTCGTTCCGATAAAAATGCCGTGCTATAAGCGTGTGAAGGACCCCCACATCATGGAGATAAATGGCGCCGCCCACGAATCCACGATATTTGTTGCGTCGCGAAATAATCGGATACGAGATGAGCACCATGAGATTTCCGACCGTCGAATGGAAGGCTTGACTGACAAGCGGTCGACGCGCACCTAGAGCCGCTCTCGCACCCGGGGAAGTATTCATTCGGCCGCCAAGTTCAAGTGTGTCGGGGACTGCGTCCAGAATGCGTCCGTATTCATCGACGATCGCAACGGAGTTGAACGCCATATCCTGCGCCTGCAGCCTTTGTACTTCTGCGTGGCGGAGCATCGCGTCATCGAAATGCTTGTCGAGCAGGCCGGAGCTATACGCTAGTCGCCGCTGGGCGTCGCGCAGAAAGCCATCGATGCTCGAAGCAACTTTTTCCACATATGCGCGATTCGACTCGAGCGCATTGCCAATGAGGACGTCTCGCTGTACACGCCTCGCCGCGATCAGACCATTTGCTAACGTGGCAAGTGCGGTGAGGAGCGCAAGCCCAAGGATCAGGCGATGCAGGTCGAGCCTGAACAAACGTGGGTGATGCATGATGCGGCGGTCTCCCGATTTCGAGTGCTTTTCTTCCGCGCAAGGTCGTGGCTTGAATGATTTCTGTAGCAGACTACAGCAAAAATGCTTCCGGGCATCGGTTTGCCACTGCTGAAGCGGACCTTATATCAAGCGGCGTCGGCAGCCGCCCGACTGTACAGCATTATGACGAGCGCTGGTCTTAACCTCACAACCGTGTTCGGCGAAGGGACACGACGCGTGCAGCAGGTGTCGAACGGGATGACAATCCGCCACTTGCCGGAACGGGCGTTCCATGCGAGTGAGAGCGACGACGGGCAGAAGGTTATGAACATCGACCTGTACTCTCCCTGACGTACAACAAGCACGTCCGCGACCGGTGCAACGAACGCCCTCGTTCCCACGGAGTAGTGCGCGGCACGATTACCACTGCGCTGTCTTCCTTTCGGTCCCCGCGAGAGGACTGAACGTATGGCCGGTGCCATATGAGGTGACACATTAAGGCGCCGCGAAGTGCATCGCGAATGACGTCGCCTGCTTGCAAGGCGTGTGCACCTCAGGCTGTCCGTTGCAGCTCATCGAGAAATGTTGCCCGCCACCAATGCACATCGTAGCGTCGTATCGAATCCATGAGCGCTGCATGGCGGCTTACGCGCTCATCGAGAGGCATCGTCAGCGCTCGCTGCATTGCCTGGGCGATACCCTGGATGTCGTAAGGGTTGACATGCAATGCCTCCGTCAGTTGCTCAGCGGCGCCGGCGAATCGGGAAAGAACGAGTACGCCAGGATCGCCCGGGTCCTGGGCGGCGAGGAACTCCTTGGCGACAAGGTTCATGCCATCGCGCAACGGAGTGACCATTGCAACCCGGCTCGCCCGATACAGTCCCGGCAAGCGGCGCCGCGCAACGCTGCGACGTATATACCGTATCGGCATCCAGTCCAGTTCTCCATAATCGCCGTTGATGGCGCCGCAAAGGCTGTCCATTTCCTGGCGCAATTCGTCATATGCGTTGACGTCCTCGCGGCTTGGTGCCGCGATCTGGATCAGTGTTGCCCGACTGCGGTTCTCTGGATAGCGATCGAGCAGCGCCCGAAAAGCTCGTACTCGTTGGGGCAATCCTTTCGAATAGTCGAGCCTGTCGACGCCTACGATCAACTCACGGCGCGAATACTCGTCTCGCATGGTTGCATACATGTCCTTGCTGTCGCGAGCGTCGGCAAGTGCTGCGAACTCGTCGACGTCGATGCCGATCGGGAACGCGCCGACGCGCAACTCGCGACCGAAGGCGCGCAAAATTCCGTCGCCAGGACGTTCGGCGCGCGCCTCCGTTTCCATGTAGCGCACAAGATGAGTCAGATCAGACTTTGCCTGAACGCCGACGAGGTCATAGCAGAACAAGGAACGCATCAGCCATTCGTGCTCGGGGATGGCAGCAATAATCAACGGGGGAGGAACGGGGATATGCAGGAAGAATCCAATCCGGTTTTCGCAGCCCAGCGCGCGAAGCTCCGCGGCAATGGGAATCAGATGGTAGTCATGGACCCAGATGACATCGTCTGGCTTGAGAAGGCGGAAAAGCTGCTGCGCAAACAGCTGATTAACCTGTCGATAGCCAGCGGCGAAACCTTCGTCGAATTGCGCCAGATCGAGGCGATAATGAAATACTGGCCAGAGCACATTGTTTGAATATCCACCGTAATACGTTTCGTACTGCTGGCGATCTAGGTCAACCGTAGCTAACTGGATTTTGCCGCTCGCCTGGATACTTGCGTGCGCATGGCCGGTGTCGGTCCTGGTCCTTTCCACGATGCGTCCGCTCCACCCGAACCAGAGCCCCCCCGTGCGCCGGAGGCACTCCCTGACTGCTACCGCGAGGCCTCCCGCGGCTGGCTTGTTTGGATCCGCAACGCGATTTGACACCACTACTATCCGGCTCATGTGGTCTCCTGCTTTTTTAAATGTGTATATTATTGACTGTTCCCGAGCCGGCCAGGCGTCAGCGGTGAACGGAGCAATTTGCACGATGTTCAGGTCTGCTATGGATTCACGCGCTCTCTTCCTGCGACAATGCATGCCCGTATCATCTGGCGCGTCGTCCTGGACTCGGGGCCGACAAGCACGTGGAACGTGTCGCGTAGGCGCTGATGCCGCCGCGCCGGACGTTCCACGCAGCGAAGGAATGAATCATGCGAAGGCGTTCGTCGATCTTGCAGGCGCGCTCGGTTTGCGATGTGGTGAGGGTTCGAAAGCTAAGGCCAATAGGACGTGGCGCAGGAAGTTGCGATCTTAAGTCAACGCGTTGCAAAGCATGCGTTCCGCCCACCTTCGTTTGCCTGCACAGTCTCTCAAATCGACGCTCGATGGCATTGTGGTCTATGTATTATGACTTTATCTTATCACAGCGTGACATGATCGCATCTGGCGCTTCGTCATGATTACACGGGTATCCAAATTGCTGCACCTGTGCTGGGGCACAGTCTGCGGACTCCTTTGTCGGCAGCATCGTGCCGGTGATCGTTGCTTCTGATCGCGCGGAACCTTTACCTCCGATCGCCGACCAATCGGGCTTGCATTGCAGCTATATGCAGTACGTTCATTGACAAGATTCACGGGGAAACCAATGAAAAGCTGGCTGGACCTCAATTTCTTTCTCGGTATTCCTGCAACCCGCTGGTGCTACGCGCTGGCAGCGACTGCCATCGGCTATCTGGTGCTGGGCATGTTGCTCAGGGTGGCCATCGCACGACTCGATGCATGGTCGAAACGTACTTCAACGTGGGTCGATGATGGGCTCGTCGAAGTGCTGCGCGGTACGCGTCAGTTCCTGCTCTTCGCTGCTGCCGTGCTCGCGGGAACACAGTTTCTCGCGCTCACGCCAGTCTGGAGCAGCAGGATCGACAGACTCTGGTTCCTTGTAGTGGGTTTGCAGCTCGCACTGTGGCTCAACCGGGGCGTGGGGCTGTGGACGCATCACCGGGTCCGGCGAACGCTTGCACATAACCCCGTACTGACGACCATGACGTCATGGGTTTTGCGCGCCTTGTTGTGGTCGGTGCTGCTGCTGGCGATGCTGGCCAATATGGGCGTGAACATCACGGCGTTTGTCGCCAGTCTGGGTGTGGGTGGCGTCGCCGTGGCGCTGGCTGTTCAAAGCATTCTCAGCGATCTCTTTGCGTCGCTGGCCATCGGACTGGACAAGCCGTTTGAGATTGGCGATTTCATTACCTTCAGTGATGTGGCCGGCACTGTCGAATATATTGGCCTGAAAACCACACGCATTCGCAGTATCAGTGGCCAGGAGATCATCTGCGGCAATACCGGGTTGCTGAAGAATGTGATCAACAACTACAAGCGCATGACCGAACGGCGCATCGTATTTACCTTCGGCCTTACGTACGAAGCGACGCCGGAGCAATTGCGCCAGGTGCCGGAGCGGGTGAAGCAGGTGGTCGAGGCAGCGGGCTCCGCCCGCTTTGACCGCGCACACTTCAAGGGATTCGGGGCGAGTGACCTGACGTTTGAAGTGGTGTATTACGTCACTGATCCGGGGTACAACCTCTACATGGACATCCAGCAGAAGATCAACCTGGGCGTGATGGAATTCACGCGCGAACTGGGGCTGGGCTTTGCATTTCCGTCGCGGACGATATACATCGCGCAGCCGCCGGGCGAGAAGGAAGCCGAACAACCCGTTTGCGCTCACTGACAGCGGCTGGAATGCGGCTGGCCACTGTGCGATCGGTGGGGCAGTGGAGAGCTTCATGTAAAATCCGTAAAGGGTGTTAGCTGCATGGCGCAGCGGGACAGGCTATCTGCGCTGGTCGGGCCGCCACGCAGGAGTTCGCACGCCAATGCAACGAGACCTGAAGCCACTGAAACTTCCGCCTGTCGAACGAATTGCCCACAAGGCATTCACCGCGCTCGAGCACTTTTTACATATCGAGGCTGCGAGCGGCATTATCCTGCTCATGGCCGCTGTCACTGCGCTCGTCTGGGCCAACTCGCCATTCGCCCATGCGTACCACGCGCTCTGGGAAACGCCCCTCGTTTTCAGCGCAGGTCATCATACTTTCAGCCATCCACTGCACTTCTGGATCAACGATGCGCTGATGACGGTGTTTTTCCTCGTGGTTGGAATGGAGATCCGCCGGGAAATTCACGAGGGATCGCTAAGAGACGTCAGGCAGGCGATGTTGCCCCTCGCCGCGGCGATAGGCGGCGTTGTTGTGCCTGCAATGGTCTATTTTGTGGTGAACCGCTCTTCCGGGATGGTCGTTGGATGGGCGGTCCCCACCGCGACCGATATCGCCTTTGCGGTTGGCGTGCTGGCGCTGCTTGGCCGCGCAATCCCTGGCAACGTGCGAATTTTCCTGCTGACGCTCGCGATCGTGGACGACATCATCGCTGTACTCGTCATTGCGTTCTGCTATTCGTCCGGTTTCGACTATGTCGGGTTCGTAGTCGCGGCTGCAGGCATCCTGATGGTCCTCGCCATGCAGCGCCTGGGTATCGGCGTGGCGCCTGCGTACATCGTTCCCGGTGTGCTCGTCTGGCTCGGTTTTCATGTGAGTGGCGTACATCCCACACTAGCCGGTGTTGTGCTCGGGCTTCTGACGCCGGTGGTGCCGGGCCGACGGCGGGAGCACGCGCTGGTCGAGTTGGCCCGTGCCGCAGGAAGTGTCACGGATCGGGGCACAGACGCGAACAGCGACCTGGACCGACTTGCAAGCCCAATGCAGACGCTGCGCCTGGCGCAACGCGAGTTGCTGCCGCCCGTCGTGCGGATACAGTGGGCGCTGCATCCGTGGGTCGCTTACGGAATCATGCCGCTTTTCGCGCTTGCCAACGCGGGCGTGAGTTTCACAGGCCTGGATCTGGTGCGACCGGAGTCCCTTCGCGTGTTTGCCGGCGTTGCGCTCGGGCTGGTGATGGGCAAGCCGTTCGGCGTCTTCTGTGTGAGCTGGCTGCTGGTCAAGTCGGAATTATGTCGGCTGCCCACGGGTGTGACATGGTCCGGCATTGGACTCGTTGCGATTCTCGCGGGTGTCGGCTTTACCATGTCGGTGTTCATTGCTATGCTGGCGTTTCACGAACCTCACGTTCTCGCCGTCGCCAAGCTTGGCGTACTTATTGGTTCGCTTTTGGCCGGGATTTTCGGCTTGAGCTGGGGCATCGTGTACCGCAGAGGTCTCTGCAAAGGTATGTCAGAGCCGGCAGGCCGCACTGCGGCCGGGTAACACGCGGGATCGGGAATCCGTCGACATGCAGCGCGGCAGCGCCCCGCTGGTGGGAGAGAGCTTGAAAGCCATCCACATGATCGTGCCGTTATTCGTTTGTCTGGCGCTGGTTGCATGCTCGCGCAAGGAAGGCGTCTTTTCTCTGGCGCCCGCGTTCAGCGCTCTCTCAGATGCGCAGGAGACGATAGTAGCGGAATGTATCGCGTCTTACTGGAAACAATCGACACGGCACCTGACCATGACGTCATCACGAGGCGTGGTGCATATCAGTGCGCGCTCGTACTTCAGGGGGATTCCATTCGGGGCACGACTGCAGCATAAGAGCCATGGAACTGTCGTCGAATTCTATGAGAGGCGCACGGTTCCCCGTCGCTATCTGGCTCTTCTCCGGGGTTGCGTTCAATTGAATCGGGGCGGTGCCAGTGCGGATCGCGCTCAATGAGACTCGTCGCTCGCGGCTCTTCGTGGGGCACAAACCGGAACGACTCTCGTTAATGCATCGCCCGTTGCTGCGGCGATTTCACATGATGCGAGCGTGCAGACGGTGTGGAAACAGGATTGACGCTGGTACGGGTGAGATAGCGGGCATTATGCTGGCAATAGACATGGCCGTGAATATTCAACTCATTGAACGGGCATCGACTCCAGTACGTCTGCCTGCGGCATGCGGGCCGCGATTGGGAAATACCTGGGGAGGCTGCGTTGGACCAATACAGCATGGCTATCACCGTCGGCGTGATCGTGCTCGCTATCGCGGCGGTTGCGGTTGCTGTTCATTATCGTCGCGAACGGCGCCGGGCCAGTCTCCTGCGTAATCTGGATCATCAAGAGTGGTATCGATGAATCGGGTCGGACATCAGGCATCGTTGCGAGCTTGATTGCGAAGTCCAGTTGAGCAGGCCATTTCTGGCGATGCCTTGTGCTTCAGGCACCGATGCGCCCAGGAGATGATTTATTCCTGAACCGGACGACGGGGAGACTGCATTGACCTATGACTTTGCTGAAACGGATCTCGCGCACCTTCGTGACATTGTCTGCCATCTCGAGCATTCAGCGCATGGCGGATGTGCTCCTGACGTGGGCAAGGCATTGGGTGTGAATTACTGGCGCTCAAGGGTGCAGGAGATCCTCGCCACACCACGGGTGCCCATTCATCTCGAGAAAGAAGCCAGGGATCTGCTCGACCGCCTGGATCGCCTGAACTCATGACGCCATAATGCGAAAGTCCGGCAGGGAATATTAGTTTGTTTTTCGCAAATTCCTGCCGTTTCCTGTTTCGAATACTCATTATCCATCCGTCAATCCATTTCGGACTGCGAATGCAGCCGCTTCCGTTCGATTTGCAGAATGGGTCTTGGTCAGTATGGCCCGGATGTGGTTGGCGATAGTGTTGGGACTGACGAAGAGCCTTGCGGCGATTTCGCGATTGCCGAGTCCGCTTGAGACGAGGCGCAGTACCTCAGCTTCACGTGTGCTCAAACCTGCCGGCCAGGCGCGTGCGGGCACCGGTTCAATGGTACGTCGAGCCCTGTCGATCTCCCTGGTCAGCTCATACATGCCCATGCGCTCCGCGGCAGCATGGGCGTCTTGCAGCAGCCCACGAGCAGCGTCGATGTCACCGCCCGCATTGCGGGCGATTCGCATCGACGCGTAGCGCAGGCGTGTGCGCGCGAGTGCCGGTTCGGCACCCTGTCGCATATTCATGGCCAACGCAGACTCGAAATGACGCTGGGCTTCCTGCCAGTTGCGCTGCGTCGTTGCGAGCATGCCAAGCAGGGACGCCGCCGCGCCGAAGCATCCGACCGTCGTCCCGATCAGGAGGTTGCGGCCCGCGTATGGGAGGAGCATGGAATACAGGACACCGGCGTGCGGTTTGTCGTCGAGACGGGCGCACACCTGGGCCAGATACGCCAGGCTTGCTGCACGCAAGGCGTCGTGGCGGATAGCAGCAAATGCATCAACTGCGAGTACCTCGAACTCGCAGCGTGCCTCGTCGAGCAAACCGATTTCGGCGTAGAGCAAAGCGAGACCGGGGCGCCACAGGCCTGACTTGGGAACTGTGCGCACAAACGCCCGCACGAGGGGAGTCAGTTCGCGCAGGTGACCCTGCTCGCAGCGCAGCGTGAACATCTGTATGCCGTAGACGCCAGACGCGTCCAGCCCCGGCATGCGGCGACCGATCTGCAGCGCCTGTTCAATCAGGTGCCCGGCGTCGTCGAACCGGCCTTGCAGGAGTGCACAGGTTGCGCGTGACGTGGCAGCAACGTAGCGCATGAATGGCTGGCGTAGTTCGTCGGCTTGCCTTTCAAACTGGTCGAGGTGCACGAGCCACGTCGATAGATCACCGAGTTCCATCATTTCGAATAGCTGCCACGCCTTTACATCGAGCGCGAGCGGGAGATTGCCCGTGCCCTGGGCCAGATCGAGTGCTTCCCTGATGTCGCGCAGCCTTTCCCCGCTGCGCTCGGGTTGCCAGCGTATCGATAACGTTGAGGCCAGCGTTGATGCGAGCGCAATCTTGTCACCACCGCGTCGCGCGATGGCTAGCGCCTGATCCCGCACGATCGCGGCCTGGGTATCATCGCCGCTGAAAATCAGCGCACGCGCAAGCGCGCTGAGCAGCTTCGCCCTCCCAGCGCTGTTACCGCTATCCTGGGCGGCGAGCGCTTCACGCAGCAATTGTGCCGCGCTATGCCCGGGGAGACCCGGTGACCACGTAGCCATTTCGAAGCCGATCGCCGCACGCATCATCTCTTCGGGCTGTCCTGCGCCACGTGCAAGCGACATCGCCTGGCCGAACGTTTCGCGTGCCTGGAGATAGTCACCCAGTAGCGTGAGCGACTCGCCGAGCGCGTTGAGAAGTCTGCTCCTTGATGCCGGGTCATCTGCTCCGATCATGCTCGCTGCCTGCAGCGCAAGCCGGTAATAGCGGGCTGCCTCCTCATGGGCGAGCAGCCGCGTCGCACGTTCCGCTGCGCGGCGGGCGACATCGGCCGCGCGGGCAGCGTCCGCCACGGGCAGGGCATTCGCATAGTGATGCGCGAGCACCGACAGGTGCTGGCCACCGTCGTCCGAGTCCAGCTCCTCGATTGCGCGAGCGATTTGCAAATGCAGGCCGCATCGGGTGAGCATCGCAATTTCGTCATACAACGTCTCCCGGATCAACGCATGCGAGAACTGGAAGCAGCCCGGCTGCTCGCCGGGTTCGATGATGTGTGACCTGAGCGCTTCCTCGATCGCCTCGTTGAGATGAATGGCGAGCGTTTCGTCTAGCAGGTGTCGCAACAGCCGAAGCTCGAATATCCGTCCAATCAGGGCAGCGCGCTCGAGCACGCGGTTGGTCGGCTGGGACAGACGGTTCAGGCGTCGCCCTATTACCTGCTTCACGCCTTCCGGGATACGAACACAAGGTGCAGGGCGCGGCTCGGCCAGTCGTCTTGGCATGCCGTGTTCCAGGGTGCCTTCTTGAATCAGCAGACGAATCGTCTCCGCAATGAACAGCGGGTTGCCTTCAGTCTGACTGTGGATCGCGTCGAGAAGGACCGGCGTGATGCCCTTGCCGCCCGAAAGCGCGACCATGGCCTCAGTTTCGCGACGGTCGAACCCGGCAAGGTGAAACCGGTGGAAGTGAGCGTATCGGGCCAGATCGCCAAGTGTGGCCGACAGCGGGTGCTGGCGATCGAGTTCGACGTCCCGATAGGTGGCAACCAGCAGGATGCGGTTGTCAGCAACTTCAGGGGCAAGGAATTCGAGAAAGGAGAGCGACGACGCGTCGGCCCAGTGGAGGTTGTCAAAGATCAGCAGCAACGGTTCGGTTGCCGCTGCGAACTTCCAGAAGCCGGCCCATGCGTCGAACAGGCGGAAACGCTGCTGCTGCGGATCGGTTGTCGGCAGCAGAGGCGCCAGGCCGACGATGCGCTGCCGGATTTCGGGGAAAATTTCCGCAATGGGCGCAGCCATGGTGACCGGCACGGAGCGCAGCATCTCCTCGTCGTGGCTTGCCAGCCACGCGCGCATGATCTGCAGCCACGGCCAGTATGGCGGCGCGCCTGGCTGCTCGTTGCAACGTCCCCAAAGCACATGCACACCGCTGGCCTGGCGCGCCAGCGCCTGCGCAGTGTGCGACTTGCCGATGCCGGGCTCGCCGGCCAGCATGGCGAACGCCCCATGGCCGTTCACCATTTGCCCGATCAGACCGGCAAGCGCGCTGAGTTCGGCTTCGCGGCCGATAACTGGCACGTGCACCGTCTCCTGCGGTGCTGTGCAGTCCACAAGACGGGTGCCGCAGGCGTCACAGAAGCGGGCGTCAGCGCGGTTGTCGCGGCCGCAAAGCCGGCATTGCATCGGGCCCGCCTATGGCGCCTGGATGAAAGCTTCGGGCCGCAGCTCGCTCACTTCCACCACCACGTCTGCCGGCAGGCCGGCTTGCCTTGCGGCTTCGCGAATGGCTTCGACACTGGGTGCCTCATAGAGGCAGTACGTCTTTCGTCTGTCCGCGGAGAGAAAGGAGAACAGCCAGTTGACGCCGCTCGCGTCGTTAATTTCCTTGAGCAGCGCCGCGTCTGCGGCGCTGAGTTCGAGCTCGTCGGCAAACTGGCGTTCAATCAGAAATAGCGCCATCGCTTTCTCCTGAGTGACAAGATACTTACAACGCGACCTTTATACGTTGTAGTGAGGCTGACACTACGCGTCAAGTAGGTGCCCGGCCCGCCGTAGTCAGAATCGACTATCGGGCCTTGCGGCGGTCACTTCGCAAGTTGATCAATCCTGCGGATGGCCGGTGTACACGGGCGCGCTTACAGTAAGCGTCATGAACATTGCAAGGAGATCGACATGTTCGACGACGATCTGGCGGTGTGGTGCGCAAGCCTTCTGGGCGAGGTCATCAAGCCGGGCGACGCGGGCTACGACGACGCGCGACGGGTCTACAACGCGATGATTTCGAAACGTCCACGGCTGATCGCGCGATGTGCTGATGTTGCCGACGTCATCGCTTCCGTGAACTTTGCGCGCGAGCATGGACTGCTGCTGGCAGTGCGCGGTGGTGGGCACAACGGCGGCGGTCTCGGAGTCTGTGACGATGGACTTGTGATCGATCTTTCGGCTATGCGCGGCGTTCACGTTGATCCTGCCGCGCGCACCGTGCGGGCAGAGGGCGGCTGCCGGCTGCGAGATGTCGACCATGCGACGCACGCGTTCGGGCTCGCCGTGCCAGCCGGCATCATCAGCACGACTGGCGTCGGAGGTCTGACGCTCGGCGGCGGGATCGGCCACCTGACGCGGCGCTGCGGGCTTTCCATCGACAACCTGCTGGCAGCCGACGTGGTGCTCGCCGACGGAAGCTTTGTCACGGCGAACGGGCATACGCACCGGGATCTGTTCTGGGCATTGCGCGGTGGAGGTGGCAACTTCGGCGTCGTGACCTCGTTCGAATTCGGACTGCATCCCGTATCCACCGTGATCGCCGGTCCCACGTTGTGGCCGCTCGAGCGGGCAACCGAAGTTATGCGATGGTACCGCGAATTCATCGTCAATGCGCCGGACGAACTCAATGGCTTCTTCGCGTTCATGACCGTGCCGCCTGTGGCGCCGTTTCCCGAGCCGCTGCACCTGCAGAAAATGTGCGCCGTCGTCTGGTGCTGGAGCGGCGATCCCGGACAGGCGGAAACGGTGTTCGCGCCTGTGCAGGCGACCGGGCCGGCGCTGCATGGGGTGCATGCACTACCGTTCCCGATGCTGCAACGCGCGTTCGATGGCCTCTATCCCCCCGGTTTGCAGTGGTACTGGCGCGCGGACTTTTTCAACGAATTGTCCGACGAAGCCATTGCGCTGCACGCGCATTACGCTACGCAGTTGCCGACGATGCATTCGACCATGCATCTTTACCCCATCGACGCAGCGGCGCATCGCGTGGACCGCAACGAGACGGCGTTCAGTTACCGGGATGCCCGCTGGGCAGCGGTATTCGCCGGCGTCGATCCCGATCCCGCGAATGTGGAGTGCATCAGCACGTGGGCGCGCGACTATCAAACGGCGTTGCATCCGTACTCGTCTGGCGGCGCGTACGTGAACTTCATGATGGAGGAGGGCGCGGATCGTGTGAAAGCATGCTTTCGCGATAATTATGCGAGTCTTGCCGCGATCAAGCGGAAATTTGATCCCGACAACCTGTTCCGTGTGAATCAGAACATCCCGCCCGCGTAGCGTGCATATCCGAACCCAGGCGAAGTTTGCCAGCTGCCGGGGGCGATTGAGCGCATGGTTGATCGCCGCCGTCATCCTGGACCTGGCCGACAGTGTGATGAGCATTGTTTCGAACCAGGGCGTTAGCTCGTCCAGCACTCGTGACGCTTGCTTTTGCCGCACACGCACATCAGGAGGCTTGTCACAGGGCCGTTTCTCAATCGCTCAGACCGCGCGCCGACACGCTGGAGCGGTTCTTCAGTAAGCGGACTGGAGCGCCGCCCATGCAGTTCGTATATTCGACGACGCGTGCGCGCCCAACGGGGCACGTCAGATTTTCCGGGCGGTTTTCACACGATGCGAGCTATTAACGTAGCTTGCCTAAATATTAGGCCCAGAAAATTCTGCAAAGTCAGCGCACGATGTGTCGATGTCGGCGGAAGGTAGTAGTTCAGTCTGTTTGGCCTTCGCCGCGAGACAAACTAACCCAGGAAAATCGACCACGAAACCGGCGTAACTTCAAATCCGGCTTCGCATTCATGTGTTCATTCGGGTATAAGGTTTGCGCCACGTTCAACGTGGCGTATATGGACGGCAACCACGAATGGAACCGAAATCGAGCGGTTCTGACACGCCAGTGACCTGTGACGAAAGCGCGAATCCTGAAGTGACACGCCACGTTGACGGTTCGGTTTCGATGCTGGATTTTGCAAGGAGGCCGATGATGCAGGCTCGGCGACGTTTCATCTGCGGGTGTCTGGGGGCCATCGCCGGCTGTACGCTCTTTCCTTCGCTTGCTCCTGCAAGGCTGATCGACATTCTTCCACCGGCCGATCCGGCCGACGGCGTGACCTTTCGGGTCCTTTGCTTCCATGACGTGCGCGACAATCTGCGCGCCGAGTTCCGAACGAATGGCCTCATCGATCCGTATGCAGTCGATACCGGCACGCTGACGTCGATCTTTTCGTGGCTGGAAGATAACCACTATCAACCCATCACGATCGGCGCGATTCTGGCTTCACGCACGGGCGGCAAGCCCTTGCCGCCGCGTCCGGTGCTGCTGAGCTTCGACGACGGCTTCAAGAGCCATCACGACAAGGTCTTGCCGCTGTTGAAGGACTTTCGCTATCCGGCAGTCATGGGCATCGTGACGTCATGGATCGATACGCCTGTCGACAGTGGCATTCGTCTTTCGGACACCCTTGTCGTGCCGCGCGATACCTTCATGTCGTGGGACGAGGTTTGCGACGTGGCAGGGTCGGGGCTTGTCGAACTGGCGTGCCATACGCACGACCTGCACCACGGCGCCATCGCCAATCCGCAGGGCAACGAGTTGCCGGCGACGACATCGCACCTGTACCTCAAAGACCAGCGGCGCTACGAGACAGACGCCGAATTCCATGCGCGTGTCCAGTCGGACCTGGCTAAATGCATGGCGCAAATCAAGGCGCAGACGGGCGCTTCCGTTCGGGCAATGGTGTGGCCTTACGGGGCACAGAATCTTGCCGTGCGCACTATAGCGTCGGATCTTGGCATGCCCACGCAGTTCACGCTCGAGGATGGCCCAAACACGCGCGATGTGCCGCTCAACCGGCTGCGCCGAATCCTGGCGACGTACGACATCGACGTTGGCGGTCTGGAGCGCTCGATGCGCGAACCCGCGCAGAACCGCGGGGAAATCAACCCGGTGGAACGGGTTGCGGTCGTTGCACTGGACGACGTGTACGACCCGTCACCTGCCGCGCAGGAAAAAAACTTGGCGAACTGATCGATCGAGTGTACGCATTGCGTCCGAGCTCCGTATACCTCCAGGCGTACTCGGACCCCAGACGTTCCGGGTTCGCACGCGCGGTGTACTTTCCGAACCGGCACCTGCCGATGCGCTCGGATCTGTTCTCCCGCGCAGCATGGCAGTTGAACACGCGGGCTCACGTGGAGGTCTACGCGTGGTTACCGGTGCTCGCCTTCGCGATCCCCGCGAAGCTCGACAGGCGGATGGAGTTCGTCACGGCGGCAGGCGGCTCAGTCCTTTCGATCCCGCTGCGCGGGCGTATGTGCGCGAACTGTACGAGGACCTCGGCACATATTCCGCATTCAACGGCGTGCTGTTCGGCGAGGACGCGATGCTCACCGATTACGAGGACGCAGGGCCGCATGCGCGACAGACGCTTGCCCGCTGGGACCTGCCGCAGAGTATTGAACAGATCCGCTCCAACCCCGGCCTCGCGAAGCGTTGGGGCGACATGAAGACCCGGTATCTACTCGACTTCACGAAGGAGCTCAGGAAAATCGTGCTCGACAGCCAGAACAGCGACGAGGTGCTGACCGTACGTACGATATTTCCTGATGCCCTGCTCGATCCAGTTGCGGGACGGCGCTACGCGCAGAACTATTAGGCGTTCCTCGCCACGTATGACTATGTCGGGCTGCTCGCCATGCCTTCTCGCCAGGGCATCACTTCGGTGGACCACTGGCTCGATTCGCTGAGCGAAAACGTGCGGTCCGTGCCGAACGGCGCTCACCGGACGGTCTTCCTGCTCGAAGCGGCTGACGCCCATACCGGCGCGCGTATACCGACGGGGCGTCTCGTGAACCAGATGCGTCATTTGCGCATGACCGGGGTGGTGAGCTACGGTTACTATCCTGACAGCTTCGCCCGCGATCTGCCGCAGGCTGTTGCGCTCAACGACGTTCTGTCGACACGATCGCAACTCAACCCTGATTCCATCAAGGCGCTGTTTCAGGCGAGCACCAGCGGAACCTTGTACCGCTGACGCAAGGCACACAGCAACTAATTGTTCCGTTCGACGCGCAGATGGCGCGTATTGCGCTCGATCGATATCAGGACAAGCAGCAGCGTGAGGAATCCCGTCAAGGCAAGCAGCGTTCCCAGCGAAGCCCTGAACTGCTCGCTCCTGTCGTGCGCGACCTCGAGTGCACGCTCGGCCGCGGCGATGCGCTCGATTTTGACGCGGGCGTATTGATTCATCGCCGACGCTACATACCGTTCGCGATCGTCCCATTCCCACGTTGCTGCATGCTGGCTGGCACGCGTGACGACCTCCGAAAGCTTGTTCAGGAACTGCTGCCGGTCGGGCAACGGGACGTTGCCCAGCCATGCGTTGAGCAACGGCTGGCTCGCGTTATCCCCATTCAGGACCTGACGCAGCGGGGCCGGGATCACGAGGCCCGCCGCGGCTTGGACGCTTACGTCCGGCATGCTGCCGTTCGCGCTATCGCCGGAGATGGCATCGTTGGCCGCCTCGGAGCCCGGGAGCGAGGCGAGCACATCGGCCACGCTCACTGACGAATCCGCGGCTGCGCTGTGTTTGCCAGGAACCGCGAGTGCGAAAATGACAGCGGTGATCGCCATCACGGCTGCTACGAGGGCGACGAGGCATAGTGCGCGGGCCGTGCCGAGCAAGCGACGCTCCAGCCTTTCTGCAAGCTTCATTTCAATCCCGTTGATATCGGTAGAGGCGCGCCGTTGGCATCGAACTCACGGCTCGCGCAGATAGCGCTCCGACAATGCCTCGTACAGCGGTGGTGCAAAAAAGCGCGAGACGCGGCTCGCGATGAGCGCGGTGGCCATCAGCGAGATGACGAGCGCATGGCCGTTGATCATCTCGATGACGATCACGAATGCCGTGATCGGACTCTGCGTCACCGCCGCGAGATAGCCGACCATGCCGAGCGCAATCAGCATCGACAACTGCATCTGCGAGAACGCCATGTGCAAGGTATTGCCGATGCCAGAGCCGATGGCCAGCGACGGCGCGAACAAGCCACCGGGTGCGCCCGGCAGGTACGATCCCACCATCGAGATGAGTTTGAGGATCGGATAGGCCGCGCTGACATGCGCAGTGCCTTCCAGCATGCCGCGCGCCTCGGCGTAGCCGCTGCCAAACGTGTGACGGTGCGACAGCACGCCAACGACGGCGATGACGAGGCCGCATAGCGCCCCGAACAGCACCGGCCGTTGCGCGCGCATCTCGAGCAGCATGCGCGGCATCCAGCGCCGGGTATTGAGCAGCAGCCAGCAGAAGCTGCCGCCCAGCACACCCGCAAGCACGCCGGTCAGCACGACGGCGACGCTGAGCCACTGTGGCAACCCGGAGCCGATATCGATCGTGCCGAAATACACATAATTGCCCTGGAGACCCAGTGAAACGACGCCGGCGAAGATGATGGCCGTGATCAGCACGCCGCTCGTGCGCTGCTCGAAGCTGCGCATGAGCTCTTCGATGGCGAACACCACGCCGGCAAGCGGCGCATTGAATGCCGCGGACAGGCCCGCGGCTGCGCCTGCGAGTGCCAGCCTGCGTTCGAGCACGCCCGGCCGGATGGTGAGGAAGCGCTGGGGATAGAAGCGCCTCAGACTGAACATCAGGGCGGCGCCGACATGGATGGTCGGCCCTTCGCGGCCAATCGTGAACCCGCCGAGAATGGCGAGGAACGAGATGAAGATCTTGCCCACGAGGATGCGCAGCGTGAGCAGTCGCGGACCGAGTTCGTTTGGTCCGTGCAGCATCGCAATGACTTGCGGGATGCCGCTGCCTTCGGAGCCGGGAAAGAATTTTCGCGTGAGCCAGACCGTCACTGCACCCGTTGCAGGCGCAACGAGCAGGGGCAGCCAGAACCGCTCAGCCGCGTAATGCAGGAACAGCGCGTAGCCGAAGTCGATCAGCTTTGCGTAGAGCACGGCGACAAGGCCGACTGCGATCGCGCCCAGCCAGAACACGCCGTAATGGAGCCACAGCCGGTTGGCGCGCTGTAACATTCGCCTGTCGATCAGCCCGAAGATTCGCACGATCTGTATCCCCTGTTTGTCGATTGTCGTTGTACGGATGGTACAGGCGTTTCCTTCAGTTCGCGCCAGGGCGCAAAAAAGTCAGGCACGGCGCAGCGGCGGCGCCTTCATGCTGGCCGCGATCAGGAGCCAGCAGAACACGAGCCCCGAGCACGTATAGAACACCGCGCTCGCGCTACCGTGCTTGAGCAGCCAGCCGCCCACCACGCCGCCGAGCGCGAGCCCGATCGACTGGGTGGTGTTATAGACGCCCGTGGCCGCGCCCTTGCGGTTGCCCGGTGCGAGCTTGGACACCAGCGAGGGCTGCGAGGCTTCGAGAATATTGAATCCGAGAAAGTACACGAACAGCACGGTCGCCACGATTGCTATGGTATGCGCAAGCGAGCCGAGCAGAAGCTGGCCGATCAGGATAAGCCCAATGGCCGAGCACAGCACAGCCTTCATCTTGCCCCGCTTTTCCGCGGCGATGATGGCGGGCACCATCAGGACGAACGAGACGCCCATCACCGGCAGATAAATCTTCCAGTGTGACGCCACAGGCAGGCCCGCGTCCACGAGCAGGCGCGGCACGACGAGAAAAAGCGCGGTCTGCGTGGCATGCAGCACGAGCACGCCGAAGTTCAGGCGCAGCAGTTCCACGTTGTGCAGGACTTCGGCGAACGGCGCGCGCACATGCACGGGTTTGGGCGCATCGGGCACGATCCACAGCACGACGCCCACGGCGAGAATCGAGAACACGCCCACGAGGGCGAACAGGCCGCTCATGCCGATCCAGTGGAACACGATGGGCGCGCCCACGATCGCCACCGCGAAGGACATGCCGATCGAGCCGCCCACCATCGCCATGGCCTTGGTGCGGTGCTCCTCGGAAGTGAGGTCGGCGATGAACGCGAGCACCGCCGAGGAAATCGCCCCCATGCCCTGAATCACCCGCCCGACGATGATCCACGAGATGTCATGCGCGAAAGCCGCCACGAAACTGCCGATGGCGAAGATCAAGAGGCCGATGATGATCACGGGCTTGCGGCCCATCTTGTCCGAAAGCCAGCCATAAAAGATGTACAGGAGCGACTGCGTGACGCCATAGGCCCCCAGCGCGATGCCGACGAGCAGCACGTTGTCGCCGCCGGGGATGGTTTTCGCGTAGACCGAAAACACCGGCATGATCATGAAGAGGCCGAGCATGCGCAGCGCGAAGATCGCGGCGAGCGACACGGTCGCGCGCTTTTCGGGCGCGCTCATGCGTGAAGGGGGACTCGATGATGTGGAGGAGGCACGCATGTGGTTCAACCGAAAAAAAACCCAGCTTGAGGCTGGGTCAGGGGAGCCGCCGCCGGGGCGGCGACGGCAACTGGACGTTTAGTTGGGCACAACGGTGTCACGACAATTCACAACGCGCCGCTGAAAGCGTATCGTGATAAATGATCACGACATGACATTTACGGGAAATTTACGCCGTTATTCTTAAGAGAAACTTAAATTCATTGATCGCGGTATGCCAACATACCCGATGGATCGGGCGCGTATGAGCGTTCATGGCAACGCGTCGCCAACGCGAGAAAATACGTTGGCATTGGGCAATATTGCCGCCTAGACTGCATCATGCAATGAAAATTGCGGCGCTATGCATGTCCACACGGAACGGGAGCCTCTGATGAGCCTGAATCGATCCTGCGCGGCAATCCTGCTGGCTGCGCTGCTTGCCGGATGCCATTCGGCAACGACGGTACCGCAAGCCAATGGCACGGCGAACATGAACGCCGCCACGACGCAGCCCGTCACCGGGGCAGCGACCTCAGTCGACGAACTGAACAATCCCAACAGTCCGCTCGCCAAGCGCAGCGTCTATTTCGATTTCGACAGCTATGACGTGAAGAGCGACTATCTGCCGTTGCTGCGCGCCCATGCCAACTATCTGCGCAATCATCCGGCCCAGCATGTGCTGATCCAGGGCAATACCGACGAGCGCGGCACGGACGAGTACAACCTCGCGCTGGGCGAACGCCGCTCCGAAGCCGTGTTGCACGATCTCGAGTCGCTCGGCGTGTCCGGCTCCCAGCTTGAAGCCGTCAGTCTTGGCAAGGAGAAGCCCGTTGCGCTTGGTCACGACGAGGCGTCATGGGCCCAGAACCGGCGCGCCGACCTCGTTTACCGTCAGTAGTTCGTATCATTCTGGCTGGGCGCCCTGGCGCACCCAGCCATTCACATGTCCATGAAGTAGGGGCGTACATCCATGTCCTCTGCCCATGTCTGGACGTCCAGGATGTCTTCGAAATCCACGGGTAGCCCGTGGTACATGGAGCAAAAGCCGTTCGCCGTCCGGTAGACGATCACCCATGCGCGGTTGTCCTCGCCGGGTCGGGCGAACTCCAGGGCATGGTGCAGCTTCGCGTAATGCAGTGCCGCTTCGATGCGGCTGCGGACCGCGCGCCATTCAGTCTTTAGTTTCATGACGGTCCTCCTCGTCTGCGCCGCGCGACGCTACTTCGCGCTGCAACGCACGCGCATCGCCGTGCGGCCCGCGCGCATCGTTGTTCGCACGAGCCGGGAAAATGCGGATGCTGCTGGCGACGGCATCCGCAATGTGCTCCTTTGCAATGACGCCGCTGACTCGCAACGGCCCCGATAGACCTCCAGCGACGACGACCGCCATCGTCGCCCTGTGCTGCCGCAACTGGCTGATGACGTCGAATGCGGCATCGGACTCGTCGACGACGATGTAGTTGTGTTGTGCGAGCCGGCCCAGCGTCACCGTCAGGTCGTCGCGACTCACGGCGCGTCGCAGGCCGGTATTGATGCGAAGCACGCCGTTTATCTTGCCATCGCGTGTGACAACCACATGACGAAAGGCCGGGTCGCCTGGCGAGCGAAGCAGATTCCGGAACGGCACGGCCTCGTCGAGCACGAGGACATCGGTCTCCATGACCTGTGCAGCGCTTTGCACCAGAAACATGTTGGCATGCAAGGCATTGGGAATGACGTGCCCCCGGCGCGCAAGCTTCAGCGTATAGATGCTCTCGTGCGAAAGCAGGCGGCGGGTGCCCAGGCTAAACGCGACGGCAATGATCATCGGCAGCACGATGTCGTAGTCGCGTGTCATCTCGAAGATCATCGCCACGGCGGTCATGGCGGCGCCGGTTCCCGAGCCGACCATGGCGCCCATGCCCACCATGGCAAACGCCGGAGCGCTGACCGGCACGCCCGGCAGCATGAACTGGAATGCCAATGCCAGCGCGGCGCCCAGTGTCGCGCCGATGAATAGCGACGGAGAGAAGACCCCACCCGACGATCCGGAGCCGAGACTGACTGAAGTCGCGAACGTCTTCGCGGCAGCAAGCAGAAGCAGAAACAGGCCGCCCTGCAGTTGTCCGTAGAGCGTCGCCTGGATCGACGCGTAACCCACGCCTTCGACGTAATAGTGCCCCGCGTAATGCATCAGCGCGTACATCAACGCACCGACGAGCAGCATGCCGAGCGCGTGGCGCCAGTAGCGATTACGGATGCGATTGAAGCCGTCCTCCGCCCAGTGCAGCGCGCGTATCAGCACGGCCGCGGCAGCGCCGGTGACCACCCCGAGCAACACGTACAGCATCATCGTGAGGGCGCTACCCGGCTGATTGGGCAACGCGCCCAGTTGCGCGGGCACCAGGAATGCGGGTTCCACTCCGAAAAAGAGTCGCCCGACGAACGTGGCTGTCCCGGTCGCAAGGGCAACGGGCAGAAACGTGTTGATGCTGATCTCCGGCATCATCAGCTCGGTCGCGAAAAGTACGCCGCCGATGGGGGTGTTGAAGGTGGCGGCGATCCCTGCGCCCGCGCCGGCCGCGACGAGGGTGATGCGCTGGCCCGCAGCCATTGGCATCGCCTGGCCGAGTGTCGAGCCCAGCGCGGAACCAATCTGGATGATCGGGCCTTCCCGGCCCACGGCCGCCCCGGTGCCGATCGCAAACGCCGACGCGAGCGACTTGACGACGGCGACGACCGGCCGGATCACGCCGCGTTTGAAATAGATCGCGTCCATGACTTCCGGCACGCCGTGCCCCTTCGCCTCGGGCGCGAAGGTGCTGACGAGCCAGGTGACGACGAGCGCGCCTGCAACGGGAACGAGGATCACCCAGGCGCCCCATGGCGCAGCGGGCGTGAACCGGCTCGCATCATAGGAAAACGACAGGCGGCCGAGAAAGAATGCGTTATGCACGGCACCAATCAGGCCGCGAAACACGACGGCCCCGAGTCCGGTGACGATGCCCACGAGGAAGGCATAGAAGCACAACAGATAGACGCCGACCGGCGGTGCGTCGTCGTCGGTCGGGGTGGTTGGCACCACGCGACCCGCCGCCACCGGCACGGCCTGGCGAGCGTTCTTGTCAGTCTCCTGGTCATTGGCTCCATCGTTCATGGCTACCTGCTCCCGGTTGCCGTGCAGCAGTTGCCTGGCGGGTGCTGCCAACTGGTACTGTTCGTGCGCGCCATCATGTCCGATGTCTCGCTGCTGCCCGGCGAATTGCGAAGAGTGAGCAGAACGATCACGATACATATGGCGGCCCGGTACTACGGGCGCCTTGCCTGCGCTATGTTCTCTCCCCCCTGAACGCCCAGCCAAAAGACTGGACTTCCGACTTATGTGACGCGGCGAGCCTCATCAGGCAACGCTCGCCCGCAGGCGTCAGATGCACCTGGACCTGCCGGCGATCATGAGCGCTCTGCACCCGGGTAACCAGTCCTGCCGCCTCGCAGCGCGTTACCAGTGCGACGGTCCCATGCGACGAAGCCTGCAGACGCTCAGCGAGTTCGCCCACAGTGGCCCAGTCACGGTCGGGAAACGCGCGGGTGTGCAGCATCAGCATGTACTGGAGGGGCGTCACGCCCTCCGCATGCACAATTGCCTCGGAAAAGCGCAGGAAACGGCGCAGCCGATAGCGGAATTCGGAGAGCTCCTCCAGGTCGGCTCTCGTGACCTTTTCCGTCACCTTGCGGGGCTTCGGTGGCATAGGCTGCCCCATGTTTTACGGCATTGAACTGGGAAAATGTCACTATGTGACATAAAATATAGCCTCAGTTACGTGGTCGTGCAAAATCTCATTGTAAAGGAGTCGCGGTTTCAGGCGCGCTTGCCTGAAACCGCCAGGCGCGGAGGTATGAAACGCATCGCGTTGTTCGCGTCGTCTGTGCTGATCCTGCTTTGCGTCTCGAGTTCAAGCTACGCCGATGAGCTTTCAGTCGCTGGTGGCACAGGAGCTTCGGGTTCGTCATGTGATCACCTGGAACGCGACGGGGCGTCCTGCTCGTTTGCAGTGCTGGATTCACCTGGTATTTTTGCGGTACGACATGCCGGCCAGGGCAGGGGTGGTGCGTCGTATTTTCCGGTCATACCGCGCGGAGCGGGGCAATTCGACGTCGACGGTTCAAAATTGGGCGGTGAACATTTCCGCTGGCATTTTCCCTGATCGTCGGGATCGCCCGGCGTGCCCCAGGTGTGTCAAAGCGGCGTTCATGTTGTCGGCGCTGGCGCGGGCGGCGTGAATGGCTTGTCTGGAGACACGTTGAGCAGTTGCATCGTCTGGGTCGCGATGTCCACGAACGCGGGTCCTGCTACCGCCCCGCCAAAATGCGAGCCCCTGCGCGGACGATCGATTGAAACGGCAATGACGACGCGAGGCCGGCGCGCCGGAATGATCCCGACAAATGAGGCCCGGTACTGACTCCGGTCGTAGCCGCCATGAACCCAGCGGTATGCCGTGCCCGTCTTTCCGGCAACCGTGTAGCCTTGAACCGCGGCTTGTGGCGCTGTTCCTCCGGCGCTGACGACCTTTTCCATCATGGCCCGGATCTGCCTTGCGGTGCGCGCCGAATAAACCCGGTGCCCACGAGGTGGCGCCAGCAGGTCGTGGATCGTCGCCGGCACGAAGACCCCGTCATTGGCGAATGCCGTATAAGCCTGTGCGAGCTGCAGCAGCGATGCGGAAAGCCCATACCCGTAGGACATTGTCGCCTGTTCGATCCGGCGCCAGTGTTCCCATGCGCGTAAATTCCCTGCCGCCTCCCCTGGCAGTCCTGCATGTGGTGCTTTTCCGAGTCCGACCTGGTGAAAATTGCGCCACATATCCGCAGCGGGCATCATCAGCGCGATCTTCGTTGTGCCGACGTTGCTCGACTTCTGGATGACACCAGCGACCGTGAGCGTGCCAAAATCGTCGTCGTCGTGGATGGTCGCGCCGTCGAGGCGAAGCCGGCCGCCGCCTGTCGTCACGACGGAGTCCGGCGTGATGCGTCCCTCCTGAAGGGCCAGCGCGATCGTGACCGGCTTCATCACGGACCCCGGCTCGAAAACGTCCGTTACGGCACGGTTGCGCATGGCGAGACCGCTTCTGCGCGTCCGGCTGTTCGGATTGAAGCTGGGCCAGTTCGCCATGGCGAGGATTTCCCCCGTGTGTGCGTCGAGTACGATGGCAGACCCGGAGCGCGCATTGACGCGTGTGACGGCGTCGCGCAGCGCCTGGCAGGCCGCATACTGGACCGGCAGATCGAGCGAAAGTCGAACGTCCGCGCCGTTGCGAGCCGGTTGCTGTGCGAGGTTCGCAATGGCTTGTCCCCTGGCGTTATGGAGCGTTCGCTTCCAGCCGTCCACACCATGCAGCAGGTGATCCGCGGAGCGTTCCATACCCTCCTGGCCCTTCCCGTCGATACCCGTGAAACCGACAACGTTCGCTGCGACTTCGGATTCGGGATAGAAGCGGCGATAGTCCTTCTGGGCGAACACACCCGGCGCATCCACACGCATTGCGCGCTCTGCCATCGCGGTCGAAATCTGTCGCCTGAGATAGACGAATTGACGGTGCGAGGCATAGGCATGCTCGATCGTGACCGGGGCGATGCCCAGGATGTGGGCGAGCGCGTCGATCTGCGAAGCGGACGCCGGCGCACCGGCGGCTATGGCGTCGAGCCAGACCGTGCGTGTCGGGATGTCCATGGCAAGAGGGCGCCCGTCACGATCGAGAATGCGTCCGCGCGAAGCGTGGGTATCACGGTCGCTGACCTGCCGGATTTCGCCCTGGCGCTGGTAAAAGTCATCGTTGACACATTGCACCCATGCGGCCCGCACGGCGAGCGCGAGAAATGCACTGGCAAAGACGAAGCCGGCGAAACTGGAGCGACCGCGCTGAAAACCACCGCGACTCAGCGCGTGACGGGAAAAGCTGAGGTAATTGCGTGTACGCGACATTGAGTCGTCTCAGTCTCGTGGGCTATCCTTGTCCAGGACGTCAGCCGGCGTGAGGCCGGCACCGCGTGGCGATTCGTACCGAACCGCGATGGGCGCAAAACCCGCTGGTCGAACCCTGCTGCAGGATCGGGTTCAGGTTGTCGGCTTGACATGATCGCCTGAGACCCAGTAGTTCATCTGTCCGCGAGGACCGTTGATCAAAACGGCGTCCGGATCATCGACGCCGTCGTCGGTTATCGTGCACGTCTTCGTGCCGTTGGGGATCATTCTCACCTGCTGGGCAGTGGCTAGTCTTGCCAGCCGGGCAGGTGCGAGCGGGTAGAGATGGCTATAGATGTCGTAGCTGATTGTACCCGGCGCATCCCCTTCGATGCTCACCGGCACACCCTGGCTGCAGATGTGTGCGCTGGCACTTACGGTACACGCGCTGAACAGTACAAAAAGGATGGTTCGTTTCATGGACAGGTAGCCTCTGCTAAATCAAATCGCACTGACGCGTAACCTTACTTCAGGCATCTTGCGGAAAGTTTGGAGTTTGGCAGCAGCGGACAAAGAATTATATGTTTCTCCGGGAATTTTCGTTTTTATTTCACAATATGACATTTATCCAGCGCGTCATGGGATCTGGGGAGGGACTGCAAAACTCATTCTCCTTCGTGCAGGCCGCGTATAACTCGTCGTGTCAGCGCTCACAATTTGCCGTGACGTGAGCAAACAGTGTCGTGAGTAGCACGTGTTCTCATCAAACCCTTGCCGCGCGGTCCCGTATTGCCAACTCAACCCCGTCCTCAAGCAGTTGTGCCCCTCGTGCATCCTGGACTCGCTCGAGCAACGCAACCGCGAGGCCCGTTGACGGGCAACTCGCCGACACCGGGTTCCTCGCCATGCTGCTTTACGACGTACGCGCGCGACGCGAGGCCGGGAAGCTCAGAACACGGCGTGCGCACGCTGGCTTCGCGATGGGCAAGACACGTGAAACGTTCAACTTCCACCGGGTGTCCGAGCAGAATCGAGCCTACACCCACGACCTGGCCGCAGGCCCTGGAAGCGCTGCGTGCTGCTGGTCGGTGGAACATATCCCATCTGGCGCGGGCTCTGGGCCACTGCGCGGCCCGGCAGGGGCGTTCAGCAGCCTTATAGTGTGATGCTGTGTCCGATGTTACAGGGTGCGCCCCCAGGCTTGGGCCAGGAGCGGCACAAAGTGCCATTCAGTCTGCATGATTCGTGGAGCGATACGGGGCGTCGGCAGAGTTGCATGGCACGCCTTCACACTCCCGTTAACCGCTCATGCCACGAGAACGTGTAGCCGTCCAGACGTGGCGCGCGACCATCAAATCTTCATCTGTCGGAATCACCCAGGCGGAGACCCGGCTTCCCGATGTTGTGATGCGCGGGCCGCCTGCTGCGTTGGCGCTTTGGTCGAGATCCAGGCCAAGCCACGCCATGCCCTCGCATACGAGCCGTCGAATTTCGCTGGCGTGCTCCCCGATTCCGGCAGTGAACACTAGCGCATCGATACCACCGAGGGCCGCCGCCATCGACCCGAGTTCGCGCTTGATGCGATACACAAAGAGCGTGATGGCCTGAATGGCCGACGGGTGATCGCTGGCCAGCAGGACCCGCATATCGTCGCTTATGCTGGAAACACCAAGGAGGCCTGAATCGTGATAGAGAAGATCGCTGACCTCGTCTGCGGTCATGCCTTTCTCCTCGATCAGGTGTAGCACCACTCCCGGATCGAGATTGCCGCACCGGCGGCTCATCGGCAAACCATCAAGCACGGAGAAGCCCATGGTGGTCGCCACGCTTTTACGCTCGTGGAGTGCACACATGCTTGCCCCGCTGCCGAGGTGGGTCACTACAACACGACCATCAGCGACGGCATGCCCGACGACGTCAGGGAGGACACTCGCGATGTATTCGTACGAGAGGCCGTGAAATCCATAACGTCGTATCTCTCCCGCGCTCAATCTCCTCGGTAGCGCGAAGGCAGCTGCCACCTCTGGCTGCGTGTGGTGGAATGCCGTGTCGAAACATGCAAACTGCGGCAGTAAGGGGTAAAGCTAAAACAAGGCCAGGATTGCAGCAAGGTGATGGGGCTGATGGAACGGTGCCAGCGGAATTAGGCGGCGAAGTTCTTCGATGACCGGCGCGTCGATGCGAACCGGCGAAACATAGCGCAATCCGCCATGGACGACCCGATGTCCCGCCGCGACCAGTCGATGATCGTGAAAATGGCACTCGATCCAGCGGAGCAGCTCGGACAGCGCGTCTGCATGAGTGATTCCGTCGACATATTCGTCAATCAGGACTGCATCAATGCGCTTCTTCGCCGTGAAGTGCAAACGGTCTCCGATTCCCTCGAATTCGCCGTTGCAGAGGATGCCTGTCCGTTCCGGCCGAAGATGGCCCGGAAAGACAGAGAACTTTATGCTTGATGAGCCGGAGTTCAAAACGAGGATTGCGTCATTCATGCACTTTCCCAAGATGCGCGACGGGGATCCAGCGGCGCGACGCCACATGAGCCTGGCCACACAATCCCCCGGCGTCATACTAGTTGTCGCCTCTGAACTTTCTTATCAAGAAGAGTCAGAGGTACAAGTTGAAGACGAAACAAATGTATTCTGTTGAGTTCAAGGAGCAGGCGCTGTTGAAGGTCCTGCAGCGCGGGAACCGGACGGTTGGAGCCGTGGCCGACGAATTGAACGTGAACGTACTGACGTTAAGGAAATGGATGAGAGGCAGCGCCACCGCGAACCGGAGCTCGAGTTCTGGACACGCAAGACGTCCGGAAGACTGGTCGCTGGAAGAACGCCTGATGGCCTTGCAGGAGAGCCACGGCCTGGTGGACGAAGCCTTGAACGGCTGGTGCCGGGAGCGCGGCCTGTTCGCGCATCATCTCGTGCAGTGGCGAGAGGATTTTTGCGCCGGCGGCGCAGCCGCTAGCCGACGTGAGAGCGCCCAGGAAGTGCGGGATCTGAAGCAGGCCAATGTGCAGCTGCAGCGTGAGCTCAAACGCAAGGAGCAGGCGCTGGCTGAAGCTGCGGCGCTACTGGTGCTGCAAAAAAAGTACCGTGCGCTCCTCGGGGCCGAGGCCGAATGACGGCCCCTGAAGAGCGCAAGGCATTGATCGGCCTCGTCAACGAGGCGACCCTGGCCGGGGCTCGGCAGGCGCACGCGTGCAAGATCCTGGGGCTCAGCGCGCGCACAGTTCAGCGCCGGCAGCGCGGCGAACCTGACGCGGTGGACGGGCGCTCGTTACGGCACCACGAGCCGCGCCACAAGCTCTCTGCCGAGGAACGCGCCGAGCTTCTGGCAGTCGCGAACTCGGCCGAGTTTGGTCATCTGCCGCCAAGCCAGATCGTGCCGCGACTGGCAGACCAGCAACGCTATATCGCCTCGGAATCGACGTTCTACCGGGTACTGAAGGCCGAGAAGCAACTCGCCCACCGGCGCAGCGAACGGCCGGCCCACGCTCGCAGCAAACCGCGTTCGGTTTGCGCCGACGCGCCGAACCAGTTGTACAGCTGGGACATCACGTATCTGCCAACGACGGTTCGCGGGCAGTATTTCTATCTGTATCTGTTTCTGGACGTGTTCAGCCGAAAGATAGTCGGTTGGCAGGTCTATGCGGAGGAAAGCAGCGTACTGGCCAGCGAAGTCCTCAGGGACCTCTGCGCGCGCGAAGCGATACAGCCCAACCAGGTGATTCTGCATTCGGATAACGGCGGCCCGATGAAAGGCGCGACGATGCTCGCCACCCTCCAGGCGCTGGGTGTCATGCCGTCGTTGAGCCGCCCGGGCGTAAGCAACGACAACCCTTATTCTGAATCTCTGTTCAAGACCCTGAAGTACCGGCCTGCTTACCCGCTCAAGGCGTTCGACACCCTGCTCGCCGCGCGCACCTGGGTGGGCGCGCTGGTGCGCTGGTACAACCACGAGCATCGTCACAGCGCGATCCAGTTCGTGACACCGGCGCAGCGCCATGCCAACCTCGACCAGGACATTCTGGATCGACGAGCGGCGCTTTATGAGACTGCACGGCAACGCAACCCGCTGCGATGGAAAGGCCCCACGCGCAACTGGCAGCGGGTACATGCCGTGCACCTGAACCCGGATCGAAGCGACAACCAGGGCGTCGCCCCAAACCGTCGCCAGGAGAAGAAGGCCGCCTGAAATTTAATCGTTGAGGCGACAACTAGCTTGAAAATTTCCGCAACCGGCTTGTGCGCGCGACTTGTCAAGATGATCGAAGCCGATGCGCCACGAACCATACCGGCGTTGCACCTCTACCGATCGTCGAACTGACTCGCGGGCATGATTCGCGCCTTAACAGGCTGCTGAAGTGCCGCTGAAACATGCCATCCCGCGGAGTTCGAGAAGAGTTGATGGATGGACCGCCATTTTTGCTCGACCCGCGTGATAGAGAACGACGCGCTGGCGTAGATGGATCGACTGTCCACGGAGAGGTACGAGGCAGACGTAAAAGGTCAACAGCCGAATAAGGCGCGTACAGACGCACACAGGCGCCATCGTGACCACTTCGCAATCGGCAATGCCGCGTCGGCAGCGTCAAACGCTAACTGCGACGCACGCGGAGCCGTTCGATTGTCTACCGCAGGAGAACGAGCGGTTCGCCGGAATGGCAAGGGAGGTGGGCGTGCGCAGGTGCACAGCAGATTGACAAGGCACCTGGTTTGGCGGTGCCACCGCTACGCGGCTTAGGGGGCGTAGTCGCCCAACACCGGGAGCCACTGCAAGTCGCCCGTCATAACAATCACGTCTCGCGTTCCAGCTCTGCCGAGCGCCAAACTTCTGGCGGTTTCTGGCCCGCACAGACTATCTCCGGGGACAAGGTGGAATTATGTCACAGCATGACCTAAAATGGATTTTGACGGTGAAAATGAAAAGGGGCCGCGCCCGTACTCGCCTGTAATGGTCCGTGTATGCGTGGCCAGATGCCGGCGCGAATGCGAAACTGGCTGTTTGCGGTGTAGGCAGGTGTCGAGAGAAGACGATCAGGCACCGTGCCGTGCGCCCCCGGTAATACCCGGGTTGGCCTGTGATTTCCGCAGGCTCACCAGGTGGCGTTGGATTGAACGGCTACATATTGGAGTTTCCTCATAACGTTCCAGCTCATCCTCTCTCTCCTGAACTGCCTTATCACGAAAGCGGTTCAGGCATATCAAACAAAGCGAATCCAGACGTTTCGTTCCGACAGGGGGCGGTGATCACCGGCAACAACCGGAGGGCGGTTTCGTGCATGCCATTGATCTTCGGATTACCGGTTGATCGAAGTTAACCTCATGTGGGAGACCCAGATGAGAAGACTTACCCCTGAGGGCCGACGGAATCGCCGGCTCGTGCTCAAAGCAGCTCTGGCCGCCGGGGTCACGCAGTTCGCTGCTCCATTCATCATCAAGGCACGCGGCGAGGTCCCGGTTAAGATTGGGCTGGACGATCCGCTCACTGGCACCTACGCGGAGCTCGGCAGGAATGAGCAGGTTGGATGCGAATACGCGATCGAACAGATCAATGCCCACGGCGGTATTCTGGGCAGGCCGATTCAATTGATTGTCGAGGACTCGACAAGTGCCGATACCGGAACCGCCGTACAGAAAGCGCGCAAGTTGATCGAGCGCGACAAGGTGGACTTTCTGCTCGGTAACGTGAATTCTGCAATGGCGCTCGCGATCGGCCAGGTATCAAACGAGCTGAAGACGCTGCATATCGTGACTGGTGGGCACACCGACGCGGTAACGGGCACGGATTGCCACTGGAACGTCTTCCGGGTGTGCAATACGACGAGAATGGAGACGGATTCAGTATCAAAGGTGCTCTTTGATCGCTATGGGAAGAAGTGGTTCTTCATCACGCCGGATTATGCCTTCGGCCATACCCTGCAAAGCGGATTCGAAGCCAGTCTGAAGAAGTTTGGCGGCACCGAGGTGGGTGCGGCACTCGCACCGCTTGGGACGACTGATTATTCATCATATCTCATAAAGGCACAGGCCGCGAACCCGGACGTCATCCTGTTTCTTACCGCGGGACAGGATGCCGTCAATTCGCTCAAGCAGGCAGTTCAGTTCGGGCTTGAAAAGCATTTCCACATCGCAGGCGCACAGCAGGAACTCGAGGTGCTGGAGGGGTTGCCGCCGGATGCGCGTATTGGTACGTGGGTATTCGAATGGTATTGGGATCAACCGAACGTGCCTCAGGTCGCCGAGTTCGTGTCCGGTATTCGCAAGAAAGCAGGGCGTGTTCCCACAGCGAGACACTGGTTCGGCTACGTTGCAGTCAACAGCATCGCCCTCGTCGCCAATCAGCAGAAGACGCTGGATGCCGTGAAGCTCGCAAAAGCGCTGGAAGGCCTCAAGCTGCCCCCCGACGTTGGACTCATGCCAGACACGCCGTTCTACCGCGCGGGAGACCATCAGTTGATGCCCGACCTTTATGTCGGTCACGCGGTGTCACAGGGGCCAAAGCCAGACGACCTTTTTCATGTCGACCAGATCGTCAAGGGCGTCGATGCTGCATTGCCGGTTGAAGAGACCGGTTGCCATATCCGCTGGACCTGACGAAGTAGCGGGCCATCGAGGTGTCCGGTGTCGGACCGGCAGCAGGATGCCTGGCAAGGCATTGATCTCGAATGCGCATGCGATCTCAGGGGACGGTATGTCTGAGTTGATCCTGTACAACGTATTTAATGGCGTCGTCATTGGCGCGTTCTATGCGCTCATGGCGCTCGGCCTGTCGTTGATCCTGAACCTGAGTGGAGTGATCAATTTCGCCCATGGGGGGTTCCTTGCGGTTGGCGCGTATCTGGCGTATACGATCATGCCGTACGTGGGGTTCTGGGGAGCACTCGTGGTCGCACCCTTGCTGACCGCTGGACTCGGGGTCGTCATTGAATACGTTCTCATTCGCCGTATCTATGGTCGGGATCCGTTATATAGCCTGCTGCTCACTTTCGGACTTGCCTTCATGTTGCAGGACGGCATTCGTTATATCTGGGGCCCGCAGACATTGCCCTATGGAATTCCGGACGCGCTGAATCACCCGTTGGACGCCTCCCTGTTCTTCCTCACAGGGTACAGGCTTTTCATGCTCACCCTCGTGGTAAGCGTCGTCGCCGCGCTGTTCGTGTTCCTGAAGCGCACGCGTTCAGGAATGCGTATCCGCGCTGGCGTCAGCGACCTTGAAACCGTCGCGACGCTGGCAGTCAATGTGCGATGGTTGCGCAGCCTGAATTTCGGCCTCGGCATTTTTCTCGCAGGCCTTGCTGGCGTGCTCGCCGCCGGCATGCTCGGGCTGGAACCCACAATCGGCGACTCGCTTATCATGCCAAGTTTCGTCGCCATCATTGTCGGTGGCCTTGGCAGCCTGCCTGGTACCTTGCTAGGAGGGATTCTGATCGGCGTGGCATCCGGGTTGACGTCGGTCTTTTTCCCATCGGCGACAGAGGCCGTGATCTACGTGATGATGGGGCTTGTGCTGCTCGTGCGCCCGCGGGGACTGTTGGGCGAAGAAGGGAGGGTTCAGTGACGACCCCAATGAGAATCGGGCGCGACATCCTGATCTGGCTGGCGCTGGCGACCATGCCGTACTGGATTGGGTGGCTGGGCGGCTATACGGCGCTTGGCACGCGGGTACTTGTGATGGCGCTGGCCGCGATGGCACTCAACTTCCTGCTCGGATTCACAGGCGTACTCTCGTTCGGGCACGCCGCGTATTTTGGACTCGGCGCGTACGGTGTCGGGATGACAATTCGCTATCTCGTTCCGAGCACGCCGCTCGGCATGCTCGTTGGCGTTGCGGTGGGCACGGTGGCGGCCGCGGTGATCGGCGCATTGATTGTCAGGCTTCGCGGCGTCTATTTTGCGATGGCGACGATCGCGTTCGGCCAGGTCTTTTACTTCATCGCATTTCGGTGGAATGCTGTCACGGGAGGCGACGACGGATTGTCCGGGTGGCATCGCATTCCGCTTCACTTTGGCCATTACACCATCGACATTCTCGGCAACGGGCTTGCGTTTTATTACTTTGTGCTCGCCTGCTTTGCCGTATCTGTGGGCATCATGGCCTTGTTACTGCGCTCGCCGTTTGGCCGCACCCTGCTTGCGATCCGGGAAAACGAAAAACGTGCGCGATTCCTTGGCCTGCCTGTTGAGCAGCATATCTGGATATCGTTCGTGATTTCGTGCTTTTTCGTAAGCCTTGCGGGCACGCTCTATGGCTTGCTCAACAATTTCGCTGATCCGCACGGTCTGCGCTGGGATCAGTCAGGAGAGTTCGTCATCATGGCCGTGCTTGGTGGTATGCGCTCCTTGTGGGGACCGCTAGTCGGAGCAGCTGTTTTCGTGCTGGTTCAGGACTATATTTCCAGCCGGACCGAGAACTGGATGTCCTTCATCGGGTTGCTGTTTATCCTCGTCGTACTCTTCTTCCCGCGGGGAATACTCGGCTTGCGGCATGCGAAGGAACGGTCATGAGCCTGCTCGTTGTGGATCACCTGTCGCATCGCTTTGGAAATCTTTGCGCAGTGAACGACGTTTCGTTGACTGTGGAGGCAGGTGAATTGCGCGCCCTGATCGGCCCGAACGGCGCTGGCAAGACCACCGTCTTCAATCTGATCAGCGGATTCTTTCCGCCGACGTCCGGCCGGATCATATTTGACGCACGTGACGTGACCGGGCTTGCCCCGCACCGGCGTGTGGCCATGGGAATGGCGCGCACCTTTCAGATCACCGAGGTTTTTCCTGAACTCTCGGTACGCGACAACGTTCGTATTCCCGTTGAACTTCAGGCCGGCATGCGTCTTTCGCCGTGGCTTTCCAGAGGGGCCAGGGCGGCGCTTGGCGAACAGGTCGACGAGCTGATCACTCTTGGTGGTCTTGGAAAGCGAGCGGACAGACTTGTCGGCGAACTGTCACTTGGCGACCAGCGCGCCGCAGAAATTATCATGTCGCTCGCGCTCCGGCCCAAACTACTGCTACTCGACGAACCTACCGCCGGAATGGGCGATCAGGAGACCTACGACGTTACGCAGTTGATCCGGCGGCTGCACCGCGACCGCTCGCTGGCAATGGTTTTGATAGAACACGACATGCGTGTCATTTTCGAACTGGCTCAACGGATCATGGTGCTTGCCGAGGGACGGACTCTGGCCGAGGGAACACCCGAACAGATTGCCGCGGACGAAGCGGTCCAGACCGCCTATCTTGGGGTGGCACAATGAGCGTGCTCGTTGCCGAAGGGCTTCAGACATGGTATGGCAAGAGCCATATTCTTCATGGCGTATCGGTCGCGGTAAACGATGGCGAAATTGTCGCGCTGCTCGGGCGTAATGGAGCCGGCAAAACGACAACGCTGCGCAGCCTTGTCGGACTCACCAGGCCACGCGAAGGGAGGGTGACCATAGGAGGACGCGATACGACCTCGTGGCCGCCATACATGATCGCGGCGCTTGGGGTGGGTTATGTGCCCGAGGGGAGACGGGTATTTGCCAACCTGAGCGTGGAAGAGAACCTGCTGGTCCCCAATGGGCGTACTGGTCCCTGGACCCTTGATCGGGTGTACGGGCTTTTTCCCCGCCTGCGCGAGCGCCGTCGCAGCAGGGGCAGGCAATTGTCGGGCGGCGAGCAGGAAATGCTCGCGATTGCGAGAGCATTACTGCTCAATCCGCATATCCTGCTACTTGACGAACCATCCCAGGGCCTGGCCCCACTCATCGTGAGGGAGGTATTTGCCATCGTTTCCGGCATGCGCAGGGAGGGAATGTCAGTACTGCTCGTCGAGCAGAACGTGCGCGCTGCTGTGGAGATCGCCGATGTGGCTTGCGTGCTCGATGATGGGCGCGTTGCATTTTCGGGGAGCGCCCGCGATTTCGCCGGCGACGACGAGCGCGTGCGCAAACTGGCGGGGGCAAGCTCGGCCGATTGGGGTAAGGGAGGCAGTTCGGAAAACTAACCATTTTTGCAATCATTTACCACGAGCGGAATTAAAATCTGGCTGGTCGCGGACCAGACTATCGGCGCCTTTCATCCTTCTCGATGGATGATGGCTTGCTTGCGACTTGCAGGGAAAGATTGTGTGTCGCACGCCTTCGCCCACACGGAACAGACTTTTGCACTACCCGGCGAGTCCGCCTATATTTTATATCACGTGGTGATCTTTCCAGGTCGCCCGTCTTCCAGCGAGGAGGGGCCTATGCCACCGAGAAACCAGGAAGTGATGGTGAAGGTGACGAAGACCGATCTGGAGGAGCTTTCGGAGTTTCGTTACCGGCTTCGCCGTTTTCTTCGAATCTCGGAGGAAATCGCGCACGCGGAAGGCGTCACGCCGCTGCAGTACACACTTATGCTGCATACGTGCGCGTTCCCGGGTCGCGACTGGGCGATCGTAAGCGAGTTGGCCGATCGTCTGCAGGCGTCGTCGCACGGCACGGTCGCGTTGATTTCGCGTTGCGAGGCTGCGGGACTTGTCACCCGCGTGCCAAGTACACACGACCATCGGCAAGTGGAAGTGCATCTGACGCCCTCGGGTGAGCGCCGCCTGCTCAGGCTCGCGGCCTCGCACAAGTCCGAGGTGCAGTCTTTAGGTTGGCCGTTTCACAAAGGGGCGACATAGCGTCTCCACTACAACGCTGGAGCACCGAACCTTGCGCTAGCGTTCGCGAAATCGACCGCGTCTGCAGCCGACATCGTGACCTGCGGTGAAAACAGGCGAGAAGCATCGTGTAGTGTGTGACAGGTGCGATTCATCTGCCATCGCTTCTGATGACATCGTCCCACCTGGTATGCGATGTCATCCTACGAACACGTATGCGGGAATTGGCGTTAAACGCGAGCTTGCGCCGATGTCTGGTTTTGAAGGCCTAAAGTTCTGTATGCACAGACTGACGTCCGGCGCCAGCTACACGCTGTCGATCACAACGAGAACGCTGCATCGAACACGGTCGAGAAGCAGTCGATCGGTATCCCGGGTCCACCAGCGGGCGAGTCGGCCCGCTTTGTGATGCCCCACGACGATGAGGTCGGTCTTGAGGAGTTCGGCAAAAGACGGAATCTGTTCCATCGGGTCGCCGATCGCGAGATGGCCGCGGGCGAACACGCCTCGGGATAAGAGGTCCACTACCCCCTCCTGAAGGATCTCTTGCGCCGCCTGGTGCTCAATCGCGCTGATATTGGCGACAGGCGCATCATAGCTTGCTGCCCAACCCAACAGGTCGACCACTGCGAGCAGGTGCGCTTCGGCATTCAGTTCGCGGGCGAGCGCCGCGCCCTCGCGGAGCGCCATCCGTCCTTCGCGGGTTGCGTTGTAGCACAGCAGAATTCGACTGTAGCTTGCCATGTTCATACCCCCTTTTGCTACGGCAAGAAGGGCGGTCACGCCCCTTCGTCTTAAGCCACGGCATCATGTAAATCGTGCGCAGCGTGGATCGCCAACACCCGGCGGAGGCTCGGTAGCTGCGACGACACCCACCGCGCCGCCTGTATGGGCTGCAGCGAGGGGGGAAGAACAGGAGCCTCGCTCTCGCGTTCAAGCTTCCCCGTGTTCGTCCTTTCCGATGACGACGCTCGTAGACGACGCAAACATGAATCGCGGCACGTCCAGGTTCTGCGGGGCTGGCTTGTCCTTGAAGACACGTCCAGCAAGGTCGTACGTCGAGCCGTGGCATGGGCAGAGGAAGCCACCGGGCCAGTCGTCCGGGAGGCTAGGTTGCGCACCGGGCTGGAATCGTGGGATGGGGGTACAGCCGAGATGTGTGCAGACGCCGACTACAACGAGCACGTTCGGGTGTTCGGGGCGGGACCGGTATTCGTTGCGGCAATAGGCCGGTAGTGGCATCGAGAATGGATGCTCGGTGTTGGGGTCGGCGACCATCGGGTTGGCCCTGACTACGGCTGCAAGCATGTTCGGGGTGCGGTTGACGACGAATACCGGCTTTCCGCGCCACGCGACCGTCATCATGGAGCCGGGCACAAGCGCGGTCAGGTCGACATGCACCGGGGCACCGCGCGCCTTGGCGCTTTCTGGCGGTGCAAAGGAGTCGACGAAGGGGACAACGGTCGCAGCACCAGCGATGCCGCTGGCCACCGTCGTTGCAATCAACCATGTCCGACGCTGGCTGTCGAAAGGTTTCACGAGATCAACTTTCATCATAAGCTTCGTGCATCGATGCTACGGTTCTACACCTTCACGAGCTGCCTTGCGGGATCAGGATGTCTGCGATCGCTGCACAGGCTTGTGCCGCGGCATCACAGTTTGCAGGCTGGGGCGCTATTCACATGGCGTCACCATTCCACACCCTTTACATTGACCACAAGAAGAGCTCATGGACGTGTGCGGCCGGGCTAATTCGCACGTCACGGGATTCGCTCTTGCCGCCATAGAGCGCTGTTACGCGATACCGGCCATCCGGTAGCGACGCGAGCAGAAATGGGCCTGCTGCGATTGTTTTCAGTACGGCGTGGCCGTGCATGTCGGATATCTCAACCTGAATGTTGGCAAGGTACACGCTCCCGCCAGGCCCCTTCCCGGCGAACTCGAGCGTGAGTGGATAGTGGTGCATCGCGTCCTTGATGGCGGTTGATTCACTCAGGCCGATGCCGCCGCTCAGAAACGTGACATCGCCCTGATGCTGCATGGGGGGAAGGAGGTCTGTCGCGGCGAACGCGTATTGCGTCCAGGCGACGAGTGCCAGAGCGGTGAAAAGCGGCTTTATCATCGAAGCGTGTTTCATATGGACCTCCAGGGAACAAGCGACTAACTAGCCCATATCAAGGGTCACGAATATACGTTCACCATTGCGCAAAACCAGCAAGGCAACCGCATTGCCACTTTTTTTGACTTTCTGCCGGAACTGATCCGGGCTCGAGACGCGCGTGTTGTTGACCATAAGAATGATGTCGCCCGGTTCGATCCCGGCGAATGCGGCAGGGCCGACGCTCTTTTCGACGCGTACACCTCCCTTGGCACCGACCTCGCGTCGTTCGTCGGGGGTCAATTCGCGGACTGTCAATCCGTCCGGAGCGGTGGCCTGGGTAGTTGACGCAAAAGTGTTTTCGTTGAGTCGGCCGAGTACGACCACCGCATCGTGAACGGTGTTTCCCCGCCAGTACGCCAGACGTACTGGCGAGCCCGGCTTGAGGTCAGCTACGGTCACCGGCAATTGCGCTGAATCGGTAATCGCGACACCGTTCATCTTCAGGATCACATCGCCTGGCCGAAGACCTGACTTTGCAGATGGCCCGTCTGGTTCGACGGAACTGACAAGCGCACCTTCTGGCTTGGCCAGGCCGAACGATTGCGCGAGCGGACCGCTGACATCCTGGATGGTGATGCCGAGCCGTCCGTGTGGAGCCTTGCGGAACTGTTGCAACTGCCGCTCGACCTTCATGGCTTCGTCGATTGGAATCGCGAACGCGAGGCCTTCGGCATTGCTGACCGCATCGTTGACCGGTGTCTCGATACCAATTACTTTGCCGTCAAGACTGAAAACCGGGCTTCCCGCGTCGCCACTTCCTTCGGTCAGATCCGTCTGGATAAGCGGTATGTACGAATCCTGTGGGACTGCTCTCGACATGTTACTGATAATTCCGGCCGTCACCGTGTCGTTCAGACCGTATGGGGAACCAATGGACGCCACCCACTGACCCGCCTTCGCGTCGGATGCCGAACCGATTGTGACAGTCGTCAGGCCCTTCGCAGGAATCTTGAGTAGCGCAATTCCGCTGGCCGGGTCGTTACCGACCAGTTCTGCCCTGAATTCATGGCCGTCCCTGAGTGTCACCCGGATTCTGGTGGCACCGCTGACAACCTGTGAATCAGTGAGAATATATCCGCCAGGGTTGATGACGAAGCCAGTGCCGAGCGTTTGCGACGAGGGTCCCGTAGTGCCGCCGAACTCGGATGAAAACTGCTGGAACAAGCGGGAAAGTGGATTATCAGCGTTTCCCCCCGGCGGCCAGAGCTGTCTCATGCTGGCTTGCGGCTTTGCACCCGTTGTGCTGATGTTGACCACGCCTGCGCTGTTGTCGCGAGCGAGAGCGGAAAAATCTGTCACGATCTTTGGCGTCTGATTATGCGGGGACCCTGCGACACGCTCTGATACCCCGACGGATTGGTGCAGCGTTAGACCCGGCTGCGCCATGCAGCCTTGCGACATTGCCGCGACCATCAGAATCGCCAGGCGTTTCAGATTGCCGGACGCCATCTCACTACTCCCGTCGCGGTCGCGCCAGATGCATTGAGCCCACCGGGTGAGACGCCTGGGCGCGATCTTCAAATGCAATAACGTCAATCTAGGCGGGGATCGTTAAATGGACCTTAAATCGAATACGGGGGCGTGGTTGGTCAGACGCGCGTCTCGGCGAACTCGATGTGAGCATGGAGAAATTGGGGCGCGTGCCCGATATCCGATGGCTTCAAGCGGTCATGGGGAAAAGGCAAGACGCCTTGAAAATGAACACGGTGATCCAGGTGGTCTACCACCCAACGTGGAAGCTTTTTGCAGCACGAAATTTCTGCATATACCTTAAGCATGTTTTAATTCTGCCAACCTACTTTCGAGTCGTGGAGCGCGACATTCACTGTCGCGTGTGCCGGAAAGGCCGGTAAACGCAGTCCTCATTGCCTGGAAACGGCGGCGGTCGCAAAATGTGAGGGAGACGTCATGCGGAACGTATTGCATAACTGGATCCTGATTGGAAGCAACGCGTACGACGAGTACACGTTTGTGCCATGGCTGGAAAAGAGTGTCTACCGGCGTACGGTCGATCTCAGTCGGGTCTGTATTCAGTGAATTGATCCTGGAGGCAATGGGAGGTTATTCATGAACGTCCATGCTCAGGTATTTGCTGATCGTATGCGCGGCAGGCTTGTGAGACGCGCTATCTCGCATGCCGACTTGTTCAGGCGGTGGAACATCCACCGCGCCTTGCCAATCATCGTCATCGGGATCGTTCCCTCCGCTTGAAAGACTGGCAGGACAGGTTGATTGCCTGGCTCAATTTTCGGTCGGCAAAAGCAGTCGTCGCGTAATATTGGATTCACATGCGCCTTCCTTGATCCATTGCAGCTGACTGCGGCAGGCTTACGGAAACAGGTCAGTGCGCGATGCAGCCAGGTTGCCCTTCCCAGCCCTTGGCGCGGGCTATCATTGTCTGTCGATATGGTTACTGAAGGGGACGTCATGCTCACCCCAGCCCACGGCAAGCTTCGCGAAGCTGCCCTCGACTATCACGAATTTCCGACGCCCGGGAAGATCGCGATCGCGCCGACCAAGCAGATGATCAACCAGCGCGACCTCTCGCTCGCGTATTCGCCGGGCGTTGCGTTTGCGTGCGAGGCGATCGTCGAGAATCCGCTGAACGCCGCGCGCTTCACGGCGCGCAGCAACCTCGTGGGCGTCGTGTCGAACGGCACGGCCGTGCTCGGCCTCGGCAACATCGGGCCGCTCGCCTCGAAGCCGGTCATGGAAGGCAAGGCGGTGCTGTTCAAGAAGTTCGCCGGCATCGACGTGTTCGACATCGAGCTGAACGAGACCGACCCGCACAAGCTCGTGGACGTGATCGCCGCGCTCGAACCCACCTTCGGCGGCATCAATCTGGAAGACATCAAGGCGCCGGAGTGCTTCATCGTCGAACGTGAAGCGCGCAAGCGCATGAAGATTCCGGTCTTCCACGACGATCAGCACGGCACGGCCATCGTGGTGGCGGCTGCGTTCACCAACGGCCTGAAGGTCGTGGGCAAGGACATCAAGCAGGTGAAGCTCGTCGCCTCGGGCGCGGGCGCGGCGGCGCTGGCTTGCCTCGACCTGCTCGTCGACCTCGGCCTGCCGATCGAGAACATCTACGTGACCGACCTCGCGGGCGTGGTCTACAAGGGCCGCACCGAGCTGATGGATCCGGACAAGGAGCGCTTCGCACGCGAAACCAGCGCGCGCACGCTCGCCGAAGTGATCGAAGGCGCCGACATTTTCCTCGGCCTGTCTGCGGGCGGCGTGCTCAAGCAGGACATGGTCAAGCAGATGGCCGCGAAGCCGCTCATTCTCGCGCTCGCCAATCCCACGCCGGAAATCCTGCCGGAGCTCGCGCTCGAAGCGCGCCCGGATGCGGTGCTGGCCACCGGCCGCACGGATTACCCGAACCAGGTGAACAACGTGCTGTGCTTTCCGTTCATCTTCCGCGGCGCGCTCGACGTGGGCGCGACCACCATCACGCGCGAGATGGAAATCGCCGCCGTGAATGCGATCGCGGAACTGGCGCGTCAGGAGCAGAGCGACGTCGTGGCCACGGCCTACGGCATTCAGGATCTGCAATTCGGGCCTGAGTACCTGATTCCGAAGCCGTTCGATCCGCGCCTGATCGTGAAGATCGCGCCGGCCGTCGCCAAGGCCGCGATGGATTCGGGCGTGGCGACCCGTCCGATCGAGGACATGGACGCCTACATGCAGCACCTCCAGCAGTTCGTCTACCACAGCGGCACGACCATGAAGCCGATCTTCCAGATCGCGCGCGCCGCCGATCCGGAGAAGAAACGCATCGTGTTCGCCGAGGGCGAAGAGGAACGCATCCTGCGCGCGGTGCAGATCGTCGTCGACGAAAAGCTCGCGAAGCCCATCCTGCTCGGCCGCCCGGCCGTGATCGAGCAGCGCATCGCGCGCTATGGCCTGCGTCTGGCTGCGGGTCAGGACTACACGGTCGTCAACACCGACCACGACGAGCGCTATCGTGACTTCTGGCAGACCTACGCGAAGCTCATGGCGCGCAGGGGCATCACGGCGCAGATGGCGAAGCTCGAAATGCGCCGCCGTACCACGCTGATCGGCGCGATGCTCGTGGAGCGGGGCGAAGCCGACGGCATGATCTGCGGCACGGTTAGCACGACGCACCGCCATTTGCACTTCATCGACCAGGTGATTGGCAAGAAAGAGGGCTGCAACGTCTACGCGGCGATGAACGCGCTGGTGTTGCCGAACCGCCAGATTTTCGTGGTCGACACGCACGTGAACGTCGACCCGACGCCGGAGCAGCTTGCCGAAATCACCATCATGGCGGCGGAGGAGGTGCGCCGCTTCGGCATCGAGCCGAAGGTCGCGCTGTGCTCGCATTCGAACTTCGGTTCGAGCCTCGCGCCCTCGGCACAGAAGATGCGCGATCTGCTGGAGATCCTCAAGGAGCGCGCACCGGACCTTCAGGTGGACGGCGAGATGCACGGCGACGTCGCGCTCGACGCGAACCTGCGCCGCGAGATCCTGCCGGAGTCGACGCTCGAAGGCGACGCGAACCTGCTCGTCATGCCGAATATCGACGCGGCGAACATCTCCTACAACCTGCTGAAGACGGCGGCGGGCAACAACATCGCCATCGGCCCGATGCTGCTCGGCGCAGCCAGGCCCGTGCATGTGCTGACGGCTTCGGCCACCGTGCGCACAATCGTCAATATGACCGGCCTCGTGGTGGTCGATGCGGGCGTCGCATGTACATCGCCCCGGAGCCCATGAATAGACGTTGGGTATTCAAGAAGGACCGAATGGCTGAACCGAGGTGGCCGATTCACCTCGGAATTTGTCGTGCCGCTTGCTGATCTCCAGTTCACCAAAGACTTCGTGGCCGATGCCGGAAGGCAACGCGTGCTTTCCGAACGGGCCGTTGCTTCAAGTTGTCGCGCTTGTGCGTGAGGCGAGCTGTAAGGCTAAAGAGAATACGGGATCGCAAATATAAGCTGCTGTTAATCTGCTCTGCGTATAATGTGTGAGTGGTTTGACTACGCGAAGGAGATATTTCGATGCGAGTCTCTCGTCGTCAGTTCGTCATGGTCGCGGTTTCGATAGCGTCCTCCGCCATGGTTCCGAAGACATCGCGGGCGGCCGCACCTGTCCTGTCCGAGAATGATCCCACCGCCCTGTCATTGGGCTACAAGACGGACGCTGCGGGGGTAGACAGGGTAAAATTTCCGAGGTACCAGCCCGGCGAAGCATGTGCCAACTGTCAGCTTTATCAAGGGAAAGCTGGATCGCAACAGGGGCCATGTCCGATCTATGGGGGAAAACTCGTCGCCGCGAAAGGATGGTGCAACGCCTATGTCAAGAAGGCGTGATTCGGGTCCGCACCGGGCTGCTTTTCCCCAGGCATATCATCTTTGAACGGCGCCGCCGCCGCATAGCACGTGTTGAAAACCCGGTAAGTGGATAACATCCGTGCGTGGCCAGTTCCAGCTGCTGGCGATGGCTCGAATCGGCCGTCGCCAGCGTTGTATCGACTTCGAATGTTGCGTGGTGAAGTTGCTGATCCCGGCCAGTCACTGCACCAACTTGCTGATCGCCGGGCGCGACATGGCGGGGGCCATGGTGCAAATGACTCGTCAGGCCGAGATTCTTCCTATCGATCTGGATACCTTATCGATTGAGCAGGATGGCATACCATACAGCGAGCGCAGCGGTATCTTTAAGCCCGAGCAAAGAGAAATTGAACTGATCCTTGCGAATACGATGCATCAATTCGATGCCTGAAATCGTGGTTACGTCATTCCTGAATCCTTTGAAGCCGAGCATCGCGTTCGTTCTGGACTTGATGTTTCGATGGTCCTGCTCGATCAAATTGTTCCCGTACTTCGAGGACCGGATATTCGTGTCCTCAGACAGCAGGCCATCGGCCTTCATCTCGTGCACGGCGCGGTGCAAGGCGGCGTAACCATCGAGCGTGATCGTCTCCGGCGGCTGGCCCTGATGTTTGATTGCCTTGCTGAAAAAGGCTTTGGCTGCGACCACATCGCACTTCGCTCTGAGCATGAAGTCTACCGTCTGGCCGGCTTGATCTACCGCACGGTACAGATAAACCCATTTGCCACGAGCCTTCAGGTAGTTTCGTCAACACGCCATGACCGCCCAGTGGGTGCGCCAACACGATTCCAGTGCTTGACGAACTCCGGCGTGAAGCGCTTCACACAACGCATAATCGTAGCGTGCACAAGCGACAAGCCGCGCTCGACATCATCTCGACGAGATCGCGCAGGCTGAGCTTGTAGCGAAGGTACCAGCGCACGCAGAGAATGATGATCTCCCGATCAAAATGCCGCCCATCAAACAACGCCTCCAGGCCTTTGCGCTTGCTCATCACTAGCCGCCAGATTGTTGGGCTGAAGACTTTAACCGATTCGCCGAGCCTATTTGCACCAGAACCGGCGTGCGCAGGTGCACAGCAGATTGACAAGGCACCTGGTTTGGCGGCGGTGCCGCCGCTACGCGGCTTAGGGGGCGTAGTCGCCCAACACCGGGAGCCACTGCAAGTCGCCAGAGAGTAACAATCGCGTCTCGCGTTCCAGCTCTGCCGAGCGCCAAACTTCTGGCGGTTTCTGGCCCGCACAGACTATCTCCGGGGACAAGGTGGAATTATGTCACAGCATGACCTAAAATTGATTTTGACGGTGAAAATGAAAAGGGGCCGCGCCCGTACTCGCCTGTAACGGTCCGGGTATGAGTGGCCAGATGCCGGCGCGAATGCGAAACCGGCTGTTTGCGGTGTAGGCAGGTGTCGAGAGAAGACGATCAGACACCGTGCCGTGCGCCCCCGGTAATACCCGGGTTGGCCTGTGATTTCCGCAAGCTCACCAGATCGCGTTGGATTGAACGGCTACATATTGGAGTTTCCTCATAACGTTCCAGCTTATCCTCTCTCTCCTGAACTGCCTTATCACGAAAGCGGTTCAGGCATATCAAACAAAGCGGATCCAGACGTTTCGTTCCGACAGGGGGCGGTGATCACCGGCAACATCCGGAGGGCGGTTTCGTGCATGCCATCGATCTTCGGATTACCGGTTGATCGAAGTTAACCTCATGTGGGAGACCCAGATGAGAAGACTTACCCCTGAGGGCCGACGGAATCGCCGGCTCGTGCTCAAAGCAGCTCTGGCCGCCGGGGTCACGCAGTTCGCTGCTCCATTCATCATCAAGGCACGCGGCGAGGTCCCGGTTAAGATTGGGCTGGACGATCCGCTCACTGGCACCTACGCGGAGCTCGGCAGGAATGAGCAGGTTGGATGCGAATACGCGATCGAACAGATCAATGCCCACGGCGGTATTCTGGGCAGGCCGATTCAATTGATTGTCGAGGACTCGACAAGTGCCGATACCGGAACCGCCGTACAGAAAGCGCGCAAGTTGATCGAGCGCGACAAGGTGGACTTTCTGCTCGGTAACGTGAATTCTGCAATGGCGCTCGCGATCGGCCAGGTATCAAACGAGCTGAAGACGCTGCATATCGTGACTGGTGGGCACACCGACGCGGTAACGGGCACGGATTGCCACTGGAACGTCTTCCGGGTGTGCAATACGACGAGAATGGAGACGGATTCAGTATCAAAGGTGCTCTTTGATCGCTATGGGAAGAAGTGGTTCTTCATCACGCCGGATTATGCCTTCGGCCATACCCTGCAAAGCGGATTCGAAGCCAGTCTGAAGAAGTTTGGCGGCACCGAGGTGGGTGCGGCACTCGCACCGCTTGGGACGACTGATTATTCATCATATCTCATAAAGGCACAGGCCGCGAACCCGGACGTCATCCTGTTTCTTACCGCGGGACAGGGCGCCGTCAATTCGCTCAAGCGAGAATGAAAGGCGACGTTGCCACTCAGACACCTGCCAAAAAATTCGACTCATTGGAAATATAAGCATTCCTTCCTACATATTGAGAGTCTTTCCATCCCGATGTTCTTATCGCGACAGAGCCCAACTAAGGAGACTTCACATGACTGTTCCAGACGTGACACACGGTTTGCGCAGGGAGGCACGCATTATCAGCTTGCTCTTTGCCAGCACCACCAGCATGATCGGCTCCGGATGGTTGTTTGGTGCCCTGCATGCCGCAAAGATCGCCGGCCCCCTCAGCCTGTGGAGCTGGATCATTGGCGGGATCATCATCATGCTCATTGCCCTATGTTTCGCCGAGCTCGCCGCCTTATTTCCGCGCGCGGGCGCTCTGGTGCATATGAGCCACGCCAGCCACGGCGATGGGCTCGGGCGGATTTGGGGCTGGATGCTGTTCTTGTCCTATATCGCGGTTCCGTCGGTTGAGGCGGAAAGTATCGTAACCTACGCCAACAACCTTTATCCGCACTTCCTTCAGGCAGGTAATAGCGGCGTGTTGACGTCACTAGGATTTCTTGCCTGCGCGGTGCTGGTCGGTGTTTTCGCGCTGTTTAATCTTCTGGCCATTCGTTGGCTGCTGGCGATTAACAATACGATTACCTGGTGGAAGATCGCGGTCCCGCTGTTGACTGCAATTATTTTGATTTTCGCAGGTATGCACCAGATGGGTCCCTTGTGGCAGGCGCATGACTCGAGCGTGTGGCATGCCGCGTCCAGCAGCTACGATCCCAATGGCGTCTTTATCGCCTTACCAGCTGCGGGGATTGTTTTCAGCTACCTCGGATTCCGCACCGCAATCGACCTGGGTGGTGAAAGCGCCAACCCGGGCCGCAACATCCCCTTGGCGGTAATTGGCTCCGTGCTGCTTGCGGGGGGTATCTACATCCTGCTGCAACTGGGCTTTTTGTACTCGGTCAAGCCGCAGGATGTCGTCAATGGCTGGGGCAACATCAATTTTCCGGGAGTGAAGGGCCCCTTTGCTGGTCTGGCCGCGATGCTCGGTTTTACCTGGCTAGCCACGCTGCTCTATATTGACGCGGCCATCTCTCCGGCCGGTACGGGCTTGATTTATGTGACGGGCGGTTCACGGATTCTGTTCGCCAACGGCGAAATGAAGGCTGGCCCGCAGTTTCTGACCAAACTCAACAGCGCTCAAGTGCCGTGGGTGTCGGTAGGGCTGATGTGGGTGATCGGCGTACTCTTTCTGTTGCCCTTTCCGGCTTGGCAAAAAATGGTCGATTACATCAGCGACATCACCGCGCTGACCTATGGTCTCGGGCCGATCGTGCTGCTGATTTTGCGGCGCGACCACCCTGACCTGCACCGGTCATTCCGTCTTGGCGCGGCGGGAATTTTGGCCCCGCTCGCCTTCGTCTGTTGCGACCTGATCATTCTGTGGAGCGGTTTTGTCACCGTGACTTGGCTGTTTGGGATCGTGTTCGTCATTTTTGCTCTTTATCTGATTTACTACTTCCTCATCGCGCACCAGTCTTCCGCCGACTTTGGCTGGAGCCATATCTGGTGGCTCGGGGTTTGGTTCGTTGGCATGTGGATCATCTCGGCGCTCAGCGGGAAGGACCTCGGCGGTAATGGAACGATGGGATTTTGGACCGCTGTCGTCGTGACGACGATCTGGAGTCTCGTCGTGATCGAACTCGCCAAGCGTTCGGCGCTGCCCGCCGAGCAGACGGCCAAAATACTCGCTGCGATCGAGCGTACGATGTAGTCGATGTGTTCTTCGCCGGGCGTTGCACTTCGACTCGACACCTTCGCCGTCGCTGAACCTGAAGATCGCGGAAATGGCCGAGTCGACCGTGAGCGTCCGCGAGAAATCCGCGGCGAACTGCGTGTTGCTGCTGACATCGAGATTCTGGAACGAGAGCTGGATTTTCGCGTCGCTGCCCCGAACGGCATTGCCACTGGGAGCGCACATACAACTATGGGGAATCGGGAGTAAGCGGCTCGGCAGGGCCGGTCCCCCGATTCGCGCGCGCGTGGCGCATGATGTGAGAGCGTGGGGAAGTGCGGGCGATGCGCTGGTTGCCGCGACCGCCAACCAAAAAATCTCTGCCTTATGCTCTGCAGCGCATAAACGCTTACCTTGTTCGTCCTCCAAATTCGCCAGCAATGTCCGGTGGAACAGTTTGTGACGCGCTCTCAGATCTGCATACCGATTTGAATCGATCACATAGCGTGGAGCGACCAGGCCCAGTACAGGGGAGCGCCGCTGGCACACGCTGCGAGCTCATCCTTCCCGGCAGAGTCGGTCGAAGCTCGCTGGATGTGCAGGCCGGCATGAGGCGGCCCCTGCGCATGAACGTTACCGGCGGCGCAACGCGCGGGCTTGAGCATCGCGGGGCAACCTTGGGTGCGCCGATGCGCAATCGATCATGTGTTAGACGAGGCGACCGTCGAAATCTGCTGGTTTGTGGAAAAAATCCGATATGGCGCCGTCCGTCGCGTACCATTTCGCATTACCACATGCCGCCGAACATCGGGCGCTCCGTCAACGAGGCTTCAGTTTGCGGTCACGGTCGGAGGTCGTCAACCCGATAAATACGGGCATCGCCAGCAGTACGAGCGGCAACTGGACGCTCGCTCCTGCGATGATCGCAATCGCAAGCGGCTGGAGCATCTGGTCGCCAGAGCCGCTGATGGCAGCGCTCAGCGGCACAAGTGCGAGAATCATCGCGAGCGTACTCATCGTGATGGGTCGGAGGCGATTGAGTGCCGCTTCACGCAGCGCCTCCCGAACGCCCATTGTTTGCCGCAATATCTGATACTCGGACACCAGGAAAATCGCCATTTCCGTTGCGATACCGATGATCATCACCATACCCATCATGGCTGTAATGTTGAGTTCGACCCCGGTCGCCCAGAGTCCGATGAACACGGCTCCGGTTGAGACGAGCGAGGTGGCCATGATGATCAGCGGAATGACCAGATTGCGATAGAGAAACAGCAGCAGGACGATCTCGGCGGCAACCGCCGCCGCGAATACCTTGATCATTCCCTGCACCGCCATCTGCTGCTGCCTGTATGCGCCGCCAAACGTATAGGTCACGCCTGCCGGGATCAGGCCAGGCCGGTCCAGCGCGCTGCGGACCGCCGCGATGGTCGAACCGAGATCGTGCGATCCGCTGATCTGGGCCGTTACTGCGACGATTTGCCGAAGGTTGTCGCGCGTCAATTGCGGCTGTCCCGAGATGAAATGCGTCGACGCTACCGTGCCCAGCGAGAAAATCTGGCCGGTCGGCGCGCGAATCGGCAGATCGCCGAGCGTGTCGCGATAGATCGGCATCTGTGGTGCGCTCAGCCAGAGCCGGACGCCCACGTCCTGGACCGTGCCGAGATAGCGGGTGACGACCGCGCCGTGTAGATAGTGGTAGACCTGATCCCTGATCTCGTCCGGCGTCATTCCCTTGAGCGCGGCCGCAGCCGGGTCGACATGGATCTCGAGTGCGTCGCCGGCGGGCACCACCCCATCGTCGACCGACGCGGGCTCGACGCCCGGCACCCTGCTGATCGCATCGGCCACCTTCCCCGCCACCTTGCCGAGGACAGTAGGGTCCTTCGCGCTCAACTGGATCACGACAGGCTGCCGGCGGCCCACCATGTCCCCGATCATGTCGCTCATCAACTGGTGCGTGTCGAAATTGATCCCGGGAACGAGTTGCGTAACCTTCCCTGATATGTCGTCCATCACCTTCCAGATATTGGGTCGACCGGACGGATCCACGAGACGAACGAAGAAGTCCCCCTGATAGGTTTCGGTCAGGTCGCCCCCGAGTCCGGCGCCGGTGCGGCGTGAATAGGTATTGACGTAGGGATTGCTTTTGAGGATCGCCTCGACCTGCTGCAACTCACGGTTGGTTTCGGCGAGAGAAGTTCCAGGCGAGGAATAGTAGTCGAGCACGAAGCCGCCTTCGTCCATGCGTGGCAAGAAACCTGTGCCCACGTGGTGGTACGCGAGATAGCCTGCACCGCCGAGGACGAGCAGTCCCGGCAGGATCAGCCATGGTGCCCGAAACAGCGCGTCGAGCAGGCGCGCATGCGTGCGCCGCAGCCAGGTGTCCTTGTCATGTCCGGGATCTGTCCACGCGGTAAAATCGACCATCGCCCGGGCAAGCAGCGGGGCCGCAAAGGCGGTGAGCAGAAAGGAAATGATCAGCGATGACGCCATCGTCACCGACAGGAATTTGAAGAACGCGCCAGTGACTCCCGACAAAAACGCCAGCGGGATAAAGATGATGGTGGTCGCGAGCGTCGAACCGAAGAGGGGTGACAGGAATTCCCGCGCGGCATGCAGAACGCCAGCGTGCGGGTCTTCCTGATCCGGATGGCCGGCGCGACGTGCGATGTGCTCGATCATCACGATCACGTCGTCGATCAGGAGGCCAATCGCCGCAGCGATGCCGCCGAGCGTCATGATGTTCAGGGTCATGCCGAACAGCCACAGGAGCAGCACGCTGCAGAGTACCGACATCGGCACAACGATCATCGCGACCGCGGTGACACGCCAGTTGCGCAGGAATGCGAACAGTACGCCTGCTGCGAACACGAGCCCGATCGCGATGGCTTCCTCCAGTGCGGCGATCGAGGAGCGTACCAGTTGTGTCTGGTCGTACCATTTGTACAGATGGATCGCCTTCGACTGCGTTTTCATGAACGTGTCGAGATGTTGGCTCACGAGCTTCGCGAGGCTGAGGGAGTCGGCGCGATCCTGCTGGTACACGTCGAAGGTCACGGCCGGGTGGCCGTTGTCATTCACGAGCAGCCACCGCGGCACGGAACCCATCTTGACCTGCGCGATCTGCCACAGCGGTACGACGCCACCTTTGCCGGTGCGCACGGTTGCGTTGCGCACCGAGTCGAGCGAGGTGAAGGCGTTGTTGCTGACCGCCAGATAAAGCAGGGCGTTGTCTTCGAGCCGACCAACAGCCGACACGGTGTTGGTGGCCGAGAGAGCGTGGGCGACGTCGGCAAGTGTCAGCCCATAGGTTTGAAGGGTTTGCGGCGTGACAGACACCTCGACTTCCGGTGTCTGGCCACCCAGAACGCCAACGCGGCGTATGCCAGGGATGCCCGTCAGCATCGGCAGAATCTGATATCGCGCGATCTGCCGCAGGTCGGCCAGTGGGACCTGATCGGAAAGCAGCGCGTACGACACGAACGGCATGATCACGTTCGGGCTCATCTGAATGGCACTGTAGGCTGTGCCTTTCGGAAGATCGGGCAGCTTCTGCGCGAAGGCGGAATCGACGCTCAGGAGCGCGCGATTCATGTCCGAGCCCCACGGGAAATCCACGAAAATCTCGGCCGAGCCACGCGATGTCATCGACGATACGCCCACGGCGCCAGGAACCGCGCGCGCCGCAGCCTCGAGCGGCTCCGTGACGTCAATCAGCATCTGTCTGGCGGGCATGCTTCCCGCGTCGACCTCGATGCGGATGCGCGGGAAGCTGGTGAGGGGAAACAGGCCGACCGGCAGGCCGACCGCGGCATAGACGCCAGCCAGCGTCAATATGAAAGCAACGGCGAGAACGGGAAGACGATTGCGGTGCAGCCACCTCGGGAACGTCATTTCGCCCCCTTCTGGCCCTGCACCGCGACTCGCATCTGCATACCGTCATCGAGCTGGTGGTTACCGGACAGAACGAGCGGCTCGGTGGCATTCAGTCCGCGACCTTGAATGACGTCTTTGTCGCCCTGCGCGTCAGCAATGCGTATCGTGACTTTGCGCGCTTTCATTCCATTGGCCTGCACGACGTACGGATTGCCGTGGTCGTCGACAAGAATCGCCGCGTGTGGGACCACGTAACCCTGCGTTTCGCCGACGGTGATCGTCGCATTGGCAGCCTCTCCGGGCAGTAGGCGATCTGCTGGCAGGGAAATTTCGACGGGAACGAGGTCGGTGGCAGGATCGATCATCGAGCCGCGCTGCAGGACGGTTCCCGGCCAGGTCCGGTGCTCGCCGACCGCAGTGACTCGCGCGGCGTCGCCATGGTCGATGAGCGCTGCGTCAGCAGGCGCGACGCCGACCTTGAGCACAACGCCCTCGGGTTTCGCGAGGTCGACCAGCGGTGTGCCTGTCGAGGCGAGCGTGCCTGGTGACGCAGCAAGATGCAGCACGATTGCGCGAAATGGTGCGCGCACGACACTGGAACCGCCGGCTCCCTGAGCTTCGAGCGCAGCAAGGTTCGCCCGTGCATCGGCCTCTGACTTTTGCGCATCCGCGAGCTGCTGCGCAGTCGCCAGATGTTGCCTGGACATCTGCTTCGTTCTCGCGGCGAGCTGCTGCGTGACGTTCAGCGCCGAGCGGGCCTGCGACCAGGCTGCGGTCGTTTGCGGGCTCGGTGTAAGTTGCAGCAGCGGCGCGCCGGCGGCCACTTCCTCGCCCTCCCGGACATAGACAGCCCCAACCGTCGCGGACGTCGGAGCCATCATGGTCCGGCTTGCCGCCGCGGAAGCCTGAATGAGGCCGTATGCGTTGATCGTGCGCGGCAGGCTGCCCTGCTGCAGGGCAGTCAACGTGACGAGCACGCTCGGCCCGCCGGTGCCAGCCTGCGCAGGGGCGGTGTGACCCAGCCAGAACAGGGTGGCCGCGCCAAGCATCCATCGATATTTCATGATTACCTCACGGAATCGGGCGGAGCCATCCGGGTGGAGGGGAGTCCCAAACCCAGCTCCAGTGCGAGAGCGATCCGGGCCTCGTCGAGTCCGCGCTCGAGAGCGAATACGTCAAGACGCCGGTGGATCGCTGTCGTTTCGTAGTCTGCCAGCGCGCGTTGATCGAGATTGTCCTGCTCGTAGGCTTTCCTCGCCGCCTGCGCCTGTGAATCGGCCGCAGCGGCATCCTGGCGGGCCTTCACCAGATAGTTGCTGATGCGCGTGCTTCGCGCCTGAAGGGCGAGGGTGCTGGACGCGCTGTCGTGGAGCCGGCCCTGATACTGTTCATGCAGCAGGCGCCGCGTGGCCCGCGTTCGGGCGACCTGGCCCTGGTTGTGGTTGAAGATCGGGAGATCGAAGGTTGCGGTGGGCCCGGCCGAGCGCACGTCCGAGGTGTCCGAGTTCCACGCGCCGCCAAGGACGAAGGCTGGAAACTGTCCGAGGATGGCCGCGCGCACGTTTTCGTCAGCAGAGCGATAGCCGAGCTGAAGCGCGATCAGGTCGGGACGTCGGGCCGGAACGCTGGAGATCAGCGCGTCGATATTGGCGGGCATCGCCGGGATGTGGGGCTCGTCAATGGCAAACCTGACATTGGGTTTCATGCCCAGCAGAGCATCGAGGTCCTTCCAGTTCTTGAGTTGTGTCAGTTGCAGCGAAGCGAGCGCATGTTCGGCTGATGCCTTCGATGCCAGCAGTGGTGCGAGCGCGGACAGGCTCAGGCTTCCCGCATCTACCGCAGTGCTGACCTGCGAGGCGGCGTCCGAGATTGACGCGAGCTCGGCTTCGGTGCTGCTGATCGAGTGTTCGCCCCAAAAGAGATCGACGGAGAGGAGGCGGGCCTTCTGCGCGACCTGCCACTCCTTCCAGAGCAGCTCCGCATTAACCTGGGAAACATGCGCGCGAGCGGCTGACACGCGAGCCCGATATGTCACAAGTGAAGCAATGTCCTGGCTCAGCGAAGCGACATATGCGCCCGTGGTGCCAGGGCCGCCGAGCAGGGCCGCATAGCTCAGGTTTACCGATGGATTGGGCAGTAGCGAGCTCTGTATCAGGCAGGCCTGCGCAAGGTCGAACTCACCGCGTTCGGCGAGAAGCTGCGGCGCGTTGAGTATCGCGAGAAGGCCGATCTGATCCACGCTCAAGGGTTTCCGGATATCGATCGTGGGCGAGTCGGTTCCGGGTGCTGGCGCGGGCAAGGTATGCCTGATGTCGTCGATGCGACTGGCGAGCCGTGCTTGTTCAGGGAGTGGTAACGGGTGATATGACGCGCATCCGCCGATCACGAGAACGCCTGTCAGTGCGCCCAGGATAGTCGAAAATCTTCTTGCCATCTTCCGCTGTCGTGATATGCCGGCGATGTTGTGCCAGATTATCCGAACGCCATCATTGCGTTGCAGTTGACCCGAAGCGCCTGGCGTGTCACGCAAAAATGACTTTGGACCCGGAATACGTCGAAGCATAGGGCGTGAACGGTTAACGCTGCCTTAAGAGAGCGCGGCCACGATAGCGCATAGCATGCGACTCATGCCTGCGTGCCAGCTCACGAACAGAGATGAACTGTCTCCCGTAGCTCGTTCTTTCTGCTGTTCTACTCGTCAATGGAATACGCCACGGCCGCTAATTGCCGGCAAAGCGACCTGGCGCACGGGAAGAGTCTGTCGCGCACGCATCCGACGGTGGTTGCTATTCTTCAGCAACGCGTTGCTGTTTTGAAGCGCTGGCGGCTGGTCCTGCAACTACCGGCTGCCCAGTGCGTTCATCTGGAGCCGCCGACGCATATGTTTCAACTTGTGTCCCACCCGCTGGCTTAGTTGGCGGCGCCAACAATGAGATTGGCACGCATGTCGTCATGATAATGGCCTGGCTCGTTGCAAAACACGATATACCGACCTTCATTCAGCGCAAACCGGCCTGTCACGGTCTCGCGCGGGCGAAGATCCTCGATGCCCTCTAATCCTTTCACTTTATCTTCGTCGACCTGCTGGGTTTTCTTGTCATAGGGCAGCGCCCCATCGGGGCCTGACCACGGTGCGAACAGGAACTCGTGCTCCGTATTGCGAGATATATTTTTGACCGTAAATTCAACGGGACCTGGTGGGATCCTCGACGGACTCAATGTCAACGACATGTGTCCGTTGCTTCCATCCGAGAGCTTGACGATGACTTTGGCCGGCGCACCCGCCACCGCGAGCGACGAAACGAGGCAGATTCCTGCCAATGCGAGCAACTGAAGTGACTGCCGTGACATGAGTTCATCCTCCATTGCTTCGACGGACTACGGTGGCGACGCCGTGGCGCTACCTCAATGGTGACAGTACGTCGTGTTCCAATTGGAACCGTAAATTCGATGGCCGGACTCCGTCGTACTGGCCGTCGTTCCACCGATGCCCGTTGCGGCTCCTGTCATGCCGCTCTGCGCAGCAACGCGCGCTTCTGCAGCCTGGATATCGCTGGGATATTTCGGGTCTTTGCCGCGTCCCGGATAGTAACCGGCGTGTTCGAGCTGAATCAGCTGAGCCCGCACCTGAGCGCGGGTGAGCGGTCCATTGGATGATTGACCGAATGAAACGGCTGGTACCGTGAGTGCAATGGCAATAGCGATGACCTTGATGTTGGTCCTCATGATATGTACCTCCCGGTCTGTTGCAGCTGCGAACGAAGTCGTCAGCAGTCACACTATCAGTATGGGACGGCAAGCTTAAAACTTGGTTAACGTGTTCGTCGTCGCTCCGGAGCCTGCTCAGGCATCTCCCGACGCGCAGTCGCTGACTAGCAACACAGGGACATTCGCTTTGTAGAGCACCTTGTCGGCGACTCCTCCGAAGATTCTCTCAAGCGCAGTTGGATCGTGGCGTTCCACGACGACGACATCAGCCTTTGTCGAGGAGACAATACGACAAATTACATCGGAGACGGGTTCACCAGAAGCATCAATCATCAAGGTGTCGCCATCAACTCCGTAATTAGAAAACAGGTCCTTTGCATGTCGTAGTTCCCGCTCGGCTTCTTCGTGCAAAAATGAGCGAAAGATCCTCTCTTCGCTGATTTCAAGGATGACATCGCCCACGGCGAGGTGATGGTCCACCACAAAAATGGCAGTGATTTTCGCGTGCGCAGCGCGTGCCATATCTACCGCTTCGCGCAAAGCGACTCTGGAGGCACCTCCTTCGCCAAGCGCGACAAGAATCGACTTAAACAACATCTTTGCTCTCCAATGAGGATATGGGTGAAACTCCTGCAAGCCTGATCCGAACAGGCCGATGGCGGATGCCAGGCCGCGAGACGTGCATGCCGGCCTAAGGGATTTGCAACCCGATAAGGAGTGCATCCATATGAGACTATCCATATCCGGAATCTGGCAGATTCGACACGTCGTTTCAGTCTTGCATGGTCCCTGGCGTGAAGATGCGCGCGGCAATTGGATACGTTTTGGTCGCGAGTGCTTGCGTTTTCATCAGGTAGTATGCCGTACCCGTACGCTGGCCTCGTGCACCGTCTGCGAAGCTACGGTCCGAAGGTGGCTCCGGAAAGTGCTCAGGCTCTGGCTGACGCATGAAGTCAATGCCCGGTGCGGGCGGCTGACGACTGCTCCCTCGCCGAATCGAGAAGCAGGTCGAGTTTGACGTCGACTTTCTGCGTCTCACGAATCAGATAGTCCTGCAATGCCTGAACGCGAGATTCAGCAGACTTCTCAGCAATCTCGTGCAACTGTTTCATTTCATTTTCCATCCGGCGAGCTTTGATTTGCGCCGCGAACTCAAGCTTTGCAAGACTCATCGTATAGACCATGGTAAGCGCACCAATCGCAGCCAGAAGGATGACACCGAGCGGCGCATTGACTTTGGCAACGGCAACATTCAGCGCTGTAGGGTCTGAAAATGTTTGCCAATTCAGTATTGCGAACAAACAAAGTACTATCAGAGCTATCGCGATTAAAATTGTCCTGACCCTCATGCCAACCTCCGTCCTTTGTTGTGTCGTGGTCGTATCATCAGGTTTTACGATTTCTGCGGCGATTTCCGACTACACACTATTCCGCGAAGTAAAAGACAAGCTCTTTCGGATGATTCGTACTGATCTTTACGCGCCTGACCAGTGTATTCCCGTTAAACGCGGCCGTAACACGATACGTTCCCGATGGCAAATGTGCGAAAAGAAGTGGTCCGTGTGAAAGAACGTCGAGAACCAGTTTTCGGTGAGCGTCTTCTGCACGCACATGTACGTCGGAGAGAAACTCGCCCGTGCCCGACCGTGCAAATGTCAGACGAAGGTCGTACTCCTTTCGAACGCGATTCATCGCCTGCTGTGAGCTGGAGCCTATGCCGCCAGACACGTACTTCACACCAGATACGCTGACCTGCTGCTCTTGACGTTGAATTGCCTCCTGCGGTAACGCGGCATAAGTGGCCGTCATCGAGATTGCAGCGCATATGCCCGCAACTATCCGTTTTGTGTATTTCATCGACTGTCCCAAGAAAAAGCGAAATGGCACAACGCGCCAGAATCGCCGAAACGAATCAGCGCTCTTACAGTTCGACAACATTCCGGTGCGGTGGTTCGTTGGTCGCGTCGTGCGGCGCAGGAGCGACGTTCTATCAACCATGCTGAGGTCATCAAGTTTGTTCACTGGCGGCCGCCGTCTCGAACCTGTTGTCGACAGTACGTTTCCTCTGGCGCAAGCTGCCGACGCCCATCGACGCATGGAATCGGCGGAGAATGTGGGGAAAATCATCCTGACGACGAGTTGAATTGCGGCGACAGGCTGTCGGATACGCTCCGACTTGGGCGGCTGAAACCTGTCGCGTTTCGGCCGAGCTTTGCCGCTCGACGTCCGATCGGCGCGAACCTCGATACGTGCGGCAGCACGCGACCCACTTGAGCCCTTGGATGGGCGTTGTTGCAGAAATCCGGGCGCTTCCAGCTGGACTGACGTTTACCTGCAACGCTCGGGTTGACCAGGATGTTAACTTCGCATCGAACTGCGTAGATTCTTGCTTTTTTTCGCCGAGAAGATGCGCAAGGACGAACGCAAGGCCAGCGAACCCAAGGGGGTGTACCGCGTCCGGAACTGGCGCGATTACAACGCGGGCTTGATCGCAAGAGGCGATGTAACCATGTGGATTGATGAAGGCGTACTGACGCAGGTATCCGAGGCTGGCCCGACCAGGCGCGGCCGACCACGTGTCTACAGCGATGCAGCGATCCAGATGCTGCTTGGCCTCAAGCAGGTTTTTCATCTGCCGCTGCGCGCACTGCAAGGCTTCGCCCAGAGCTTGCGCATGCTCGCCTTTCCGAGCTTGCCGGTACCGAACTACACGACCTTGAGCCGTCGCGCGCAGACCCTCAAGGTCGCATTGCCCGCGCAACGTCCCCATGAACCCATGCATCTCGTGATTGACAGCACCGGACTGAAGGTCTACGGCGTATGCGCAACTAAAGAGCGATTTTCTGATCCTCGCAGGTTGTGTTAAGGCAATGCTGATCAAGTCCACCACTCATGGCGGTCATGCGTTATAGCGTGGACATGCAACGGTAAAAGCAAAAAACGATGAAGCAACTGACACTGGCGATGGCGGTCGATCAATGCTCGGGATTTGGTGCGCAGCGCAAACCTACGCGACGTGAGGTGTTTCTCGATGAAATGAACAGGCTCGTTCCGTGGGCCGAACTGTGCGTGGTGGTCGAGCCGTATTACCCGAAACGCGGCAACGGTCGGCCGCCAATCGCGCTGGAGCGCATGTTGCGAATTCATTTTTTGCAGCACTGGTTCAACCTTGCCGATCTTGCGTGCGAAGAGGCGCTGTACGACAGCCTTAGCCTGCGCCGTTTTGTGGGCATTGACCTCGGCAGTGAGACCGTTCCGGACGCGACGACGCTGCTCAAATTCCGGCACCTGCTGGAAGAGCACAAGCTGGGCGAGCGAATCTTCGCCGAGGTCGGCCGGGTGTTGCAGGCACGCGGAGCAAAGCTCAAGAGCGGCACGATTGTGGATGCCACCCTGATCGGCGCGCCTTCTTCGACGAAGAACAGGGAGAAAGCGCGGGACCCCGAAATGCATCAGACGCGTAAAGGACAGCAGTGGTATTTCGGAATGAAGCTTCATGTTGGTGTGGATAGCCAGAGCGGACTGGCACATCGCGCGGTCGTCACGGCGGCCAACGTGCACGACAAACACCCACTGCCACAGCTTCTGCATGGGCAGGAGCAGCGCGTCTATGGCGACAGCGCGTATGCGAGCCAGAAAGCACTGATCCATGGCAAGGCCCCGAAGGCCCGCGACTTCACGAATCAGCGCACGCGCCGCAAGGACAGCGTCGATGAAGTGGCGCGTCGCAAGAACCGCAACAAGTCGAAGATTCGCGCCCGCGTCGAACATGTGTTTGCTGTGGTCAAACGGTTGTGGGGTTTCACGAAGGTGCGCTATCGGGGTCTGGCGAAGAACGCTAATCGCGTCTTCGTTACGCTCGCGCTGGCGAACCTTTACCTTTCGCGAGGTCGATTTACGGCACAGGTGCGCCCGTAATGGGCGAAACACGGGCGAAAAGCCCGCGCAAAGCGCCCGCGGCGCGAAAAAACGAACCGGAATGACCATCTTCATTGGTGATTCGGAAAGTTTACGCATGTGCCATCACGATCAGCTGCGTTTACACGGCTTGATCAGCATTGCCTTAAAGCGGACATCCCACAAAAACGGCAGAGGATCTGCACGATGCCAGCAAGACGCACGAACGTCCATCCGGCAACTGCCGCTGACCGACGTCGTTGACCGCGACACTCCCGGCTCGACGCCGGTCAGCATCACCGCACCCGAGGGCGGCACCATCTATCACACGGTGCCGCTTTCAGACCAGTTCACAGCACTGATCGCAGCGATTGACGCGGCCAACGCTGTAGCCGGTTGCCCGAAGCTCAAACTGACCGAGCGTCTGAATCGCGCGAAGGGCGACGCAAAGGATCTGCAGGCACAGCTGACGATTCGGTGGCTCGTGAGCTCGCTATGCTGCGTCAGGTGTTAAGCCTGCGCAAGGACCTGGCCGCGCTGCGTGGCGGTAGCGTCCTGCCGTTGCAGCCACGCTAGATCGGGGCGGTGGGCGTCTTCGCTCGAAACGGGCGCCTTGGCTGCGTCGACCTAGTGCTTGCGAAGGTTCCCGCTACGGGTCACCCGGCGTAGTGACGCATCAAATTCGATCGTGGTTCTGTGACACCAGTGAACGCGTCAAGGGCGGGCGAAGCCCGGCGAGGTGAACCCTTGACGTGCGATGGTTTGACACGCTCCAGCATGGTCGGAAGCCCCGGCTTTACCGGGCTTCCGACCATGCGAAACCTGCGGCGAAACATGGACACTCCGATGGTCGATCTGTCCACTTTTAGGCTAACCAAATGGACATCCTGCTGACTGCCTATCCCAGTATTTTCAAGGCTTCAGCTGATGTCCATTGTCTTTCTCTTGCGCATAACGGCGAAGGCGAGTGGAAGGTACGCAAGCATGGCTGGTCCAAACGTCGCACGTGGCGCAAGGTGCACCTGGCGATGGATGCGAACACGGGCCAGATCTGCGCCGCACTGATGACCCATCAAGACGAAGGCGATGGCGAAGTTCTGCCCGATTTGCTTGACCAGATTCCTGCTGATGTGGCGATTGATACCATCGGAGGCGATGGCGCCTACGATACCAAGGCGTGCCATGCACGCATTGCGGCGCGTGGAGCTGCCCCGTCGATTCCGCCGCGTGAAGGGGCGACGCCATGGCAAGCCGGCACGCCTGGCGCCGCTTGGCGCAATGCCACCATCGACGCAATCGCAAAAAGCGGCAGGCGTGAATGGAAGCGGGCCAGTGGCTACCATCGCCGCTCGCTGGCTGAGACACTCATGTACCGCCTCAAGATTCTCACGGGCTCCAGCCTGTGGGCTCGCGAGATCGGTTCCCAGGCAACAGAGGTATCGATTCGTGCAGGTGTCCTCAACCGCATGGCGGCCCTCGCACGCCCGCAGTCCGTCCGCATCGGCTGATATCGAAACTCAGGGGGCATGTTGCCTCTACGCCTGATTAACGCAACAAAGCCATGAGAAAGGGCTGGCACGTCGGCCAACGCGTGTGCTGCCGTCAGCGATACCGAGACGCGAGTTCGGCCCCGCGACCGGCATCGAACAGGCAGCGATTTGCGTTCGCAACCGCGGAGAGCCTGTCCCTTTCCTCCAATGCTGGGATGCAGATCGTGTCGCCTTGCCGGAGGCCGGCCAAGGATGCCTTGACGACATCGGCCGGCTCCATCACCGGCACATTGGGCCTGAGGATTGGCTTGCCGTCGATGTCATGGAATTCTGTCCTGACGACTGCGGGACAAAGTGCCTGTACGTGAACACCCGTGCCCAGGAGTTCAGCCGCGAGAAGCTCGCTGAAGGTCGTGACGAAGGCTTTCGTGGCAGCATACACCGAGCGCTTCGGCATAAACGGGTGGTTCAGGCTTCCGCTGAAGCTGAGCATGGAAGAGACATTGATGATGGCGCCTTCTCCGCGCGCAATCATCGCAGGAAGTGCTGCATGCGACAGACGCATGACCGCAGTCACCTGCACGGCGACCTCCTCCCCGGCACGGTCGATCGAGAGGTCGACGAACGGCATGTAGGTCTGAAAACCGGCATTGTTGACCATCAGCGATACATCCCCAGCCCGGATCCGTCGCTCTACTGTGTCAAGGCCTTCCGACCGCGCCAGATCTGCGACGATGATTTCCGCAGAGGCACCGCCGGCCTCGATCTCGCGGGCAACAGCTTCGAGCCGGTCGCGTCGCCGGGCGACGAGCACGACGGCATACCCGTCGCTGGCCAGGCGCTCGGCAAAAGCTTTGCCGATCCCGGAGGATGCGCCGGTAATGACAGCGACGCCCAAAGACCTTCCGGTGGAATTGATCATGTCCGTCCTCCCAAGCCATCAAGCGGTGTGAAACCAATGGGCTTCTGATCGAAATGGTTTTCGAAGAGCTTATAGGTGCCATTGGGACACAGCCGGGTGAAATGCACCGCGCCCCGTACTCGCCCGGACGACTGCTGGCTGACCCTCAGTGTGCCCGTGGCTAGGATGGGTTGCAACCGGAGATCAACGTGCTCGGCTCACGCATTTCAAACACTGCATTTCATCGGATAACAACAGTGCTTGCATACCGCTTGCATTTGGATTGCCATTTCTACGGCAAGCGGTTGCAGACGAAATAGAGATGCACAACGCGGCCAATGCACGTGCCTGAGCAACTCTCGGATGGCTGGTTGGGGTCGCAAGTACGCATCGTCAGACCCGACATTCGCGGTCGTTGAGGTTCGATTGACGGGAGTACAACCTTAAGCTGCCTCACAAAGGGGCGACACCTGAACGTCCGCAAAGGCCGAAAAGGCGTCCCTCAGGCGGAAGGTCGGCAGGGACGTGTGTGTCGCTGAGCGCTCCACGACATTGTCAGGCCCGCGGGATTTTTTCTTTAACGCAACGACCACTGATCAAGCTTGAACATTCAATTCTATTCGCTTCACTACGTACCGCAACCCTTCGGTTGTTTCGAACCCAACAGCCGCCTTCCTCGCCGGGCAGGTTTGCTCTGAATGTGCAAGGATAGTGAACCGCCCCGGGTTTCCCGGAGGCTGTTTTGCCTGAGTCACGCCGCGATGGCGGACCCAGCGAGTTTTGAATAATAAGCGGCTTCTGCCTCGGCAGGTGGAATGTTGCCGATGGGGCCGAAGAGCCGACGATTGTTGAACCAGTCAACCCATTCGAGCGTCGCCATTTCAACGGCCTGCGGATTGCGCCACGGACCGAGGCGATGGATCACCTCTGCCTTGTACAAGCCGTTGATCGTTTCAGCCAGTGCGTTATCGTAGGAGTCGCCCACGCTGCCCACTGACGGCTCGATGCCAGCCTCGACCAGCCGATCCGTATAGCGGATTGATACGTATTGCACGCCGCGGTCGCTGTGATGGATCAGCCCGTCCTGCTGCACCGGCTGTCGCTCGTACAAGGCCTGCTCCAGTGCGTCCAGAACGAAGTCAGTGCGCGCCGAACTCGACACACGCCAGCCGACAATGCGTCGGGCGAACACGTCGATGATGAACGCGACATAGACGAAGCCCTGCCAGCTCGATACATAGGTAAAATCTGACACCCACAGCGCATTGGGCCGTTCAGCCGTGAATTGCCGCTTCACGAGATCCTTCGGGCACGGCGAACCATCGCTCACTGTCGTGCGTACCGTCTTGCCCCGCACCACACCGCGCAGGCCCATCTGCTTCATCAGCCGCTCGACCGTGCAGCGCGCCACGACAATGCCTTCCCGCTTCAATTGCGTCCAGACCTTGTCCACACCATAGACCTGGAAGTTTTCTTCCCATACGCGCCGGATCTCATCCTTGAGCATCCTGTCGCGCCGGACCCGCGGTGGCGCCAGGCTAGGATCGGCGCGGCGGCCCACGTGCTTGTAGTACGTCGACGGTGCGATCGGCAGCACCTTGCAGATCGGCTCGACCCCGTAGACGTGCCGATGATCATCGATGAACGTGATCATCACTTCGGTCGGCGGTCGAGCTCCGCCTGTGCGAAATACGCTGACGCCTTGCGCAGGATTTCATTGACCTGCCGAAGCTCACGCACTTCCCGCTCCAGTTCCTTGATCCGATCCTGCTCCTGCGTGCTCGCGCCCGGGCGCAAACCCCGATCCCGCTCTTCCTTGCGCACCCAGCTACGCAGCGTCTCGCCCGAGCAGCCCAGCTTCGCTGCGATCGAGGCGATCACTTTCCATTGCGATTCGTGGTCGCCCTGATGTTCCAGTACCATTCGCACAGCCCGCTCACGAACTTCCGGCGAGTACCTTGGGGACTTCTTCTTGGTGTTTTCCATAGCTCCATTTTCTCAAGAACTGGAGCCTCCGGAAATCCCGGGGCGGTTCACTGCCCGTACCGAGCAGCAAGCTGCATCGCTCGAGGAAACCGCTGCGAGCATGACGCAACTGACCGAGACCGTAAAGCAGAATGCCGACAACGCGCGGCAGGCGAATACACTGGCGACGAACGCCGCTGAGATGGCTGATGGAGGCAACGAAGCCGTGCAAGGGATGGTTCGCACGATTGGCGAGATCAGCGGCAGTTCTACCAAGATTTCGGAAATCACCGGCATGATCGAAGGCATTGCGTTCCAGACTAATATCCTCGCGCTCAATGCGGCAGTCGAGGCAGCGCGGGCCGGTGAGCAGGGCCGCGGGTTCGCCGTGGTGGCAAGCGAGGTGCGTAGCTTGGCGCAGCGCTCGTCAGCTGCGGCGAAGGAGATTAAGGAATTGATCGAGTCGTCGGTGGCCATGGTTCGAGGCAGCGCGCAACAGGCGTCGGACGTCGGCAAAACCATGGGAAGGGTGAGGCAGGCGATCAAACAGGTATCGGATATCGTCGGCGAAATCACGACTGCCTCCGAGGAACAGAGCCGGGGCATTGACCAGATCAACCAGGCGGTCAACCAGATGGACAAGACGACACAGCAGAATGCGGCACTTGTCGAGCAGGCTGCCGCTGCTGCCCAATTGCTCGACGAGCAGGCGCTCAGATTGAAAGATGCTGTCTCTGTTTTCAAGGTTGCCGAAGCGCAAGCCACGCAGGCCGGCTAATGGGTGTCGCGATAGTGGAGTCAGGACGAGTAAGCCCAGTACGTGAACCAAAATTAGAGGCCGGGAATTCTTCGTAGATTCCGTGTGCATGATGCATTTTCGGAGGCTACTTGAATATTTGTGATAGCACGATGCCGAAAGATCCCTTACATGGAGACCACGTCATGTAAGAAATGCAAACGATCCAAGTCACTACGCCGGAGGTAAGCTGGGATGCGATTGAGCGGCAGACCCGAAACGACCTCGCGGCACTCTACCGCTTGCTCGCGCACTTCCGGATGACAGACATGATCGACACGCATATCTCGGCGCGCTTGCCAGGAGATGGGCTGCCCTTTCTGATCAATCGCTACGGCAGCCTGTTTCATGAAATTCAAGCCTCGGACCTCGTTAAGGTCGACTTCGCGGGCAATGTGATCGACGAGCGCGCGGATGCGAATCCCGACCGGTTTCGGGTGAATGCCGCAGGATTCACGATTCATTCTGCCATTCATCTGGCACGCCCAGATCTTCATTTCGTCATCCATACGCATACGTCTGCCGGTATCGCGGTATCTGCCCAACGGAACGGGCTTCTGCCGATCAGCCAGCACGCGCTGAAGTTTTACGGCCGGCTCGCGTACCACGACTATGAAGGCATCGCCCTCGATCTCGGTGAACGCGAGCGTCTAGTCCACGACCTCGGCACGCGAAAGGCGATGATCCTACGCAATCACGGCCTCCTTGCGGCCGGCGAGTCAGCCGCAGAAGCGTTCCATGAAATCTACATGCTCGAGCGAGCGTGTCAGGCGCAGATTCAGGCGATGTCCGGCGGAGCGAGCCTCATCGTTCCCGGCGCCGACGTATGCGAGCGTACCGCGCGGCAGTTCGAAATGGACTCGTCGAGCGGAATCATCGATACGGCCTGGAGTGCCGAGTTGCGCCTGATCGACGATGCCTGCCCAAACTATCGCGCGTGACATTCGACGCGCCGCGCATTTCATTGAAACAATAGGCACGCATCAACGTGGAGATAGCGTTGATGGGGGGAGGTCTGCAAGCAAACTGCAACCCAGCACGAACGGCATCACGCGGTTTGCTCGCAGCCAGGGCGCGGCGCATAGCTACCATAGTGTGCTGCATCAATTTGAGGAATAAGATCGCTGTCCGGCGCATCAACAGATCGCTCGAGACGCAAGTCCGCAATGCCTTCGCATGAGCCGATTCATCGTCAACAGCAGTGTGATCGAAGCGCCATTTATGCAGTGTGGCTGCACCTCCGCTTTCCGCTGAGCCATGAAGCTGACTGCGCGCCGTATCGTTGCGTGCACGTCGGGCACGCCGGGCATGAACGCGCCCCATTGATGTTTCGACACGCCCGCGTCCGCGATCAGCCGCGAACCGCGCTGCGACAGCGCGTGTGCGGCGGGTTGTAAAGTCTGGACAGGCTGCCACAGGACAGCGGGCATCACCGAGGTAGCGTGCACATCGGTCGTACCCACGATTTCATCGGGCGACGTATCGGCAACGAACGTGCCGCGTCCCGTCGCCGACGACACATACCCCTCCAGCGCGAGTTGCTCGTAGACCTGTGTGACGGTATTGCGCGCGATACCCAGTTCGATCGCGAGCAGCCGCGACGACGGCACCTTGCTGCCCGCGGGCAACTCACGCATGAGGATGGTCTGTTGCAGCAGTCGATGCAGCTGACGATAGCCCGGCTGTCCGCTGCTGCGATCGAGACGCTGCGCCAGCCAGTCGGACAACATGCTCTCGCGCATGAATTGGCTCCTGATGTTTTACTGAAATGGCTCTGAAACTAGGAGCCAAAATAAATTATAGTCTCTACATGTGCCGCCAGAGATGCGAGCGCCAAACAAATCCACCAAAATCCACCACAACCGACTGCGCAAACACATATCCGCAGGACAGGAGATACGCGATGGCAATCGATGCAATCGTCGCAAACATGGATCATGTCTGGTCAGCGATTCATGATGGTCAAGATTCCGAAACAACGAACGAGCAGCGCACAGCGATAAAACACTTGCTTCAGCGCTTTCGGGACGATGGTTATCCGCTGTTGCTGATGAGTGAAATGGACGCCGGGCATTTGAACAGTGCAATAAGTTCCACGCTGGGACAGGACGGCGTGATGTACTTTTCCGCGATCCTCTCATCGAAGCCAGGGGCCGAACGCTATGCCGTTGCGCTTCACACACTGGAGACGCCCCCGTATCGTGTCATGGCATTGAGCAGTAGCGAGCGAGAATTGCAGGAGGCACGGAGCTTCGGCATTGCCCGTTGCTTATATCTCGAAGATGCATTGAATTGTATACCCATATAGAAGTCTGCTTTGCGAGCCGTCGCTCAAGGGAGAAGAAGCGTGGCTTAGCCTCACTGCGGACACCGAATTCAAGTACCTCATCGTATTGTCGTAGTGGGCGACGGAGCTGCAAGTCTTGAACTCGCCACGCGACGCGGAAACGGCGTCAGCAGGGAAGGCCGCGCGCAAGTGGTCCTCGTGGACCGCAGCAGATGCGGGCGCCATTTATATTATCTCAAAGCCGCACAGTATGATTTGACATAAATCTAAATTGTCGACGTTAATTCGCAATCCTATATTATTAAAAATAAGCAGTGTCGGGGTTTAGAGTTCCGGCCATATGAAGCCTGTAGCGCGTCAGCCAGCTCGAATATCAATGAGCATGCTGGACACGAAGCAACTTATGTATTCCATGCTGCGCCAGCGTCAGCGGCGCGCACGGACTGAGTGGGGACTCCGGCTCGATACGTACGGAAAAGTCGACGTCGATGCCATGAGATGAACATCCGTCATCCCAGCAGCTGCGTGTGCGGGGTGACCTTGTAGCCGTGGGACAAGACGAAATCACCTCGTAAGGTACGTTCGGCGAAGGATCCATTCACGACCGCGCATAGTTGCCTGCCGCAAAGCCCGGCTGCTCTGCCGGCCGAGACGGGCCGCACGTTGATGCATTGTGACTCATAGGTTACAATGACGCACATGACAAAGCTGATCATTACCCCCGAATTCGACGCCTGGCTTTCCCGCGTACGGGATCGTCAGGCTGCGACGGTGATCACTGGTCGGCTCAAGCGTGCAGCGTTAGGCAACCTCGGATACTGGCGTGCGGTCGGCGACGGCATCTCGGAGATGAAGATCGACGTCGGTAAGGGGTATCGGGTCTATTTCACGCAGCGTGGCGACGTCCTGGTGATCATTTTGTGCGGTGGGGACAAGTCCACGCAGTCCGCAGACATCAAGCGGGCGAAGGCCATCGCGAAAGAGCTGGAGGATTGAAATGAAAGTAAGCGAGCTGATGGAGTTCGACGCTTCGAAGTACCTGAAGGACGAAACGGACTACCGGCTGTACCTTGCGCAAGCGTTCGAGGGCGGCGACCCGGTCGAGATTCAGGCGGCGCTCGGGGACGTTGCCAAGGCGCGAGGCATGACGGCGCTCGCGCGCGAGTCGGGCATTGCGCGTGAGGCTCTGTACCGGGCGCTCTCCAACAAGGGGAATGCGGAGTTCGCGACGATCATGAAGGTGATCGGGGCGATGGGCCTGCACCTTACGCTGACGAAGCCCGAGGAAGACCTGAAAGCGAAACTCAAGGCAAAGGCTGCAGCGAAGCCTGTCGCGGCGAAGAAGAAGGCTGCGACGGTCGCGAAACGTGGCGTCAGCACGGCGACGAAGGCTCGTGCCGATGCTACGGCCCGCAAGACCGCCAAAGGGCGCACCAAGGCCAGCAGCGCCCACGCGCACGCCTGAAGCACCATCCCACTCGCAGCCACGATCCGCTGACACCGGCCTCGCAGGCTTCGTCGCCTATGCGACATCGAATAATGGATAAGAACAATCGGGCTGCGTCTCGCAAAGAGATGCTGAAGCGCGGCATTCTGCCGGGTGCCTTGATTGGCATCGCAGGCGAGATCGGGTATGTCTCGGGCTGAGTTCGGACGCTTTACGAAGCGCATCCGCCGACTGACGCAGGATCAGCGGCGAGCTGGGTGCAGGCCTTCGGATCGTGTTCACTTCCAGAGTGATTCGCGCAGTACAAGATGACATTTGGCGAATCGCCTGCGGTCTCGCTGCGGGACCGTTCCTGACTGAACTGAGCGCCTCCCGTGAATGTGGCTCGTTTAGTGATTTTGCATAATTCCATTGATCGCATTTCTATAGGGATACTAATCATATGCCATTGACGCAAAGGGTCGGTCGCACAGCAGGAACCGGCGCGGGTGGCCCGTTGCATGTCCTCCCCATCAGCTCAGATTCGGCCAATTCGCTCGAGCACGTTGCCGGGGCCGTCGCACACGGGACGGCGCCGCCCGTCCACGAGTCCTGTGCCGTGGCATAGATGTCGTTGAAGATCTTGTGCAGGCCAGCGTGGGAGGAGGGCCGTGGCGGCCACGGTCCCGGAGGCAGGCAAGACAAACTGGTCGGCACCTGCCAGCACGGGTGTCCGGCCATTTGCTGCATCCAGAAATCTGGATATCACCGATCGGGCGTCGCCAACCAGCAATCCGCTCCTGGCGCCGCGCGCAGACAAATTCGACGACTTTAAAAAGCGGGCAACCAGTTGATTCGAGGTCGCCCTGCGATCTTTGTGCGAACAGCGCGTCAGGCCTCGCAGACAATTGCCGATAGTATCAGCGGAATGACCTGTTGAATTTCTGCATGACCGCCCGCTTTTCGCACGAGTGCTTCGACAGCGTCGGTCGAACCAAATACCACCGCTCCGTAGACTGGACCCGAGGACGTCTTGGCACTTCCGGGTTTGAAGAATGGGTCACCCGGCTGGTATCCAAACACTGCGCGAACTCGCAGTCCGTAAGCCGTGAGATCCGTCGTATGCGTGGGCCGAAACGCATTGACCGAGTCCGCCTCGACGTGAATCGGGGTGGGGTCAATCGACTGATCATTGATGAGGTTGGCAATGAACGCGTGTGGATTGGATTTGCACGCGAACTGTTCGTCGAGCGTGCGCCCGAACGCCGACGTTGTGCAAATTCCGGCACTCGTTATGACTGCGGAAACCAGAGGGACGAGAAGGCGCTTGTTCATGGCAGACCGTGGAATGCACCCGGCTCGATATCGTTACCTTGCGACACGCGACCACGTGTATTCGCGAAACGATGCGTATGCGGGTGCGGGGGATATTGCATTTCGTTTCTGGAAACCATTCGAGCGTGCTGACTGCCTATGCGCAAGGATGGCTACTACAACGCAACCTGCATGATGTCGAGCGCTGCACGAGGTGACGTGCGTTCCAGTGAATGGCGCAGATCGTCCGGTAACTCCGATGTCTCGGCTGCCGTAAATCCGATCTTCTCGAAATAGCGTTCGGCGCCTGTGGAGTCGACGACCAGTGACTCGATTCCGCACTCGCGCGCATCGGCGACGAGCAGCGAAAAGATGAAGTCGCCGAGCCCCGCGAACCGCGCGCGTCGTGCGACGGCGATGCATCGAAGTAACCCGACCTTGCCATAGTGCTCCAGGCCAGCGCATCCAATGATGCCGCCACTGTCCCTGGACACCAGATGGCGATCGATGTGTTCGCGGACGCCCTCGACCGGCAATTCGCAGGTACGCAGCAGATCCTCGACCTCGGGGAGGTCTTTCTTCGTTGCATAGCGGGGGCGCATCACACCATCTCGACAAGCAAAACACTGGTGTCGATGCTATATCGCCGCGGTCGTTCGTGCGCCCAGGGATTCTTCGTAAGGTCATATCGGGACGTCTGGTGCGAACGAGAAAGTGCTGCCGCGACCAGGGCGGCATGCGATATGAATCTCTCCACCCATCAATCGCACAAGTTCGCGCGCATGGTGTACTTCACGCCCAATGCGTGTTGAAGCTTTCGTACAACGGACAGCGGCGCCATGAAGAGCAGCAGCGCCAGCTCAGCATCGCCGCGCTCAGGCGTCGCGCATCCGCGCCGGGATTCGAGATCACCCCGACCGGCCAGACACCCTGAAAACCTACTGTATCCTTAGTGTTTCTCGTGAGGTCGGAAGATGGCATGAAAAAAAAGAATCTTGAATTTGAAGACATGCGGGCGACGGTTTCACCGCCAGGGGGTTACGTCTGGTGGGGCGACCGCAGGGATCTGCTGGCTACAGCGGCTCACGCGGCCGGTTTCGGGCGGATCGAATGATTCTGGTCGACCCTCCCGAGTCGTCAGCGGCCATGCCACCGCAAGGAGATAGGTCGGTACAGTTGCCCGCTGCATCGCCACTTTCACAGGCGTCTGATCAGCCCTTTCGGAGATTGTCATCGCTGACCACGCCCTGTACAGCATGGTTACCTGACTGTGCGGAGGGGTGGATTAAACGGGCATTGGCGACAGCCTGACGCATACAAAGAGCCCGCATCTGCACGTATCGTGAATATGGCAAACGACGACGACCGTGGCGGATCACGGAGCCACGAACAACGATTGGAGAATTCCATGCGCATTACGCTCCATCTCGACACGTTCGACCGCATTGACCCGAATGCCTATGCGATCCTTTGGATCGACAACGAAACCTGCAAGTGGTCCCGCGAAGGTCATGCCGGTCTCCAGCTCCCCGAATGGGGAATGCTGCGGGTCGAAAGCCCCGGCGTGCTGGTTTGCGGTCAGCATGATGCGCGCCCTCTATTCACCCTCGAAGGTCTTGCACTGGAAGGCCAAACTGGTCCGTTTGAGGGAGAATCAGGCGAGGCACTCTGGCACTGCGAAAACGGGCCACGCATCGCAGGACACTGGCATGTACAGTGCATCGACAAGGATGCAGTGCCTGCCGAGCACAGCGTGTTCGCAGAGGACGAGGTCTAAGGCGAATCTCAGGCCGCCGGCGGTACAGAATGCGCCAGGAGGCTCAGGGCGGCCCTGAGCTGTTGAGGCCAGAAGGGGCCATTCAAACGAAACGGCAGGCGTTGCGCGACCTGACGTCGGCCTGCGAGCGGCCGAAAAGTGAGTGACGCCGACGCCCGCATGTCCGACATGCGCCTGTGATCACGGATCGTTCATGGCCGTTCTCCGCCCAATACAGACGGCACGCGCTGCAGCTACCTTCGAATGCGAAAGGCAGACGCAGCACTTCCCTGATTTGACGCATGGATAATGGTTGCCAGCATGAGATCGCGATGATGTTCGGCGCTTCGCGCGCAACGGTCTGGGACTACCTGGACCGTGCCCGGCGTGCGCAACTGGACTTCGGGAAAGGTGTTGCCATCGGTCGGCAGTCGCCGCGCGCCGCCAACAAAAACGCCACCCGCAGGTGGCGTTGCTCGTGCCCGGGGGCAGTATGGATCAGTCCTGCCCGGATTCGGCCGTGCGACGCGCACGCACCCTCAGCGTGGCCCGGTAGATCGGCCGGGCGGGCTGCTTCGGCAGCGTACCATTCGCGATCGCAGCCTCGGTGTGTTCGAGGACCACGGCAACGCCGCGCTTCTGCATGGCGACCACTTTCGGGCGCAGCCTGCTAGATGCGTTCAAAGCCATAGAATCCTCCTTCGTCAGTGGCGGGGCGCGTCACACACCGGAACGACGCACCGAACTCGCCGCGGGCAAACCGCCGCGACATCTTATTATGGAGCGAGTCAAGCTTGCCGTTCTGCGGGGCGTAGAAATACTGGCGCACGGCCGGAAACGCGAGGGCATGGCCCTCGACGGCCACGGCCAGCACTTCCATGAACTGCCAGATCATGTCGGGCTCCGGCAGCGGCCACGCGCGCGGGTCGAACATCGTGTCCCGGTCGGCCCCTGCGCGCAGGAACTTGACGATGCGCGAACCGGGCGCCGGGATGAAGCCGTTGTTCCACGCGACGGCTGCCTCGCGCACGAAATCGGGGTCGTTGCCGGCATACGCCATGACGTCGGCGAAGAATACGAGAAACCGCGTGCCGGCGAAGTCGATACCGACTGCCTCCATCGTCGAATCAATCGGCAACGGTTCGTTCACGACGATGGCGTTGTCCGGCGGGTTCGGAAAAAGGCGCGCGATCAGCGCCGGGGTCACATAGTCGATCATGCTCGGGTCTGGCTGGTTTCTGCCAATTGTATATAGGAGCGCCAGATCCGCGACACGCGGGCGGCAGCCGGCGGCGCAACAGCGATGCGCTGAAAGGCCCACGACAGTGCGTCTGCGCGCGATCGGCGGTACTGATCAAGTCGCTGCTGGAAGTTTCCGTTGGAAACGTCCAGGCGGGCGCCGAGCAGGTCAACCTTGCCGGCAAGACAATTGCTGAGCTTACGGAGGCCATCTCCAATGTCGCGACCATTACGAGCGAAATAGCCCATTGCGCACGCGAACAAAGCCGCGCGATCGGTGAAGTTAGCCAGGCGGTTTCGCTGATGGATCAGTCGACCCAGCAGAATGCGGCGCTGGTCGAAGAACTCGCGGCCGCGTCGGAATCGCTTGGTACGCAAGGCCGCGATCTAGGCGCGACAGTAGGTTTCTTCAAGCTTGGTGTCTAGGAGAGGGTGTTCGATGATGCAGACGGACAGACCCGGTGTCCTGGCTCGCTGATAAAACGCAAGCCAGATCCCGACAAATGTACACGCGACGGGCGAGTTCTCTGACCTAAACGCGCTCCTGTTGGTTGGCCGGAGTCACATTCCCAGCAAGCACGAGCCGTTGTGGTGGCAGGGCACCGACCTACTTCCGTGTGGTCTGGATCGTCGAGAGCTTGCCGTCAGCGCCTCTTGCCTGGTCTTTGCGACAACCGCGCGTCAACGTTGAAGGCTGTTGGCGTTCTTAGTTTCTGGGAGTGGACGAAAAGTGGGGGAGCGTTCAGTTCTGTGTTAAACGACCTCGGGCGACCTGAAGTGCGGAAAACGCTTCATGAAACAGCTCTGCAACCTGCCGTCAAGCAACTCCACGCGAGTCTGGAGTAAATAGTGCGCGCCCTTCATGGACCAACGCATCTGTTGTCGCTTTGATAAGCGACGATTGATCAAGTGATTCATGACCGACTCCGCAGACGCCGACGAAACGCGTCGTCCCTCCGTACGGGCACGTTGATAGTCGACCAGATCCGTTTTGTTATGCTCCAGGAATGTGAGCAGGTGGCCCGTTGCCCGATAAGCTGTCCCTGAAGTGAGTCGGTAGAAGAACGGTAGTTGTCCTGAAGCGATAGCGAGAGTGGCGCTCATTGTGCGGAGCATCTCGATTGCGGTCTCACCGCGACCGCGCCACAGCGCATCGCGTACATTGGTGAGGAGGCGCTCCGATCGCTGGACGATTTCCGGTCTTTCGGAAAAGTAGTTATATGCACGAATAGAAGTCCGTATCGCGTGCAGTTTCATGCTGACGTGAAACCAGTCAAGAATCCTCGGCGATACCCGAGGGGCTACTGATGTCACCAGCGAGCGCATTCCGCGGGCCCCATCCGAGATAACATCGATCATGGTAGATGGCACCCAGCCACATTGGTCAAGGGCGCCTGCCACAAGAACCCGGGTCAAGCTTGGCCGCTGCAAAGCAGACACAAATCTTCGGGATACTAGGCCATCGCGCTCGACCCTGCCGGCAATGACTTCGAATTTGCGGACTTCCTGGAACTGGTTGGCGCTCAATACCGTTCCGTCAATCGCGATCCGCAGGTGGCCGGCTCTGTTGCTGTCGCGTTTGCGCGCGCCAGCTAGCCATCCGATCCGAAATTGTTCATTCTCAACGTATTCTCCGCACTGAACGGTGTCTTTACGGACTGTACTGTGCGACAGCTTCTTTAGTCCCGCCAGGTCGGCGACGGAACGCGCGGCCTCGCGATAGGAAACGGATGCCCCGTGTTTCGCACACAGGTATGTCAATTCTGGTGTGCGTCGCGTCGGCAGAAGGGGCTCAATTGAGCACTCTGAAAATCGTAGATCGATAGAGTCCCCGTTTTCGTCGTACGGCTCAGGGGTGCACAAGCAGGATATAACTCGCGGCACCTTGACCTGAACCTTGCCAATTGCGGTCGCAAAGGTCCGGGAACGCCAATCCTTGATGCGCCGATAGCTGCCGCATTCTCTGCAATTCCGACGAAGCCTGTCATAGGTGTTGATCTGATCTTGCGCTACAAGTTGCTGCAGGGCTGCCAGAATCTGGCGACCTTCGACAAGAGACAACCCGAAATCGGCAGGCGTTGCGTCAATCAACGGCCGCTGCACCGTGCAAACAACGGTCGTGTTGCTCGTTCCCTGCCGCTGCAGAAGAATGTTCCAACCTAGTTTCATGGCCGTCTCCCCAGCGGGTCAACGGTTGCAGTGTAGTCTATGCCTACCTCCCCCGGATTTTGTCCACTCCCGGAAATTGCGAGCGACAACACCTGCATTATCGCTGGCTCAGGCCCCGGTCGATCCACTTAGCCTGCTGTCCGAATTTGCGCGGCCACCTCTATTAAGGCTGAGTTGTGCAATTCTGGTCGTGGCGCAATGGTTTCCGGTGCATCAGGAATGCGGAGGCCTCAACCGGAATGCGGCCTGGCTTCCGCAGTCAACCCGCGAAGCCTCTAGTAAAGTGGGATAGACGGATAATCCAGGTGACATTTTACTTCCCTGACGCCGGGTATGTTTTCGGCGGCAATCCGAATCGCCTCGCGCTCGTCCTCGCTCTTGATGACGCCCCACAAGTGGGCAACGCCGTTGGTGACGATTACGTTTTGTGGCTGCAATGCCCAGCGGTTCCGGCCCAATTCAGTCAGGATGGCTTGGCGTATTTCCGAATCACTCCGGGTGATGCTGTTACGCAAATCAGGCCCAACGCTTGCCAGTACACGAATGAGGCTCGCGCGACTGACCAGCCCCGTCACCTTGCCATCTCGCAGCACGGGGACACGTCTGATTCGGTGCCGGTCCATCAACTCGGCGATCTCGGCGAGCGGCGTCTCTTCTGTTGCAGTGACGACGTCAGTCGTCATCACCTCACTTAGGCGGCGCGAGTGTTCCTTCACGTATTCGCTGGCTAGCTCCCGCGTCGAGGTGAAAAATTCCGACAACCGCCCGCGCCGCTTCATCCCAGTCCCGATTTCAGTGCGGTGCAGCAAGTCTCCCTCGGTTACCATGCCTACCAGTTTGCCGTCCCTGTCAACGACAGGCATCCCACTGATGCGATGGTCAGCCAACATTTTCGCAGTTTCCTGAATGGTCATGTCGGGCCGCGCCAGGACCACTGCCGTCGCCATTACGTCGATTGCACGCATTGCATTCTCCTCTGGTACGAAGTCATGGCGTGCAGTGAGTCCCTTTCGCCCAGAAATCAAGGCGGCGCCATATCGCCATGAAAGCCGACTTATTTTTTATGATAGATTTGGTCGATACGCGCAATTTGACCTAAATCAATGCGATCGCCGACATCAGACATGCCTTGCCCGGGAATTTTAGGATAGGAAATGTCGTTTGCAGGATCAGCAAACAGCATCAGGAATTCGTGAAACGCGGCTGCCCTGAACGCTTTGAGCGCCGTCACCAACGTGCCTTCGGGAAGCAATGCGCCAAACACGCACTGCCCCTGTGACGAGCCATACACGCTTGATAGCCCGACTTTTTGCAAATTCCCTGTCTTTAGTGACCCAGTACTGCCGGGATTATTTGCGCCATGGCACAGAGCGCATTCCGCGGCAATCCCGGCGGGCGGACGTTGATTCGGCATCGTTGATCAATGTCAACTTAGCCTGACAAAGCAGCCATAGACTCCATTTCACGGGAACCTGCGAGTTCCGGTTTTGGAGACCATTTCATGAACATATTCCGCAAGTACCTCGCCTTGACGATAGCGGGCTCTACCCTTTCGCTCGTCGCCGCACCCGATTTGGCCCATGCCGCTGGCCCGTCCGTCCACATCACCATGTACGTGCTGCGCGGCGAACAAGCACCGAAAGGAGCCGATGGTCACGGACACGACATGATCGCGCCAGCGAATATCGTACTCAAGGCAGGGCAGCCAGTCGATTTGACCATCATTAACTATGATGAGGGGCCTCATACGATCACAGCCAGGAAGCTGGGCGTCGACATTATGGTCGCCGCTGGGCATGAGCAGGCGGATGAAACGGTCACGCCTGTAACCACGCACTACACGTTCACCCCGACGCAGAAGGGCGTCTTCAGGTGGCATTGCCTGATTCCCTGCGACAAGGGTGGCAAATACTGGGCGATGTCGACGGGCGTCGGCGGTGACGATCAGGTTGGCTATATGGCCGGCTACTTCATCGTGATGTGACTCCTGAATGCAAACCGGCGGGACCCGGGGAAATATATTTCGCAATATGCTTCAGAAAGTTACAGCGGGCGAGATTTTAGGAATATTAATCAAATGCCCGATCATTCGTTTGAAGTGGGTTGACGATCTGGTTGTGGAATTCGTACAGGTCAGCGCGTGGCGCGATCCTGCTGCCTAGACGGCAGCAGGATCCACTGCGGGGACATCAAAAGGGCATCACTTTTGGCTAAGACCGTCCCGGGGTCGCACCGGAAACTTTGCTGAGTGCAGTGAAAGCACGAGATACTCGTACAATCATGCTGATCATCCGGCGAGCCTTCAAAACCTTGCCTGGATTCGTGTGTTGATCCAGGTATGGCGCTTGCGCACCTTCCGGTACTTTAATTGCCACGAGAAGTGGAACGGCAGGACTTTCCGCGTCAGCACTCCAGCCTTGGGCGTGCACAACATGACGCTCGTCACACGTGACGCTACGTTGAACGCTGCAAAACAAAGCGGTCGGTCGACTCTCAGTTGAGACCGTAGCGGCCAATGCGGGGCGGGAACAAACGAGAAATTTGACGCAGGGGCTAAAGGGGTCTCTTGCAGCGTATCAGTCCGGCTGCGGAAGTCTGTAGCAGGAGCGGCTTCGCCGCAGGCCATGGCTGGTCATCCATCTTGAATCGGTGTGTTTTCCATCATGACCCGCTCGCAGCTTTGACATCGACGTGATGCCTTCGGCGAACGGACGAACGCTCGACATACACTGCACTTACGGTTCGGTTCCGACGTCGGATTTTGAAAGGAGGCCGATGATGCAGACTCGGCGACGTTTCATCTGTGGGTGTCTGGGTGCCATGGCAGGCGGTACACTCTTCCCATCGTTCGCTCCCGCAAGGCTGATTGACATTCTTCCACCGGCCGATCCGGCGGACGGTGTGACCTTTCGCGTGCTGTGCTTCCATGACGTGCGCGACAACTTGCGAGCGCAATACCATACGAACGGCCTGACCGATCCCTACGCGGTCGATACCGGCACGCTGACGTCGATTTTTTCATGGCTGGAAGACAACCATTACCACCCTGTCACGATCGGCGCGATTCTGGCTTCACGCGCAGGCGGCGCTCCGTTGCCGCCGCGCCCGGTACTGCTGACCTTCGACGATGGCTTCAAGAGCCATCACGACAAGGTCTTGCCGCTGTTGAAGGACTTCCGCTATCCGGCAGTCATGGGCATCGTGACATCATGGATCGATACGCCTGTCAAAAGTGGCGTTCGTCTTTCGGATAAGCTGGTCGTACCGCGTAACATCTTCATGTCATGGGATGACGTGCGCAACGTGGCCTCGTCTGGGCTGGTCGAGCTGGCGTGCCATACGCACGACCTGCACCACGGCGCAATTGCCAATCCGCAAGGCAATGAGTTGCCGGCAACAACATCGCATCTGTACCTGAAAGATCAGCAGCGCTACGAAACGGATACCGAATTCCATTCGCGCGTGCGGTCGGACCTGGCCACATGCATGCAGCAAATCAGGGCGCAGACGGGCGCTTCCGTGCGGGCGATGGTTTGGCCTTATGGAGCACAGAACCTTGCCGTGCGCACTATTGCGTCGGATCTTGGCATGCCCACGCAGTTCACGCTCGAGGACGGCCCGAACACGCGTGATGTGCCGCTCAACCGGCTGCGCCGGATTCTGGCGACGTACGATATCGACGTTGGCGGTCTGGAGCGCTCGATGCGCGAACCCGCGCAGAACCGCGGGGAGATCAACCCGGTGGAACGCGTTGCCGTCGTTGCACTGGACGACGTGTACGACCCTTCACCTGCCGCGCAGGAAAAGAAGCTTGGCGAGCTGATCGATCGAATGTACGCATTGCGTCCAAGCTCCGTATACCTCCAGGCGTACTCGGACCCCAGACGTTCCGGGTTCGCACGCGCCGTGTACTTTCCAAACCGGCACCTGCCGATGCGCTCGGATCTGTTCTCTCGTGCAGCATGGCAGTTGAACACGCGTGCTCACGTGGAGGTCTACGCGTGGTTACCGGTGCTCGCCTTCGCGATCCCGGCCAAGCTTGACAGGCGGGTGGAATTCGTCACGGCGGCAACCGGCAGCCGCCTGCCGCCCGGTGCCTCCGGCGTGCGGCGGCTCAGTCCTTTCGATCCCGCTGCGCGGGCATATGTGCGCGAACTGTACGAGGACCTGGGCAAGTATTCCGCGTTCAACGGCGTGTTGTTTGGCGAGGACGCGATGCTTACCGATTACGAGGACGCGGGGCAGCATGCGCGACAGATGCTTGCCCGCTGGGATCTGCCGCAGAGTATCGACCAGATCCGCTCCAACCCTGACCTGGCGAAGCGTTGGGGCGACATGAAGACCCGGTATCTGCTCGACTTCACAAAGGAGCTCAGGAAAATCGTGCTCGATAGCCAGAACAGCGACGAGGTGCTGACCGTTCGGACGATATTTCCCGATGCTCTGGTCGATCCACTTGCGGGACGGCGCTACGCGCAGAACTATGAAGCGTTCCTCCGCGCGTATGACTATGTTGGGCTGCTCGCCATGCCTTCTCGCCAGGGCATCACTTCGGTGGATCATTGGCTCGATTCGTTGAGCGAGAACGTGCGGTCCGTGCCGAACGGCGCTCACCGGACGGTCTTCCTGCTCGAAGCCACCGACGCCCATACGGGCGCACGCATACCAACGGGGCGTCTCGTGAACCAGATGCGTCATTTGCGTATGACCGGGATGGTGAGCTACGGGTACTATCCCGACAACTTCGCCCGCGATCTGCCGCAGGCTGTTGCGCTCAACGATGTTCTGTCAACACGATCGCAGCTCAACCGTGATTCCATCAAGGCGCTGTTTCAGGCCAGCACCGGCGGAACGCTTTACCACTGACGTACGACACGCGGTAGTCACGAGGAGGAGAGCCAGCCTTGGCGACAGCGAACCGCCGAATCCTGATCTGTGGCGCGGGAATTGCCGGACCATCCCTGGCTCACCGGCTATTGCGGTACGGTTTTGAACCCACGATTATCGAGCGAGCCAATTCGTTCCGCGATGGTGGCTACATGATCGATGTGTGGGGTACCGGATATGACATCGTCGAGCGCTATGGTCTGTTGCGACCGGTGCAGGAGCGTGCCTACCAGTTTGACAGTCTGAAGTTCGTCGACGGGCGGGGACGCGAAGTGTCGGGATTTGGCGGGGCCGTATTGCGCAAGGCACTGAGCGGGAGGTTTTTTAGCATTCCGCGCGGCGACTTGGCGCGAACGATCTACGACACGATCAGTGAGCGGGTCGAGGTGCTGTACGGGGTCTCCATTCATTCGATGATCCAGAACGCGCAAGGCGTCCTGGTCGAGCTCTCGAGCGGACAGAGGCGATGCTTTGATCTGCTGATCGGAGCAGACGGCTTGCATTCTCGTGTGCGCGAGCTGGTGTTCGGCAAGGAGGCGCAATTCGAAAGATATCTCGGCTACATCGCCGCGTCGTTCATCGTCGATGGTTATCCGCATCGGGATGAGGCCACCTATGTGAGTTTCGCAAGGCCGGGCCGCCAGATCAGCCGATATGCCATGCGCGAAGGCCGAAGCGCATTTCTGCTGGTGCTTGCAGAGATCCCGAAGCCCGGCGTTGCCGCTCACGATTTGGCGGCGCAGAAGGCCCGGCTTCATGCGCGTTTTGCCTGCGATGGTTGGGAAACACGTGAGATTCTGGCGCAACTCGATACCACGCGTGACCTGTATTTCGATGCAGTCAGCCAGATTCGCATGCCGCGTTGGACGAGGGGCAGGGTAGCGCTGCTGGGGGATGCCGCGCATAGCCCCTCGTTGTTGGCGGGGGCAGGTGCAGCCTTTGCGATGCTTGGCGCCTATGTTCTGGCGGAGGAATTGAACGCCGCAAACGGGGATTTCGCGCGTGCCTTTGCGGCGTATGAGCAGCGCCTGCGGGGCTTCATGTTGCGCCAGCAGGATGCAGCTGCGCGTTTCGCGGGCTCATTCACGCCGCGCAGCCGTATCGGACTTCTCCTGCGCGATTGTGTCGTGAACCTGATGAACGTCCCGCAGATTGGCGCGTGGCTTGCGCCGCGCATGCTGGGAGAGCGCTTCCTGTTTCCTGGCGATTAGCCTTGGTAATTGACTGGCATCCGGCGGTCACCGTTGTCCTTCCGTTCGACGCGCAGATGGCGCGTATTACGTTCGATCGACATCAGAACGAGGGCTTCGCTGGGAACGCTGCGTGCACTGGCGGGATTCCTCACGTTGCTTCTGAACTGCTCGCTCCTCCTGTCGTGCGTGACCTCGAGGGCACGTTCGGCGGCGATGCGCTCGATTTTGATGCGGGCGTATTGGTTCATCGCCGCCGCTACGAACCGCTCGCGATTGTCTTATTCCCACGTTGCTGCAAGCTTCATTTCAATCCCGTTGATATCGGTCCAGGCGCGCCGTTGGCATCGAACTCACGGCTCGCGCAGATAGCGCTCCGACAATGCCTCGTACAGCGGTGGTGCAAAAAAACGCGAGACGCGGCTCGCGATGAGCGCGGTAGCCATCAGCGAGATGACGAGCGCATGGCCGTTGATCATCTCGATGACGATCACGAATGCCGTGATCGGACTCTGCGTCACCGCCGCGAGATAGCCGACCATACCGAGCGCAATCAGCATCGACAGTTGCATCTGCGAGAACACCATGTGCAAGGTATTGCCGATGCCGGACCCGATGGCCAGCGACGGCGCGAACAAGCCACCGGGCGCGCCCGGCAGATACGATCCCACCATCGAGATGAGCTTGAGGATCGGGTAGGCCGCGCTGACATGCGCAGTGCCTTCCAGCATGCCGCGCGCCTCGGCGTAGCCGCTGCCAAACGTGTGACGGTGAGACAGCACGCCAACGATGGCGATGACGAGGCCGCATAGCGCCCCGAACAGCACCGGCCGTTGCGCGCGCATCTCGAGCAGCTTTCGCGGCATCCAGCGCCGGGTATTGAGCAGCAGCCAGCAGAAGCTGCCGCCCAGCACACCCGCAAGCACGCCGGTCAGCAAGACGGCGACGCTGAGCCATTGTGGCAACCTGGAGCCGATATCGATCGTGCCGAAATACACATAATTGCCCTGGAGACCCAGCGAAACGACGCCGGCGAAGATGATGGCCGTGATCAGCACGCCGCTCGTGCGCTGCTCGAAGCTGCGCATGAGCTCTTCGATGGCGAACACGACCCCTGCAAGCGGCGCATTGAACGCCGCGGACAGGCCCGCGGCGGCCCCTGCGAGTGCCAGCCTGCGTTCGAGCACGCCCGGCCGGATGGTGAGGAAGCGCTGGGGATAGAAGCGCCTCAGGCTGAACATCAGGGCGGCACCGACATGGATGGTCGGTCCTTCGCGGCCAATCGTGAACCCGCCGAGAATGGCGAGGAACGAGACGAAAATCTTTCCGGCGAGGATGCGCAGCGTGAGCAGTTGCGGCCCGAGTTCGTTGGGTCCATGCAGCATCGCGATGACCTGCGGGATGCCGCTGCCTTCGGAGCCGGGAAAGAATTTTCGCGTGAGCCAGACCGTCACTGCACCCGTTGCAGGCGCAACGAGCAGCGGCAGCCAGAACCGCTCAGCCGCGTAATGCAGGAACAGCGCATAGCCAAAATCGATCAGCTTCGCGTAGAGCACGGCGACGAGGCCGACGGCGATCGCGCCCAGCCAGAACACGCCATAGTGGAGCCACAGCCGGTTGGCGCGCTGTAACGTTCGCCTGTCGATCAGTCCGAAGATGCGCACGATCTGTATCCCCTGTTTGTCGATTGTCGTTGTATGGATGGTACAGGCGTTTCTTCTGGTAGTGCCGGCGCGCAAAAAAGTCAGGCACGGCGCAGCGGCGGTGCCTTCATGCTGGCCGCGATCAGGAGCCAGCAGAACACGAGCCCCGAGCACGTGTAAAAGACCGCGCTCGCGCTGCCGTGCTTGAGCAGCCAGCCGCCCACCACGCCGCCGAGTGCGAGCCCGATCGACTGGGTGGTGTTGTAGACGCCCGTGGCCGCGCCCTTGCGGGTGCCCGGCGCGAGCTTGGACACCAGCGAGGGCTGCGAGGCTTCGAGGATATTGAACCCGAGAAAGTACACGAACAGCACGGTCGCCACGATTGCTATGGTATGCGCAAGCGAGCCGAGCAGAAGCTGGCCGATCAGGACAAGCCCAATGGCCGAGCACAGCACGGCCTTCATCTTGCCCCGCTTTTCCGCGGCGATGATGGCGGGCACCATCAGGACGAACGAGACGCCCATCACCGGCAAGTAAATTTTCCAGTGCGACGCCACGGGCAGGCCCGCATCCACGAGCAGGCGCGGCACGACGAGAAAGAGCGCGGTCTGCGTGGCATGCAGCACGAACACGCCGAAGTTCAGGCGCAGCAACTCCACGTTGTGCAGCACTTCGGCGAACGGCGCGCGCACGTGCACGGGCCGGGGCGCATCGGGCACGATCCACAGCACGACGCCCACGGCGAGAATCGAAAACACGCCAACCAGCGCGAACAGGCCGCTCATGCCCACCCAGTGGAACACGATGGGCGCGCCCACGATCGCCACCGCGAAGGACATGCCGATCGAGCCGCCCACCATCGCCATGGCCTTGGTGCGGTGCTCCTCGGAAGTGAGGTCGGCGATGAACGCGAGCACCGCCGAGGAAATCGCCCCCATGCCCTGAATCACCCGCCCGACGATGATCCACGTGATGTCGTGCGCGAAAGCCGCCACGAAGCTGCCGAGGGCAAAAATCACGAGGCCGATGACGATCACCGGCTTACGGCCCATCTTGTCCGAAAGCCAGCCATAAAAGATATACAGGAGCGATTGCGTGACACCGTAGGCCCCGAGCGCAATGCCGACGAGCAGCACGTTGTCGCCGCCGGGAATGGTTTTCGCGTAGACCGAAAACACCGGCATGATCATGAAGAGGCCGAGCATGCGCAACGCGAAGATCGCGGCGAGCGACACGGTCGCGCGCATTTCCGGCGCGCTCATGCGTGAAGAAGGAGTGGGCGACGTCGAGGAGGTGCGCATATGGGCAATCGAAAAAAAAACCCAGCGGAAACGCTGGGTCAGGGGAGTTGCCGCCGGCACTCTACCGGTGGTAACTGGACGTTTTCAATCCGGCAAGCTGAGGATACAACGGTGTCATACCCGTTTCTGATGCACCCACTGAAAGCATATTGCAATAAATGGTCACAGCATGACATTTTGCCAAGTTTAAGCCGCAATACTTAAAGGAAGCTTAAATTGCAGTGGACTAGACTAAATCTGACAGTGGTTGGTTTCTCATGCTGGCGCGCGTTGGCGCGGAGGGCGTAGCCCGTAGCGCAATGCGCGCCGCGAACAGCAAGGAGTCCGCCATGACTCAGGAGCAGAAGGTAATTCGTGCCAAGGTCGGCATACTTGAGTTGGCCCGGCAGCTCGGCAACGTCAGCCAGGCCTGTCGCGTGATGGGTTACTCGCGCGACAGCTTCTACCGATTTAAGGAACTGTACGATCGAGGCGGTGAGGCTGCGCTGCAGGAGATTTCCCATCACCGGCCGTTGCTCAAGAACCGCGTAGATCCGCAGATCGAGGCCGCCGTTGTCGAGCTGGCCCTCGAATTGCCAGCCTACGGCCAGATCCGTATCGCCAACGAAGTCCTCAAACGACATGCCCTGTCCGTTTCGCCCCAAGGCGTCCGTAGCATCTGGTTGCGCCACGATCTCGAGACCATGTCGAAGCGCCTGAAGGCCCTGGAAGCCAAATCCGCCCAGGAGGGTTTGGTGTTGACCGAGGCGCAGCTCGTCGCGCTCGAACGCGCCAAGCACGAGAAGGAAGTGCACGGCGAATTCGAGTCAGAGTGTCCAGGCTACTGCGGCGCGCAGGATACGTTCTATGTCGGCAACCTCAAGGGCGTAGGCCGTGTCTACCAGCAGACTTTCGTCGACACCTACTCGAAAGTTGCATTCGCCAAGCTCTATGATCGCAAGACGCCCTTGCCGGCGGCGGACCTGCTCAACGATCGCGTGGTCCCGTTCTTCGACGGCTTCGGCATCCCGCTGCTACGCGTGCTGACAGACCGCGGTACCGAATACTGCGGCAACCCCGAGCATCACGAATACGAGCTGTACCTGGCTGTGGAAGACATCGACCATACCCGAACAAAGGCCAAGTCGCCGCAAACCAACGGGATCGTCGAGCGACTGCACAAAACCATGCTCAACGAGTTCTACCGCATCGCTTTCCGCAAGAAGATCTACGAATCGATCGCTACCTTGCAGACGGACCTTGATGCGTGGCTCGACCAGTACAACAATGAACGGGAACATCAGGGACGGTGGTGTTACGGCAAGACGCCGATGCGCACCTTTCTCGATTCGCTGGAACTCGCCAAGGAGAAACTCATTCCCCATTGACCGCTTCCTCTCTATCGGCCCGACTACCTGTCAGATCGAGTCCCGGCTAATACACTTAAATTTATCGCTTCAGGTGCGCGGTTTTGCCGGAGGATCCGGTTACGCGAGAGCATTCGTGAAATCCAACACCAACGCGGGAAAATACGCTGGCATCCGGGCATATTGCCACCTAGACTGCATCATGCAATGAGAATAGTGGTGCTACGCATGTCCACCCGGACCGGGAGCCTCGGATGAGCCTGAATCGATCCTGCGCGGCAATCCTGCTGGCTGCGCTGCTTGCCGGATGTCATTCGGCAACGACGGTGCCGCAAACCAGTGGCACGGCAAACACCAATGCCGCCACGACGCCGCCCGTCACCGGGGCAGCGTCCTCAGTCGACGAGCTGAACAATCCCAACAGTCCGCTCGCCAAACGCAGCGTCTATTTCGATTTCGACAGCTATGACGTGAAGAGCGACTATCTGCCGTTGCTGCGCGCCCATGCCAACTATCTGCGCAATCATCCCGCCCAGCATGTGCTGATCCAGGGCAATACCGACGAGCGCGGCACGGACGAGTACAACCTGGCGCTGGGCGAACGCCGCTCCGAAGCTGTGTTGCACGAGCTCGAGTCGCTCGGCGTATCCGGCTCCCAGCTTGAGGCCGTCAGTCTTGGCAAGGAGAAGCCCGTTGCGCCTGGCCACGACGAGGCGTCGTGGGCCCAGAACCGGCGCGCCGATCTGGTTTATCGTCAGTAGTTCGTATCACTATGGCTGGGCGCCGTGGCGCACCAGGCCATTCACATGCCCATGAAGTAGGGGCGTACGTCCATTTCCTCTGCCCACGCATGGACGTCGAGCATGTCTTCGAAATCCACGGGCAGCTCTTGCCACATGCAGCAAAAACCGTTCGCCGTCCGATAGACGATCACCCATGCGCGATTGTCTTCGCCGGGCCGGCTGGATCCCGGGGCATTGTGCAGCTTCGCGTAATGCAGTGCCGCTTCGATGCGGCTGCGGACCGCGCGCCATTCAGTCTTTAGTTTCATGACGGTCCTCCTCGTCTGCGCCGCGCGACGCTACTTCGCGCTGCAACGCACGCGCATCGCCGTGCGGCCCGCGCGCATCGTTGTTCGCACGAGCCGGGAAAATGCGGATGCTGCTGGCGACGGCATCCGCAATGTGCTCCTTTGCAATGACGCCGCTGACTCGCAACGGCCCCGATAGACCTCCAGCGACGACGACCGCCATCGTCGCCCTGTGCTGCCGCAACTGGCTGATGACGTCGAATGCGGCATCGGACTCGTCGACGACGATGTAGTTGTGTTGTGCGAGCCGGCCCAGCGTCACCGTCAGGTCGTCGCGACTCACGGCGCGTCGCAGGCCGGTATTGATGCGAAGCACGCCGTTTATCTTGCCATCGCGTGTGACAACCACATGACGAAAGGCCGGGTCGCCTGGCGAGCGAAGCAGATTCCGGAACGGCACGGCCTCGTCGAGCACGAGGACATCGGTCTCCATGACCTGTGCAGCGCTTTGCACCAGAAACATGTTGGCATGCAAGGCATTGGGAATGACGTGCCCCCGGCGCGCAAGCTTCAGCGTATAGATGCTCTCGTGCGAAAGCAGGCGGCGGGTGCCCAGGCTAAACGCGACGGCAATGATCATCGGCAGCACGATGTCGTAGTCGCGCGTCATCTCGAAGATCATCGCCACGGCGGTCATGGCGGCGCCGGTGCCCGAGCCGACCATGGCGCCCATGCCCACCATGGCGAACGCAGGAGCGCTCACCGGCACCCCCGGCAGCATGAACTGGAACGCCGATGCCAGCGCGGCGCCCAGCGTCGCGCCGACGAACAGTGACGGAGAGAAGACCCCACCCGACGATCCGGAGCCGAGACTGACCGAAGTCGCGAACGTTTTCGCGGCAGCAAGCAGAAGCAAAAACAGGCCGCCCTGCAATTGGCCGTAGAGCGTCGCCTGGATCGACGCGTAACCCACGCCTTCGACGTAATAGTGTCCGGCGTAACGCATCAGCGCGTACATCAACGCACCGACAAGCAGCATGCCGAGCGCGTGGCGCCAGTAGCGATTATGGATGCGGTCGAAGCCGTCTTCCGCCCAGTGCAGCGCGCGTATCAGCACGGCAGCGGCAGCGCCGGTGACCACCCCGAGTACTGCGTACAGCATCATCGTGAGGGCGCTGCCCGGCTGATTGGGCAACGCGCCCAGCTGCGCGGGCACCAGAAATGCGGGTTCGCCTCCGAAAAAGAGCCGCCCGACGAACGTGGCTGTCCCGGTCGCGAGGGCAACGGGAAGAAACGTGTTGACGCTGATCTCCGGCATCATCAGTTCGGTCGCGAAAAGTACGCCGCCGATAGGCGTGTTGAAGGTGGCGGCGATCCCCGCGCCCGCACCGGCCGCGACCAGCGTGATGCGCTGGCCCGCAGCCATCGGCATCGCCTGGCCGAGTGTCGAGCCGAGCGCCGAACCAATCTGGATGATGGGGCCTTCCCGGCCCACCGCCGCTCCGGTGCCGATCGCAAACGCCGACGCAAGCGACTTGACCACGGCGACGACCGGCCGGATCACGCCGCGTTTGAAATAGATCGCGTCCATGACTTCTGGCACGCCGTGCCCCTTCGCCTCGGGCGCGAAGGTGCTGACGAGCCAGGTGACGACGAGCGCGCCTGCAACGGGGACGAGGATCACCCAGGCGCCCCATGGCGCCGCAGGTGTGAACCGGCTCGCGTCATAGGAAAACGACAGATGGCCGAGAAAGAACGCATTGTGCACGGCGCCAATCAGGCCGCGAAACACGACGGCCCCGAGGCCGGTGACGATGCCCACGAGGAAGGCATAGAAGCACAGCAGATAGATGCCTATCGGCTGCGCTTCGTCATCGGGCAGGGCGGCCGGTAAGGCGCGCCCCGCCGCGACCGGAACGGCCTGGCGAGCGGCCTTCCCAGTATCCTGTTGCCTTATCCCTTCGCTCATGGTCCTGTGCTCCCGGCTGCCATCGGTTGCTTTGCGGCGCTCGCCTGACTGTGGTCGTTAGCTGGTGCTGTTCATGCGCGCCATCATGTCAGCGGTTTCGCTGCCGTCAAGCGAGCTGCGAAGCGCAAGCAGGAGCACCACAATGCTCCAGACCGTGACGACCAGGATATCCCAGCCAAAGCCGATCACTCCGCGTCCGCCGCCGATTCCGCCAAGCCACGAAAGCACCCAGAGGCCGCCGAACCAGGGCAGCAGCCATGCGATGTGCTTCCAGCCGAAGTCGTGAACGCTGCGGCGCGCAATGAAGTGATAGTGGACGGCGTAAATCACGAAGCCGATCGCCACAAGCGTGAACAGGAAATTGTTGGTCTTGAACCCGGTCCAGTAAATGATGAGGTTGCTGCAGATAAAGGCGAGCGGGGCGATGATCGCGGCGCCGCTCATGCGGAACGGCCGTTGGAGATCCGGCAGATTGCGCCGCAGGACCAAGAGCGCGACGGGACCGAGGCCATAGGTCAGCACGGTGACGGAGGTAATGTAGTTGACCAGTTGCTGCCACGCCGGGAAGGGCAGCAGAAACAGCACGCCAACGACCCACATCACGAGCACGCTGAGCCACGGAATCCTGTTGCCGTTCAGGCGCGTGAGCGCGCGCGGGCCCGCGCTCAGCTCACCGGTGGCGAACAGGACGCGCGAGCCGCCCGTCATGTACATGAGGCCGGTGCCGCCCGGCGAAACATAGGCGTCGATGTAAAGCAGCGTCGCCATCCAGCCCAGCCCGAGCGTGGCCGCCAGTCCGGCAAACGGCCCCATTTCTCCCTGGAAGCTCAACTGCGCCCAGCCGTGCGCGAGGTCGCCGGGCGAGAGCGCCATGATGAACGCGACCTGGAGCAGGATGTAGACGACGGCGGCCAGCACCACGGCACCTATCACGGCAAGCGGAATATTGCGGTGCGGGTTGGCGGTCTCCCCGCCCAGGTCGATGGCTGTGCGAAAGCCGAGATAGCTGAAAACGATGCCGGCGGCCGGCAATGCCGTGAACATGCCCGAGAGCTTGTAGGTGCCGGGCGCCGCGTGCATGACGTCCCAATGGGTGCTCGCGGCGATCAGCCCAACGATGGTGGCGAGCGGCACGAAGATCTTCCACCACGTGATGGTGGAGTTCACGTTGAGGAGCCAGCGCACGACCATCAGATTCAGAAGCGCCATGACGCCGAGCAGCGCGGCACAGGCGATAAATCCTGTCAACGTAAGCAGCCCGGAGCTTCCCGGGCGGATAAACCAGGGGAGATAGTTGTTGGCATAGGTGACGATGGCCTCCGCTTCGACTGCGGGCACGGGCACATAGGCCAGAAAGAGCAGCCAGCACCAGATGCGGCCGAGCCCTTCGCCGTGGCTGGCGTGGCTCATGTGGACCAGCGCGCCGCTGCGCGGGAAGAGCGCGGCGAGCTCGGCGAAGCACAGCGCAATCAACATGATGATGATGGCGCCCAGTATCCAGCTGGCGATGCTGTACGGCCCCGCGATCCGGGAGGCGTGAAATGCGCCGAACAGCCAGCCCGAGCCGATCATGCTGGTGGTGCTGGCAAACAATAGCCCTACGATTCCGGCATCACGCCGGAGCTTGCCTTCGAGGGTCAGGCTTGAGGGTGTGCTCATGCTGAACTCCTTGCTTTCAGTCACCCCTGACCGTCTGCGTTGTTCTTGTGCCGTGTGTAGCATTCTCCTCTTTGACACGCTGGCCGGAGACTACGGGCTGTTGTAGCTTCGTGCTATTCCCCTTTGTCCCTGAATGCCCAGCCAAATGACTGAACCTCCTGCTTGTGAAATGCGGCCACCTTCATGAGGCATTGCTCCCCCTTGGGCGTCAGGTGCACCTGTGACTGACGGCGGTCGTATGGGCTCTGTACGCGGGAGACAAGCCCGGCCGCCTCACAGCGGGTGACCAGCGCCACGGTTCCGTGCGACGAAGCCTGCAGGCGTTCGGCGATTTCGCCCACGGTGGCCCAGTCGCGGTCGGGAAACGCGCGTGTGTGCAGCATGAGCATGTACTGGAGAGGCGTTATCCCCTGCGCATGCAAGAATTCCTCGGAAATTCGCAAGAACCTGCGCAGACGATAGCGAAACTCCGAAAGCTCCTCCAGGTCGGCCCGTGTCACCATTTCCGTTACTTGACGGGGCTTCGGTGGCATAGGCCTGTCCATATTTCGGGGAGTTTAGGTGGGGAAAGGTCACTATGTGACATAAAATATAGACGCAATTGAGTTGTCGTGCAAAACACGATTGTATAAGGGAGCGCCGCGCCGCAACGACTGGACAACGCGCTGGCTTCGCCTGCCGGCGGTTCCTCGGTGTTCATTTCCATCGGCGGTGTGTGGGGCAGCTCGCGGTCGCAATGGTTTTTCCCCGGCCTTGCCGCGCGGACAGCGGCAGTTCGAAGTCGATTCCTCAAAGCTACGTGGTCAACGCTTTCACTGGTACCCGCCAAAGCCACGCGCGTGGCGGGGCGCCCTGTTGCGTTATTGATCGGGTCGCAAGCGTCTATGTCCACGCAGGATGTCAGAAATGGCGGCGAAGCCTGGTTGGTGCTGATGCCTCATTCGTCCGCCGCTCGCTTTCGCCTGGCACCTGGCTGATTTTTTTGTGCTTGGCTTCCCCGCTGGTCGGCAGCGTTCATGTTGTCGTTTTGCTGCGCTCCGGCGAAATGCGTCGTGCTGGCCGTACCCGGTTCCCGGGAGTGGCTGCGCTTCCGGGAATTGAGGATGTGCGATTCTACGGAGACTTACCTTCGACAATCCATGCTCGCGCTGTTGCCGCATCGCCATTTAAATATACCCGGACATCACCAGGGATCATGAATCGAAACGCAGTCAGTGCAATTCGGATCCATTCGACGTTCGTGACGACGGCAACGCGCTCCCACTGTGTGATGTGTTGCATACCGACCTTGAAGTCCTCCCATGCCGCACCCGGGTCCATTCCAGAAAAGTCGGGTCCCAATTCATAGTAGCAGCGGACCTTTGGGTGACTGCGCAGTGTTGCTTCCAGCGCTGGAAGCAACACGTCTTCATAGTCCTTTCTCGTAACACGCCCCGTGGCGACGAATCCTGCTACGCCGTCCGGCAGGCCGGTAACAATCTCGATCATGATCGTCCCCTTCTCGTGATTGGGTGGTGCTTGTCAATGCGGCCGATAGGGCTCGATGAAGCTCTAACCCATCCCCTTATACAGAAGTATCGTAGCCGTCGCGCAAGATCTGGATGGTGATCACGGCATCCATGACCCGCTGCATACCGATCCACAGCGTCTTCGCGCCCGGTTCACCGTCGCTCTTGCGCCCGAGGAATCCACCCAGTGATGCGATCATCCGTATCATCTGGTTGAGCGTTGGTGGCTTTTTCGGGCGTGGCTTTTTTGAGAGTACGTGAGCGCCATGTATCTCGTCAGCCGCAAAGAACAGTGACGCATCCAGCTCCGGACACGTCCTGCCCACACGCATGAGCCGTGCAATACGCCACGATACGACCATGTACAACGCGAGTGCCTTCTCGACCCGCTCCATCTGCGAGAGCTGCAGCGCCTCAACCCGGCAGGCGTTCTTCAGGATATTGAAGTACATTTCGATCTCCCACCTCGCCCGGTACCAGTCAATGAGTTCGATGAGCGCATCCGCATCAGCCGCTTCGCGGTTGGTCACAAGACGCCAGATAACGGGCGTGGCGCCCACTGGTGCATCCACCTCGCACGCCTCGACGCAGGTGAGCGTGATACCGGCCCGCCCGGGCAGCGTGATGCGCTGGCTACGCAGTTCCTGCCTTACTTCCCGCGCCTTTTGGCCACTGCGCCCGGGCAACACGAAGCTGATATGGCCGAGCACGTTACCCGCGTGCACCTTGTCCCACAGCTTTTCCTCATCCTTCAGGGCACGATTGTGCTGGGAGCGGATCAGCCAGTCAGCCGGTTCGCCCAGTTCCTGCGCCCGCTTCATGAGCGCCGCGATATCACCTTCCCGATCGGCCACATACACCAACCGCGTCTCAGGTAGTGCTCGCGCCTGTTCGGCCACGATCTCGTAGCTTTCGATCCACCGTATACTTTCCCTGACACCACCGCGTTTGCCGTTGGCTTCGCGCGGCTCACGCGCCCACATCCAGGAATTGACGACACCCAGCGGCTCCCGATCCGGTGTCACCGCATAGGTCGCGTGAAGATACATGCCCACCTGCGCTTCATAACTGAGCGGGCCAGCGCCCTCGATATCCTGGCCGTTAAAGTTCAGCTCCGTCGTATCGGCAATGCACAGCACCACCGGCAATTGCCCCATGCGCGCTGTGGTGCGATCCCAATGCGGCTGCATCATGTCGCGCCACTCAATGCGCTCATTGCCCAGAAAGCGATAGGCCGCCATCGTCTCGGCCCACCCCTCGCACGCACCGGGAATGCTGGCTGTCGGCCGGCTGGCAAACCGTTTGAGCAGTTCCTTCGCGCGCCGGTCTCGCCGTGGATCACCCAGATCCAGCGTTTCGAATTCCTCGTCCACCCACACCCCCGCATCGTCCCGAATTTTCATGCAGAAAATCCGAGAGTAAACAGGAAATCCGCAGCGTTAACAATCGCTTTTTTGCTTCGTCACCTGCACTGTGCCTTTCCGCTTGCGGTGACTTGTGTATAAGGGCATGGCTCTAACCGGGGAGACCCTTCGCAAGGCATAGATCCCATCATCTGGACCACATCCCCCTCGTCCTTACGATAGTCGACTCCGCTATCGTTGCCAAATCGCCGGGAAAAATGGGGAAGAAGGGCCCGGAACCGATGGCGTTTGCTTCCTCTTCCTCATAGTGCTTGCGCGGGTTGTCGCGGCTAACCGCCATTGCGCGACCACTCCGGATGATATCTGTCGCGCCTGTCTGTCTCGCGCGCTCCCACAACTTGAACCGGTCACGCCGCAAGCGCTCCGTATGTTTCAAGGAATGGACGTTGCGGGTACCTGCTTGCGCCGACGTTCGTGCGAACGCCGAAGCAGTGAGCGATTTGCGATGGTCCGCCACGATGCCCGGTATGGGAATCTGCGTCCGCATTCGTGATGGAAGGTCGTCGCTCACCTGCGCCAGTGGAACGCAATTTTTCAATTTGCTCGGCCAGAGCGACATCTCAGTCGACGCTCCGGCTGTGCCGCGTCGGAGTGACCAGGGTTTGCTGCAAGTCCCGTGCGCCGAATTGCGGAGTGCAAGGAATGGAACAAAATGGACTCGAAGCATTTGTCGCCCTCTGGCTCGCTGCCAGCGTCCTTTCTGCGGCTTGGGTTACCTGGGACGTGACAGGAGGCGGACGGCATCAACGCATGACGGTCATGGCGGTCGTCTGGCCGTTGACCATGTTGTACTGGGGGCCGCCAGGGCTAGTCTTTTATGTTTCCTTGGGGCGTGCCGTTCGCGTGACGGCGAGCAGGAGTCACGACGAAGATGACAAGTCAGTGGCTCCGATGTGGCATGCAGCGTTCAAAGGCGCGATGCACTGCGGCGCGGGCTGCGCGCTCGGCGACTTTATTGGTGAATGGGTAGCATTCGGTACTACTTTCAGAGTGGCTGGCTCGGCACTGGGCGGGAAACTGCTTCTCGCGTTCGTGCTTGCCTACCTGATTGGGATCGCCTTCCAGTTTTTCTCGATCGCCCCGATGCGGGGACTTGGTCTGCGCGACGGCATCGTCGCTGCCGTGAAGGCCGACACGCTTTCACTTGTGGCCTACGAGATGGGTATGTTCGCGTGCATGGTGGCGTTCGCCATGGCGTTTCCAGGGCTCGAGCCGATCAATTTACGCTATTGGATTCTCATGCAGCTGGCAATGCTGGCCGGATTCATTACCGCGTATCCGGTGAACTGGTGGCTCATCAGTCACGGCATGAAAGAAAAGATGTGAAGAGATTATTCGATCTCGGGACAGGAGAGGTGGTGACTGTAAACGTGCCGAAGCGATGTTGCAGGGCAAGGAAGGTGATCGTGGTCGAGTGGCCAGGGACAATCGTCGCTTTATCGAAGCGGCGCTGTGGATAAGTCGCATGGGCACCCAGCGATGCGGCGTGCCCGGCGGAACTCGGCCACTGGCACACCGTGCACACGTGATTCGCGATGGCGACGCCGAGGTGTCTGGCAGCTGGACGTTTGATCGAACTGGCGATACTTCAGGCTGTCGTCTGCCTTTCGAGGAGGTCGTCGAGGGCTTGTACGCTACTTTGGCTTGCCATCGCTGCTGGCGAACCGGTCCCGGGTGCGGACCAGCGGCTGGCCGCAAAGAATGGTCATGCCGTGATGTAAATCAAAAGAATACCGGCTGGACGAATTAGCCTTTGGTCAAGTCAAGTTGTGGAACATCGGATGATGTGGTTTGCCGCAACGCGGCGGGGGCAGCTTCGAATGGCTGCTCGTGCTTCTAATTGTCGCGGCTTGGGCTGTGGTGCCCGGTTTGGTTAGCCGGTCCTCACCTTGCCAACGGTAACGAAGTACTCGAAGCCGGTCGGCTCCTGGCATACTCGACGACCGCTGCGCGTACGGTGAGATCGACGCCGACGAATCATAAAACGGGCGCGCAGACCTGGAGCGCCCAGAAGTGCAGGCCGTGCTTCGCGGGCGCGGTTTCATCACGTTAGCAGGGGAGAGATCATGAACAGACAGGTTTTGGCGGCCTTGGCGGCCTCTGCGCTTGCGCTCGCATCCATCCCGGCATGGGCGCAATCCACCAATAGCACCGACACATCTGCGGCATCGGGTTACGGGAGGGGTTACGGCATGGGCCCCGGAATGATGGGTGGCTACGGAACGGGAGCATGGCAGCGCGAAACGGGCGATGGCCGTCCCCATGGGCCGGGCGGGTGGTCAATGGGACCGGGCATGATGGGCGGCTTCGCAGACCGTCCTGTCGATTCAGCCTGGGAGGGCGGTGTTTTCACCCATGCACAGGTCGCGAAGTATTTGCGTGAGAGCGCCGCTCAGGGCCACGTCGACACCAGTGCCAACGCCATTACATATGGCGGGACGGAGATCACCATCAACATGGTCACGGTGCAACCGGGACATGACGACCAGACCTTTGAGGTCGCCGGTCTCACGAATCCGACACTCGTTGTTCCGCGTGGCGCGACGGTTCATCTGAATCTGGTGAACATGGACTATGGCGGCAATATGGAGCACGGCCTGATCATCACCCCAGCTCCACCGCCATACCCCTATATGTCGATGATGTACACGGGGGCCGGCCTCGCGCAGGTCGAACCACTTCTCCCATGGCGCAGCAAGAAGGATGTCGGACAAGCTAGGTACGCGGCGCTCTCGACAACCTTCGTCGCTCGCGACGCTGGCACCTACTGGTACGTTTGCCCGACCCCTCGGCACGCTGAAGAAGGCATGTACGGAAAGTTTGTCGTGCGTTGACTCGGGTGGGCGTTGTACACCAACGGCGTTAATGAAGCAGGCGCCTGTTTGAGGAGCCGAAGCGTTCGGAGTCGAAGCGCTGCTTACTGGGGATGAGGGGTCTAGTGAACGAGCGAGGTACGGTCCGGGTGAGCTTCATGGCTGCCTGCCACCCGACGCGATCACCTCAAATCGCCCCTGAACTGCACTTCGACAGGGCGCAGGTCGACCGGCGGGTTCCGGGGAAACATTTGCACCTGAGCACCGGCGCGATCGTGATGGAGACACTCGGGACTCGCCACTGTAGTGCCGTCGCTTGTGACAAGAAAGCCGAATACGTCGCGTGTGTGGGGCAACACGTCCGCCTTCAACTTTCCCTTTGTCTTGAGTTCAAAAATATCCTACGCTGGCCGGAAGGGTTGACATCTTCCAGCCGTTCGACTTGAAGACAACGTAGATAAAAAATGATCCTCGGTCCACGATTGCCCGTAATCGCGCTGCTTGCTTCAGCTGGCCTCACCTTTACGCCAGCCCTCGCACAGAGCGAGGATGGCACCCGCATTGCCATGCAGATTTGTTCCGGCTGCCATGGTGTAGGCGGGCGTAGCGAATCGCCGATGTTTCCGCAGCTCAATGCGCAGACCCCCGAATACATCGAAGCCCAGTTGAAAGGATTCCGCGAGCACGCGCGCGGTGAAAACACTGCCCGCGATTACATGTGGGGCATTGCCGCACTGCTGGACGACGCCGCTGTCCAGTCGCTGGCCGACTATTTCTCGCACCAGCCGGCAACGCGAGGCGCGAGTGGAGATGCCGCCTTGACGGCCAGGGGACAGAAAATCTTCGAACGTGGGGTGCCGGATAAGGGCGTGCCGGCTTGCGCAACATGTCACGGCGCGCAGGCCCAGGGAGCCGGCACATTCCCACGGCTGGCCGGGCAACACAAGGAGTATCTGTTGCATCAGATCGAGGTTTTCAAAAACGGTACGCGTGGCAATGCGCCTGTGATGAGTGCAGTGGCACATACCTTGAATGACGAACAGGCTAAGGCCGTGGCGATCTACCTGCAATCCAAATAAGATATTCCCCGCATGACGGGGCGGCGGACTCTGAACAAGTTATTCCGTATGCCAGATGATCTTGATCAATGCGCCGTTGCCACGGCACAGCGAGATTCACTCATGGCTAAATGATTCGCCTTCGCTACCGATGCCGTCAAGGAAGAGTGCAAGGCGGCGACACCGCAGGGGGAAAAATGATCACGACGTCCGCTCTTGCCCGCGACCGAACATGCTGCTACCTGCTTCGCCGCGCCTGGATTGCTGTAGTGGCGGCACTTTGCCTGCTCCAGGCTTCTGCAGCCCATGCATTGCCCATATTCGCACGACAGACGGGGCAAAGTTGCGTGGCGTGTCACGCCGGCGGGCAATTTCCTGAACTGACTCCCTACGGGCGGTGGTTCAAGTTAAATGGCTACACCATCGGCAAGCGCACGATTCCGCTAGCAGCAATGGCCACTGCCGATCTGAGTAACACACGCAATAACCTCGACTCTAACGGGATGCCCATCAATCCCAAAAACGGCCTTCCAATGTTCGATTCGGCCAGCATCTTCCTCGCAGGGAAAATTACCGATCATATTGGCGGATTCGCTCAGTTCACATACTCGAATTACGATCACCAGAACGGTGACGGCCGGTGGCAGGGTCGCTGGGGGTCGGACAACACCGACTTCCGTTTTGTGGACAGTATCATCGGGGACACCAGCGACCTGATACTCGGCCTGACCGTGCACAACAATCCCACCGTGCAGGACGTGTGGAATAGCGCGCCGGCGTGGAGCTACCCCTACATTTCCTCAACGATTAGCCCGGTTGCCCGCATTGAGAACCTGCCAATTATCGACGGGGCACTGGCCCAACAGGTCGTAGGCACGGGCGCCTATATGTATTGGAACAAGACGATTTACGCGGAATTGACGGCGTACAGCACGGCAGATGGCATCTGGTCGTTCCTGAGCCATGGAAACAGTGCGGGCGACCCAGCTCACCCGCAGATCTATCTGCGCGGGTACAACCCATACGCGCGAATCGCCTTTACCCGTGACTGGGGTCCACATAGTGTCATGCTAGGCGCGTTCGGGTTTAACGTGAACGTCTATCCCAACGATGCAAACGATTTCCCGATATTCGTGCAGGGCGTAACCCGCTATCGGGATATTGGCGCGGACGCGCAGTATGAATACATCCTCGACCCGCATACGATTACCGCCCAGGCGCTCTATGTCAAAGAGAATATCCACGACCCGAACAATTTCGTTCTGGGCGACAGCACGTCGGGGAATCTGAACAGCCTGCGGCTTAAGGCGTCATACGTCTACCAGAACAAATACGGTATAAGCCTTTCATTCTTCAATACGACGGGTAGTTCTGATAGCGTCGCCTACGCCGGCAGCGTGAATTTCTCCCCCAATACGCAAGGCTGGACGCCTGAGATTTTTTGGATCCCGGTGCAATACCTTCGCATCGGCTTACAGTATACGCATTTCACCAAATACCTTGGCGCGAGCAGCAACTACGATGGTAACGGGCGCAACGCAAGTTCCAACGACACGCTGTTTCTATACTTGTGGGCGGCGTCCTGGTGATACACGTTTGCTCCCGCACGCGGCTTTGTCGAATTGATGAAGATGGCATGTGTTCTTTCAAGGCGTAAAGGATTCCTTGTTATTGGGTGCGAGGTAGCTTACGCCAGGCCATTCCCGCCAGGTGAAACGGCGCACCCGAAGTGTGGCGCGATGACAGGCCGCATTCATGCTGAACGGGAACGACTGGATACCGTCCGCTGAATGTCGCCTTGTCTCGATGGAGAGGCGCGCCGGCGAGGCCGTGCGGCCTGGTATGGCGCAGCACGGCGATTCGCTCCTTCGTCACTTCACTCGCATCTATTGAGAAGCGCAAAGCACTTGATGACCCTCGCTTCCACGCGCTCGTGCGCCACTCATCCGAAGGCGGGGTAGACGGGCCGCCGGCTTTGACTACGCGAGCCGATGAAATTTGCGCAGTGCCCTCCGGAAGGTCAGTTAGCTCGAATTCGTCGATGGGGGTGCCGGGCATGCCCTTTCCTGGCCAGATGCACGTGTCGAGGCGCTGCTTCGGCGAACCCTGCACGAATACCTTCACTTGGCCATCCAAAAGGTTGCGCGCCCAGCCGGCAATCCTCATCTTTATCGCGCGCATGACTGGTTGCATCCTGTCGAGCTGTTCGCGCGCGAGACGCGCCCAGAACGACTCGGGGCGCGCCTCGCCTCTTCGACGAGCGCGCGGGAGACGGCCATACCCGCCGATTTGCAGGGCGAGGCGCAGCGAATTGACCGAGATCAGTCGAGATGCGCATCCAGCGCTTATCCTGGACGAATCGAACCCGTGCCATGCGGAGCAACGACGTGCCCATTTGCGCCACCGACCCGAATATCTCGACGACGCCTGCAGACCAGGCCGTGCCTGTTGGCGCTGCACGCGTGAGCGCCGTGCGCGGCGCAGTGGTGGACGTCGTGTTCGAGACGGGCCCTCTGCCGGACGTGGAAGACGCGCTGTGGATCGTGGGCGACGACCGCTCGCGACTGACGGCCGAGGTGCAGGCGCATCTCGGTCCCACAGCATTGCGCGCGCTCGCCTTGCAATCGACGGCCGGATTGCGGCGCGGCGCGCGTGTCGAGCCCCAGGGCGGGCCGCTAGAAGTTCCGGTGGGCGAGGCGGTACTCGGCCGTCTGCTCGATGTGAGCGGCGCCACGCACGACGGCGGCGCACCGCTCGACCCTGCGGCGCCACGCCGTCCGATCCATCGCGCGGCGCCTGCGCTCGCCGCGCTGCGCGGCTCCGCCGAGATCTTCACGACCGGCATCAAGGCGATCGACCTGCTCGCGCCGCTCGCGCAAGGCGGCAAGGCCGCGATGTTCGGCGGCGCGGGCGTCGGCAAGACCGTACTCGTGATGGAACTGATCCACGCCATGGTCCAGCGTTACCAGGGCATCTCGGTGTTCGCGGGCGTGGGCGAGCGCTCGCGCGAGGGCCACGAGATGCTCTCCGACATGCGCGGCTCCGACGTGCTCGCGCGCACCGTGCTGGTGTATGGCCAGATGAACGAGCCGCCCGGCGCGCGCTGGCGCGTGCCGCTCACGGCGCTCACCATCGCCGAATATTTTCGCGACGAGAAACGCCAGAACGTATTGCTGATGATCGACAACGTGTTCCGCTTCGTGCAGGCGGGCGCGGAGGTATCGGCTTCGCTCGGGCGCATGCCGTCGCGGGTGGGCTATCAGCCGACGCTCGCGAGCGAGGTGGCCGCCTTGCAGGAGCGCATCGTCTCGGTGGGCGGCGCGGCGGTGACGGCCGTGGAGGCCGTCTACGTGCCGGCCGACGATTTCACCGATCCGGCCGTGACCACCATCGCCGCGCACGTGGACAGCATGGTCGTGCTCTCGCGCGCGATGGCCGCCGAGGGCATGTATCCGGCCATCGACCCGATTGCGTCGTCATCGGTGCTGCTCGACCCGCTGGTGGTGGGTGCGGAGCACGCGGCCATCGCGACCGAGGTGCGGCGGCTCATCGAACATCATCGTGAATTGCAGGACGTGATCGCGCTGCTTGGGGTGGAGGAGCTGGGCGCCGAAGATCGCCTGCTCGTACAACGCGCGCGCCGCCTGCAACGTTTTCTCACCCAACCGTTCACGGTGACCGAGGCGTTCTCGGGCCAGCCGGGCCGTTCGGTCTCGATCGCGCAGACGCTCGCGGGCTGCAAGGCGATTCTTGCCGGCGAGTGCGACGAGTGGCAGGAGCGCTCGCTTTTCATGGTCGGCACGCTCGACGAGGCGCGCGCGAAGGAGCGCGCCTCGACGAGCTTGCCCACGACACCCACGGCGGACGCGCACGCGGGAGCCCCCGCATGAACGACGCGCTGCTCGACCTCACGATTGCCACGCCGCTCCAGATGGTGGTGAACCACGCCATGGCGCGCGCCCTGCGCGCCGAGGACGAAAGCGGTTCGTTCGGCATCCGGCCCGGTCATGCGGACTTCATCACGATGCTCGCCCCTTCGGTGGTGCGCTGGGCCGCGCCGGACGGCGCGTGGCGCTTTTGTGCCGTCGACGGCGGCGTGATGACCGTAGCCGGCGGCCGTGTGGTGGCGATTGCGTGCCGCGAGGCGATAGCCGGCGATTCGCTCGAATGGCTGGAGCGCGAAGTGGCGCGCGTGCGCGCGGCCCAGCTCGACGCCGGGCGGCGCGTGCGCGTGGAAACCGTGCGACTGCACGCGCAGGCGGTACGGCAGATGGTGCGGTATCTGCGCGGTCCGGTCGTGCCCGACGGGCAGGACATTCCGGCGCCGCGGGAGCACCGGCGATGAGCGGTCCAACACATGAGCCCGATCACGTTGCCCGTGCGGCGCGCGAGGCTGCCGTGCGCGAGTCGCGCGGCCGGGCCCAGCCCGAACCGTCGCTCGGCAGCCGCCTCGGGCAGATCGGAATTCTGGGCTGGACCATCGTGTTGCCGACGCTCGCGGGCCTCGTGATCGGCCGCGTGCTCGACCGGCTATTCGGTACGCGCGTGTTTTTCTCGGCGCCGCTGCTCATGCTCGGCGCGGCGGCGGGCCTCTGGTTCGCCTGGAAATGGATGCATCGACAGGATTCTTCAGGATGACGGAACATGTGACGATCTGGGCCTGCCTGGCGGGCCTCGCCGCGGGCGGCGGGGCCGGCGCCGCGCACTTCGCGGCGCTGCGCTGGAATACGCGGCTGCTGGTGGCGGGCCGCATCGGCTTCGCGCTCGGCGCACAGGCCGTGCGCTGTCTGCTGACCGCGCTGGTGCTGTTCGCGCTCGCACGCGCGGGCGCCCCGGCGCTGCTCGCGGGCATGGCGGGCCTGCTGCTCGCGCGCCACGCCGTGATGCGGCTCGCGGCGGTGAAGCGATGAAAACCTCGCCGCTTGCCACCGCGCCGCTCTGGCATCTCGGCCCGTTGCCGATCACGGCGCCCGTGGTGGTGACATGGGCCATCATGGCCGGCCTCGCCATCGCCGCCGCGCTGCTCACGCGGCGGCTCGCGCTCGTGCCCTCGAAGGCGCAGACCGTGCTGGAGCTGTTCGTCACCACGCTCGACGCGCAGATCCGCGACACCCTCGAAGGCGATCCCGCGCCGTACCGCGCGCTGATCGGCACGCTCTTCGTGTTCGTGCTCGCGGCGAACTGGTCCTCGCTGCTGCCGGGCGTGGAGCCGCCCACCGCGCATATCGAAACCGATGCCGCGCTCGCGCTGATCGTGCTGGCCGCCACCGTCTTTCACGGCCTGCGCACGCGCGGGCTGCGCGGCTACCTCGCGACCTTCGCCGAGCCCACCTGGGTGATGATCCCCCTGAATGTCGTCGAGCAGCTCACGCGCACGTTCTCGCTCGTCGTGCGCCTGTTCGGCAACGTGATGAGCGGCGTGTTCGTGGTGGGCATCGTGCTCTCGCTCGCGGGGCTGCTCGTGCCGATTCCGCTGATGGCGCTCGATCTCCTCACGGGCGCAGTCCAGGCCTACATTTTCGCGGTGCTGGCGATGGTGTTCGTCGGCGCCGCGGCGGGCGGCGCGCAGGCCGGCGCCGGCCATGGCGCACAGGAACAACCATGAACCTCATCGAAATCGTCAGCATTGCCGCTGCCGCACTCGCCGTCTCGTTCGGCGCCATCGGGCCCGCGCTCGCCGAGGGCCGCGCCGTCGCGGCCGCGATGGACGCCATCGCGCGCCAGCCCGACTCCGCGGGCACGCTCTCGCGCACGCTGTTTGTCGGTCTCGCGATGATCGAAACGATGGCGATCTACTGCCTCGTGGTCGCGCTCCTGCTGCTGTTCGCCAATCCGTTCGTCAAGTAAGGCCGCGGCCATGCATATCGACTGGTCGACGCTTGCCTTGCAGACCGTCAATGCCCTCGTGCTGGTGTGGCTGCTCGCGCGTTTCCTGTTCCGGCCCGTGGCGGAGATCGTGGCGGCGCGCCAGAAGGCCGCGCAGGCGCTGCTCGCCGATGCCCAGGCGTGCCGGAGCGCGGCGCAGGCCGAGCAGCAGGCCGCGAGCGCTCAGGCCGCGAAGCTCGCGGCCTCGCGTGAGGCGGTGCTGGAGGCCGCGCAGGCCGAGGCGCAAGCAGGCAAGGACGCGCTGCTCGCCGCAGTGCGGGCCGAGGCTGCGCAATTGCGCGCCGATGCCGCTGGCGAGATCGAACGCGCGCGCGCCGCGCAGGCACGGGCGATTGAAAACGATGCAGTGCGGCTTGCCGTCGAGATCGCGGGGCGGCTGCTCGACCGTTTGCCGCCGCAGGCGCGCGTAGCGGGTTTTATCGACGGCACGGCCGGGGTGCTGGCCGCCTTGCCGCCGGAGACGCGCGCCGGATTCGCCGCGCCGGGAGAGCCGCTTGCGCTCGCCGCACCGCGCGCGCTGAGCGCCGCCGAAGAGGCGGCGTGCGTCACGGCCTTCGGCGCGGCGCTCGGCCGGCCCGTGACCTTGCAGGTGCGCGAAGACCCGGCGCTGATCGCCGGGCTCGAACTCACAGGCTCGCACGCCGTGGTGCGCAACCACCTGCGTCATGATCTCGACGATATCCGCGAGACCTTGCTGGAGCACGCCATTGAGCGCCGCTGACACCTCGGCCGAGGATGCCCATGGTGCCGATCTGGCGGGCGAGGCCGACCGCTGGTTCGAGCGTCAGCACAGCGCGCTCGCGCGCGTGCATCCTGGCGCCGATGCAAGAACGTTCGGGCGCGTGGAGCGTATCGCCGACGGCGTCGCGCATATTTCGGGACTGCCCGACGTCGCGCTCGACGAGACGGTGCGCTTCGCAAGTGGCGCGACGGGCTATGTGCGCACGCTCGACAGCGAACTCGCGAGGATCGTGCTGCTGGACGGCGCGCAAGGCGTGGCGGCGGGCGAGCGCGTCGAGCGTACAGGCGCCGTGCTTCAGGTGCCGGTGGGCGAGGACCTGCTCGGTCGCGTGATCGATCCGCTGGGCCGGCCGCTCGATCGCGGCGCACCGCTTGCCGCCAGCGCGTGGCTACCGGTGGAGCGGCCTGCACCGGCCATCGTCGAGCGCGCCGCTGTGACCGAGCCGCTCGAAACCGGCATGCTGATCGTCGATGCCTTGTTCGCGATCGGACGCGGCCAGCGCGAACTCATCATCGGCGACCGCGCGACGGGCAAGACCTCGCTCGCCGTCGACGCGATCGTCAACCAGCGCGCGAGCGACGTGGTCTGCGTCTACGTCGCGGTGGGGCAGCGCGCCACGGCGGTCCAGCGCGTGATCGACGCCGTGCGCGAGCGCGGCGCGCCGCAGCGCTGCGTGTTCGTGGTCGCGTCCTCGGCGGCGTCGCCGGGCATGCAATGGATCGCGCCGTTCGCGGGCTTCTCGGTGGCCGAATACTTCCGCGACCGCGGCCAGCACGCGCTCGTCGTGATCGACGATCTCTCGAAACACGCGGCCACGCACCGCGAACTGGCGCTGCTCACCGGCGAGCCGCCAGGCCGCGAGGCCTATCCCGGCGATATCTTCTATCTGCACGCGCGGCTGCTGGAGCGCGCCGCGAAGCTGAGCCCCGCGCTGGGCGGCGGTTCGCTGACCGCGCTGCCCATCGCCGAGACCGACGCGGGCAATCTCTCGGCCTACATCCCCACGAATCTGATCTCGATCACCGATGGCCAGCTCGTGATGGATGCCGCGCTCTTCGCATCCAACCAGCGGCCGGCGGTCAACGTGGGGCTGAGCGTGAGCCGCGTGGGCGGCAAGGCGCAGACAGCCGCGCTGCGCCAGGTGGCCGGGCCCCTGCGGCTCGACTATGCGCAGTTCCTCGAACTGGAGATATTCACGCGCTTTGGCGGCCTCACGGATGCGCGCGTGAGCGCGCAGATCGCGCGCGGCGAGCGGATTCGCGCCTTGCTCGCGCAGCCGCGCTTCAGCGCGCTGGGCACGGGCGACCAGGTGGCGCTGCTCGCCGCGCTCGCCGCGGGCGTGTTCGACGCGGCGCCCGCGAGCGTGGCCGCGCAGATTCGCGAGCGCCTCGCGCAGCGGCATGCACAGCGATCGACGGTTCATTCGGATGCCGAAGCATCGCTAAACCTCGCCCAGCTTCGCGAGTGGGTGCGCGAGCGGATTTCCGATACGGCGGCGGGCGGCGCGCCCGCCAGGGAGCACGAATGAGCGGCAAGCTCGGCGAAATCGAGAGCCGGATCGCGGCGACGCATCAACTCGATGCCGTGATCGCGGCGATGCGCGGCATTGCGGCCTCGCACTCGCACGAGGCGCGCGAGCGGCTGGCCGGCATCCGCGCGGCGGCGGCGACGGCGGGGGCGGCGATCGGTGAAGTGCTCGCGTTCGCGACCGAAGGCGCGGCCGGCGGTCCAGCGGCCGGCGCGCCGGCGGCGCGCGGCAGCGCGGGGGCCGGCGACGTGTGCATCGTCGTCGGCACGGAGCAGGGCTTCGTCGGCGCGCTCAACGAAGAATTGGCGGAGCACGCGCTGCGTCAGGACGGCGGTGCGCATGCGTACCGCTGGCTGCTCGTCGGTTCGCGGCTCGCGAGCGCCGCCGCCTCGCGCGGCCTGAGCGCTGCCTGGTCCGCACCGATGGCGGTGCATCCCGACGCCATTCCACAACTGGCGGTCCGCATTACCGATGCGCTCTACGCGCGGCTCGCGCCCGGCCAGCGCGTCGCCCGGATTTCGGTGGTGAGTGCGCAGCCCGGCGAGTCACGCTTGCAGATCGCGCAGCGCATCCTCATTCCCTTCGATTTCACGCGCTTCCGGGTATCCCCGCGCGCGCAGCCACCGCTTGTCAACGTCGCGCCGGCGCGGCTGCTGTCCGGTCTCGTCGACTTTTATGTGTTCGTGCAATTGTGTGAAGCGCTGATGCTCTCGTTCGCGGCTGAAAACGAAGCGCGCGTGCGCGCGATGCTCGCGGCGCGCACCCACGTGCAGCAGCGCCTGAATGATCTCACGCAGCACTATCGGGCAGTGCGCCAGGAGGAGATTACCTCGGAGATCGTCGAGCTGAGCGCCGGCAGCGAAGCTGCCCGTCGCGCCGTGGATTGATCGGCATCAGCCGAGCGGCCCGCGCGATGTTCGAACTGGCGTGGGATCTCGCGCTCGACGCCTCGGGCATCAAGGTCGGTGTGAAAGATCGCATCGTCACGTTGTCGGGGTGGGCGCCCGACTATGCGCAGAAGCTGGCGACCGAGCGCGCCGCCGGGCGCGTGGCCGGGCGCGTGGCCGGTTGCCGCGCGATCGCGCTTGGAACTGTCGAACGACCCGCCGCCGGACCCCGACCATCCCGACGCCTATCTAGCCACCGCGATCATGGGCGCCTTGCGTTGGCAGACGAGTTTGAGCCCGAACCGGGGTGCGCGTGGAGGTCGAACATCGCTGCGTGACCCTCATCGGCGAAGTGGACCTGTGTTATCAGCACAACGCCGCGGAGAGCGTCGTGAGCCGCATGCGCGGCCTGGTGGGCGTGGCTAACCGGCTGAGCGTGCGCCATAGCGATGCGGCGCTCCACGGCGCTCAGCATATCAGCGCGGCGCTGGCGCGCCCTGCGCAACGCGAGTTCGCGGGCATCCACATCGACGAGCACGACGGCGTGATGACGCTCATCGATACTGTCGCCTCGCTGCATGAGAGGCTTGCGGCCTGCGGCGCCGTCTGGTTCACGCGCGGCGTGCGCGCCGTCATGGACCGGCCGGTTGTGTAGTGAAGAGGACTGCAGATGGAATTGCGTATCCGGAACACATCGCTAGCGTCGAAGTTGATGCCGGCCAGCGCTGCTGCCGCGCTGATCGAAGGCCGTGCCGCTCGAACTGGCGCACCTGATCGAGAAGGCGCACGCGCGCGGCGAGCGCTTTGCGATTCCATGCTCACGGGCGCGTCCACCGCGCCGGAACTCGACGGGGCGGGCAAAGGCGTCACACAGTTCGGGCGGGCCCTGTACGAGCTCAATGTCGACGCGTTCTGTGCGAACACGAGCCAGGCCAAAGGCTGCGCGTGCAGATGGTCGGGTAGCAGCGGCGCATTGCGGCCCGAGACGTTTTTCACGTGACGGGCGTTGACCAGAAGTACATTGAGGCCTCGCGACTCCAACAACTCGAACAGGGTAATCCAGTACACCCCGGTTGACTCCATAGCCACCGTGTCAATGCCACACGAAACCAGCCAATCGGCCAAGCGCTCCAGATCTTCGGTGAAGCTCCTGAATTCCCGAACTGGCTCATCGTCGCGGTCTGGCGGTACGGCGACAAAGTGACTCGCCGAGCCAACATCGATCCCCGCTGCATTGGGGTTGGCAATTTCCATCCTCTTTAACTGGCTGCGCGGCGTCATCGACTACTCCATCATAAGTAGAAGAGTGCCGCGCCACCAACGGTACGTCGTCATTGCTCAACCTCTCAAGCGGGATGTTCGTTCGCACGAACTCGCCAATTTCGCCGACGTGACCTTGGACCACGCTAAGAAACGGGCGTTGATAGCACCAATGGGGAGTCGGTCTTCAGTGGCGCGACGCCTCAGCTTACCAAAGCTGCGACGGGGCCAGGTTTCTTCGGGACGCCCACCGCGGCCGTGGTTACTGCGCTAAGAACCGGACGTTCGGGTCACCCCGCATCCGGCTCAAGCCATTCTTCAGCACCATGGGGGGCCGTGAGGGGGCTTGGTGTAGCCACTCCCGGCGCAATTTGGGATGGGCTCGTCCGGGCGCCCTTGCCGCGCGCAGACACCTGCCATCCACGCGCACAGCGTGTGATTTCCTCAGTCGGGCCCCGGGCCTTCGGGATTCCACGAATCGGCTCGATGCAGTCTCGGATGACAGACGATGGGGGCTGGCATCGACGACATCATTGGGGTGCCAGATTCGGACGTTGTCGGACGCCAGGCGTTACGTCGGGCGTTTCGAATGTCGCGGATTGGCCGCCGGCTCCGGTCCGATGCCGTAGCTCAACTTTCGTTGAGCGGCACCGGGCGCAGGTCGACCCTTCCCGCACGATCGTCGTCTCACCTGCCGATCGGTGGATCACAGGGGTATAACCGTCGACCGATTTTATCGGCGGCCGACCGGTCAGCCCTTGTGGACTTTGACGCATCAGCGTGGCCCGCTCAGCCAGGCACCTTGTCGCCGATGCGGTTAGCCGGCCGGATTGTCGCTGTCCACGTGCACCGGCGCGCCGGCTGCGGGCTCGCCGAGAATGCTGATCTGGAAAATCGGCGTTGCCGCGAGCGATTCGAGGTTCGGGTCATCGGGATAGCGCAGCAGGAGAGGCAGGATCACCGAGCCGCCGATCACCGCGCGGCGGCTATCGTCGACCGGCTGCAACCCCCATAGGTCCTGATAGACGACCGGCACTGCCTGACCATCGCGTTCGGTGTTACCCAGATAGAGCATCACGTGCCCGCCGATATAGATCAATGTTCGCATCGGCTTCCCATGTCGGACAAGATAATCGAGTCGCCCGGCTGGTGTCGAAGCCGACAGGTCGAACATCTCCCCGGCGCTCATCTGGGTCGACGAATGACGCGGTAGCCACACGCCGAACGCTGCGAAAATGCTTTGCAGCTCGGCCGAACAATCGTTGTCAAAGTTCGTGTTGCCCCAACCGTATGGGCGGCCAACAAGGGCTTTAAGCAACCATGCGAGATGTCGTGGCGTAGCGCTCAGCGGTGCGGTCACGATCTCGGTGGAAGCGAGTGTCGCCACACGGATCGCCGCGTGGCCGTCGATATCGCGCACCGGAACAAGAATGTCATGCGTGCCCCCGGTCGTCGTTGGCAGCAGCGGCAGCAACGTGCCAGCCGGGGCGTCGAAGCGGAACACGCCGGTGTTGTCGCGCACCGGGGCGGACGCCGCAATCACGACACCGAGCATCTGGCGGGATGCGGCGCGCCAGGTCGCAACGAACCCGTCGTCGACCCCCGCGACACCCTCGCTCCTTACCCAACCCTGCACGTCTGGGGTCTGCACGTAGCGCCAGCCGCCGTCCGCGCTGGTGCCGAGCACATAAAGCGGTGTGCCAGGGCGGACGGCGCTCGCCTGCAGGTTGTCGAACGGATAGCCTTCGCCTGCAATCCGATGGTCGTAGAACGAGGGGTCGAGGGTCGGCAACTCGCGCACGAGCAGCGCCGTCGTCGCGATTGCCCGCCGCGACGGATCGTAGCTGGCCGTGCTGTCGAACTGTCCGGGATCGTCGTTGCGCGCGATCGCGTCGATCCACGCCTTCGTATGCGGCCTGAAGTTCATCCCGTACCCGATCCAGCGGCGAGGCTTGTCCGTGTTGTCGAACTGTTTGAGCCGGCGTTCCTGCAGCGCCGCGATCTTGCCGCCACCATCGCCATAGACGCGCGTGTCGATGTACCCACGGTTCCACGGCGATGGGTCGTCCGGCCCGGAGCCAAAGTACCGCGCATAGAGCGCGGCGAACTGCGAGCGCTGTGCGTCGGGCGCGAGGAACGGTGTGTCGTAGTCCGGTGCGGTCGGGTCGATCCAGTGATCGACGTCCTCCGCATAGTTGCCAGGCGAGAACAGGGTAATTATGTCGGGCACTGCAGTGCGGGCCGTGCGCGTCAGCGCAGCAGTTCCGTTCGCGCAACCGGTCAGGACATTGCCGACAGCGAGGCTCGCGACGAGCATGAACGCCAACGCGCGAGCTCGCCTCGAAGCGTCGCCTGCTGGGATGCGCTTCAACGGGCGGAAGACAGAGACCATGATTAGAAATGCAGGTCGGCAACATGTTGATCATACCGGACCGACGCATGCGGAAAATCTGGACGCGACGCGTGCAATGCATGGCGCAGGGTCACCGCCGCCGGATGCGCACGGCCGTCGAGTCGCTCTCCGTTTGCGCGCGCCGTCTCCATCGCGTCGCCGCTAGCCATGCAAACACGCACGCCGGGCCGACTGGATTTCGCAATGAGTTCGGGTGCGTCGTCCCCCGATGTTACGAGCGGCAACGGCGCGAACACCACGGTGCCGGTCGACGGAAGATTATGCGTCTCCACGTAAAGGTTGAGGTTGAACAGTATGACGATCGGGAGGTCGAAGGCGACGAGGCGCTTGACGGTCGAGAAAAAATTGTGCGCTGCATACAGCTGGGCGCGCTGGCCATGCGCACGAGCTCCGCAGTCCGACCGAAGGACGTTCGCGAGCCGGTGGCGGTGACTTTGCCACCGGCTTCGCTCTGACGCACGACTGACCCGTGCACGATCTTTCCGACGCTATGCGGGCAGGCCCGCGATTGTGATAGATCAACTGGTTCTCCGGCTGGATCCGATATTTTGAAAACTCAAAACGGCGCGCGTTTCAAAGCCTGCTAGGCGACGGTCATGGATAACCGACGAATTGCTGGAAAGAGGGTCTTTGGTGGAGTCGCGTTTATCACACTCACCGCGATTCTGGTGGGGGGAAACTACTTCCGTCGTCTGATGACGGATGCTGGCGCAGCAACAGCTGATGTTGCTCTCAGCGGCGCTACTATCGCGTGGTGGTGCCTCGCGGCCTGGTTGGCTGCAGCCCTGCTCCGATATGTATTGCACCGGTTTCTTTTTCCCTCTGACGGACAACTCAAGAGGCGCGAAATCCTTTCCGATCTTGTCTCTGGATTGATCTATCTTGGCGCTCTGTTCGGCATCCTGAAGTTTGCGTTTCACCAACCAGTAGTGGGACTGGTAGCGACGTCGGGGATCGTTGCTGTGGTGCTCGGGCTTGCACTGCAAAGTACCTTGGCCGATCTCTTTTCTGGCATAGCGCTCAACATTGAAGGCCCTTTCCGCGCCGGCGACTGGATAACGGTCGACGGAGCCAGTGAGGGCGAGGTAATCGAGATCAACTGGCGGGCGACGCGGCTTCGCGACCGGAGCGGCGACATTACGATTATTCCGAACAGCAGCATCGCCAAATCGTGCGTAACCAATCACTGCCTACCCAGGAGGCCTCACCCTGCCAGCATCAGCATCGACTTCGACGCCCAGTCATCCGCCGACACGGTAACAGAGGTCCTCATCGCGGCCGTCCTCAAAGGCAGCCATGTGCTCCGCGACCCGCCCCCAGAAGTCACGGTGCAAAGAATCCGCGGCCGGACGGTCTCCTACAGTGTAACGTTCTATGTGGTCAATTTCGCCGAAATCCCTTCGGCACAAAGCGCCGCGCTCAAGCAAGCGCTATCGGGCATATCAAGTTCCCGCCTGCGACTTTCCAGTCCGCGAACGGGTGCATCTGTCGCGCCGGAGGCAAAACCGGTCACAACAGCTATGCCGATGGAAACCCGGACAGGTCGATAGGTGCCACCCATCGCTATGAATTCAACTATTGGAGGTCAAGATGAAATCAGGAAAGGAGATCGAGAATAGCGGCCAGCAGCAACGTATGCTTCGCGAAACGATGTCCCCCACTTTTCTGGATTCGTCGGTTGAATGGCGGCGTATTTTCTCGGAGATCTGGAGAACATTCCTGCTTGTCGTGGTGGCCGCTGGCGCGGACGTTGTCGCAGCGAAGAGCGGGGGCGCAGTCAGCCAGAGCATGGCCGTGGTAGCGCCGGGTCTGATGGTCATGGTCATCATCTACTTCATGGGGACGGTAAGCGGCGCACACCTTAATCCGGCCGTCACCTTCGCCTTCGCGATACGGCGGAATTTTCCATGGGATCGCGTTCCCGGCTACATCTTCGGTCAGTTTGTGGGGGGTATCGCGGCCGCAATCTTCCTGCGCATTATGTTTGGGACTGTTGGCGACCTCGGTGCAACGAGACCAGGCACAGACGTGAGTTCCCTGCAGGCGCTGTTAATGGAAGTGCTGCTCACTGCCGGTCTGGTAAATACAATCTTGGGCACCGCCTCGGGCGCGCGCAACATTGGGAACAATGGCGCCATCGCGGTCGGCAGCTACATCGCTGTCGCCGGGCTATGGGGTGCGCCGATCAGCGGCGCTTCGATGAACCCGGTGCGCTCACTTGGTCCTGGCCTCATTCTTCGGGATTTTGACGCGGCGTGGGTCTATGTAATCGGGCCATTTGCCGGGGCGCTAATAGGTGTAGCATTCGAGTCAATTCTGAAGGGACCACCGACTGCGACTGGTGCGATCGCCGCGCAGGGCACGCTGGAGAGAAAGAAGGTACCACCGCGTCCACGGTAAGAACCTCTGTCGAACCACAGACTTTTGAAACGGCAAAAAGAACGTCGACGCGGCGGTTTTGTTACCACGCCGCCTGGCCTCGGCACCGCTGCGGCCGGCAACCGTCCTGAATGGTCCCGACCTACCGCGCGTCGCGATGATATCGATGCCGCTCCGTGGCGGCCGGATCGTCGCCCTTGCGTAGTCAGCGGTCGAGTCCGTGCAACGTAGCAAAAATCCCGCGCCTATGAGGGGCATCGTATATCGATCGTCGTGATGTCCAAGCGCAAGGCGGGCAGACACGCAGTGGAACTGAGCCGGATCGGACCGGCAAACAGGGCATCGGCCAGCAGCACATCAAGTAAAAACGCAACGCTGACTGAAACCTGATAGTTGTGTAGACAACTAGACTGTAAGTTTCCGGATTTTTGTCTGGTCATTTTTTCGGTTGCTTCTTGATTTGTATGAACTCACGCATCTGCTGGCGCGAGCGGGCGATTATCTCGTACAGCCGATCGGTCTTCAAGGCGAACCCAGTTCGACTGGTTCAGTCTGCAGTTTCAAATCAGGTCGAGATATCGTTGCACGCTTTTCTCAATCCGGTTCTGACGCTTGTCGAACCTGCCCGCGGCATCGAGCGTAGAGCGCAATTTGCCGGTGACAATCTCGCCGGCGGAGAGTATTGCGACACGCGGCTCGGCAATGCCCAGCGCATGTGCGAGATCGATCGCGTTTTGAATTATGTCGCGCTCGTCGTCGAGGGTGGGAGAAACGTTAATGGCTGCGTCTGTGACGAATAACGGCCTTGGATAGGCGGGCGCGTCGATCGCAAAGACGTGGCTGATACGTCGCGCTGTGCGCAAGCCGCGCTCGTCGTCGACCACGACGTGCATCAGTTCATCGGTGTGAAGCGCGCCTTTCATGAGTGCCTGGACCTTGCCGGTTCGAGCCATCGCCACGGCTTGCGCGGCCGCGGCTTCGCTATCCGCGGTGGCCACGATCTTACAGGGCGTGAGATCAAGGTGGGCCCGATCCGCAGTCGCGCGAATGCTTGCATCTGGTCCGACAAGTAGCGGGATGATGAGGTTCGCACGCGCGGCCTCGATGGCACCAGCGAGTGATGCCGAATCCACTGGATGCACGACGGCGGTTCGTAACGGCTCGAGTCCGCGCGTCATTGCGATGAGACGCGTGTAGCGTCGACCTTTCTCGAACAGTTCGAATTCGGGAAGCGCTTCGGCCGGACGCAGGATTTTTTCTGTTGGAGCAACGACTTCTGTAATGCCCGTGATGACGTCCCCGCCACGCTGGTCAACAGCACGGCACTCCAGTGTGACCCGATGCCTGGCGTCGTCCTTGCCGATGACGCGTACCGACACGGTAATCGTGTCGCCGAGTGCGAGCGGTTTCGCAACGTGAAGGGACTGGTCCACGCAGACAGTGCCGGGCCCGGGAAGGCGCGCGCCGATTACGGTCGAGAGCAGGGCGCCGGCCCACATGCCGTGTGCCACGTTATTCTATTCGGCAACGGGGCACTGCGTGCGATGCTCTGGTCCAGACTCATGGTGGTCGCATCCCCAGCCATGGCGGAATACAGTTCGAGGTCGCGGTGCGTGAGCGTTCGCACCAAGCTCGCCGAGTCGCCAACGTTTAACTCCGCGTATGTGCGGTTTTCGATTCGTTCCATGGTGTGTCCTCTGACCCGACTCCATAGCGGTCGTGAGGGTGATCAGTCGCACAACGCGCTTAACTTGAAAACTATCGTCGATGAATCTGGATGTCGAATTAATCGACGTCAAGGAGGTGGGACCCTGCAAGGTGATGGAAAGGGAAGGCGCGGTGATCAAAGCCCGCGGTTTTCGTGGCCCAACCGGGACCCGCGTGGAGATGGGCGCGCAGTTCAAAGTGCTCGACAGGGCGCGGCGGCGCGACCTGAGTACGTCGGGTATCTTTATATAAATTTATATAAGCGTTTTGTATTTGCCGCTGGGGGCAGCGCTCACGTTCCGCGCGCGGATCGGGCGATATGCTCGTTCACAGGCCGATGAAATAAAGCTGTACACCAGCTTGCTCGGCCCACGCCCGGAAGTCGTCGATATGAGCAAATTCGATCTCCCGGTCATGATAGACGCAGCAAAAGCCGAATGCTGTTGCGTAGACGATGACCCACTCCGGGTTGTTTTGGAGACCGGCATGCAGCGCGGACTGCAGATCGCTCCAGTGCACCGCAGTGCCAATCCACTGACCCGCCGCGTCCAACCAGCGAAAGTGTTTCACCTCAGACTCCACTTCAGGTGCGTTCTCCGCAGGCAACGCGACGCGCGCTCAATACTTCCGGGCAATGTTGCGCTCGGCGGTGCCCGGGCCGTGCGAGGAGAACGGATTTTCGTCCCGCGTCACGCATCATTGGCTTTCACCGCGTGTGCATCCACAGTTGCGTAGCAAGAATTTCGATTATTTTTCTACCCAATAGAAGTGCAGGTCCGCGGGAGTAGTCTTGCTGAGCCTGACCACGCGGGTCTGGACCTGCCCACCATTGCTGCGCTCACCGTGTATTGCCCGGCCGGTACCTTCGCGAGGAAGAACGGTCCGCTGGAGACGGCACTCATGAGTATCTTGCCCTGCGCGTTCTGGATGGACACGCGTACGTCGGAGAGGTACGCGCCGGTACCTTTCGTTGCAAACGTCGTACGGAGGTTATAGTCCTTCCTGCGCGAATGGCCTGCTGCTGGCCTGCGCCAATTCCGCCACTGATATAGACCACGCAGCCCTGCGTGGAGGGCGACAACGGCGACAGTTCCCGCGCCAATATCCCGGGCGCCACCGCTAACGCGCCTGACGCCAGCAAAGACGTAATTAAGCCGTTCAACCGTTTCATCATATGCCTCCAGCAAGCCGCTACAGCGACCCAGCGGGAACCGAAACCGGTTCATGATAATTTGCAGGCTAGTGCTTCGGCGGAACAGCGGATTGACCTGAATCATCAAAGGGCATCCTGCCCTGGCGAGCAGGTTTTCCCGTTACATGGCCGCCGCAGCCCGCGCAGCGCCGGGACGCAACCGTTGATTTGGGAAATCGCATACGTTGCGGGGCACCCCGGGCCTGAGATTGCCCGCTGGGGCAAACAGCACGCGCGTGGGAAACCCGAGTTAAAGCGTGCGGGCTCGACCGTCCCGTCACAGGCAACTGCGCGCCGGGCGGACGGAAAAGCCATGGCGATCCACCTTGAAACCGATTGATGCAGGTCAACGTGCCCGTGTCGGGCCAGCATAGGCTCCTTCTACGGCAACAAACAGCGGTGCGCGAAGCGTTCAGGGTGCAAGGAGATGGCCATGCAAGCTGTCGACGTCATGAATCGGGATGTCGTGTCGGTCAAGCCGGACCTGACCGTGCGGGAAGCAGCAGCACTTCTCGTCGAACACGAAATTAGTGGAGCGCCGGTCCTCGACCCGCAGGGACATTTGCTCGGCATGATCAGCGACGGTGATCTGCTGCATCGGGTTGAACTCGGGACGGGAGAGCCCCGCCGTTCGCGCTGGCTCGAAATCTTCTCAGCCAGTCATGATGCCGCAGCCTATGTCAAGGCGCACGCGCGGCTGGTGAAAGACGTCATGACGGCGGGCGTAGTCACCGTCGACGAGGCGACGCCGCTAGATGAAGTCGCCAGTCTTCTTGAAATCCATCACATCAGACGCGTGCCGGTGATGCGCGGAGACGAGGTGGTCGGCATTGTCAGCCGGGCCAATCTTGTTCAGGCGCTCTCCATTGCGCCTCTTGAGCCCAATACGCTTCAGGCCGTGAGTGATCGCGAGATCCGGGCCATGCTGATGGGGGAGATTGCCAGCCATAACTGGGCCCTGTCTGGCCGCAACATCATTGTCAGGAACGGCGTCGTCCACCTGTTTGGTTACTACGTGTGGTCCCCCGCTCAGGTGCAGGCATTGCGGGTCGCGGCTGAAAGCGTACCTGGTGTGAAAGCGGTCGAGGATCATACGTGCGCCACACCGGCCACGGTGGGAATGTAGCGGGCAGGGCAGGACGATCATGAACTGGATTGTCGCGGCGATAGATGGTTCCGGGGGGCTAACAGGGCAGTCGAGTATGCGGCCCGTTGGGCCAGTCGCGAGAACCTGGGACTTTTGATCGTCAATGTCATCGGCGGATACGGCCTCCCGGAAAAAGCGCTCAGAAGCCTGACGCAGGCGCGCAAGGTCTGGTTTGACGAAATGTTGGCAGCACTTTCCGCCGAAACCCTCAAGGACGCGCGAGACCGCGCATGGTCCATCGGGGCTAAATCGGTTGAACTGGAATCGAGAGCCGGAGAGGTCGCCCCAACGCTGATCGAAATTGCTGGGCAAAAGAACGCCCAGACGATTGTCGTCGGCAAGCGCGGGACGGGACGCGTTGCCGGTCTGCCGCTGGGCAGTGTCTCGCAGGCGCTCGTGAGTCTCGCATCCGTGCCGGTGGTCGTTGTACCCTGACTCGGGCGTTTCTCCTGGTTTGCCAGAGGCGCCAAAAGGAGCAGAGATAATAGAGATAGTGGCAAATCTGCCGGACGGTGTTGCGAGATTTGTAACAAAGGGGCGCGTGACAAGAAAGGACTACGAAAACGTCCTGATTCCCGCGATGGAGCGGGCGCTCAACGCCCACCGGAAGGTGCGGTGCTATTTCGAAGTGGGCCGGAGTTTTCCGGCATGGATCCCGGCGCCGCATGGGAAGACTTCAAGCTTGGCGTGCAGCACCTGACGCAATGGGAACGCGTGGCGGTTGTGACGGACATCGAGTGGATGCCGATCACCCTCAGCGTCTTCCGCTTCCTGATTCCCGGGGAACTGCGTATCTTCGACGTTTGCCAGTCGGCGCAGGCGCGCGAATGGCTCATCGAGGGTAAGGGGTGACCAGCATGGCGTCGCGGGACTCGTGATGCGGGTCTTAACGTAGTCCGGATACGGCACGCAATGAGCTCCGTGAGCCGTTGAGGATGTGGTGACATACATGATCGACCATTCCCCAACCCGGGAGCTGTCGGTAATCGGCTCCCGCGAGGGCATCCAGTCCCTGGTCGACGCACTCGCCGGGCAGGGCTATCGTGTGCTGGGACCGACTATGAAAGACGGTGCGATCGTCTACGACGATGTGGCCAGCGTCGACGATTTCCCCGCAGGCTGGACGGACAGGCAGGACGCGGGGCGCTATCAGCTCGAACGACGCGGGGATGCGGCGCTCTTCGGATTTGCTGTCGGCCCGCACTCCTGGAAGCGCTTTCTGCATCCCCCCGTCGAAGGCCTGTTCACCGCGCATGAGGGCGATGATGGCGTCGTGACCTTCTCGCCCGCCGCGGAAATGCCCCGGAAACTCGCGTTTATCGGCGTACGCTCCTGCGAACTCCACGCGATCCAGGTGCAGGATCGCGTTTTCAGTGGCGGCCCCTGCGTCGATCAAGGTTATGCATCGCGCCGGCAGGATGCCTTCATCGTTGCGGTCAATTGCGGGCAGGCGGGCGGAACGTGTTTCTGCGTGTCCATGCAAACGGGACCGGCTGTCGAATCCGGATTTGATCTCGCGCTGACGGAATTGCCTCAGGATTTCGGGGGAGCGCTTGTCGTCGAAACCGGTAGCACTGCGGGCGCGGCGCTCCTCGAGGGTATTCCCCATCAGCCGGCAACGGACGCGCAGATGGCGGCGGCACAGGCCGTCGTGGCGCACACGGCAGGCCAGATGGGCCGCTCGATGCAGACCGACGGAATCAGGAATCTCCTTCTGGATAACCCGCACCATCCGCGTTGGGCCGAAGTCGCCGACAGGTGCCTGAGCTGTGGCAATTGCACGATGGTCTGTCCGACCTGCTTTTGCACGACGGTGGAGGACCATTCCGATCTTTCGGGGAACACCGCCGGGCGCATACGCAGCTGGGATTCGTGCTTTACCCTTGATTTTTCGTATATCCACGGGGGCAGCGTGCGCCAGACGAGGCAGTCGCGCTATCGCCAGTGGCTGACGCACAAGCTCGCCAGCTGGATCGATCAGTTTGGCACCTCCGGCTGTGTCGGTTGTGGACGGTGCATTACGTGGTGCCCGGTGGGCATCGATATTACGGCAGAAGTCGCGGCATTGCGGGCGGCGCCGGATACCGCCCGTCATGGAGAGGACGATGGAGGGGCTTGAGCGCATCCTGGCCGGGCACCCGTTTTTCGCCGGCTTCGAGGCCGGGCATCTGCGGCTCGTTCAGGGCTGCGCGCGAAACTGCCGGTTCGACGAGGGGCAGTATCTTTTCCACGAGGGCGAGCCCGCTGAGGAGTTCTTTCTGCTCCGCCATGGACGCGTCGCGCTGGAGATTGTCGAACCAGGACGAAAGCCGGTCGTGTTCGAGACGCTGGGCGAGGGCGAGACCGTCGGCGCATCGTGGCTCGTTCCACCGTATCGATGGTTGTTCGACGTACGGGCGATGGAGCTGACGCGGGCGATCGGCATTGATGCCGCCTGCCTGCGTGGCAAATGCGAAAGCGATCACCATCTTGGCTACGAAATGATGAAGCGCTTTTTGCCGATCCTCACGCAGCGCCTTCATGCCACCCGCCTGCAGATTCTCGATGTCTATGGAAAACGCTGAGGCCGTCGAAGCCGGGCCCGACAATCCCTTTGTACCGCGCAGCTATCGCGTCGTGCGCAGGCACCGGGAACTCGCGGATACCGTCAGCCTGGAGCTCACGCCTTTATCGGGTGTGCGTCCAGCCTTCGCGCCCGGGCAGTTCAACATGCTTTACGCTTTCGGTGTGGGCGAGGCTGCGATCAGCGTGAGCGGCAATCCGGCCGCGCACGACACGTTCGTCCACACCGTTCGCGACGTCGGGGCGGTCAGCGGTGCGCTCTCCAGGATGGCCGCAGGCGCGCTCATCGGCTTGCGCGGGCCATTCGGCAAGGGCTGGCCGATGGAGGCAGCCGCCGGGACGGACATCGTCATCGTGGCGGGCGGGCTCGGTCTTGCGCCGCTGCGCCCTGCCATCCACGACATTCTTGCCAATCGGGGACGCTACGGCCGGGTCGCCATCCTGTTCGGCTGCCGCCACCCCAAAGAGATTCTCTATCGCGCCCAACTGGAGCGATGGCGTCGGCAGCTCGACATCGAGGTCGACGTCACCGTTGACCACGCGGATGCCGGCTGGCGTGGCCACGTTGGCGTCGTGCCTTCACTGGTCACCCGCGCGACATTCGACATCAGCGCGGCAACGGCACTCATCTGCGGACCGGAAGTGATGATGCGCTTCTGCATCAGCGCGCTGCGCGAGAAAGGGTTGCCTGCCGAGCGGATCTATCTGTCGATGGAGCGCAACATGAAGTGTGCGATCGGCCTGTGTGGTCACTGCCAGTTCGGGCCGGCCTTCATTTGCAGGGACGGGCCGGTGATGCGCTACGACGGCATCGCGAATTTTCTCACTGTACGCGAGATATGACATGGGAGACCTGCGGCGGCCACGGCTCGCTGTCTGGAAGTTCGCCTCCTGCGATGGGTGCCAGCTTTCGTTACTCGACTGTGAGGACGAACTGCTTGCACTCGCCGGAGCGATCGAGATCGCGAACTTTCCCGAAGCATCGAGTATGATGGGCGGTGGCCCCTACGATCTGTCGCTCGTGGAAGGTTCGATCACGACCGCCCACGATGCGAGGCGCATCCGTCAGATCCGCCGGCAATCGCGGCACCTGGTCACGATTGGCGCGTGCGCGACGGCAGGCGGCATTCAGGCGTTGCGCAATTTTGCCGACGTGAAGGAGTGGGTTGCCGCAGTCTATGCCTCGCCGCTATACATCAGGACGCTTGCGACGTCCACGCCTGTTTCCGCTCACGTTCCGGTCGATTATGAATTGCAGGGCTGTCCGGTCAACAAGGTCCAGCTGCTCGAGGTGATTTCCGCGTTTCTCATTGGCCGCAAGCCAGCGATTGCGGCACACAGCGTGTGCGTCGAATGCAAGCGACGCGGCACCGTATGCGTCATGGTGCAGGGCACGCCTTGCCTCGGACCGGTGACGCATGCCGGCTGCGGCGCGATCTGCCCGTCGTTCCGGCGCGGCTGCTACGGTTGCTACGGCCCGATGGAGACACCCAACACGGCTGCGCTCGCGCGTGAATGGCAGGCGCTGGGCGCCAGTCCGCGCGAGATACACAGGGCCTTCCGGACGTTTAACGCCGCAGCGGAGCCGTTCCGGAAGGAGAGTGAGGTCCATGGCGACTAGAACGAGAACGATCAGCGTCGACTACCTCGCTCGCGTCGAAGGAGAAGGGGCGCTCGAGTTGCGCATTCGAAACGGCCGGGTGAGTTCGGCCCGGCTCAATATCTTCGAACCGCCGCGTCTGTTCGAAGCCATGTTGCGAGGGCGCGGCTATTCGGAGGTTCCCGACATCGTGGCGCGTATTTGCGGTATTTGTCCGGTCGCCTATCAGATGAGCGCCGTTCACGCGATTGAAAACGCCTTCGGCGTGCGAGTCGACGGACAGCTTCGAGCGCTGAGGCGGCTACTCTATTGCGGCGAATGGATCGAGAGCCATGCGCTGCACGTCGTCATGCTGCACGCGCCGGATTTTTTGGGGTTTCCGGATGCCGTCTCAATGGCCCGCGAACACGGCGATGCGGTCCGGCGCGGACTTGCGATCAAGAAAGCCGGCAACGAGGTGATGCGCACGCTCGGCGGCCGTGAAATTCACCCGGTCAACGTCAAGGTGGGGGGCTTCTACCGCCTGCCTGAACGGGCAGAGCTCGCACCGCTTGCTGCCAGCCTCGAGCGCGCACGCGATATGGCAGTCGAACTCGTGCGGTGGGTCGCCACCTTCCCGTTTCCCGAGTTCGAGCGCGACTACGAGTTTGTCGCGTTACGCCAAGCCGAAGAGTACCCTTTCAACGACGGGCGCCTCGTTTCGAGTCGCGGTATCGACATCGAGACTTGCGCCTACGAATCCGAGTTCGAGGAGCGTCACGTTCGTCATTCGACTGCGCTGCATGCGTTCGTCAGACGGCGCGGTGCGTATCTCGTCGGTCCGCTGGCGCGCTATGCGCTTAACTTCGAGCGTCTGCCGGCGCATGTGCGCGCGCTTGCCGGTGAGGTCGGCCTGGGCCCGGTCTGTCACAACCCGTTTCGCAGCATTGTCGTGCGCGCGCTGGAGATCGTCTTTGCGTGCGACGAGGTGCTCAGGCTGATTGCGGCCTATGAGCCGCCGGAGCTGGCAGCAATGCCTGTCGAGCCCCGTGCGGCAGTCGGCTATGGCTGTACGGAGGCGCCGCGTGGCATATGCTGGCATCGGTATGACATTGCCGCGGACGGCGCAATCCGGAGCGCGCGAATCGTGCCGCCGACATCGCAAAATCAGGCGAGCATGGAGACCGACCTTGCAGCGATTGCAGCACCGCTTGTCGACGAGCCTGACGAAGTGATCCGGGATCGTTGCGAGCGCAGCGTGAGGAATTACGACCCGTGCATTTCGTGCTCCGCACATTTTCTCAAGTTGACGGTGGATCGACCATGACAAAGGCGACCGGAGAACAGGCTTTTCAACCTGGAGCGCGCTGTGTTCGCGTAATCGGGATCGGCAATCCGGATCGCGGTGACGACGGCATTGGCTGTCTCGTCGCGCACCGGCTCGCCAGTCGCCTGCCGGCCGATGTCTCGGTACTGACCCGCAGCGGCGACATGATGGATCTTGGCGACGACATGGAGGCTGTCGACGCGCTGATCTGCATCGATGCTGCCGTGCCCGATGGATCGCCGGGTCGCGTCAGGCGGGTCGATCTGGCAACCGGCCAACTCGATCGGACCATGTCGTTCGCGTCCAGCCATGCACTCGGACTGGCGGAGGTGATTGCGCTTGCCGAGGCGCTCGGCACCGCCCCGCAGGACATCGTCGTCTATGCAATCGAGGGCGCTTCGTTCGACGCTGGCGCACCGATGACACCCGAAGTCATAGCCGCCGCTGACGAGGTTGTCGGGCAGGTCGTCGCGGAAGCGAACAGGCTTCGGCGAAACGTGCGGGAGGGGACTGACAATGCATGAAACAGGAATCGTACGCGATCTCATCAGCCGCATCGTGCGCGCGGCCCATGAGGCCGGTGCAAGCAGGGTCAGTGGCGTGCATGTGTGGATTGGCGCGCTCACGACCTTCTCGCCGGAGCATTTCCGTGACCACTTCGAGGAGGAGGCCCGCGGTACCGCTGCAGAAGGGGCAGCATTGCACATCGAGCCTTCGGACGACACGCGCCACACGCAGGCGCAGCATGTGATTCTCCAGCGGCTCGAACTCGACGTGCCAGAGAGCAAGGACGATACGGGATGAACTCGCACCTGCTTGCGCTGCCGGCGCGGGAACCGCGCGAACGGCTGCATATCGAGGCGAGCGGCGCCGTGCAGGGCGTCGGGTTCCGCCCGTTTGTGCACCGGCTCGCAGTAAGTGAAGGACTCGCCGGCTTCGTATGCAACACGGGGCAAGGCGTGACGCTCGAAGTCGAAGGGCCGCTTGATGCACTGAAGCGATTCGTTGCAAGGCTCGAGAGCGAAACGACGCCGCCTGCTTTTGTGCAGGAGCGGCGTATACGTCAAGTCGAGCTGAAAGGCGAGCAAGGGTTCGAGATCGCGCCAAGCATACGCAGTGAGGGAAGTCTTGCCGTGGTACTGGCAGACCTCGCGGTCTGCGCGCAATGCCTCGAAGAGGTGAGCGACCCGTCTAACCGGCGCTATCGTTACCCATTCACGACATGCGTACGGTGCGGGCCGCGCTTTTCCATCATCGAAGACATCCCTTACGATCGCGTGCGCACGACGATGCGCCGCTTTGCGATGTGCGCTGCCTGCCAGGCCGAGTACGATGACCCTGGCTCCCGACGTTTTCATGCTGAAACCAATGCGTGCCCAGTTTGCGGGCCCCGGTTGATGCTATGGGGTGCAGCGGGACGGGAACAGGCGACGGGGCGCCACGCGTTGAAGGAGGCGGCGGATGCGCTACGCAGGGGGGCGATCGTCGCCATGAAGGGCCTGGGCGGCTTCCAGCTCCTCGTCGACGCACGAAATGACCTTGCGGTGCGGCGTCTACGGGAGCGCAAACACCGTCCTTCCAAGCCTTTCGCGATCATGGTGCCCGGCTATGAAGATGCGCAGGCGCTCGCCGAGGTCTGCCCTGCGGAACAGCACCTGCTGGGCTCTCCTGCGGCACCGATCGTGCTCCTGCGCTCGCGGGCGCAATCAGACCAGATCGCATCGAGCGTCGCACCGGCAAACCCATGGCTCGGCATCATGCTGCCCTATACGCCACTGCATCATCTGTTAATGCACGATCTCGGTTTTCCCATCGTGGCGACCAGCGGCAACCGGGGAGGTGAACCGATCGTTGCGGACGAGCATGAAGCGCTCGACAGGCTCGCCGGGCTGGCCGACCTCTTTCTGGTGCATGACCGGCCAATTGCGTGCCCGGTAGACGATTCGGTTGTCCGTGTGATCGCAGGGGAGCCCGTGGTCCTGCGGCATGCCCGGGGCTATGCTCCGCTTGCGCTGACATTGAAGCCGGGCCACGCGCGTAATACTGAGACCTGCCTGGCGCCAGGTGGGCATGGAAAGAGCGCGATTGCGGTTGCGTCGGGACCGCAACTCGTGTTGGGACCGTATATCGGCGACCTGGACAGCAGCGTGGCGCGCACCGCGTTTGCACGCTCGGTCTGCACGATGACAGCGCTCTACGGCGTGGTGCCGCAGAGCTTCGCATGCGACGCGCATCCCGACTATTACAGCACACAGTATGTGCAGCGTAGCGCCGCATGTGTAAAGCGCGTGCCGCACCACGTCGCTCATGTTCTGGCAGGGATGGTTGACAACGATCTCGATGGGCCGTTGCTCGGGGTCGCCTGGGACGGCAGTGGATACGGCGGCGACGGTACCGTCTGGGGCGGGGAGTTTCTTGCGCTTGGGCGCGACCGCTATCGTCGCGTGGCGCAATTGCAGCCATTTCGCCTGCCTGGAGGCGAGGCTGCGGCACGGGAGCCATACCGTGCGGCCCTTGGCGCGCTGCATGCGATCTATGGCGATTCCGCATTGACGATGACGGGGTTGCGCCCGGTCGGGGTGTTGACGGCGCGCGAACGGCAGCTCTTTTCGGCGATGCTCGCGGGCGGCATCCATTCACCCTGGACATCGAGCGCCGGACGGCTGTTCGATGCCGCTGCGGCCATCCTGGGCGTATGCCAGCGAGCAAGCTTCGAAGGTGAAGCCGCCATGGCATTGGAAGGCACCGCAGAGCGTTCGCTTGATGTGTGCGAGCTTGCCGGCCCGGTGCTGCGCGAGGAGGGCGGCAGGCTGATCGCAGACTGGCGGCCAACGCTTGCCGCGCTCGCGCTTGCAAGCCAGGAGAATGTTCCGGTGGCGGTGCTCGCTGCCGCGTTTCACAGCGCGCTCGCGGACCTCATCGTCGTTGTGGCACGGCAGATCGGTCTTCGCCGCGTGCTGCTGACAGGCGGCTGTTTCCAGAATGCGCGGTTGACGGGGTTCGCCGTTGTACGGCTGCGCGCGGCGGGTTTCGAAGTCTGGTGTCATCATCGCGTCCCGCCAAATGACGGCGGCCTTGCCGTTGGACAGGCGGCATTCGCGGCCCGGCCATTGATCGAGGAGACAAGCTGATGTGCCTCGCCGTTCCAGGAGAAATACTGAGCATCGACGGAGACGATCCCCTCACACGGCAGGGACGTATCGCCTTCGGCGGTATTGTCAAACACGCGAATCTTGCCTTTGTCCCGGAGGCAAAGCCCGGCGACTACGTACTCGTGCACGCGGGCCTTGCGATCGCCGTGATCGACGAAGACGAGGCGCTGAAGACACTTGCATGCTTCGCTTCTACGGATACGGCAGGAGATGCAACATGAAGCATCTCGACGAATGGCGCGACGCCGTTGAGGCCCATCGCATTGCTGATGCCATCGCCAGGATCACAACGCGCTCCTGGACCATTATGGAGATTTGCGGTGGCCAGACGCATTCGATCGTGCGTTACGGGATTGACCACATGCTTCCCCATGGCGTTACGCTGCTGCACGGCCCGGGCTGTCCGGTCTGCGTGACGCCGGCGGGGATGATCGATGCTGCCATTGGGATAGCGGGTCGCCCGGAGGTGACCTTCTGCTCGTTCGGCGACATGCTCCGGGTGCCGGGCGAGGACGGCAGTCTCCTGGCTGCCCGGGCACGCGGTGCCGACGTCCGGATCGTTTACTCGCCGCTCGACGCGTTGGCGATCGCCCGCGGCGAGCCGGAGCGCGCGGTCGTGTTCTTCGCAATCGGCTTCGAGACTACGGCGCCTGCGACCGCCATGGCGGTGCTACAGGCGGAGCGTGAGCAGATACGGAACTTCTTCCTGCTCGTGTCCCATGTGCTCGTGCCACCGGCAATCGAAGCCATTCTGGGCGATCCGGCGAGTGTCGTGCAGGGATTCCTGGCAGCGGGGCATGTATGCACGGTGATGGGCTACCGCGAGTACGAGCCGATTGCGCGCCGGTATCGCGTTCCTGTCGTCGTGACGGGTTTCGAGCCGATTGATCTGCTGCAGGGCCTGTATCTGTGCATCCGGCAGCTCGAGGCCGGCAAGGCAGAGGTGGAAAACCAGTACTGCCGTGCCGTGCGGCGCGACGGCAATGTGCTGGCACGGGAAGCCATCGAGAAAGTGTTCGCGGTGCAGGCGCAGCACTGGCGCGGCATGGGCGAGATCGCGCGAAGCGGGCTCGGACTCGCACCCGCCTATCGCTGCTTCGATGCGTTCGATCGCTTCGTGCAAGGAGCGATGCCGGTCGAGCGGACCGGGGAGTGCATGGCTGCCGAACTGTTGCGTGGCCGCAAGAAGCCTGCCGACTGCCCGGCGTTCGGCACGCGCTGCACGCCGGAGCATCCGCTCGGCGCAACCATGGTGTCCTCAGAAGGTGTTTGTGCGGCCTACTATCGCTATCGCCGTGCAGAGACGATGGAAGGTCGAGAAACAGATCACGGCGCAAGTCACGACACGGAGAGATCGATATGAGCGAGCCATCCTATGCGTCGCTGGCCTGTCCCGCGCCGGCCATCACGAGCGGCATCATCGAACTGGCGCATGGAGGCGGCGGACGACTCACGCACCGTTTGATCGACGATATTTTTCGGCCTGCATTTGCTGTGGCGCCCGACGATTTTACGCATGATGGCGCCGTGCTCGGGCTGGAATCCGATGGACAGCAGCTTGCGTTCACGACCGATTCCTACGTGGTGCGGCCGTTGTTCTTCCCGGGCGGAGACATTGGCACCCTGGCGATCAACGGCACGGTCAATGATCTGGCGATGTGCGGTGCCGAGCCGAAGTATCTGAGTGTAGGCCTCGTGATCGAGGAAGGTTTGAGCATCGACTTGCTGCGAAAAGTCGTCGAATCAATGCGAACGGCCGCGGTTTTCGCGGGTGTGCGAATCGTGACGGGGGATACGAAGGTTGTCGAACGGGGGAAGGGTGACGGCCTTTACGTGAACACCTCAGGTGTGGGGCTGATTCGCGCCCGCTCACCGGTTGCTCCGCAACGTGTGGAACCGGGTGATGCCGTGATCCTGAGTGGCGACATCGGGCGGCATGGTGTCGCCATTCTGGGGGTTCGCGAGGGATTGGGGTTCGAAATGGAAATTACGAGCGATTGCGCACCGCTCTCCGCCGCCGTGCTCGCGTTGATCAACGCCGGAATCGAAATCCACTGCCTGCGTGACCTGACCCGCGGAGGACTCGCCACCGGACTGATCGAGATCGCGGATACCGCACATATCGCCATCGAACTTGACGAGTCTGTGATTCCGGTCTCGGATTCGGTACGCGGCGCGTGCGAAATACTGGGCCTCGATCCGCTCTATGTGGCTAACGAAGGCCGGTTTGTTGCGCTCGTGCCGCCTGAGTACGCAGCGCTCGCGCTCGAACACCTCCAGCGGTTTGACCAGCAGGCAACCATCATCGGCCACGTCGAAGCCGGTGAGGGCAATCCGGGTGTGCGCCTGCGCACGATTGGCGCGGTGCGAGCGCTGGACATGCTCAGCGGTGAGCAGTTGCCCCGCATCTGCTGATTGGGAGCGAACCATTTTCTTAGGATTCACACACTGCCGCTGCCGCAGCTCGCGGCTGGACGTCGTGCAGTTGATCATGACGAGATTTGCGACGGCGTGGAGCATGCACCAATGCGCGCGTCGATCCACTCCATAACCCACGCGCCCACGTTGACGTATGTCAACCCCCCAGGTTCCCCGGCGCTTACGCTAAGGGTGGATTAACTGTCGACGTGAGACGGTGAGACACGACGCACGAGGAGGCGGCAACATTGCTGATGGAGCATGGGATCAGCGGCGCACCCGTGATTGATTCAAACGGTGAGTTGGTGGGGATGATCAGTGAGGGCGACTTTCTGCACCGACAGGAACTTGGAACGCAAAAACGGCGCCGTTCATGGTGGCTTGAACTGTTCGTTTCGAACTGCGACATAAGTGACTATGTGAAAGCGCACGCCCACTTGTTCAGGGACGTGATGAGCACAGAGTTGTTCACGGCCGGGGATTCGACGCCGCTTGACCAGGTCGCTGACATGCTCGAGAAACATCACGTCAAGCGTATGCCGGTCATGCGCGACAACAGGGTGGTCGGGGTTCTGAGCCGGGCGGATCTGGTGCGGGCGCTCGCGACTTCGCCTTCAGAGACGCCGCTCGCCCAGACGCACAGCGACCGGTAGATTCGGGCCCGGATGATGGATGAATTGTCGGGACAACATCTGTCATTCCCGGGACGCAACATCATTGTGCGCAATGGCGTGGTTCACCTCTGGGGCTATTACGTGTGGTCGCCGGAGCAGGTACGGGCAGCGCGCGTAGCGGCAGAAAGCATCCCGGGGGGCAAGTCGGTAGAAGACCATACTGGTGGGACGCCGCCGCTCGAGGAGATGAAACGGGGATTGTGGTAGCCGGTATTGGCCTTGATGCAGTGCGAACTGCCTCGTGGCCGGCGGACGTGTGTTTTTGCCGGGTGCGTTCCCTTACCACAGCGCGCTCCAGACAATTCATGCGCGCCGTAGCCGCCGGCAGCAGTTCGAGGCGAACTCTCATCATGGGAATGCGGAGCGGTTTGGGCCATCCCCCCGATATCTGTGTCGGAATGGTGAAGTTGGACCGCGTGCTCGATTTCTTCCACGCGCCGATGCGGAAGGTCGATCATCATCAGCAGTTCGCCCTTTCGGATCGCTAACACTGGAAACCGCGTTGACGCATCGGCACATCATGAGCAACGCCGTGAGTTGGACGAGCTGTTTAGCGGGACTCAGGCTCCCTGACATGTTCATAGCCCATCTGCCATTGCGTGGGGTGTTCCGCGTGGCGGCCGCACCGCGAGGCGACTGCGATGAGGCGCCATATGCGAAGGGGGAACTTTCCCCCGCATGGGCGGTGCCAGGTGGCTCCATTGAGTTCCTGGCAACCGGTGTCAATTCATTTGCGCGCGCCGCTTGCCATGGCGTTCGTCGGCGCCGCGGCGGATCGCGTGCAGGCGAGCCCAGCCATCATGAACAAGGACAACCATGAGCCTCCGCGAAATCGTCAGCATTGCCGCCGCCGTGCTCGCCGTGTCGTTTGGCGCCATCGGACCGGCGCTCGCCGAAGGCCGCGCCGTCGCCGCCGCGATGGACGCCATCGCGTGCCAGCCGGACTCCGCGGGCACCATTTCGCGCACACTGTTCGTCGGCCTCGCGATGATCGAAACCATGGCGATTTACTGCCTCGTGATCTCGCTCCTGCTGCTGTTCGCCAATCCGTTCGTCAAGTAAGGCAACGCCTTGCCATGCATATCGACTGGTCGACGCTGCGCCCCGCGGCCCTTCAATGCGCTTATGCTGGTGTGGCTCCTCGCGCGCTTCCTGCTCTGGCCCATGGCGGACATCGTTGCGTCGAGACAGAAAGCGACGCTGGCGCAGCTTGCGGATGCCGAGGCGAACTACCGCGCAGCGCGGGCTGGGCGGGCCGCCGCGCTCGACGAACGAAAAAGCGCGGCTTGCCGCTTCGCGCGAGGCAACAGTGCAGGCCGCACAGGCGGACACGGAAGCACACAAGGCTACGCAACTCGCGGCGGCACAGACTGAAGCTGTGCACCTGCGCTCGCATGCCAATGCCCCTCGGAAACGTCCTTTAGTAAAGTGGCGCGGACGCATAGTCCAAGTGACATTGCACCTCCCTGACGCCTGAGACGTTCTCAGCAGCGACGCGGATGGCGTTTCGTTCGTCTTCACTCCTAATCACACCCCACAGGTGTGCAACGCCATTGGTGACAATGACGTTTTGTGGCTGTAGTGCCCAGCGGCTCCTGCTCAATTCATTCAGGATCGCGCGGCGTATTTCCGAATCACTCTGGGTGACGCTGTGGCGCAAATCGGGCCCAATGCTCGCCAGTACCCGAATGAGGTTCGCACGACTGACCAGCCCCGTCACTTTGCCATCCCGCAGCACAGGGACACGCTTGATTCGGTGCCGGTTCATCAACTCGGCGATCTCGGCGAGCGGCGTTTCCTCCTTCGCGGTGACGACGTCGGTGGTCATCACCTCGCTTAAGAGCCGCGAGTGTTCCTTCACGTATTCGCTGGCCAGCTCTCGCGTCGAGGCAAAGAATTCCGACAACCGTCCGCGCCGCTTCATTTCCGTGCCGATTTCAGTGCGATGCAGCAGATCCCCCTCAGTAACTATGCCTACCAGTTTTCCGTCTGTGTCAACGACGGGCATGCCACTGATGTGATGATCGGCCAGCATTTTCGCTGCTTCCTGAACTGTGATGTCGGGCCGCGCCAGTACCACTGCCGTAGCCATTACATCGATTGCACGCATCGCTGTCTCCTCTCTTACAAAGGTCATGGCGTGGAATGAATCGTTGTCATCCATCGATCATGAGGAGCGGTGGTATCGCGCCATGAGAACCAATTCATTTTTTATGATAGGTCCGGCCGATATAAGTAGCTTGACAGAAATCAGATTGAGTGCCGACTTGGGTCATGTCTTCCCGCAGACGACTGCATGGAAGGTGCGTCCGCCGCGACTGGTCACGATCGCTGCCGCAGTCTTCATCAGTGTTTCGCAATCAGGTAGCGTGGCGTCGGCCACCTGCACCTCGCCGGGCCGGAAGGCTGCCAGCTTGTGCTTGTGCCGGATGATGTGCGCCAGCCCAACGGCGATCTTCTCGCCCAGCTTTCAGCACCGTCCCGAATCGTTCGGGCGGAAGCTCTCGAAGGCCGGTGGCGCGCGCCGGGATGCGATGGGCTCTGTCGTACCTTGACGATGTTGAGAAGGCACCCTCGAGCGCTTTCGTCCACATGAACAAGGATGCCGCGGTACTCCATGATCGGCGCTCCACGATGGACCGGACACCCCGCGGTGTCCCGTGCGGTTCGCTCTGCGCGCCGCAGCCGATTTTCAATTGACCTGGGTCAACCATCCGCCGCCGCCCGGACGGCCAATCTGCAATTGATGCATGTCAATCGCCAGCCAGGCACGGTCCCTATAGTTGACCTGCCGTTGACCTGCCTTTCGATTGCGCCGATTCGCGGCCGGTCGCCATTTTGCGAGGAGGAGTTGCCATGCGTAGCGAACGCGTTGCCTTTGTGAGCGGCGGGATGGGCGGTCTGGGGGCCGCGATCAGCCGCAGGCTGCACGATGCCGGCCTGATCGTCACCGTATCGCATTCGGAGCACAACGACCACGTGGTGCGCTGGCTCGATCGTGAAAGCGCGGCGGGCCGCACGTTCCATGCGTTCGGCGTCGATGTGGCGAGCTATAACTCGTGCGAGGAATGCGCGCAAAGGGTGCTGGCGCAATTCGGCGCGGTCGACGTCTTGATCAATAACGCCGGCATCACGCGCGACGCGAGCTTCATGAAGCTCACGAAACGCGAATGGGATGAAGTGATGCATCCGAATCTCGACGGCGCATTCAATCTCACCAAGCAGTTCCTTCCGGGCATGGTGGAGCGGCGCTTCGGCCGCGTCGTCAATATCAGCTCGGTGAACGGTTCGCGTGGCGCGTTCGGGCAGACGAACTACGCGGCATCGAAGGCCGGTATCCACGGCTTTACGATGTCGCTCGCCCTCGAAGTCGCGAAGCATGGGGTGACGGTGAACACGGTTTCACCCGGCTATCTCGCGGCCGCGATGGTGGAGGCAGTGCCGCAGGACATCATGGAAAAGCGCATTTTGCCGCAGATTCCGCTGGGCCGGCTCGGCCGTCCCGAGGAGGTGGCCTCGCTCATTGCCTACTTGTGCTCGGACGATGGCGCGTTCGCCACGGGAGCCAACTTCGCCGTCAACGGCGGCATGCACATGCATTGAGCGGCGGGCCGATGTGCCAGGCCAGTTGATGCAGATCAGTCGGGGGACGTTCGCGCGGCGGCGCGAGGCTGAGCCTCCGTCGCCGCGCCACGAATACAATCAAAAGGAACGGAAAGCCGCTGTGAGTCCGGCTGTCGGCTGGTCGCCGTCACCACGGGCGCTTCGACGTCCGCGCGAGACTCGAAGGCGTTCGGGGGGGCGAACTGGGTAAGCGGTTATGCTCTGCAGCGCATAGACGCTTGCCTTGCCGCTACCCCGTCTACGGCCACCAAGACAAAGGTACCCACATTGTCGCCGCGGTGGTCACTTAACCATTCCCCCAACTGACGACGGTGTGCTTTCTCCGCACCTTCCTGGAGTCACAGCCGCGCCGTCGTTCGCGTCGAGCCTTGCGGCGGCTCGACGGGTTGGCGCCGAGCCGGCGTGGCATACAGGAGGCCGGTCAGCAGCAGGCTGGCGATCGCGAGGACCACGTAGACTGCGTAGCCCCGTGCGTAGCCGATCGCCCCCATCGTCTGTGCGACGTGGCCTAGAATCGGCGGTACTACGAAGCCGCCCAGCGCACCTAGTCCGCCGACCCAACCGGCCGTACCCCCCACGGCGTCGGGGACGTAATGCGGCACGAGTTTGAAAACGGCCGCGTTCGCGATCCCCATCCCCGCCGCTACCAGTACCTCGCCGGCCGCCGACATGCCGAAGCTCTGCGACAGCGTCATCATGACGGCACCGGCGAGCAGAAGTCCATAGGCGGCGAACGCGACCTTTTCGCCGCCGAACCGATCCGACCAGCCCCCGGCCGGCACGCGAATCAACGACGAAAAGAGCGAGAAGCCAGCGGTCAGGCCGAGCGCGACCCAGTGCGGCGCACGATAGAACGTTCCCCAAAATGTCGGCAGCCAGGCGGTCAACGCAAGAAATCCTCCGAAGGAGGTGAAATAGAGCGCAACGAGCGGCCAGGTGCGCCAGCTTGCCGCGGAGTCGATCAATGCGCGGGAAATGCTGGGCGCCGGGAACAGTTCCTGTCCATACGTCTTTGCGGCCGCGCTTGCCTGTGCTTGCGGCGTGCCTCGGCGGCGCAACTGGAAGTAGGGTGCATTGAAGCCGGTTTTGTCGCGGTAAGGATCAAGAGGCGAGCGGGACCAGTATGAAAAGTACTGCTTATGTTGCGAGACCGTAGAATTGATCGGCGGCCGACGGTTCGGTTCCGAAAGCACACTTCATCTGCCCTTTCGCGATCATGTGCACAACCTCAATACCGGCCAGAAGGATCCGGGCACAGCGAAAAGACTTGAACGCCAGCATGGGCCGGGTGCGACGCTTGATCGCCCTGTGGTCCTGCTCGACCACGTTATTGAGATATTTGCACTGGCGGATCCTGATGGGCACGTCACGATCGACATTGATTGCTTCGAGCGCGGCGAGATTGGCGCCGCTTTTGTCGATGGTTACTGTCTCGGGCACACCGTTCTGGGCCATTGACTTCTCAAAGTAGCGCCGGGCTGCAGTCTTGTCCCGGTGGGCACGAAGCAGAAAATCAATTGTGTTGCCATCCTTGTCGACTGCACGGTAGAGATAGCGCCATTCCCCCTTGACGCGAATATACGTCTCGTCCATGCGCCAGCTCTTGCGAACCGGCTGCTTGTGGCGGCGAAACGCTTTCTCCAGCACCGGCAACAGCTTGATGGCCCAGCGGTGCACAGTCGAATGATCGACCGAAATACCGCGCTCAGCCATCATGTCTTCAAGGTGCCGCAGGCTCAGTGGATAGGCCACGTACCACCGCACGCACGTCAGGATCACGTCGAGCGGATAATGCAGGCGCTTGAGCACTCGGGCTACAGCCGGATTCAACGTCTTCATCGAGCTTTCTGTCGTTCATGTCGTCCCGCACATCATAGCCGATCGCCTTATTGCAACAGAACCACGAGTATTTGGTGTCCAACCGGGCTCATCGATACCACTGATGATGATCCAGATTGCGCAGGAGCTTGGCCCTGCGCCGTTCACGGCGATAATGAACAGCAACCGCAACTGCCGCGATAACGAGCACGATCACGCCGATGGTGATACCCATGCTGTATTGGTCCAACGCAAACTCCCCAGATATTCCCGAGTCGCGGCCCGCCTGCCGCAGGCAGGCATACTGGAGTCGATGCCCGTCCGATGAGCCTAATATTCACGGCCATGTCTATTGCCCGCACAATGCCCGCTGTCTCACCCATACTGGCGTCAATCCCGCTTTCACACCGTTTTCGCGCTCGCAGCATGTGAAATCTCCGCTGCAACGGGCGATGCGTTAACGCGCCGGCGTTCCAGTTTATGCGCCCACGAAGAGCCGCGAGCGACCACACTCAGTGAGCGCGGTCCGCATTGGCATCGCCCAGATTTAATCGAGCGCAACCCTGTAGAAGAGCCAGATAGCGACGGGGAACCGAGCGCCTCTCATAGAATTCGACAACAGTTCCATGACTCCCATGCTCCAGTCGTGCCCCGAATGGAATCCCCCTGAAGTAGGAGCGCGCAGTGATATGCACCACTCCTCGCGATGACGTCGTAGTCAGGTGTCTTGTCGATTGCTTCCAGTAAGACGCTATGCATTCCGCTACTATCGCCTCCTTCGCATCTGAGAGCGCGCTGAACGCGGGCGCCAGAGAAAAGACGCTCTCCTTGCGCGAGCATGCAACGAGCGCCAGGCAAACGAATAGCGGCGCGATCATGTAGATGGCTTTCAAGCTCTCTCCCACCAGCGGGGCGCTGCCGCGCTGCATGTGGACGGAATTCCCGATTCCGCGTGTTACCCGGCCGCGGTGCGGGCCACCGGCTCTGATGTGTCGTTGCGGAGACGTCTACGGTACACGATGCCCCAGCTCAAGCCGAATATCCCGGCCAAAAGCGAACCGATCAATACACCAAGTTTGGCCACGGCGAGGACGCGAGGATCGTGAAATGCCAGCATAGCAATGAAGACCGACATGGTAAAGCCGACACCCGCTAGAACCGCAACGAGTCCAATGCAGGACCATGTCATGCCCGTGGGCAGCCGGCACAATCCCGACTTAACCAGCAGCCAGCTCACACAGAAAACGCCGAACGGCTTGCCCACCACCAGCCCGAGCACTACGCCGGCAAACACGCAAAGGGACTCCGGCCCCACAAGATCCAGCCCCGCGAAACTCACCCCCGCGTTGGCAAACGCGAAAAGCGGCATGATGCCGTAGGCAACCCACGGATGTAGCGCCCACTGTACCCGCACGACGGGCGGCAGCAACTTGCGCTGCGCGAGCCGCAGCCTCTGCATTGGACTTGCCAGGCAGTCCAGATCACTATTGGCAACGGCGCCCCGATCCGCGACACTACCTGCGGCACGGGCCAATTCGACCAACGCATGCTCCCGCCTTCGGCCCGGCACCACAGGCGTCAAAAGACCGAGCACAACCCCGGCTAGCGTCGGATGCACACCACTCACATGAAGACCGAGCCAGACGAGCGCGCCAGGAAAAATGTACGCGGGCGCCACGCCAACACCCAGGCGCTGCATTGCGAGGACCATCAGAATGCCTGCGGCTGCGACCACGAACCCCACATAGTCGAGACCGGACGAATAGCAGAATGCAATGACCAGTACCGCGATGATGTCGTCCACGATCGCGAGCGTCAGCAGGAAGATTCGCACATTACCAGGGATTGCGCGTCCAAGCAGCGCCAGCACGCCAATCGCAAAGGCGATGTCGGTCGCAGTGGGGACCGCCCATCCGACGACCGTTCCGGAGGAGAAGTTCACCGAAAAATAGACAAGCGCAGGCACGACAACGCCGCCGATCGCCGCGGCAAGGGGCAACATCGCCTGCCTCACATCACTCAGCGATCCCTCGTGAATTTCCCGGCGGATCTCCATGCCGACCACGAGGAAAAACACCGTCATCATTGCATCGTTGATCCAGAAGTGCAGTGGATGGCTGAAGACATACGGACCTGCGCTGAAGACGAGCGGCGTTTCCCAGAGCGCGTGATAAGCATGGGCGAATGGCGAGTTGGCCCAGACGAGTGCAGTGACAGCGGCCATGAGCAGGACGATGCCGCTCGCAGCCTCGATGTGCAAAAAGTGTTCGAGGGCGGTGAAAGCCTTGCGGGCAATTCGTTCGACTGGCGAGAGCTTGAGTGGCTTGGGGTCTCTTTGCATTGGCGTGCGAATTCCTGCGTGGCGGCCCGACCAACGCAGATAGCCTGTCCCGCTGCGCCATGCAGCTAACACCCTTTGCGTATTTTACATGAAGCTCCCCATCACTTCGCCGATCGCACAGTCGCCGGCCACGGTCCAGCCGCTGTCAGTGAGCGCAAGCGGGCTGTTCAGCTTCTTTCTCGCCCGGTGCTTGAGCGATGTATATCGTCCGTGACGGAAATGCAAAGCCCAGCCCGAGCTCGTGCGTAAATTCCATCACGCCGAGGTTGATCTTCTGCTGGATGTCCATGTAAAGGTTGTATCCCGGATCAGTGACGTAATACACCACCTCAAACGTCAGGTCGCTCGCCCCAAATCCCTTGAAGTGTGCCCGGTCAAAGCGGGTCGATCCCGCTGCCTCGACCACCTGCTTTACCCGCTCCGGCACCCGGCGCAATTGCTCCGGCGTGGCTTCGTACGTAAGGCCGAAAGTAAATACGATGCGCCGTTCGGTCATGCGCTTGTAGTTGTTGATCACATTCTTCAGCAACCCGGTATTACCGCAGATGATCTCCTGTCCGCTGATACTGCGAATACGCGTGGTTTTCAGGCCAATGTATTCGACCGTGCCCGCCACCTCTCCAAAAGTAACGAAATCGCCAATCTCAAACGGCTTGTCCAGCCCGATAGCCAGCGATGCGAAGAGATCGCTAAGAATGTTTTGAACGGCCAGTGCCACGGCTACGCCACCCACGCCCAGACTGGCGACGAACGCGGTGATGTTCACGCCCATGTTGGCCAGCATCGCCAGCAGCAGCACCGACCACAGCAAGGCGCGCAATACCCACGCCGTCATGGTGGTCAGCACGGGGTTATGCGCAAGCGTCCTCCGCACGCGATGATGCGTCCACAGCCCCACACCACGGTTGAGCCATAGCGCGAGCTGCAAACCTACGACGAGGAACCAGAGTCTGTCGATCCTGTTGCTCCAGACTGGCGTGAGCATAAGAAGCTGCGTACCCAAGAGCACCGCGGCGGCGAAGAGCAGCACATGACGTGTGCCGCGCAGCACTTCGACGAACGCGTCATCGACCCACGTTGACGTGCGTTTGGACCATGCGTCGAGTCGTGCAACGGCTATCCTGAGCAACAAGCCTAGCATCAGATAGCCGATGGCAGTCGCTGCCAGCGCGTAGCACCAGCGAGTCGCAGGAATACCGAGAAAGAAATTGAGGTCCAGCCAGCTTTTCATTGTTTCCCCGTGAATCTTGTCAATGAATGCACTGCATATAGCTGCAATGCAAGCCCGATTGGGCGGTTCTCGGGACCAAAGGTTCCCCAGCGATCGGGCGCAATGTTACCGATTAAGAAGCCCGCCGATGCTGCCGTTACAGGCGTAGCAAATTGGATACCCGCTTGATCATGATGAAGCGCCAGATGCGATCATGTCACGCTGTGATAACATAAATGCATAGCAATAGACCACCCTGTCATCGACCATCGAATTGAGAGACTATGCAGTAGCAAACGAGGGTGGGCGGAACGCACGCGTTGCAATTCGCTGGCGATCGCAGCTTCTGCGCTGCGTCTGCACGACACAATCCGGGTGCTTATCGGCCCCTGGTCTTGGACGATGCGCCCGATGATACGGGCATGCATGGTCGCAGGAAGAGAGCGCTTGAATCAGGAGCACGCCTGACCGTCGCGCAAATTGCTCCGTCAACCGCCGGTGCCTAGTCAGCACGGGGTCAGCAATGATTACACATTCAAAAATGCAGGAGACCCCATGAGCCGCATAGTCGTAGTGTCAAATCGCGTTGCGGATCCTAACAAGCCGGCCGCCGGAGGACTCGCGGTAGCAGTCAAAGAGTGCCTCCAGCGCACAGGCGGGCTCTGGTTCGGGTGGAGCGGACGCCTCGTGGAAAGAACTGACACTGACAGCCGGCATACGCGCACAAGTATCCAGACGAGCGGCAACATCCAGCTCGCTACGATCGACCTCGATCGCCAGCAGTACGAAACGTATTACGGTGGATATTCGAACAATGTACTTTGGCCGGTATTTCATTACCGCCTCGATCTGGCGCAGTTCGACAAAGGTTTCGCCGCTGGCTATCGTCAGGTTAATCAGTTGTTCGCGCAGCAGCTTTTCCGTCTTCTCCGGCCAGAGGATATTATCTGGGTCCACGATACCATCTGATTCCCATTGCCGCGGAGCTTCGTGCGCTGGGCTGCGCAAACCGCATCGGGTTCTTCCTGCATATCCCCGTCCCACCCCCGTTGATTATTGCTGCCATCCCCGAGCATGAATGGCTGATGCGGTCTTTGTTCAGTTATGACCTCGTCGGCGTTCAGGCAAAGTCGGATCTGACTCATCTCGTGCGCTACATGGAATCGGAGGCACGCGCCGAACGTCCACGCGATGGAGTTTTGCAAGCCTTCGGTCGCGAGTTGCGCGTCGGCGCGTTCCCGATCGGCATCGACGTCGATGAATTCGTCGCACTTGCGGACGCTCGCGACGGCAAGGACATGTATGCAACCATGCGCGACGAGTATTCGCGCCGTGAATTGCTCATAGGCGTTGACAGGCTCGATTACTCAAAAGGATTGCCTCAACGAGTTCAGGCATTTCGGGCACTGCTCGATGGATATCCAGAGAACCGCAGTCGGGCAACACTGATCCAGATCGCGGCACCGAGTCGCGAGGACGTCAACGCATATGATGAACTGCGCCTGGAAATGGACAGCCTTTGCGGCGCAATCAACGGCGATTATGGCGAACTCGACTGGATGCCGATACGGTATATCCGTCGCAGCGTCGCCCGGCGCCGCCTGCCGGGACTGTATCGGGCGAGCCGGGTCGCAATGGTCACTCCGTTGCGCGATGGCATGAACCTCGTCGCCAAGGAGTTCCTCGCCGCCCAGGACCCGGGCGATCCAGGTGTACTCGTTCTTTCCCGATTCGCCGGCGCTGCTGAGCAACTGACGCAAGCATTGCATGTCAACCCTTACGACATCCAGGGTATCGCTCAGGCAACGCAGCGAGCGCTGACGATGCCTCTTGAGGAGCGGGTAAGCCGCCATGCAGCGCTCATGGATTCGATACGACGTTATGACGTGCATTGGTGGCGTGCAACATTCCTCGATGAGTTGCAACGGACAGCCTGAGACGCACACGCGGCACGGAGATGTTATACGTCTCCTGTACTACTCCTCGGAAGCGAAGCGTTCGTTGCACCGATCGGCTGGTGCTCGCTCGCTGTACGAGAGAGAGTACAGGTCGGTGTTACGCTGGGACCAACGCACGTCGTTTCGCTACGCAGTTGGACGGATGCCGATGCTGCCTGATATAAAGGCCGCCCGAACACTGGCAAACGGATGATTTGAAACGTTTTTGCTGTAGCCTGCTACGGAAATCATTCGAGAAGCCACTTGCGCGGACGCGGAAGAAAGGCACATCGAAATCCGGAGACCGCCGCATCATGCATCAGCCACGTTTGTTCAGGCTCGACCTGCATCGCCTGATTCTGGGGCTTGCGCTCCTCACCGCCCTTGCCACGTTAGCCAATGGGCTGATCGCGACGAGGCGCGTGCAGCGGGAAGTTCTCATTGGCAATGCGATCGAGTCGAATCGCGCATATGCGGAGAAAGTTGCTTCGAGCATCGATGGCTTTTTGCGCGATGCCCAGCGGCGATTGGCATATAGCTCCGGCCTGCTCGGCAAGCACTTCGATGACGCGCTACTTCGCCGCGCAGAAGCACAAAGGCTGCAGGCGCAGGATATGGCGTTCAACTCCGTTGCGATCGTCGATGATCACGGACGCATACTGGATGCACTCCCCGACACACTGGAACTTGGTGGTCAAATGATTACTTTGCCGGGTGAGACAGAGGCTTTAGCTGCACGTCGACCGCTTGTCAGCCAGGCCTTCAATTCGACGGCTGGACATCTCATGGTGCTCATCTCATATCCGATCATTTCGGGACGCAACACGTATTGTGGGTTCGTGGGCGGCTCCATCTATCTCCGTGATGCGGGGGTTCTTCACACGCTGATAGCACGACATTTTTATCGGGACGAGCCACGTGTCTATATCTTCGACGCCAACCGGCACCTGTTGTACGCACCCGATCAGGCGCGGCTTGGTACCAGACTCGGAAGAAGCCATGTTGTTGATGAAGTGCTGGCCGGGAAAAGCGGAGGCCAGCTTGTTTCGAACGCCAAGGGACTCCAAATGGTCACAGGATATGCGTCAATTTCTGCCGCAAATTGGGGCGTTGTCGTGGAATTACCCGTTGACGCGGTTGTTGCGCCACTCGACCAACTCCTTCTCAAAACACTGCTGAGTTCAGCGCCGCTCGGATTGCTTGGGATTCTCGCGATCTGGTTATTTTCGTCAACGATCACACGCCCGCTCGAGGAGCTGGCAAGAAGCGCGAACGCTGCGCCCTCTACCGGTATCCTGGAGCATGTCCGAAAGATTGATGCCTGGTACGTTGAGGCGGAAAACATTCGACGGGCGTTACTTGCCAGTTTTGCCGTGACACAAGAGACACTGAGCCGATTGAGTCAGGCAGCGCAGACTGATCCGCTAACCGGGCTGTTCAATCGCCGGGCACTCAATGACACGCTCAAGTTGCTGGAAGAGAGGCGTCAATCTTTCTCGGTACTGGCGATCGACATCGATCATTTCAAGCGGATAAACGACGCGCACGGGCACGATTTAGGGGATCACGCACTGATCAATCTGGCCCGCCTCATTCGTGAAACCTTGCGACATGAAGACTTCGCCTGCCGCATTGGCGGCGAAGAATTTCTGGTGATTTTGCCGGATATGTCGATCAAGGACGCGGTAGCCATGGCAGGGCGACTTCGCCAACGGGTAGAACAGGCAAGCACGATCCCATTCGAAAAACTCACGATCTCGGTGGGCGTGACCGTTTGGCCCTTCAACGGCTCTACGCCAGCGGACGCATTGAGGCTCGCGGATCGCCTGATGTATCGCGCCAAGCGGCTCGGTCGAAACAGGGTCGAAGCCATTTCCGACCTAGTGCCGGGTATTGATCAAAATTTCTGCGAGTGAGCTCGTGCCATGCTACCCGTCAGCAGCATGGCACGAGCGTCTGCAGGGCCGTGGGCGTCATTGCTCGCGAGCTGACGAGGCACCCAATACTGCGCATTTTCCGTGATAGCGCGGCTGATGCGCAAGCACATTTCGCTTGTCCATCGGCAATGTGTCGATGTCTATTCCGAGGAACGATGCGATCCGCGAACGGGCGAAAAATGGTGCGCGCATATGAAGTAGTCGTCGGTGCAAGCAATTTTGTTACCACTAGACGGCCGGAAATTAGCGGCTGCCACGACCATCGGGAACAAAATTGCTTGCAAACAGTTCAAGCAAAATTGTTCCTTCGGCCGACAGTTCAAGCAATTTTGTATCCTTTTCAACGCTGCGGCCGATCTTCGCCTTGCATTCCTGCGAAAGCGCTCTATGGTCCTATAGGCATCTGCCCCTTGGCTGTTGGCGAGCGGGGGCTATGGAGCGTCCATGGAAGCAGGCGACGTTGACGACAGCCTTTACTGCTCCACCCGGACGATGGGCAGGCGAACTATCGACACGTCGCAGTGGGCCAGTCCCGATGAGGGTGCGCTCGAAGGCAGCCGGCGAGCGTTGTATTTTGCGAGAAAGGAAGCGGTCTCGCTGTATCTTTCCGGTGCAACCGCCGACACCATTAAGCACCTTACCTCACTTGGCGCAAAACAGGCGTCGGTGCAAGCAATTTTGTTACCGCTAGACGGCCGGAAATTAGCGGCTATGACGGCCGTTGGGAACAAAATTGCTTGCAAAAATTTCAAGCAAAATTGTTCCATCGGCCGACAGATCAAGCGATTTTGTATCCTTTTCGGCGCCGCGTAGGTCAACGGCGCCGAGACAAACAAGAATGCCGTTCCAGACGATGAGCATGCGGCAACACCTCGGGGATCGTCACCGGCTCGGCGTAGCCGTGCTAATGATCTATCTGCGTTATCCAGCAGCGTACAGTGTACTGGCTGCTCACCGAGCCGCTGACCGATGAGCGCGACGCGCCGGAAAGCTCACGCGTGGTCGCCAGAGAACAAAATTACTTGCAAAACGGGAACAAATTTGCTTGAACCAACGGCAGGCCAAGATAATCTCCCAAGGAACAAATTTAACATAATTAACATGATCGCAGGTTGCTAAGGAATACTGAGTAAATTCTCGCGGTTCGGTGTCAAATTGAGCTTCAAATCGGTTTGCCAATGACCCGATTGCTAACTGTCGAACGGGTAGGAGAGGGCCGCCAGCACGCCAGCCGCCACACCATCCACACTTGTCCTCTTCAGCCCGGTGACGCCATACTTCTCGCGGGGTCGTTTCTCGTTTGCAATTGCCCCCAACCAGCGGACAATTGTTGCGTCATCCTGACGCTTACATGAGTCGAAGGACGATCCTCTGGAGCATGGCCGGCAGGTCGCGTCGTGTATCGACCACGAGGTGAATGAAAACGGTGTCGTCCCGCACCTGGTAGATGATCCGGTTCTTGCCGGACAGGGCCTGCCGGAAACGCTCATCGACGAAGCCTTCGAGTTCGGCAGGCATGTGGTCACTGTCGGGATACCGGCGAATCTGCGTGATGGTTTCCTGAATCTGCGCCGATGTCTGACGCCAGGTTTCCCATCCGAAGGTGCGGACAATGTAACTTCTCAGTTCGTCCATGCCGATCCGCGCGGTCGGCAGGACGCGGTACTTCAGCAGCGGGGCCGGCATCAGCGAAGTTTTTCCTGGCGGTCGAGTTCGTTGAGCTCCGCGAAGAAGTCGTCGCCGTCGACGTGGTCATCGCGCTCGATCTGTTTCTGGCCAATGGCCAGGATCTTCAGCAGCGCAATGGTCTGCTGGGTCGCTTCGTAGGTTCGCACGTCCTGGACCACGAGTTTCGCCTCGCCGTTCTGCGTGATGATGAGCGGCTCCCCCGAGTCGGTGAGGTCCTTGACGATCTGGGCGGCTTCGCTCTTGAGGTAGCTGATCGGCTTGACGTGATCGGCGAGGTGCATGGGGCGCTCCGTTGGGGTCAAACAGGACTGAATATAGACCGTTATCGGTCAGATCGCAACGGGTTACGAGACTGACGGTCGACGCTATTTGACATAATGCAATTTGCCAACGTTTTGGGGACACATCATCCGCGCCCGCTGAACACCTTCGAAAGTGCGCAGACACGACGTACTACCCGGCAGCCGCGATGAACGCGACCGGAAAGCGCGCTCAGGTCGTCCGATCCCGTAGCATCTGGAGAGCAGACCCGGCGCGCGGCTGCGTATTTTGTACCTTTCGCCCTCAGGCGACTTCAGTCCGGATGGAGCGCGCTCTGCAGACGCGGCGCGAGTGCGTCGAGATACTGATCAACGATCGGATCACGTTTGGCCATCGGCGCCCGCTGTCCAACTTCCGGCGACCACTGAACTACCGCCGCCGCCTCATTGATCACGTCGAGCAATTCCGGCAATGCGATGTTCGGATATCGCTCATCGAGCTGGCCGGTGCGCACAACGTAGCGGACCAGCATCGGCGAGGCAAAGCCGGTTGTCATCAGATCCATCGGGTCTTCCACTGCACCCAGCTGGGCGAAGGACATGCGTTTCACTTCTTCGAAGGAGTATTGCTCCATATGCCCTCAAGGGATGACGTCCGCACTGGGCCGGAAAGCTAGTGTCACCCGGCCGGCTTGCTTCTTCAAGCCGTTGCCGAGATTTGATAGTCTAAATCGGCCTGCCGGGACAGACGAAGCGGCGGGCGCTGCTTGACGCGACAATTGAATCCAGGGTCGACAGCGCACCTCGATCACTTTCCGAGATGGCTGATCATTGCGCTCGTGCTAGGATTATTTCCCCAACAAGGGGGAAACGCGATGGCAGTGCACGCGATAACAGCGGTTCGGATGGACGGGAACTCGGGAAGGGTCACACACGTGCTTTGGGGGCAGGTGTCCGTGAGCGGAGACCAATTTGAGGTCGCTCCGCACGCATCGCCCGTATTCGAAGTGGTAGACGCATTGGCTAAGGGTGACACCGTCGTGACAGTCTTTCCGCTGGATGGACAGCGCGTTGCGGGTCCAGAAGTCCGCCGCGTCGTCGACGAGGCCGGACGCGAAGGCATCGAAATGGTGATCGCTGATTCCGATGCGGGCCGAAGGCTCGCGGACCTGCCACGGCTTGATCACGAATAGGGCGCTCATCGGGGGCTTTGTCGGGCGGAGTTTAACCACCCGCCCTCACGAAGTAACGCCGAAAACTTGGCCCAGACTCAAGTCGCCCGAACACGCGGGTAGGTTGTCGCGCGTTCCGCGTTAGAGGCAGTGTCGGCCATCAAGGAACATCGAGCCAGCACCATCGAATGACTAAATGCTATAGACCTCGCGCAAAGAAAATAAAATGACTCAATCTTTCACCTGGCTTCATCTTTCAGACTTGCATGTAGGACAGGACGGCTATCAATGGCTTTGGCCGAAGGCGAAAACCGCGTTTTTCGATGATCTCCCGTTGCTTTTGGAGAAAAGTGGTCCTTTGGACATGGTCGTTTTTTCCGGTGATCTCACGCAACGAGGCGACGTTAAAGAATTTGAACTTTTGCGAAAACTACTGCATGAGATCTGGGAAGCATTCGACAAACTAGGTAGCTGTCCACAGCTCTTCACCGTTCCTGGAAATCACGATCTCGTACGTCCTGATGCGGACAGCGCGATGACTGTAGCGCTTAATCGATGGTGGTCAGAGCCGGTTGTCGAGACTGCGTTCTGGAAAGATGGAAAGAACGAATACAGACAGCACGTTAATCTTGCATTGACCAACTACACGCAGTGGCATTCTAGTCTCGCCGCAGACGGAATTCCAATCGTCAACGCTAGTCATGGGCTCTTGCCTGGCGACTCAATTGCGACGATCGACACACATGATCTAAAAATCGGGGTTGTCGGACTGAACAGCGCTTTCCTGAACTTGACGAAAGATAGCGCAGAGCAAAAGCTGCTTCTGGATGGCCGACAACTACTTTCACTGACTAATGACGATCCGGTGCGATGGGCAAGCACCCACGATTTGACATTGCTCGTAACTCATCATCCGCCGACGTGGCTACATCCAACGTCTCATCAGAAATTTCTTGAAGAAATATACTCTACCGCAGTCTTCGACGCTCATCTGTACGGGCATATGCACGAGCCAAATGCGGCTTCGAATGCGACCTTCGGAAGTAACCCTCGTCGCTACGTGCAAGCGGCATCGCTTTTCGGGCTTGAGAAGGCTCGAGATGGCAGAGTAACGCGAATGCATGGATATTCTGCTACTCGGGTAGATTTGGGGCAGAGGGAAATGACATGGCGGTATTGGCCACGTACCGCCATGTTGCAGAACGATGGCGATCGAAGTCTCGTTCCAGACTATAAATTCAAGCTTGGTAGTGAACAATGCACGATCGAATCGGCTCTGCGCAAGCGAGGAGATGAAAAATCTCGATCGCAATCGACTGAACTCACACCGACCAGCGGTGTAGATCGGCCCATCACTTTCGACACAGATAAGCCGAACTCCAGAGCTCTGGAGAATGCGCGCTTCGCCCTTTCTCCGGCACCTCAGTACGCTAACGTAATGACCCTTCAACAGGAGATCTGCAAAGCTGCAATCTCGGAGCAGCGTCTGGCATGGATCAGCGCGGAATGGGGAATGAACGCAGAAGGTTTCATCTTCTCAGTTCTAAGAGAGCGTCGACCGGACGACTGTTTTCGCCTCGACGCGAGCAGCTTCGAATCAAGCCAGCAGTTCTTAGGGCAAGTCGCCGAACAGTTAGGCGGCTCCTTTGCTGACTTCTGCAAGGCCTTGGCAGCGAGACCTCAACCGGTTCTGATCCTTGACGACGTCCCCCTTGAAGCTGCCTCCGCAGTGTTGACGTTTTCGCATGTGGTGCTTGACTACTGCGTAGGCTTAACGCTCTTTATCGTCACCCGCGGCACGCCACGTAACACTGTCGATGGTCTTATTCGACTTTCGCCTTTGGATGAGCTTGAGACGCGGAGCTATGTTACAGACCATCCAGCCGCAACGTCCGAAATGGTAGAAGGTGAGGCAATTGAAGCGATTTATCGGTTTTCGGAAGGAGTCCCTCTCGATATCGATCGCGCCATCCGCAGGCTTCGTATCGTGAGCATTGAGGATCTCGGAAGTGCTGGATTTCTGGAGGAAGGTACGGCCCGAGCGGCGCCCGAATTCCCCGCAGGTTTGGTGAAGGCTGTTTCGAGCGTTGCGCAAGCCGCCAACCCATTCGTTCAGCGAGCACTGTATCTGCTAAAGATTCTTACCGTTTTGCCGTTGGGGGAATCGATTCGCAGGCTCAAGCACTTCGATCAGCAAATCCCTTTGTTTGATGAACAGGCAGAAGAACTGCTCGACAGGAACCTCGTTGAGGTTCGTGCTGCTAGCGTAAGTATTTCAGGTCAAGCAGCAAGCGAACGAAAAAAAATCCTGGTTGCGCCACGGCCGGTGCGGGACTACGTTCGCACGTTGATGTCTGCAGAAGAAGAGGAATTTCTCACGAACAAGGCGATGGATCTCTACTTCGGCGAGCAATGGCGACTTGGAGAGCCAAAATTCAAGAAATCGGATAGCGGATCTGTGACAGAAGAGGGTACGGTGCTTCACAATCCGCATACGATTTTAGTAAAGATGTTGGACACTGCTGTCTTGAAACGAAAGAAAGATGTGGTCGACAAGGTAGTGTCGCTTTGCTCGGGCTACGTTGCCGCCCTCGTCAAAGCTGACCACTTCCGAGCCGGAATGGTAGTGAGCCGAGACATCCTAAGACTTTTGCCTGAAGACTGCGCGCAAGCGGTTAAACAAGGGTTTGAGTTGCAATTGGCGAAATGTCTACGCATGACGCATTCCACCGATGAAGCTCTAGATATCCTTCGCAGACTCAGAGACTCGAAGTGGGACAAGAAACATCGGGAGCAAGTGCTGATCAATCTTGCACTCGGTCTTGAGAGCAAGAATAGCCCCGAAGCAGTCACGATTGCCGGCGAGATTCTTGAACTTAAAACTGATTCAAACGCTCAATGGCAGGCCAAGGGGATCATTCTTTCGGCGGAAAATTCCCCCGACAAGACTGCCCGACTTTTGAAACTCGAGGTTGACGCGCGAAACAATGGAGCGACAATGACGGCGAACAACCTCGCCCTCGACAGAGCTTCTAATCTTGCCGATACAGATTCGGCTCAAGACGTCCTTCGTCAGGTAGCCAGGACTTCAGCCGAAACAGGAGATTTATATACAAGCTTTCGAGCTATCGTGGATGGTGCTAACTTGATGTTAAATAGTGGCGGCATTGCATCGACAAGTCAGGTACGCCAACTCATCGCGGCCTACCAGTATTTCTACAGCCAGCGTAACGCTGACAACTTGTTCACGAAAACTCACCGAGCCTTATGGGGAGTCTTTGAGAAGCGTGCGGACACGCGTAGCCTGTTACGGTTATTCCGCAATAGTTCATTTATCTGGAGATTGAACGAGCGCGAAAGCCAAGAGGCGATCTACATCAAGCGGTTGATAAATGCGGCCAAACATATCAGTGGAGAAAACATGCTTCTTACCGATTCCGATACGGCTTATTTTATTCTTCGCTTGCGACATACGGCTGAAGGAGTTTCCGCGATAGATGAGACATGAATATTCCCGAAGAGATACGCGTTTCATAGCCTGATGCAGCGGTCGCGGTCGCGGTCGCGGGCACGCGCAAGGGCGAGCGGCTGTCGCTCGCGTCCAGCCCCGCCTCGACAGGGGACGACCGGGCGAAGCTGCGGGCCGCCGCGCGCCATCGGGCGCAACGTGATCGTCCGCGGTGACCGGCATGGCGCAAAGTGCGCACAGGGAGCGTCGTCAATCCGCGTCCGTGCCGCTTCCTGCGGGCGGTCCTTTTGGTGGTCCTTCTGCCTGTCCCCAGTCCATCCGGTGACGGTTCACAGTCTCCCGGTGTCGCGCATCGTCTTCCGTGTGCAGATACAGGCTGGTCGTGTTCAGCGACACGTGCCCGAGATTGTCACGGATCGTGCGCAGGTCGACGCCACCATCGGCCTGGTGCGAACCGGCGGTGTGCCGCAGCCAGTGCGCCGAGGCCCGGTCGAGCTCGTCGGCGCGATCGGCGAACTCCGGGCCCCTCGAGCGCAGCCACGCGGCCGCACCGGCGAATACCGCCTTGATGGCGTCGTGCACCGCGGAGCGCGACAGGCAGCGCGCCGTGCCCCGGAACGGCAGGATGAGGGGTGTTTCTTCGGCCCGGGTGGGCAGGGCGGCCAGGTTGTTCGCGGTCCGGTACCGGCGCAACTCGGCGATCAGCTCGGGCGACGCGGGCACGATGCGTTCCTTGTCGCCTTTGCCCACCGTTTCCAGCCACCACTGGTCCTGGCCGTCGGCGCCGAGACGCCGGAAGAAGTGGCCCATCTGGCCGCCCGCAACTTCCGAGATGCGCATGCCCTGCAGGTAAAACAATGTCGTGAGCCAGCGGCAGCGCGCCGTGTAAGCCCGTTGCGCCACGGATTCCTGTGGCAGCTGCGCGACAAAGGCCTTGACCTCGTCCCACAGCGAGACCGGCAGATAGCGCGTCACGCGCGGCGCCGAACGCTTCGCGCGCTGCCGCAGGAGCGCCATGGGGTTGCCGCGCAGATAGCCGGCGTTGACGAGCCAGGTGAACATCGCGTTGAGGATGATGAGCGCCTGGCGCTGGCTGGCCGGCGAAAGCGGCCCGTTGAACGGGCGCCAGCGGACGTCGCCGCGCGGATATTTGCCGCCGCGGCTGCCGTCGTCCCGGACCGACACCCAGCGGCTGGCCGGCTGCGGGTCGGTGAGAAACACCTTGAACCGCAGCAGATCCTCGTGCGTGAGCGACGACAGCGGCTTGCCGAGCTGGGGATCTACGCCGGAACCCCAGAAAATTCCGTCGTTCCACATTGTGAACATTAATCGGCTTATTCCAGCCGAAGAATGTTGGAGCGACGTCCGGTGAGTGACATGACGGTCTCGGTCACACGGACCATCAGGACCGTTACGCGGGGCCCAGTTCGATTACATTGTGGGACAGGTCGAGACAATCTTCGCAGTCCCGGCAAACCCAGTGCAGCATCGGCCCGACCGGATCTGGATGGTCGCTGAACGTTGTCAGCGCCGCGTCGTACTGAGCATCGGACGTGCTCGAGCGCAGTATCCGCTCGAGATTAGACTCGATGCTGTCCAGGCTGCATTCACCGATGCCGGACTTGAACACCGTCACACCGCCTGACGGGTTGACCGCGAAGAAGAAAAACGCCTTCGTGTCGACCATGTGCGACAGGATTGTCCTGGCGATGAAGTTGCTCGGATTGATCAGCGCATTGAAGATGCGGTAGCCGTAAAACTCTAAGCCGAAGTGTACGACCTCGAAGTCGTCGGTGCCGCGTATCGAGTGGCCAAAGTTGAAACCGCTGCGTGTTACGTCGTTCGGAATGTCATCCACCGGCCGCAGTGCCAGGCAAGCATAGTGCGTCTGGCCCTCGGCCACGAGTCCCATCGCAAAGCAGGGCGCGCGCTCGGCCAGCAAGGCCTCGACAAAATTCCGGTTCATGCGGAGCGTTGGCAGCATCGGGCATCCTTCATCGTGAATCAAATCAACATTTGCCGACCTGGCTGTGCGGTGCGTCGACGTCGAACATCAAAGGCTATACATCGTCGAGCTCGAACAGCGCGCGATCGGCGGGCCGCGACAGATAATCGTCCATCATCGCGCGGAAATCGGCTTCATCCCACTCGCCGCGATCGACACGCCGCAGCAACGCCTCGCCGGCCAGCATGATCTTTCGCTCGCGATCCGCGCGCGTTTGCTTGACCTGCTGGCGCTGCGCCTTAGCTGCCGCTTTGCGGGCTGTTTTCAGCTCCTGCAGCTTTTCGTCTGTCGCATCGAGACGACGTTTCAGCATGTTCATTCTGGCGTCCTGTTCGAAGAAGCGGTTTGCGCGGGAAACCGGCGCGCCGGCGTGCGCCGGTTCGTTACATTCGCGCCGTACTGTCGCGCCCAGGTGCGTACCGAGGGAGCGATATCGACTAACGTCGGCGGCATGTTCGGCAACACATCCATCGTCCAGCCACCCAGCCGCTTTGGCGCAATATACGCCGGTCGCCAGCTGCCGTCGGCCAGGATATCGATCACGAACAGCGACGTGCCGACGCTCAGTCGCCAGGTGTTGACCACGGCTGGGGGTAAAGGATTACCTGGTTGTGGCATCGTATTCCACCGTAACAGGAATAAGGGATTCCAAGCCAGAACCGCCGAAAATTCGATCACTCCAATTCGAGCCCTGCAATGAGCGCGTCCAGGTCGATTTTGTTGTCGCTTTGAAAAGTGTAGTGCCCGTTCAAAAGGATATGCCGCCAGGCTGCCGGTGATATCTGCGTAAGCCGCGCCAGCGCCTTGGCGTTGCCACTGGCCTCCCATTTCGTCAGTAGATGCGACAGAATCGCCGAGTTGTAAAAAATGATGACGTTGGCGATCAGCCGGGCGCACTGGTTGCTGATCTCGATTTCGATGTCGGTGCGGCCGGTCAATTCCTTCTTGCCGCCGACCTGGGCGATGGTCGAACGAAGCTGATGGTAAGACTCGAGGCGGTTTTGGGAGCGATGCACGTTTCGCTCGAGCTGCGGGTCGCGCAGGTAACGCAACGTGTAGATGGTACGAATGAGCTTATCGAACTCAAAAATCGCGCGACGTGTCGGGTTTTCCTGCGAGTACGTACATAGTTTGCGGATCAGCGAGCCCTGCGTGATCTCTTTGAGGCCCAGCGTGGCGACGATCTGATCGATATTTGTCTTCTCACTGGTGATGAGCTGCCGATCGATTTGTCCGATCGGCTGAATCAGGCATTTCTCGTACAGCGCCGGGTCGTCGATACAATACAATTCCTGCAACTGGTCATCGAGGTTTGTGAAGCGAGGCTCGAAGCGCAACCCGAACCAATACAGGATAGCGAAGTTGGCTTTGTTGATGCTGTGCATGTCGCCGGTGATCGCAGTCGGCACTATATCCGACGTGTTGCGATACCAGATGTCGAACACGTGATGCGCCTCGTACTCGTGCGCGCCGATTAGGTAGCCGTTCAACGGGACATGATTGCACAGCAGCGTGTAGGCGACGACGCCTTTGCCTCGTCCGAAGTATTTGCGCGAGTAACGCGCCTTCACGGTCGGTCGCTCGACGCCGAATTTCTGCCCATCGACGGCGCTGTACAGCGCATCGAGATCGAACGAGTAGTACGGGAAGATCGGCAGCGCGGCGATGGCGTTGCTGATGCAGTCGTTGGCCGCATGCAGCGTCGCCTGACGCAGATACTGCTGGTAGGTGCTATCCAGAACGTGGTACGGAATGTCGCTGGTGCGCGCCATGACATGGTTGCCATGGTTCATTGCCTGAGCGATGATAACCGCCATCAGGCTATCGGCGTCCGCTACCTTCTTCGCGTAGCGCGGCTGCAATGGCGTCAGCGCCGACAGGAACTGGCACTGGCCGTTGACGAAGCGGAACACGTCGGCAACATCGCAGAATGGCAGTTGCTCGTAGAATGCCTGCTCACGCACCTTCTGGTTCTCGGTTTTCGGTTTGCGCCAAATCAGCTTCTGCGTATCCTTGTCGTATTCCAGGTGCGTAAGCTTGCCCTGTTTCAGCTCTCGGTTGAAGGCCAGCCATTGTGCATGCAACTCGGCCGCTAACGCATCGAGTTGGGCATCGATTGGCTGCTGCAGGAACGGGATCTCCATCTGCGCCAGCGCGTCGGCCTTCTCGTTCATCGAAACAAGCTCGTCGGAGAAGTGACGATGTTGCAGACTGTCGTCGAGATAGATCTCTCCCGACTGGAAGCGCTTCCGGATCTGGCGGTACAACCAGAATTCGTAGCGATCGGCGTGCAAACCGGTCGGCTGACCATCAGCGCCGAAGATCAGCAGGTACGGTCGCAGGCGCTTCGGCAGCGTGGCCGCGGGACATTCGGCGAGCGGTCGTTGTGACAGGCGCTGCTGTTTGGCGAAGGCCCCCTTGACCCAAGCCAGCGCCGCGAGCCACGGGTTGTCTGGGGAGGTGCCGACGAAGTCGAGCTCGACGTACAAGGGGCGCAGGTGACGGCGAATACGTTTGGCTAGGCCGTCCACCGCCAACCAGTGTAGTGCCAGTTGACTCAGCGGCTTGACCGTCATGCGTTGCGCCGTGTTTTGTAGCACATCTTTGGCCATGATTTTATAGGCGCGCTGACGCACCTCGCCGAACGGCGTCGGATCGGCTACGCTGTCGTCCACATAGAGCGACAACAGGCGGCCGATCTGCGGCGTTTCCCGATGGCGTTTTACTTGCTCGGCGATGAGTGACTGTTTCGCGCCCGCGCTGCTTTCTTCCTCGAGCTGCTTCATGTGGAAGGCCATCGCATCGACCAGGTTGTCGGTGAGCTGTCGGAAGCGCACCCAGGCGTAACACAGCAGGTAGAGCTGCGCCTGATCCGCCTTCAGGTTGCGCAGGTCGTGGACGGTATAGAAGTTCGCCAGGCTTGCGTAGTACAGCACGTTCTGCTGCGAGATATCCAGCCGGGGCAGCAGCGTCCTGGCGATTTCGTGCAACGGCTGCAGCGTGCCGCGCTTTTCGCGTTCGCGGACCATCTGACGCCAGCCGAAATTCTTGGCATCCTGTTTCAGCGCCGCCAGTTTCGACAGAGTATCATCGCGCACCAGAAGTTGGTCTAGCGCGGTTTGGGTCAATTCGTCCAATACGCCGGTGAGCAGGTCGCCCAGCCGCCGACGTTCGACGGACAGGGCTTCGCTGACTAGCTCTTGCAAGGTCGTGTAGCCGGGCCGGATCATCTTGTGCTCATTGAGCCACACGATGAGCTCGGCGGCGACGAATCCCGGTGTCACGTCGCGACGTACGATCTGCGCGGCCTGCTGCATGAGTTGCGGCAGGAAGGCGGCCACCCACGGTCGATAGCCGTACAGTTCAGCGATCTGTTCGCGCTGGGCGTAGTACTCGTGCCGGGTGATCGGCTTGCGTTCGAACGGCTCGCCGTGGAAATAGCGGCTCAACACGAAATCGTAATCGTCCTCAACCTCGTCCCAATCGAAGCGGAAGAAGGCGTGCTTGGACTTGAAGTAGCCAATCTGCAAGATGCAATAGACCTGCGCGGGTATGGAGGGCCGGCTACTGGCGAGCGCCAGTTCGGATTCGGTCAATGCCAGGTATTCCAGCCGCTGCGCATCGTCGAAATCAGGCAGGCCATACAGGGCTTCCTGTTCGGCGTCGGAAAAGACGCTGAGCAGCTTATTCTTGTTGATCATCGACCATCCTCTCCACGCAACGTCAGATCCTTCAATTTTGTGATATCACGACATGGGGTACGACAGAAATATTGAACTCCCGCATTCTACAGAGATAAGCTTTATTATCTCTGTGGCATTGTTTCCATATTAAACTCGATGACATGAAAACGCGCCCCACGAGCCCGTCCGCCGCCGACATCCCGACCGACTTTCCTGATGCTGATGCACTGGCAGCGCTGCGTGCCTGGTACGAGGGCGCATCCTCGCGTGAGGCGGCACACCGGTACATGCAAGATCGGCTCAGCCACAGCCAGTCAGCCCGCGGCGTCATCGGCCAGATCCGCCGGCAACTGGCACTTTATGCCCGTAACCGACAGCGGGCAGATCTGGCCACGCTGTTCGAATGCCCGGCCCAAAAGCGTATGCATCATGCGCGCGCCACCACGCAGGCTGTCGAGCTACTGCGCATCATGCCTGCGCCAGCTCCGCAGATCGGCGACGACATTGCGCACTGGCTGCCGAATCGCGCTGCCCGCACCCTGCACGCGGCCGGCATCCGGACCCTGGCCGATCTCACGGTACGGATTCCGCGTCGCCGGCAGTGGTGGACCGTCATTCCGGGTCTCGGGCCGGCCAGTGCAAGAAGGATCGAGGCCTTCTTTGCCGCGTACCCGGCGCTCACGGAGCGGGCCCGCGCACTGATCATCGCGGATCGGCAGTCAGTCGTGACGCCTTGGGAGCAACTACGGCTACCGCACGAGATCGACGGATCCGCCGGCGCCTTCCGCGCACCGGTGTCGGCCTGCATCCTCGGCGTCGACAACGATTACGACGCTATCCAGGCATGGCTCGCGTTGCACGAATCCCCGGCCACGCAGCGGGCCTACCGCAAGGAAGCCGAACGGCTGATTCTCTGGGGCATCGTTGCTCGCGGCAAGGCGCTGTCTTCGCTGACCACCCGGGATGCCACCGACTACAGGGCGTTTCTGCGCAGACCTACACCGCGAGAACGCTGGGTCGGGCCACCGCGGCCGCGCACATCAACGGACTGGCGCCCGTTTGTCGACAACCTCTCGGCCCGTTCGATTGCGCATGCGCTTGCCGTGCTCAGCGCCATGTTCCGCTGGCTGGTCGAGCAGCGCTACGTCGTGGCCAACCCATTCTCCGGCATCAAGGTACGCGGCAGCAAGCGCGCCATGGCTCTTGAAACCTCGCACGCTTTCACCGAAGGAGAATGGATGCTGACGCGCACCATCGCCAACGGGCTCGAGTGGTCGTACGGCTGGCAGGCGCCCGCTGCGCAACGGTTGCGGTTCATGCTGGATTTCGGCTACGCAACGGGACTGCGGATCAGCGAACTGGCTGACGCCACACTGCGCAGCATCGAAGTCGACGCAGCCGGTGATCACTGGCTGCACGTGGTCGGCAAGGGCGGCAAGCCAGCCCGCGTTACCCTGACACCCCTAGCGCGCACAGCGCTGGACCGATATCTGCAGGAGCGGGGGCTTCCTGTCAGCCGTGCTCACTGGAATCCGACCACGTCCCTGATTGGCAGCCTTGACGACGCCGATGCCGGCATCAAGCCCTTGCGGCTGTGGGAAGTCATGCGCCGGTTTTTTCGGCTCGTCGCGCAGATTATCAAGAACGACCATCCGGTGCTGGCTGAAAAGCTGCATCGGGCCTCTCCGCACTGGATGCGGCACACCCATGCGACCCACGCGATCGCCAGAGGGGTTGAGCTGAGCGCCGTACGAGATAACCTGCGTCACGCGTCGATTTCGACCACGTCGATTTACTTGCATACCGACGATGTAAAGCGGGCACGGCAGTTCGGGCAGGCATTTACCGACTGAGTTACTCGCTCGGCACGTCAGGCAACAAACCGATTGACGTTCACAATGTGGAATGACGGAATTTTCTGGGGTTCCGGCGTAGAACCCCGAGCTGCACGACGGCCCACAGCAGCAGCCGCTCGGCCTCCTTGCGGTAGCTGTCGAACGTGGTCCGGGTGTCCGCGTAGTTGGAGAGCCAGGCGCGTACGGCGTCCAGGTCGTTGTCCGCCGCGAGCTGGCTGTTGCCGGTGACGCCGCGGTTGCTGCCGTCGCGGCCATCGAGCGCGGACGGCACGACGAGCGATTCCACGGGCTGGATGGCGGCAAGCTGGGTATCAGACACGGTCTGGAGGCTCCGGAGGGTGTCGCGCGGGCGGCGACATCGATGATTATACGCTACACGACATTATACGCCTAATGTCGTGTATCACGTTAAAATCGTAAGAAATTGATCGTAATACGTAGTAATACGATAAAAATAGCCCGGAAATTTCCATGAACGATGCCCTGGCGGCCGAAGCGGCTCCCGACGTCGCCTCCGACGTAGCCTTAGCCGCCGAGATTGAGCGCCTGAAGGCCGCGCACCCAAAGACGCGCGAGCTCTATCGCGAAGTCTGCGCGCTGCTGTTCTTCCGCTTCGGCATCACGCCGACGGCCAACCGCCTGTACCAGCTGGTGCGCCGCGGCAGCATGGGCACGCCCACCGAAGTGCTCGCCGAATTCTGGGTCGACCTGCGGGAAAAATGCCGCGTACGCATCGAGCATGCCGACCTGCCCGAGGACCTGCGGGGCGCGGCCGGCGAGCTGGTGGCCGCACTCTGGACGCGTGCGACCGGTGCCGCGCAGGACGCCCTGGCGGCGCTGCGCACGGAAGTCGAAGCCGCCCGACGCGCTGCCGAGGCATCAGTCTGCGCCCTGCAGGCGGATCTGGCGCGCACCGGGACGGCGCTCGAGCAGCGCACGGGCGCCCTGCTCGCCGCGCAGGTTCGCATCCAGGAACTCGAGTAGGCGCAGGCGGCCGCAGGGGCGACGCGCGAAGCGCTGGAAGGCGAAATCGCGCGGCTGCAGCAGGAAGGCCGCGAACGGGATGCCGCCCTTGCGCAGGCCCGCACCGATTTCGCCGCCGAACTCGACAAACAGCGCAGCAGCACGGCGCTGGCCGAGACGCGCCTGCAGGCCGCGGAGAAGCGCGCGCTGCTGGAGATCGAGCGGGAACGCACTGCGAATACGCGTCTGCAGCGCGAAATCGACAGCGCACAGCAACGCGCGGTTCGCGAAGGCGAGCGCGCGCAGGTCGAGATCCAGTCGCTGCAGGCGCAGCTGGGCGATCTGCGTCATCAGGCGGGCATGCTGGAAGGCCAGCTTGACGCGATGCGGGCGAGCCATGCGACAGAGGCGCAGGAACTCGAACGCCTCCGGCAGCAGGCGCCCGGTCCCGGCATTCCCGCACGGCGTGCCCCGCGGCGCGCGGCCCGGCAGTCCGCCGGCCCCGCGAAAGCCGCTGTCCGCAAGCCACGGGTGAAGCCATGAGCCGGGCAGGCCGCGGTGGCAGATATCTACGACCACGATCGAGCGTCCGGCGACGCGCTCAGGACGCTGGCCGGCAACAACTTCAACTACCGCCAGTTTGGTTCGCTCACAGTGAAGGAAGCGATCAAGGTGGTCAGCGCGATCAGGCAGATCAATGCAGCGCCCTGCCGTTGCTGCGCAGTGATCCGTACTTCGGCGACCCGGTGTTGGGAAACTTGACTAGTTATGACTATCTGATAACATCCACCCATGACCAATCAAGAGAGCAGCCTGGACGCGCTCCTCGATCTGGACGGCATCCGCTATCCGGTTAATGAGGACGGCAAGTACTGGGTGAAGTTCGAGGCGAAGCGAGTTCAGCCGACCCGGGAGCGTCCCCACGGCCTCAAGTATTCGCTGACGCTGCACGACGAGGACAACGAGCGGATACTGGGGTTCGATAACGCTCACCCGGTCGAAGAGGGCTCGGGCCCCGGCGCTCGCACCCGCATCGAGCACGACCATCGCCACGCCGGCGACCGCGTCAGGTTCTACGAGTATAGCGACGCAGGCACGCTGGTGACTGACTTCTGGAAGGAAGTCAACGCGTTTCTCGAGAAGGAGGGAACGAAATGATTACCACCATGAAGACGTTGAAGGTCGGCATCATGCCGCTGAAGGAATTCCAGGCCAGGACGATTGCGATCGCGAGCGGCAAACTCAAGCCGGCTCCGGACGAACCCAAAGTCTGGTTTCAGTCCGTCGAGAGCTTCTCGAAGATCCTCTCGGATGGCAACCGCATGCTGCTTAGGCTCATTGCGGAAACCGAACCGGAATCGCTGACTGAACTGGCTGCTGCAAGCGGTCGCGAGAAGTCGAACCTCTCGCGCACACTCAAGACGCTTGAGCAATACGACCTGATCCACTTCGAGCAGGGTCCCGGCCGGCAGATGGCGCCGCGGGCGAACTACTCGGGCGTGTCGCTGGAGATGTCCTTCCAGTAACGTTGAGCGACCAGTTCAGGGAATGCGGTTCGGAGTATGTTGCTCTGCTGCGCCCTGACATCGTCAACCTGGGGCACTCAGAATCGTGCCGGCATTCGAGGATGCGGAAAAGGTCGCCGTCCACCAATATCTGCGGGCGCTCACTGCGAAGGGCTACCTGACAGAACTGCCAGACCACAAATTCCGCGTGTTGCCGGAGCCGCTTCCCAACGGGCTCTCGACGTTGCGGTGGAATCCAGATACAAGGTTGAGCGTCAGCGGCCTGCGCGTCTACTCGGAGCGTGTGCGGCTGGCGATTCCGGCCAACCAGGTCCAGCAGCTCCTGGAATATTTTGAAGATGGCCATCCCGCAGTCTCGGTGGCGACCTTCGTGCAGGACCTGAGGCTTCGGCTTCATGCCCCCGAGCGCACCATTGTGGCGCTGCTGCGCGAGGCCGATCTGGTCGTCGGATAGGCGGGTACTGATCTATACGATAGATAGTTTGAAGCGGCGCGCGAGCGCGTGTGCCGGTCGGTGCAAACAGAAACTGCGCCGCGAGACCGGTAGCGTTCACCGGACAAACAGACACGCCGGGGAAGCGATGGAGATGATTCACCGCGCGTTGGCCCGGAAAAAGCGACTATGGAAGGCGTGTTGGCGGGCTTGAGGTTCGCTGGAGGGCGGCGCTCCCCTACCCGTCCCGCAGTCGTCTTTCAAGTCAAATTGCGGGCCGAATTGAAGCACAATCCGATATCAACCTCCCGACAATTTAGTATGGATTCCTATGCAAAAATTGATCATGTTAATTATGTAAAATAACATTGGGAATGCTAAGTTGATGTATCACCACGGTTCGTCTACACGGCACCATCCTTCGTCTGTGCGCGGATCGCTTCGTTCCTCGGAACGGACTCGAGGCTATCGTACTCCGCCCACGAACGCCGGCGATGTTGGAATCAACTCAACGTAAGATCATGAGGCACACGACGAACCGCGGTTCGGCGGTGCGGGCCAAGCTGAATAACCGTCTATCGCGTCAGGTATCTCGCTTCATCGCCTGCGACCTACCCCCAAAACTAACCCCACGAATCGGTGGCAGTCAACGGAATGAATCGGCTACCCGTGGACGTCCGGGAACACCGGCGCCTCTATCCAATTTGGGCAGAGGGTATCCAGGAACACCCTGGAACGTTATGGAATGGTGGGCCGGGTCGGACTCTCGTTGTGGGCGCTCAGCCCCTTCCATAAGGGATTGGCAATTTGGCGATGGACGGTTACCCCCAGATCTACCCCTGCGGACTAGCGGAACACAACGGAACTGAGCCGCTGAAAGCGCGAGGTCTTCCATCGGCACTTTCGTAGCATTAACCGGACGGCGATGCCGTGATATTGCAACGCTCGCGGCACCGCGAGTGCGCGATGAGTTGCGTTCGTCCAATGCATTCGACGTCATAGGCGGCAGTCGCCGGCCATCGGAACCGATCACCAGCGACCGTCCCGACGCGCCTCTTCGATGCATTGAGAGCGACCGCGTTGCCCACCTGCGCAAGAGCCTTCCGCACGCTTTCTCAAGCCGAAAGCGGCGCCATACTGTCACCATGATCCGATGGCGACTTTCAAGGCAGTAGTATTGTGTAAGGTGTCTGCATTCGGCAATTCGTGTTGCGGTCGTACAGAAATTGCTGCAGTCAGTTGAGTTCTCCGGCCAACTTCGGCACGACGGTGAACAGATCGCCAACGAGGCCGTAATCGGCCACGCTGAAGATAGGCGCTTCTTCGTCCTTGTTGATTGCGACGATCACTTTCGAATCTTTCATGCCCGCGAGGTGCTGGATCGCGCCTGAGATACCGACCGCGATGTACAGCTGGGGCGCAACGATTTTTCCGGTCTGGCCGACCTGGTAATCGTTGGGCACATAGCCCGCATCCACCGCCGCGCGTGATGCGCCGAGCGCTGCGTTGAGCTTGTCGGCGAGCGGCTCCAGCACCTTCGTGTAGTTCTCGCCGCTGCCCAGACCCCGGCCGCCCGAGACGATGATCTTCGCGCTCGTGAGTTCCGGACGGTCCAGCTTCGTGACTTCGCGGCCGACGAACTGTGAGAGTCCGCTGTCTGCTGCCACATCGAGCTTCTCCACCGCTGCGCTGCCGCCTTCGGCCGCAACTGCGTCGAATGCCGTCGTGCGAACCGTGATCACCTTGATGGGGTCTTGCGACTGAACCGTTGCAATGGCGTTGCCCGCGTAGATCGGGCGCTCGAACGTGTCGGGCGAGTCCACTGCCGTGATGTCGCTGATCTGCGCGACGTCCAGCTTCGCGGCAATGCGCGGCGTGACGTTCTTGCCCGCTGCCGTTGCCGGCGCGAGGATGTGCGAGTAGTTCTTCGCCGCATTTTGCACAAGCGTCAGAACCGTCGCTTCGACGTTCTCAGCAAGACCTGCTTCGAGTTGCGGCGCGTCGGCCAGCAGCACCTTCGAAACGCCCGCGATCTTCGCCGCGGCTTCAGCGGCCGCTTGAGCGTTGTGGCCTGCAACCAGCACGTGCACGTCGCCGCCGATCTTCTGCGCGGCAGCCACGGTGTTCAGCGTCGCAGCCTTGATGGTTGCGTTGTCGTGTTCAGCAATAACCAGATTCGTCATTTCTTTCTTGCTCCCCTAACCTTTACAGCACCTTGGCTTCGGTCCTCAGCTTCTCGACCAGCGTATTCACATCGGCAACCTTCACGCCTGCGCTGCGCTTGGGCGGCTCGGCAACCTTCAGGGTCTTCAGACGCGGCGTGACATCGACACCGAGGTCCTCGGGCTTGAGCGTCTCCAGCGGCTTCTTCTTTGCCTTCATGATGTTCGGCAGCGTGACGTAGCGCGGCTCGTTCAGGCGCAGGTCCGTCGTGACCACCGCGGGCAGCTTCAGCGACAGCGTTTCCGCGCCGCCATCGACTTCACGCGCGACCGTGGCCTTGCCGTCGGCCACCGTGAGCTTCGAAGCGAACGTCGCTTGCGGCAGGTTCGCCAGCGCGGCGAGCATCTGGCCGGTCTGGTTCGAGTCGTCGTCGATCGCCTGCTTGCCGAGGATCACGAGCCGCGGCTGTTCCTTGTCGACCAGCGCCTTGAGCAGCTTCGCGACCGCCAGCGGCTGCAGGTCTTCATTCGATTCGATGAGGATCGCGCGATCCGCGCCAATGGCGAGCGCCGTGCGCAGCGTTTCCTGCGCTTGCGTGACACCGGCAGATACAGCGATCACCTCCGTCGCCACACCGGCGTCCTTCAGACGAACCGCTTCTTCCACGGCGATTTCGTCGAACGGGTTCATCGACATTTTCACGCTGGCGATGTCGACGCCCGTGCCATCCGACTTCGCACGAACCTTCACGTTGAAGTCAACAACCCTCTTCACTGCAATCAGAATTTTCATACTCGATATTTCCTGGTAACTCATCGTGGGAGCCGAAGCGGCAATAGCAGCCTCGAAGGCGGCTCTGGGGGGAAATGCGTCTGGAAGACGTTTCATCGTCAGCCCTTTTGCGCCGGACACAAGTCAATAAATGACGGGATAGGAATGATGGGATTTCTGGCGCGCCCCTCTCGGCGACCAAGCTTAGCCATTTTCATCGTGCGAAAGATAATGAACAATTTCCAAATAAACTGACAGACCGTCAAATACGATTTGACAATCGTGTACACGCCCTGGGCGAGATCGGGTGGCAAGAGGAATAGGCCATTTGCAGCACGCCGCGCTCATTCAACGCCCGGAAGGACGCACAACGAGAGGCCGCAACTGATGCACCGCCACATAATGCTTCGGGCGCCCGGAAGCATCGCACCGCTGCCCCATCCTTGCTGATTTGGAATCGGGGTCTATACTTCCGTAGCCTTCGGCAGTCCCGTTGTCAACCATTGCCCACGTCGACGGAGGGAATATGAATCTACAATGCGGCATCAAGATCGCTGGCTTAAGTGCGCTGTTCGCTAGCCCCTTAGCCTTTGCACAATCGTCACCCAACTACATAGACGGACCTCAACCACTGACCCGCGCCGAAGTCCGACAGCAGGTGATTGATCTGAAGGCTGTTGGATACCGCCCCGATATCACCAGCAACACCCTGTACCCGGACGATCTCCTCGAAGCTAAGCGACGATTGGCCTGCAAGCAAAACGTGCAGGCCAACGGCGAGGGACCGGCTGAATGGAAACAGCGTTGCAACATTAAAAGCACAATAACAATCGTCAATCCGTAAGACCGTTGGCCAAAAAAGAACTCAGGCGGCAGAGAACATCGACAACGTTTTCTTGCCGTCTTCCTCGCACCGAATCGACTTGAACCGCCCCGGGTTTCCCGGAGGCTGTTTTGCCTGAGTCACGCCGCGATGGCGGACCCAGCGAGTTTTGAATAATAAGCGGCTTCTGCCTCGGCAGGTGGAATGTTGCCGATGGGGCCGAAGAGCCGACGATTGTTGAACCAGTCAACCCATTCGAGCGTCGCCATTTCAACGGCCTGCGGATTGCGCCACGGTCCGAGGCGATGGATCACCTCTGCCTTGTACAAGCCGTTGATCGTTTCAGCCAGTGCGTTATCGTAGGAGTCGCCCACGCTGCCCACTGACGGCTCGATGCCAGCCTCGACCAGCCGATCCGTATAGCGGATTGATACGTATTGCACGCCGCGGTCGCTGTGATGGATCAGCCCGTCCTGCTGCACCGGCTGTCGCTCGTACAAGGCCTGCTCCAGTGCGTCCAGAACGAAGTCAGTGCGCGCCGAACTCGACACACGCCAGCCGACAATGCGTCGGGCGAACACGTCGATGATGAACGCGACATAGACGAAGCCCTGCCAGCTCGATACATAGGTAAAATCTGACACCCACAGCGCATTGGGCCGTTCAGCCGTGAATTGCCGCTTCACGAGATCCTTCGGGCACGGCGAACCATCGCTCACTGTCGTGCGTACCGTCTTGCCCCGCACCACACCGCGCAGGCCCATCTGCTTCATCAGCCGCTCGACCGTGCAGCGCGCCACGACAATGCCTTCCCGCTTCAATTGCGTCCAGACCTTGTCCACACCATAGACCTGGAAGTTTCTTCCCATACGCGCCGGATCTCATCCTTGAGCATCCTGTCGCGCCGGACCCGCGGTGGCGCCAGGCTAGGATCGGCGCGGCGGCCCACGTGCTTGTAGTACGTCGACGGTGCGATCGGCAGCACCTTGCAGATCGGCTCGACCCCGTAGACGTGCCGATGATCATCGATGAACGTGATCATCACTTCGGTCGGCGGTCGAGCTCCGCCTGTGCGAAATACGCTGACGCCTTGCGCAGGATTTCATTGACCTGCCGAAGCTCACGCACTTCCCGCTCCAGTTCCTTGATCCGATCCTGCTCCTGCGTGCTCGCGCCCGGGCGCAAACCCCGATCCCGCTCTTCCTTGCGCACCCAGCTACGCAGCGTCTCGCCCGAGCAGCCCAGCTTCGCTGCGATCGAGGCGATCACTTTCCATTGCGATTCGTGGTCGCCCTGATGTTCCAGTACCATTCGCACAGCCCGCTCACGAACTTCCGGCGAGTACCTTGGGGACTTCTTCTTGGTGTTTTCCATAGCTCCATTTTCTCAAGAACTGGAGCCTCCGGAAATCCCGGGGCGGTTCAGTTCAACGTCACTTCCGGCCACCTGGGCGTGCCCCACGACAGCCCCCGTCATGACTAACCCGGCTACTGCGCACCGGATCATGTTGATATACCGCATTCTGTTTCACCCCTTGAGTTACCAACGGCACAGCCGTGCCGTATCGACGCGTTGCATCGGCACTTTTTATTTCGGACCGGTGCCCAGACCATCAGAAAAGGTGCTGAATACCGAGAACCGCTCCGACCGTCGTGCCTTGCACTCCGTACAACGCTCCACTCAGAGACAGGCCCGTATCCATCGCGCCGTGGTTGTTCACGACGCCCACCTGCGCGTACAGTTTGGTCGCCTTCGACAGCGAATAGTCCGTGCCCAAGGCCGCAAGAATCGAATGATTGGTCGTCCGGTTACGATCGCTCGTCACCCATACCCCACCGTTGATGTCCAGCGCAGGCAGCACATACCAGGCAAGACCGCCGCCATAGACATTGTTGTTGAACGATCCGGCGACCTTGTAGTTGACAAACGATACCTTCGCGGTCAGCGAACCGAACTGGTATCCAACGCCCAACAGACGGCCCTCAAACTGCACTGTGGTCGGTATCGGTGTCTGGACAGTACCACCGCTGTTGCCGTCGTAGAACGCCACATTGACGCTCAGGCCACCGAGCTGGTATTTCAAACGTGCCGCGTACTGCCTGCCGGCCTGAAAGTTACCCGCCTCCCCGCCGAATGCGTACATCACACTGCCCTGCAATCCCGCCAGAACAGGACTGGTATAGGACACTGCATTGGCGTTGAAGATGCTCGTGCCAAGCACATTATCCACAAGCGGAAGTGCCCCGCTGCCGAACAGCGAAAGACTGCGTGGATCCGTGTCATAGACGGCATTAAAGAACGGGGAGAACTGAAGACCAAGTTTTAACTCGCCGGGCGGTCCCTCCATCGACACCCACGCCTCACAGCCAAAGAGATTGCCATTGCAGTGAGCAAGTCCACCATCGGCCATACTGAACGCACTCACAAGCCGGAACTTCGCCTTATATCCCCCGCCGAGATCCTCCGTACCTACCAAGCCGAACTGTGAATAGTACGATTCACCATCAAATACCCCAAATTGCTTGCCGGCGTTCTGCCCGGTTGTGGAATTTAGCGTCTTGCTCGTATACAGCAGACCGCCGTCCAGCACTCCAAATAGTGTTACGCTGCTCTGCGCATCCGCTACGCTACTGCTAAGCAATCCTATTAAAAAAATCGAAACCGCAGATGCAATGCTTCTTTTTCCTGACATCTCCTGCCTCCTCACCCGCCGCGTCGAGCGCGGCCATACCTTTATGAATTTGTTCCTGGCGCTACCTGAATCTCACCGCACCTTGCCTCGCGTTGTCGGCTCCCGACTTTCGATTTCCCGAGCTCCTGCCTAGTAGCGGGTTGTGCGCCCGCCACCAAGCCACGGATAACGGGCGATATCCGCGCCGGCATAGTCGGGATCCAGGTACACGTGACACCGCTGAATCCGGAAATTGCGGATCTCAAAAACATCACACCACCTTCCGGCGTAGGTCGTGCCGGCGCGCCATTCGATACCGTCCTTCATCTTTCCGCTCGACAGTCCTTCGACCACGACCATGTCGCCCTGCTGAATGAAGTTCGCAAAGGAGATCTCATGCGAAACACCGACGAGAATTCCCATGAGATCAGCAAAAAGCCGCTCGATTTCACCTTTTCCGCGAGCGATGCCCCACTTGGGGAAATAGACCTCGGCGTTGTCGTCGAACAGGTCAAGGATATTTTCTCCCCTGTCCATACGCTTGAAATATTCGAGCGCGATCACTTTGCGCTGCTCATCCGTCATTGGCCTGGTTTCCATCATGTCTCCTGTTAGACAGAATAAATTACTCCGCAGAGATACTCATTAAGATTCTCTGCTCACACCATAAAATCATCTGTTAGATATGCGAATTTGAAACGATAAAGGTTCTATTTATAATTTATTTAATTAGTAATGTTAATATAATTAACGCGAAATAATATTTTATTCAGATCCTGAAACAGGTATTCCAATGCTAGACATGACAGCATCAAGCCTCAAGGCGGCCTTTCTGTACTTGAGTACCTGCGGCCATCGCTTGTGCCGCTGTGCGGGTAGGCGCCGTTTCCCGAAGACTGATGGCCACGGCGAGTCCCACTGCCAACGCCCCCATTGCCAGATCCAGGATGTACTGAATACCGAAGTGCTGCGCGACATAGCCGGCCAGTGCGGGAGCAAAGCCACCACCAAAGATCTCGCCAACGCCAATGACGATTCCTGCCGCGGTGGACATCAGACTGGCCGGCACCGCTTCTGCGCTCAAGGGACCGGCAGTGAGAAAGATCATTCCAAACACAAAGAACAGGGTCATCATCAGGCAGATGAACAGCTTTGTGGGCGCTGCCCCGGTATTTATCAGCAACAGCAAAAAGATGCCTGCGCCGATCACCGACAGAATCATCACGGGTTTTCTACCAAGACGGTCCGACAGCGCTGGCAGTGCGAGCCCGCCCAGTGTTCCGCCAAACCCGATTGCCGACAGCACGAATCCCATTTCCTCCATGCTCAGATGAAGGTAGTCGATGAGGTAGCTCGGAAACAGGGCACCCAGGACCAGAAGGCAAGTCACCCAGCAGAACATTCCGACGATATTCAGCGGAATATTGCGGTAGCGAAACACATCGGTCCATCGGTGCGTTGATGCATCCGGCGTCGAGGTGTGCGCCACGGCAGCCGAAGCAGAAGTGTTGCGCAGCGTCTTATATAGCAGGAACGCGACCACCAGTCCCGGAACCGACACGAGAGCAAAAATCCAGTGCCACGGCAGGACCTTGAGCAATTGGGTAACGAATATAGGTGCAAGACCCAAACCCAACAGCGGAAATGCGCCTTGCTGGATACCGGTATTTCGCCCTTGACGTGCCGGCAAGGATGCGTCAATGGTCGCAACAATGCTAGCGGGGGTGTACGCACCTTCAGCCAGCCCCAGCAATGCCCGGATCAGGATGAGCATGCCCACTCCGGAGGCCAGGCCACTCATTCCCGCGAGCACGGAGAAAATGACGAGCGCCGGTATGATGACCTTTCGGAAGCCGATACGATCCGACAGATTGCCCATGAAAAGCGCGGAGACTCCCCATGCCACGGATAGTGCGCCAGTGATATGACCAAGATCCTGATAGTCCAGATGCAAGTCTTTCATCATGACCGGAAACAGCGGCATGATCATGAAGCGATCAACACCGACCAATCCGAATCCCAAGGATAGCAGCGCGACCGCTCTCCATTCATAAGCGAGATCCCATCCGGAAGCCAATTTACGTTCCATTAGCGACACCTCCATAAAAAGTTAAGCGGGAACCGTGATGTACCCGTGGCGCCCCTTTCACCAATCGAAAGAAGAGATCCAGGCGAAAAAATGCAACGCTTGCCAAGAACATCTCAAGTACCGAAAATCCTGAGATCGACGCCCACCGAGGCAGAAAGCGGGTATTTCCAAGATAAATCTCTGGTTCTGCGTATTATTCATCTTCTGAGAAAGAGGAAATTCTCGCAGTAGTTTTTATTAGTAAAACAAACTATTAATGCGGCTCTTCGCCCCGTGTACCCATTGGCAGGCAAGCGCCCGAAAGCGCTTCCTGTATTCAGTCTTGGGGATATAGCGGCGACATGTCCGCCACCGTGGACGGCACAAGCAGCCGGCCTTCGGCGTGGACGTCAACCGGCGCAAGCTCGCGCAGAAAATCGTTCCAGCGAGCCGACTCCCGCAGGTGCTGGCGTTGAAGCAAACAAGCGTCGAGACCGGAATGCTGCCAGTACAGCAAGACCTGATTGAGCTTGCCGGCAATGGTGCTGAACCCCGCGCACAACCCGGTCATGACGACGGCGTCCTCGGTCAGGCCGTGCCGCGCCATCGCTTCCCAGCATGTCGGAACGCCGCCTGCGGCAAAGGTCAGCGTCAATTCCTCCATCACGCTTGTGGCTCGCGACGAGGTGAAAGCAGGCCCATGCGCGGGCAGCCAGTCGCGACCGCCGTTGCCCCACAGAGGCGTCAGTTCGGGCAACGGAGCAGGTGCGAGAAACCGGCTTTCCTGGCATCTGATCAATGGCCTCACCGCACGAAAATACGGTTGAAGCTGCGCATGCCGGTACAGGCCGAACAGGCGCGTCTGCCAGTCTTCAAAGCTGTCGTAGCGGTACAGGCTCACGATCTGGTCATTCGTACCGCTGCGCGCGGCATACGCGCCGATCAATCGATCGAGAATGGGACGCAGACCATGCTCGCCGCGCTCGTGTTGAGCGTCCCAGAAGGATGCTTCGGTACCCGGCGCGAGGGTGTAGACGCGGTGCTCGATCAACATGCCTCGGCTCCGATGATTCGTACGGTGGCCATGAATACAGAATTAAACGGATCAAACCGGCTCGGAGCCTTCGTAGGCCCGCTGCAGCAGTTCGCGGACCGCACCACGCTCGAAGGGCCGAGGGTTCGGGTAGGGTGTCTCGACCACGAAGTCCGCTGCGCGATCAAGCCCCTGCGCCGGCATGCCCAGTTCACGCAGCGAGCGCGGCACGCCGAGCGTTGCGCTCAACGCACGCAAGCCCGCGACGGCCGTCTCGCTGCCCAGCGCGCGGGCAATGCGCGCCATCGCCTGCGGCGCGGCCGACGCGTTATAGGCAAGCGCATATGGCAGGATCACCGTGTGAACCTCCGCATGCGGCAGATTGAAGGACCCGCCCAGCGTATGACACAGCTTGTGGTGTAGTCCCATTTGCACGTTGCCCAGCACCGCCCCGCACAGCCAGGCACCGTATTGCGCGTCGCTGCGCGCATCGAGCCCCAGGGGCGTCTCGCGCAGGCGGGGCAGCGCGCTCGCGAGCGCCCGAATGCCCTCTTCGGCCATCAGGCTGTAGACGGGGTTGCCGTCGTGGCCGTACAGGCCCTCGGCCGCGTGCGCGATCGCGTTCATCCCGCTCGTCATACTGAGCGGAACCGGCAGCGTCAACGTCAGTTCGGGGTCGTAGATCACGCTGCGCGGCATCACGCGCCAATCACGTCCGGTCTTTTTCAGGCCGTCGTCCGTGATGCCATACAGCGGGGTCATCTCGGACCCAGCGTAGGTCGTGGGCAGGGCGATGATCGGCAGGCCAGATTCGAGTGCGACCGCTTTCGCGAGACCGATCGTCGAGCCGCCGCCGATCGCCACGCAACCGTCGGCGCCAAGGTGGCGAGCGGTCTCGATGGCCTCGCGCGCTACCTCGAGCGGCACGTGCATCACCGCCTTGCCGTGAACACCGGCGCTGCGCTCGCCCAGAATTTCGGCAACCTGCTCGCCGATACCGGTTTGTTCCGGCGTGGTCAGCACGAGCGCGCGCCGCATTCCGAGCTTTTCCAATTCCCCGATCAAGCGGTGACGGCTGCCCGGACCAAAGACAACGCGGGCCGCACGCGTTTCGTACACGAAAGTTTGCATGGTCACTACCCTTTTCTCTATGTCTTGCGCTTACGGCTGACGACCGGAGAGCAGTGCGCGCGCGTACGCGATTTCGGCATCGCGAATGCCATGCTCGATGCCTGTCTCGATCTTCAAGGTCACATGCGCACCTGCCTCGGCAAAGCGCTGCGCCGTTTCATGCACGCTCTGTGCGGGCACATGGGGATCGTCATTCCATGTGGAGAGCAACACGGGCATGCCGTCGAATACGCCGGGAACGATGTCGCGGTGCATGCCGGGCGGCCCAATCAGCCCGCCCGTGAACGCGACGAGTGCCCGGTAGCGCCGCCCCGCACGCCACACGAACTCGCTGCACAGGCACGCGCCCTGCGAAAATCCCACCAGCACCTGCGATTCGTACGGAAAGCCCTGCTCACGCAGCGTGCTGGAGAGCGCGTCGAGGGCCGCCAGCGCGTGCGAGAGGTGCGGCTCGTTGTCTTCGAGCGGCGCAATGAAGCGCTGCGGGTACCACGATTGCCCCGCGGCCGCCGGCGCGTGCCAGACGAGGTCGTCACGGCCGAAGCGGCGCACGACCGCGTCGCACATCCATTCCGGAGACTGCCCGCGCCCATGCACCAGGATGACCGCCAGCGCGGCATCCCGCGGCGCGCAGCCATACACCTGTAGGGGCAGGGTTAGATGCGGATCGGCATTCGACATGACGCATCGCTCCGGCTCAGAATTCGAGCTTTTCGAGCGAGGCGATGATCGTCTCGCGCTGGCTCTCGAACTGCGGCGCAATCTGCACCTTCGATCCCAATTCCTCGTACGTTTCGTCGATCAGGAATGCTTCCGGTTTCGAAACGGTTGCCTCGAACATGGCGCCGGCCGGCGTGCGCACGTAGATCGATTCGAAGTAGCCACGATCCTTGCGCTCTGAGGTATCCGTGAAGCCAAGCCCCTCGAGGTTCGCCTTGACCTTGTCCTGCACCGCGCGGTCCTTCACCTGGAACGCGCAGTGGTGCACGATGCCCTCGCCATAGGTCCAGCTCGCCTGCGGCAGATCCGGCGTGAGCACGTAGTCGACAAACTGGCCCGGATGCCCCGCACCTTCGCCGAATGCGAAGCGCGTGTGCGTTTCGTCACGCGCCACTTCGTGCGCGCTCCAGCCCTGCTGCATGAATTCCTGCGAGGGTTCGAGCTCGCGTACGTTCACGCTGATCGTGTGCAGGCCGCGAATCGCGAGGTCCGCCGGCACTTCTCCGTTCGACCAGGGCTTGCGCGCATCGTCTGCGATGCCGATCATCTCGTAGGGAATGCCACAGGGATGGGAAAAAGACAGAACCTGTTCGCCAAAGCGCTCCGAGCGCTTCACCTCGAAGCCGTGATCGCGCAATCGCTTCTCCCAGAACGGGATCGACGAAACCGGCACCGAGAGCGACAGGCCTGCGATTTGCCCCGCGCCGCGTTTCCCTCTGCGACCGAAGTGCGCAACCGGGAAGCAGGTGATGAGCGTGCTTTCCTCGCCGAGGTCGTTACCGTAGTAAAGGTGGTAGAACGGCGCGACGCCGTCGTAGATCAGCGTCTTCTTCACGCTCTTGAGCGAGAGCACCTTCGTATGGAAATCGTAGTCGTGCTGCGCCGATCCCACGCACAGCGTAATGTGATGGTGGCGCAGGATGGCTTCTTGTGCTTCGGTCATGGTCGTCTCCTTCATGTTTGATGCAGTGGCGCGAGCTCGCGCGAGTGGTGGCGGGTCGCTCAACCGGCGGACGGGACGTCCGTCATTGCCGTGTCGACCAGGTCCCAGATGAAGCGACCTGAGGGGTCGCGTTGCTCCTCAGCGATGTGCGCGATGAGCCCTGCCGCGCGGCTCAGCACCGCGAATCCGCGCATCAGTGCGGTCGGGATGCCGATGTCGCCGAGCAGGGCCGCAATCGCACCCGTGGCGTTGATCGTGATGTGCCGCCCCGCGGCGGCATCGACAGCGGCGGCAAGATGACCGAGCGCTTCGCAGTACGGCCCGTACGTCCCGACCTCGCGCGCCAGCGCAAGCAGCGCGATGGCGCGGGGGTCGTCGGGCTTGTGGAGGTGGTGTCCGAATCCCGGCACGGCTTCGCGCCGTGCCCGGTAGTCCTGGGCGATGCGCGCCGCTTCCGCCCAGGCGTCCCCGCTCGCGGCGACGCGGCCCAGCAGCTGCGCGGCCGGCTCCATCGTGCCGACGAAGCGGCTGGCTACCGCAAGCAGCCCCGCCGCAACGCCCGCCTGCAGGTTTTCCGGTGAGCTCGCGTAGATCATGCGCGTGGCAATCGCGCTCGGCGTCATGCCGTGCTCCATCAGGGTGACCAGCACCGCATCGACGATCCGGCGTTCGCCCGCGGTCGGCACACGGCCGAAGGTCTGCTTCATGAACACATCGATGAAGCTTGCCCGGCCAAGCAGGTCGCGCACGAGATCGGCGTCGCCGTAGTAGACCGAATCGGTCGTGTAGTGACAGAGCGTCGTGCGCGGCGTCTGTGTGTCGTTCATTGCGCTCACGCTTCGCTCCCCAGGTTCAGGATCGCTTCTCGCACCGCGGGTTTGAGCACCTTGCCGACCGCACTGCGCGGCAGCGTGTCGAACAGATGCACGGACTTCGGCGTCTTGACCGAGCCGAGTTCGCGCTTCACGAGCGCCACGAGTTCGTCGGCCTCGACGGACATGCCGGGACGCAACTGCACGGCCGCATGCACGGCTTCGCCCCACTTCGCATCGGGCACCCCCACCACCGAGCAGTCAGCCACTGCCGGATGGCTCGACAGCACGACTTCGACGTCGCCCGGATAAACGTTGAAGCCGCCCGTGATGATCACATCGCGGATGCGATCCCGCAAAAACAGATACCCCTCCTCGTCGAACACGCCCGCGTCGCCCGTGCGCAGCCAGCCGTCCACAATTGTCTTGTTAGTTTCCTCTTCGGCGTTCAGGTAACCGCTCATCACGAGGCCGCCGCGTACGGCGATCTCGCCCTCCTCGCCCGGCCCGAGCGGCTGGCCCGACTTGTCGAGGATCGCGACGCGCGTGAGCAGCGTCGGCCGGCCGACCGAGGCAAGGCGTTCACCCGTCATCTCGGCGGGCGGCAGGAACGTGATGATCTGCGGCGCCTCCGTCTGTCCGAACGAGGTGCAGAGGACAGGCCCGAATACGGATTGCGCATCACGAATCTGCTCCGGCCGCATCGGCGCCCCGCCGTAGACGAGGTAGCGCAGCGCCGGCAGCGCGCGCGGGGCGCGGCGCTGCTCTTCGCTCAGTGCAAGGATCAGCGTGGGCGGCGCAAAGAAAATCGTCGCACCATGCTCGCTCGCGGCGTCGAGCAGTCCGGCGGGCTTCGCGTGCTCCGGGAAGACGAGCGCGCCGCCCGCGCCGAGCAGCGGCAGCATATAGGTCGAGGTGCCGTGCGTGATGGGAGCGGCGACGAGGTAGCGGTCGTCCGGCGTGAGGCCTAGTTCGTGGATCTGCGTCGCGATGTTCGTATTCCAGGCACGCAGCGGCTGGATCACGCCCTTGGGAATGCCTGTCGATCCGCCCGTGAACTTGATCGCCTGTGCGTCTTCGACACTGACACCGCCGCGTGCATAGGGGCCGAACGCCACGACGGAGGTATCGCCATCGCCACGGGCGAGATCGCGGAGCGGGCGCAGCGGCGCGGGAACGCCGGCGAGGCGTTCGAGCATGGCGTCGTCGGCCAGCACGAGCGACGGCGCGACGAACTCCACGATCCGGCGCAGCTCGGGGTCTCCGTTGCGCGGATTCAGCGGCACCCATACCTTGCCCGCCGCCAGCACGGCGAGCAGCGAGAGCAGATGATCGACCGAGTTGGCCGCGCCGATGCCCACGCGGCTGCGCGGTAGCGGATCGAGGCGAGCGAGGGCAGCCGCTCGCCGTAGCACCTCGGCGGCCAGCGCCTCGAACGTCAGGTTGCCGTAAGGGCTCACGATGGCGGTGCGGCGGGGATAGCGGTGGGCGGCGCGCCACAGGAAATCGATCGGGTACATGCAGGATTCTCCGGAATTCGCGGAGCCCGGAACTTCCGGCTCCTCGAGTCACATTCTATGTTTATTCGATTGTTCGAACATTCGTGCTTACCCTGGAGGCGACTGCTATACTGTCGCCATCGCGGCCGCCGCGCGCCGCTTCTCGTCCCGAACGCCATGACGCCTATCACCGACGCGCCTGAAGCCCCCATGTTCGACGTGCCGCAGCCTCGCCATGTCGACCTTGCCCGCACGCTCATGCAGGACATCCGGGAGGGGCGCTTCGCGGTCGGCGACATGCTGCCGACGGAGGCGGAGCTATGCGCGCAGTGGGGCCTGAGCCGCTACGCCGTGCGCCAGGCCATCCAGAAGCTATGTAATCTCGGACTCATTACGCGGCAGGCCGGCGTTGGCACGACCGTCCTCGCGGACCGCCCGCAGACGCGCTATGTACAGTCGATGGACACACTTTCCGACCTCGCCCTCTACGCGAAAGGAACGTGCCTGCGCGTAAGCTCTCGCCGCACGTTGCAGGCCGATGCGTCGCAGACCGCGCTGCTGCGCTGCGCCGCAGGCACGAAGTGGCTGCACCTGGAGGGCGTGCGCTACGGTGGACAGGGCGCCGACGAGCCGATCGCCCTCGTCGGCATCTACGTGAACGCGGAGTACAGCAAGCTGACGGGGCTCTCGAAGACGCTCGACAAGCCGGTCTACACGATGATCGAAGAGCAGTACGGCATCAAGGTCACGCGCGTCGAACAGGAAATCCAAGGGCTGCTGCTCGAAGGGGCCGTCGCCGACACGCTGCAGGTGGCGAGCGGCTCGGCGGGCTTGCGCATCGTGCGGACCTACTTCGTGCGCGACAAGGTCATCGAAGCGACAACGGGTGTGCACCCGGCGAGCCGCTTCAGCTATTCCATGTCATTCAAGCTGGCTCAAAGCGCGGGCTGAAGGGTACCGTCCCAGGGAGGCCCGGCTGCCGCAACGAGCCGGGCGGCAACCGGAAGATCAGCGGCGCCTCACACCAGCCAGAGCGCCGCCCCATAGATCACGAGCGATACCACGAACGTGACGAACGTATAGCCCATCACGCGCTGCAGGCGGATTCCGGCAATCGCTACCAGCGGCACGGCCCAGAACGGTTGCAACATGTTCGACACGTTTTCGGCCATCGCGACCGCCATTGCCGTGCGCGCGACCGGTGCGTGCAGTTCAAGCGCTGCCGGCAGCACAAACGGTCCCTGGACTGCCCAATGCCCGCCCGCGCTCGACACGAGCAGCGTAATGATGGGCGAGCCCGGCCATCATCAGGATCAGGATTGTCGCGTCGATATCGAGCACGAATCCGTTCGCACGCGCCGCCAACGATTTGCCTGAAGCGCCTCGCGGGTGTGTCTGGGCATCGGCGCCATCCTGATCGTCCGCATCGGGATGAAACACAACCATGCGCTCAGGGCGTGGGTGCATCCAGATGAACGCCGCAGTCGTTACTACGACCACCAGCGCAGTCGGCACTTACACGAACGGCGCGAACACCATCTGTGCACGCGGCACGACATGGCTGGTCGCCTTCTCGACAGACGAGTCCTTCGACGATTCCCCGTGACCAGACCTCATCCCGCTCATTCGCTGCTTTTTCGCTGTTATACGTTTCCATTATTTGAGTCTTTTCCGGCCACCTACCCCGTTATGATCGGGCTCACAGGCCGGCGTGTTGTAAGTGACAAGTTGTTCTTCCATCGGCGCGCCGGCCGGCATACCGTCTCGTTCGCGCCCACGATTGCTCACCGGGTGCTTGCGCGAACGCCTGAGTTGCCGTCTGCTCCGCCGCCTTGCCGAGCATCCTTGCCGCCGCATGCTCGGCAACCATCAGCGTCGGCAGATGCGTGTTCGCGCTCGGAATCACCGGCATCACCGACGCATCGACGACGCGCAGTCCGTCGACGCCATACACACGGTAGTCGTCGTCGACCACCGCAAACGGATCGCGCTCGTCGCCGATTGTGCAGGTGCCGACCGGATGACCCATCGGCGCAAGCGACGCGAGCAGTTGCGCGTCGCTGATCGCGACATCGCCGGCGGCGTCGGCAAGCGGCGTGGCGTCCGGCAGCGCATGCATGAATGCTCGCCGCCGCAGCGAGCGCGGCCCGCTCAGCACCGCCTTCGCACCCGCCGCGTACAGCACGCCCGACAGTCCCCGGCGATAAAACTGGCTGACCGCGAGCCCGGCTGGCAGCAGATACGCGTCGCCATAGCCCGCCGCCACCGCGGGCGAGCACAACAGGCGTTCGGCGAGCCGCGCCGCCTGCAGAGCGCGCGGCGCGGCGCGCGGATCATGGAGCATCCCGAAGTCGACGCGCGGCGGCACTTGCGGGTCAGCGCTCGCGAGCGTCACCGCCCCCTTTGAGAACGGTGCGTACAGCGCCGACCCGAGCATCGCGACGTCGACGCCGAATGCGCGCGGACTCACGCGCCCGAGCGCGAACAGCATCAGGTCGCCCGTCGGGCAGCCCTGCAACCCCGACGACGCGCGCAATCCCGCCACAGCAAAGCGCCGCTGCCGCGCGGCCAGCCGCTCGGTGCGCGGCAGCGTCACCGCAAAAAACTGGTACGCATGGTTCTGCAGGTTGCGCCCGACGCCGCGCCGCTCGACAAGTGGCCGGATGCCGAGCCGCACGAGCGCGTCCGCGTCACCAATGCCCGAGCGCATCAGCAGCGCTGGCGTATGGATCGCCCCCGCGCTGACGATCACTTCGCGCGCGTCGAGCGTCAGCGGCACGCCCTCGCGCAACGTGTCGACGCCGACGACGCGACGGCCCGCAAAACGCAATGCCGTGACCGTCGTGCTGGCGAGTATCGTCAGATTCTCGCGGGCCCGCACGGCCGGCGTCAGATAGCAACGTGCGCTCGACGAGCGCACGCGGCCGTCGGAGGTGGCGGGCATTGCAAAGAACGCGTCGGCCGCTGTCGCGTTAATGTCGTCGACGTATTCGTAGCCGAGTGATGCCGCCGCGCGTTCGAGTCGCCGCACGAAGCCCGGCCACTGCGCACGCGGCAAGCGGCTGATCGGGCTGGCGCCGTGCCGTGTGCCTTCGCGGTCGGCACGGTCTAGATCGTTTTCCGCACGGGCATGACACGCTGTAACTTCCTCCCAGCTGAAACGGCTCGCGCCCGCTTCGCGCCAGCGCGCGTAGTCCGATGGCAGGCCGCGCAGCGCGAACATCCCCATGATGCTCGAGCCTCCGCCCATCACGCGCGCCTGCGGATAGGGACGCGATACGGCGCCCGCACCCATCGTGGCTTCGAGACCTGGCCAGAAATACCCAGGATTCAGTGTCGATGTCGGAAACGGATCGTCGATGTCGGCCGGCATCGCGTCCGGTGGCGTATCCGCGCCGGCCTCGACCAGTATGACGCGCCAGTCGCGCCGCTCGGACAGGCGCGCTGCGAGCGCCGCGCCCGCGCTGCCACCGCCGACGATCAGGAAATCAGTCTGCACTTTGCGTCTTCCATTGAGCCATTCGAACCACTAGTCCGTTCACGCTCGACCAAGCCCGCATTCAGCGCGGCTGATACGGCGCGGGAATGAATCGTTCGCCAGGCTGCACGCCCGCCTTCGCGAGCACGTAGTCGCGCGAACGCGTAAGGTCGCGCACGACCTTCTGCTGGTCGACGCCGACAAGCCGTCCCTCGCGCTTCACCGCGTGCCCCGCGACCCACACCGAATCGACGAGCCCCGGATGTCCGGCCAGCACGACTGCGCCGACCGGATTGTTCAGCGGCGCCATTTCGAGGTTGTCGGCGCGGATCATCACGATGTCCGCGTCCTTGCCCGGCGTCAGCGAGCCGATTCGATGATCGAGCCGCAGCGCCGTTGCTCCGTTGATCGTCGCAAATTCGATCGCTTGCTGTGTGTCGACCGGGAGCCGCTCGACCGTCTCGCCGCCGCGATCCGCGCGATCGTGCGCCCATGCACGCTCGACGAGCAGCACCGTACGCATCACCTGGAACAGGTGGCCGCTATTGCAGGTTGCGATGTCGATGCCGAGTGTCGGCCGCATTCCGACCTTCAGCAAACGTCCTGTCACCGGCCAGCCGTGCCCCATCTGCAACTCGATCTCCGGCGTCATCGACGCCGCGCAGCCCCAGTCAGCCATCATCTGGAATTCGTCGTCGGCAAGCGAGTTGCAGTGCGAGCAAATCACGTCTTCACCGAGCAAGCCGTTCTGCGCAAGCCATTCGACCGGGCGGCCCTTGCCCCAGGCGCCGTCGCCGACGTGCACCGAAATCAGCGCGCCGAGCTCGCGCGCAAGCGCCCAGTCGTCGAGCGTGACTTCCTTGGTCGCGTACTGCGGGCCGCGCAGCGCCATGCCGAGCTGCACGAGATCGTCCGGCGACGAGAAGTGCTGCGCCCTGACGCGCCGCACGTCCCGCGAAGTCGGCAGGCTGCTGACCGGCAGCCACTCCTCGTTCGAGTTTCCGTAACACATCACGAAGCGGCCGTGCGTAGCCTTTAGGGACTCGACTGCCGCATCGGTGTGCTCGGGCGTGTTCATGTTGTGTGACCAGTCGAGCACCGTCGTCACGCCGCCGTTGAGCGCTTCCAGCGCGCCGGCGTAGTTCGAAATGTAGATGTCCTCCGCGCGGAAATGCTCGCCGAGCTGGCCGCGCACGCCGGCAAAGTACTGGTCGAGCGTCCAGTCCGCCGCAATGTTGCGCAGCGTCGTCTGCCAGATGTGCCGATGCGTGTCCACCATTCCGGGCATCACGATCGTGCCGGTGCCGTCGATCACCCGTGCGTCGCCCGCTTCGAGCGCACGCCCCACTGCGGCTATCCGCGTGCCGTCGATCAGCACGTCGCATGCGTCGGCGTTGCCGATCGCCGGGTCCACGCTGATGACGCTCGCGTTGCGGATCAGGGTTCGTTGTGTCATGGTTCGTCTCCTTGTTCGGATCAGGGTTCGTATTGTTGCGGGCCGTCTCGCGTGCTTCTGTTGCCCTGTTTCAGGCACCCAGATAGATTTCCCTTACCGCATCGCCGCTGCCCGCCGCAGCGATGTCGTCGCCGTACATCACGATTGCGCCGTGCGCGATCACGTACGCACGATCCGCAATCGCCGTCGCCTGATGAAAGCTCTGCTCGGCGATCAGCACCGTGAGCCCGAGTGTGGTCTTCAGACGAGCGATCTGCGCGAGCGTCTCCTTGACGACGGCCGGCGCGAGTCCCACCGAAGGCTCGTCGACGAGCAGCACGCGCGGCGCTGTCATCAGTGCGCGGCCGATCGCGACCATCTGCTGTTGCCCGCCGCTCATCGTCCCCACAAGCTGCCCCGCGCGCTCGCGCAGCACCGGAAACGCCTCGAACACCGCGTCGAGATTGCGCTCGCGCAGACGCCGCGCCGCGCGCCGCCATGCACCGAGCAGCAGGTTCTCGCGCACGCTCAGGTTGCCGAACAGCCGCCGCCCCTCGGCAACGACACCGATGCCGAGATCGACGATCGCCTCAGTGCGCATCTCGTGCAGCGGCCAGCGCTGCCCGTCCTGTTCGAGCACGATGCTGCCCGAGCTCACGGGCACGATGCCGAGAATCGCGCGGATCAGGGTCGACTTGCCATTGCCGTTCGTGCCGAGCAGCGCGGCCATTTCGCCGCCCGGCACGTCGAGCGAGACGCCGTGCAGCACGTTGACGGTGCCGTAACCGGCCACCACGTTGCGTAACGAGGGACTAGTCACCGATGTAGGCCCTCTGAACTTCGGGATGCCTGACCACATCGGCAGATACGCCGTCCGCGATCAGCTTGCCCGATACGATGCACAGCACGCGCTGCGAAAAGCGCATGATCGCCCGCATGATGTGCTCGATCATGATTACCGCGATGCCACGTCCGGCAAGCGCGAGCAGGATCTCCAGGACCTCGTCGACTTCCTCGGCGGACAGTCCGGCCATCGCCTCGTCGGCGACGAGCAGACGCGGCTCGACCGCCAGGGCGCGCGCGAGCTCCAGCTTGCGCAGCTCGATCTGCGACAGCGTCCCGCACGCATCGTCCGCCCGCGCGGCCAGGCCCAGGCTGCCGAGCAGTTCGAGCGCGCGCTCGCGCTCGCCGTCGACCATCAAGTCGGCACAGCGGAGATCGCCAAGTGCCGGATCCATCGTGATGACCGTCGCGCCCTTCAGGACTACCCGTCTGATGGACATGTCAATATTCCACACCGTTGCTCAACGAACGTTCGCAGTGAGCCCGCCATCGACCGCAAAGCGCGCGCCGTTGATGTAGCGCGCCTGATCGGACGCGAGGTAGGTCACCATGCTCCCCACCTCCTCCACCTCGGCCCACCGCCCCGAAAGAATGCCTTTACTGATGCAGAAGTCGCGCAACCACTCGTCGACAGGCTTGCCGGCCTGGTTCGCCATGGAACGCGCCCACTCCTGCCGCCACTCCGTGCCGACGAGACCCGGGACGACCGTATTGACGGTGATCTTCTGACTCGCCAGATCGGCGGCGAGATAGCCGGTCACGTGAATCAGCGCTGCGTTGTTCAGGCCGTAGGTCAAGGCAGGCATCCACGTCATCACACCCGATGCCCCCGTGATGTTGACGATCCGCCCCGTGCCGTCGTTCGGCATCAGCGGCAGGAATTCCCGGATCACGCGCAGAGCGCCAAGGCTCTTGATTTCGACCAGCTTCTGCCAGTCGTCGTCGTCCCACATGATTTCGCGATCGCGCCGCTGGATCGCGGCGCCGGCATTGTTGACGACAATGTGAACCGTGCCGAAGCGCTCGCGCGCCTCCACGCCAGCGCGATGCACGTCGTCGCGTTGCGTCACGTCGGCGCTGACCGGCAGTACCTGCACGCCGGACTCGTCGGCGATTTCACGCGCGGCGTCCTCGAGTTCCGCTGCGCCACGCGCGAGCAGGACGAGGTTCACGCCCTCAGCCGCCAGCGCCCTGGCCACGCCTTTGCCCACGCCCTTGCTTGCGCCCGACACGAGCGCCACACGTCCCTTAAGACTCAGTTCCATGTTCTTTTCCTGTTTGATGCGTCTTATGGTGCCGCCAGGCCGCACGCGAAGTGCGGCACGTCATGTCCAGGCGTACCCAATGCGGCCGGGATTCCTTCTGTCGCGGCGCCACTTCTGGACGGTTCGATGCGCGGCCTCACGCTTCGCCCGGCAGCAGTCACGCTCATAGTTAGTCATGCGAATCATATTGCCGACAGCGAAGCCGGCACGTGCCCGGACCGGCTGGCGCGTCAGCCCGCGGGCGGCAATGCACCCGAATGCACGGCAAGGAGCCGCCAGGCTTCACCCTTGCGGTGCCAGACCGCCAGTGCCCGGGTCGCGAACGACTTATGCGCGTCGTTCGTGACGAGCTCAATCGTCAGCTTCGCGAACACGAGCGCCACGTCACCGTCCACGTCGATCCGCACGTCGTCGCGCTCGACCCCGCGGTAGTCCCACAACCCGGAACCGAGCCCGCCCAGATAGCTCGCCTTCGTGTCGGTGACGCCGCTCGAATGCATATAGACGAGGCCCTCGTCCAGCAGCCGGTCGAGCGTCGCAATGTCCTTGCTGAACATCGCGGCATAGCGTTCATCCTCGAGACAGCGGATCGTCTGCCGCACGTCGGTCGTAGCATCGTTCGTCATGATTTCGGTATGCAAATTAAATTCCAGTCTCGGGATCCCCTGCACGACATCCCGTCAGAGCGCCATGCCCGCCATCGTCGCGATCACCTTTGCGCACGCGAGATAGTCTTCGTCGCCATAGCCGGACGCTTCGGCCGCGCTCATCAACTGCTCGACCGCCGCGCCCAGCAGCACCGGTACGTTTAACCCGCGAGCGCCGTCGCCGATCAACTGCACGTCCTTACGCATCTGCGCGACCGTAAAGGTCGCCGTGAAGTCGCGGCGCGCCAGAGCCTGCGCCTTCAGGCGCAGATGGGGCGAACCGATCGCGCTCGCGCCGATCGCCTCCAGCGCCACGTCCGGCGCGATGCCGCCCTTCGCGCACAGCGCGTACGCCTCGCCGAGACTCGCAACGAGCGTCGTCACCATCAGATTGATCGCGAGCTTCATCACGCGCGCCTCATCGGCGACACCGACCTCGACGAGCGTCGACGCATATGCGCCGATAACCGGTCTTGCGACGTCGAGCGCCTGCGCGGGGCCGGATACAAACGACGTCAATGTGCCGCTGCTCGCGGCGGCAACCGAACCCGACACCGGTGCGCGCACATAGCCGACCCCCGCTTCGACAGCCGCCGCTGCAATGGCTGCCGAGGCGCCAACCGAAATCGTGCTTGTCTCGACCAGCACCGTGCCGGGCCTCGCGTGCGCGAGCACACCGTCGCGCGTCGCAAACGCCGCGCGCGCGGCCGCGTCGTTCGGCAACGAGGACACGATCAGCGCGGCGTCCTTCGCGGCGGCTGCTTCGGCAAGCGCGAAGCCGTGGGCGCGCGCAGCGCCCCGGCGTACCGCACTCATGTCATCCACCCGCAGCACGTGGCCCGCCGCCGCAACGCGGCGCGCCATCGGTTCACCCATCTTGCCGTAACCAATCCAGAGGACGTTCATGATTTCCCCGCTCGTTCGGGTTGATCCGCAGCGCCCGTCGCATGCGGCACGAAGGGATTGCCGCGCCGCCAGACCCACGGATGAATCGCGTAATGCGCAAAGAGGCCCGCCTCGAAGTATGGGTCCGCGCGCAGGAACGCCTCAACTGCCTCCTGCGAGCCAGCCTCGACGATCAGCAACGAACCCGCCTCCCGGCCTTCGCCGTTGAGCCACGGCCCGCTCTGCAGCACCCGCACGCCCGGCGCTCCCGCATCGAGATGCGCGCTGTGACGCGCCTTGGTCTGCGAGCGCAGCGCGTGGGCATCGGGCCAGTCGCCGGCAAAGACGAGGAAGTACATCGCGTCACCCGTTGCGGCTCAGCACGAAGTCGTTGTGCAGCTCCCAGAACGGCGCGCGCACCTGCCAGCGCGCGGCATCGTCGGCCGATTCGTTGCGCTCGAACTTGCGAATCAGCGACGACTTCACCGCGAACACGACGTCCGAGTCGAGCCAGGTGTCCTCGGCGTCGAACAGATGGGTAACGAGCTTCCGGTAGCCGGGTGCCGAAACGATCGCATGCACGTGCGCCGGACGGAATGGATGACGGTTGGTTGCGCGCAGCAGCTCGCCCACCGTCCCGTCGGTCGGGATCGGATACGAAGTCGGGCGGATCGTCTTCAGCAGGAACGCACCGTCCGGCCGTGCGCGATACCAGCCGCGCAGGTTGTTTTCCGGCTGTGACGCATCCTGGATGTCGTACTGGCCGTTCGCGTCGGTCTGCCAGATCTCGATCGTCGCGTCGGGCACCGGCTCGCCGTCGGGCCCGCGCACGTGGCCGCGAATCACGAGCGTCGGGTCATCGCCTTCACGCAGGAGCACCGATTCGCCCCACTCGCGTTGCGGCGAGTCCGGCACGTAGAACGGGCCGATCACCGTCGATTCGGTCGCGCCTTCCGGCACGCCCGCGCTCACCATGTTCACCAGCGCGGAGAGCCCGAGGTTGTCGGACAGCAGGATCATCTCCTGGCGCTTGTCGTCGCAGATCTGTCCCGTGCGGGTCAGGAACTGGATGCCGGCCAGCCATTCGTCCTCGGTAAGCCGAACCTCGCTGGCAAACGCGTGCAGATGCCGGATCAGTGCGTGCAGGATCATCTTCAGGCGTGCATCGGGCGTGCTCGCATAGCGTTCGAGCACGACATCGGTCAGCTCGGTTTCGGTCATGTTTCTCATTACGGCTCCAGGCTTGCTTGAATCGACGAATGCGGAAAGCAGCTTGATCCAGCTGCCATAGACGCAACAATAGATCCCACTTAAATGTTCGAATATTCGCAAATACCCTGGCAATCTGGAGGCCGCCACCCCGCCGCCAGAGGAAGCTGGCCGCGCCATAATGGAAACACCGAGTGCATGAAACCACCGCGGAGTTCCCATGAAGCAAGGATGCGCGCGAGCCTGCCCAGCTTCAGCTCGATCATGTCGCCAGTCACGAATCACGGCATATGGGAATCACCGCCCGTTCGCCCGCCGGTCCGTCGAAGTGCCAGATGCGTTCGACCACCCCAAGCCCGAAATCGTGGCTCGGCACGTTCCCGAGCTGTCCGGGATGGAGAAATTGTCGCAACCGTTTGGCTAGATTTCGTCAATCTCCCGAAACCGCATCACAAGAAAATCGATCATCGATCGCACAGAAGGCAGCAGGCCACGCCGGGACGGAAACACGGCATGAATGATGCCGCTTTTGGGCCTCCATGATGGAATGACGCGTACCAGCGTCCCGTGTTCCAGCTCGTCCGACACCATCATGACCGGCAACTGCACGATACCCGCTCCCGCAACGGCGGCCTGCTTTAGCGAGATCATGTCATCGGTCATGAAGCGCGGCGTATGACAGATCGTTGCCTGCTGGCCAGCTGGTCCGTCGAGTTGCCAGACATGCTCACCGAACGCCGGCCCGAAGTCGAGGCTCGGCATGGACACCAGGTCCGCCGGCACCTCGGGCACGCCATGCCGCTGAAGCAGCGCCGGGCTCGCGAGGACGCACCAGGTGCGCTCGCCCAGCACCCTCATCACGAGGTCGCTGTCTTTCAGCGGCGGCGGACGCACACGTACGGCCACGTCGATGCCTTCGCCGATCACATCGACGACACGATTGGTTGCCTCGAGATGGACAGTCACCCGCGGCGTCGATGCGAGAAAGTCGCCGAGCATTGCGCCTATGCGCGCGTGCAGGATGCCCACCGGGCACGTGATGCGCACCACCCCCTGCGGCTCCGAGCGGTTCAGGTCGATCGCCTGCTGGGCGGCCTCCGCTTCGATCAGCATCGCCTTGCAGTGACTGTAGTAGCTCTGACCAATCTCCGTCACCGAAAAGCGCCGCGTGGAGCGCTGAATGAGGCGCACGCCAAGCTGCTCCTCCAGCAGGGCAATGCGCCTGCTGAGCGTCGATTTTGGCATGCCAAGCGCACGGCCCGCCGGGGCGAAGCCCTGATGATCGACCACCTGTGCGAAGAGATACAGGTCGTTGAGATCCCGCATCGGCTGTCTCCCATCGTTCCATAAATGAGACACAGAGGATAACCCACGCTCTCTACCGGGCCCCGTGCGCCGCCCCTATTCTTCTCTCGTACGTTTTCAGGCCGTTCCGGTCTTTGACAGGAGATTTCGATGACGATAAAGAACACTCTCGGCGTCTATGGCAACCCCAACTCGCACTGGGTGGGCGACGGCTTTCCCGTGCGCACGCTGTTTTCGCACCAGACAATGGGACGCCATGTGAGTCCCTTCCTCATGCTCGATTACGCTGGTCCGCAGTACTTCGGGCCGACGGGCCGACGGCGCGGCGTGGGCCAGCATCCGCATCGCGGCTTCGAGACCGTGACCATCGTGTACGAAGGCGAGCTGGAGCATCTCGACTCCACGGGCAGTGGCGGACGTATCGGCCCGGGCGACGTGCAGTGGATGACGGCCGGTGCCGGCATCCTTCACGAAGAATTTCATTCGACCACCTTTGCGAAGGCAGGCGGCCAGCTCGAAATGGTCCAGCTATGGGTCAATCTGCCGGCGCGGGACAAGATGACAGCGCCCGGCTACCAGACGATCCTCGGGGCCGACATTCCGGATGTCGCGTTGCCGTCTGCCGCCGGTCGGGTCAGGGTTATCGCTGGCGAATTCGACGGACATCACGGGCCCGCACGAACCTTCACGCCGATGGACGTATGGGACGTGAGACTGAAGGCGGGCCACAGCACACGATTCACGCTGCCCGCGGAGCGTACACTGGCGCTCGTCGTGCTGCGGGGCAGCGTCATTGTCAACGGCGACGAGCGGCCGGTGAACGAGGCGCAGGTGGTACTGCTCGGGCGCGATGGTACCGACGTGCAACTGGAAGCGGAAAGTGACACCATGATATTGCTGCTGAGCGGCACCCCCATCGAAGAACCTGTCGCCGCTTACGGGCCGTTTGTCATGAATTCGACCGACGAAATCCAGCAGGCCGTACTGGATTTCAACAGTGGTCGCTTCGGTCAGATGTCCACGACCCATCACGCTCCACCTTCACAGTGACCGGCAGCAGGGACGTTCGCCGTCTTCAGTTGCATGACGGCAGGCGTCCCAGCCTCTGATTGCCCGGCGACAGACCGGGTTCCACGGTCGCCAGCATCCCGACGACCGTGGATGCGGCAACGCCCCGCGCCAGCGCGCAGTTGTCGCGCGCTCCATATCTATCGTCATTCCGCCGTGCATGGGGCACAAAGCGGGATGCCCCCTCCAGCGTCTATCCGTTCAAGCGGCAGGAGAAAACTCCATGAAGCCACTCGACAACCAGGACATTCAGGCGTTCCTGATGGTCGTCGACCAGCAGAGCATCACCGGTGCGGCGCGCCGCCTGAATCTTTCCAAGTCGGTTGTCAGCAAACGTATCAGCGACCTCGAGCGTCACCTTGGCACCCAGCTCCTGATGCGTTCGACGCGTAACGTCATGCCGACCGACGCGGGACTGATTTTTTACGAAGCTGCGCAGGAAGCCACCCGCCGCCTTAACGCCGTTGCCGAGACCCTCTCCGAGCATACCAACGGCCTGTGTGGCGAGTTGCGTATCACGGCGCCGGTCAGTCTCACCCAGTTGTGGCTGGGCGATGTCATTGCCGACTTTGCCGGGCAGCATCCGAACCTCCATCTCGTGCTGGAGCTTGACGACCGGATCGTGAATATCGAGGCGGAACGGTTCGATCTCGCAATACGTGTTGCACGGTTGCCGGACAGCGCCCTGATTGCGCGGCGCATTGGTGTCAGCTCCCGAGTTCTCGTCTGCAGTCCAGAATACGCCAGGAAGCACGGCGTGCCGGCATCGCTCGATGAACTGGCGAGCCGTCGCTGTCTTTGCTACAGCAACGCACCGCCCTCCCAGACGTGGTCGTTTCGCGCGAGCGCGACGAGGGGCAAGCCGCGTACCCTCTCCCCGCCAAGCGCATTCGCGTCGAACAACGGCGAGGCCCTGCGCGACGCCGCCGTGCGCGGAGTGGGTCCTGCGATTGTGCCGGCCTTCATCGTCGGCAAAGACCTGATGGAAGGCCGGCTGATCCGGCTCCTTCCGGACGAGCAACCCGAAGACGATTTCATCTACGCCGTCTATCCGCGCAGCCCGTTCACCTCCCGCAAATTGCGCGCATTCATCGAGCACATGCGGATTGCCTTACTCGCCAGCCCGTGGGACGGGCCCGCTGCGACCAACGCCAGTATCAAGTCAGAAACCGCCTGAGCACGGCGGTATAAGGCCAGAATAGCCAAGCGTTTGCCACCAGCCAATCGCAGGCCGACGACGACGCCGTTCCAACGCTCACTACTGAAAATAACAGGCCGTTCTGGATACGAGAACGAAGAGTTTCCGTTTCCAGCGCTACCGGTTCTTACACGTTTTTCGTACAGTTGACCACCCAAGGCTCAGTCGCATGACCGTTGCCATCTGCCACTGCTGCCGCCAGGCTCGACCGGTTGCCGTACCTGGTCGTGCACGCGGGAAGAGAGAGCCATGAGCACACCCCCAGCCATCTGTCCGCAGTGGTACACCGCCATCATTTCGGCGTTGCGCCAATATTTGCATGAGGACAAGGGACGCCTGATTCATGTACTGAAGACCGTGCTCGCCGTGCTCCTGTCTACCGGGATCTCCATGCGCCTTGAACTTGCGGCACCGCGCACAGCGATGGTGAGCGTCGTCATCCTGATGATGCACCAGCATAGCGGCATGGTTATGGCGCGCGGCTTCTACCGTGGCCTCGGCATGGTCGTGGGCAATCTCGCCGCCCTGCTCCTGTTCGCGCTGTTTCCCCAAGAACGCGTTTTGTTCCTTGCCGTTCTGTCCGTCTGGATCGGGCTCTGCGTCTGGGGCGCCGCCTCGTATCGAAACTATCAATCCTACGGCTTCGTACTCGCCGGCTATGCCACCTGTATCGCCGCGCTGCCGGCAATCGACCACCCCTATGGCATCCTCGACAACGTCGTCACCGGCCTTAGCGAAGTCTCCATCGGCATCCTCTGCGCGAGCCTGGTCAGCGCCTTGATTTTTCCGCTGCACGTGCGGGACATGCTGCTTCGCGTCGGCGCCAGTCACTTTTCGCGCTTTCTCGGATTCATGCGTACCGCGCTGACCGGCAAACTGGACCCGCTCGAACTCGGACGGATCCAGTTCGCCATGATTGCGGAACGCGCGCAGTTGGAGAATCTGCGCAGCGCCGCGGTGTTCGAGGACCCGGATCTCCGGCTTCGCAATGACATCATGACCCGTATGGCCAGCGAATTTCTCGATGTCGCGGCCCGGTTTCATCTGCTCTACGAGTTCCGTCGGCGGCTGCGCGCCAGCGCGCGCAGCGACGTGGCGGACAACGTGGACGCACTCTTCGCCCAGCTCGCTGCGCTGCTGTCGGACCGCATCGACCCCGCACGTCCCGACCTGGAGCACCTTAGACAATGCGACGAGGCGCTCACCGTCCTGCTGGATCGGCTGCCAGGCCTGCAGGCGGATCAACGCCATGCGCTCATGGATAAAGACGCAGCAATACGACAGCTCGCCGAGAGTGCGGTCCCCCACCTGGAAAACGCGACCGTCTCTCTGCGCGCGTATCTGCGCGACTTCATCGCACTGCGAGCAGCAAACGTTGCGCAAGACCAGGCTCATGTGCAGCGCCCAGTGCGCATCGTGACAACGGCCAACCGCATGGTCGCGATTGCCGCCGGGTTTCGCGCGAGTTGTGCAATCGGTGCCGTCTCGCTCTTCTGGATCGCCACCGGATGGACTGGGGCCTCGGGCGCGGTCATTTCCGCTGCCATTGCCAGCGCGCTCTACTCCATCATGCCCGCGCCGGCCGCTGCAACACGCCAGATGGTAGCGGGATGTGGCGCTGCATGGCTGGCGAGCCTGTTCTTCAACTTTTTTGTACTGCCCCGCCTCGATGGCTTCGTACTACTCGCAGCGGCCATCGCGCCATTCATCATGATCGGCAGTTATCTGAATAGCTGGCCGAAGACGGCCACGATCGGCCTCGGATTCAATATTTACTTCTGCTTTCTCAGCAATCTGACCAATCCGAGCATCTATTCTCCAACCAGCATACTGGACGCCGGCTTCTCGGCCATGCTGGGCATCGCTGCAGCCTCGCTGGCTTACTCCGTCGTCGCGCCTTATGCCGGCGAGTGGGTGACTGGCCTCTACCTGCGCCAGCTCCGCAAGCTCGTTGCCCATGCGGCCTGCGACGACCCGCTCGACGGCCTGCGGTCGCGCTTCGACAGCGGCGTTCGCGACTTTGTCCAGCAGATCGGCACGCGACCGGAAACGGGGCGCTACAGCCAGGCTTTCCTGCATGCGTGGTCATTCGCGTCCATCGAAATCGGCCGGGGCGTCATCGACCTGCGTGAACTGGCTCGGGGCGCCCCGCTCCCCGCGTCATGGCGCACCTTTGAAACGGACATTTGCCGCGCCGTCGCGCAAGCGTTCACGTCGCCCGGGCGCGACGCCTGCCTGCGCGCGCTGAACGCCGTCGAGGCGGCACTGTCAGCCGTTACGCCAACAAGCGAAGTCCTCGTGGGCTCCCCAGCTGACATCGCACTCGTCAGGTTGCGCTCGGCGCTGAACACCATACGGCTTTCGCTCCAGGACAACCTGGTCCCACTGGGTGACATGGTCGGAACCACCCAGTGATTCCGCGCCCCATGTGCCCACTTCGTGCGCCCACGCGCCTCATGACCTCCGATTGAATGCCACGCTCCGATGCCGAAGTACTCCTGTCTATCGCTGACGCTCGCTTGCACCCTCCTGCTCTCGGCATGTGCGAATACCGACGGTATCGCGTCGCGTTCGACCTTGCTCGACCCGAAAACGGTTGCAGCCGGCGACGCGATACAGGCCGCGATGGACGACGCGAACTGGCCGCAGGATCGCTGGTGGACCCGCTGGTCCGATCCCCAGCTCGACCAGCTGGTCTCCCTCGCCGTGGCCGGCAGCCCGCAAATGGGTCTCGCTCAGGCACGGATCGACCAGGCCGAAGCGCTCGCGCGCATGGCAGGCGCTACACGTGAACCGGTTATTTCCGCTAACAGCGAATTCTCACGCCGACACTTCTCCGCCTATGCGAACCCCAATCCACCCGGCGGCTCTACCGTCTGGAATAACGCCGTCGGCGTGAGCCTGCTCTATGAACTCGACTTGTGGGGCAAGAACCGTGCGACGCTCGAAGGGGCGCTCGATACGGTGCAGGCCGCCACTGCCGACGCCCGTGAGGCTCAACTGCTGCTCGAAGCATCGGTAGTGCGCACGTACGTGACACTTTCGTTGCAGTACGACCTGCGCGACATCGAGATTCAGACGCTCCAGCGGGAGCAGCGCATCGTCGACATCCTGGAGCGGCGTGGCAAGGCCGGCCTCGCCAGCCGCCTCGAAATCAGCGAGGCGCACACCCCCATTGCGGCCACGCGCGCCCGGATCGACCAGTACGAGCGGCAGATCGCATTAGGCCGCAATCAGTTGGCGGTACTGATCGGCCAGGGACCCGGTGCCGGCGAGCGTCTGGCGCGTCCCAACCTTCGGCTCGACATACCCATCGCGCTGCCCGCGACCTTGCCCGCGGAACTCGTCGGCCACCGTCCCGACGTGGTGGCCCAGCGCTGGCGCGTCGAAGCCGCGGCAAAGGCGATCAAGGTCGCTCACGCGGACTTTTATCCAAACATCGACCTCCTTGCCACGGCAAGTCTCGCATCAGCGGCGTTTGGCGGGTTCTTCACCTTCGTCAACAACAACGCGGCCGACCACAGCTTTGGCGTGGCGATTTCGCTGCCGATTTTCGATGGCGGGCTTCGAAAGGGTCGCTATGGCGTCGCGGTCGCGGACTACGACCAAGCCGTCGAAACCTACAACCAGACCGTGCTCACCGCCTTCCAGAGCGTCGCCGACCAGGTCGTGTCACTGCGCTCCCTCGAAACCCAGCAGCATGACGTGGAAATCTCGGTGCAGTCCGCCACGGAGGCATTCGACTATGCCGAAAAAGGCTACCGGATCGGTATGACCGACTATCTGAACGTGCTTGCCACGCAGACCGAGCTGCTGCGCGCTCAGCAGAGCCTCGCACTCGCCCGCGCAGCGCGGCTCGATGCCTGGGCACAGCTTATGACGGCATTGGGCGGCGGAATCGAAACGGTCGCTACCAGCCCGCAGGAAGGAGCGCCCCGCCATGCCCCGTGAGATCGCGTTCGCTTCGCTCCTTATCCCGACCTTGCTGCCGGTCTTTCTCGGCTGCGCGGCCGCCTGGTGGCTGATCGACCGGATACTGGCCCGCATCGGCCTGTTCCGGCATGTCTGGCATCCGGCGCTATTCCGTGCCGCGCTCTTCGTGTGCCTGTTCAGCGGCGTGAGCCTGCTGCTCGGAACGTAGACCCAACCGCGCCACCATTCACACCCGCTCTCATCATGACTCTCCAGTCGCTGATTCGCACAATCGTCACGCTCGCCCTTCTGGGAGTTGCAATCGTCATGGGCTATACCGTCTGGAAACATTACATGTACGCGCCGTGGACGCGCGACGGCCGCGTGAGGGCCAAGGTGATCAACGTTGCTCCGGACGTGTCGGGCATCGTCACCGACGTGCTCGTCGCAGATAACCAGCTCGTGCATCGCGGCGACGTCCTGTTCGATATCGACCGGGAGCGTTTCCGCTTGGCGCTCGAGCAGTCCGAGGCGGAAGTCGCCTTGCGCAAGTCCGAACTGGACATGCGCAAACAGCAGGCCGCGCGGCGCGCGCAACTCGACGGATCGGTAATCTCCACCGAAGTCCGCGAGGACTCGGGAGCCCAGGCGCGCCAGGCATTCGCGAGCTACCAGGCCGCGCTCGCCGCCCGCGACGTCGCCCGGCTCAATATGGAACGCAGCGAAGTCCGTTCGCCCGTGGACGGCTACGTAACAAATCTCAACCTGTATCCCGGCGACTATGCGACTGCGGGCGCAGCCCGGCTCGCCGTGATCGACCGGAACTCGTACTGGGTTTACGGATACTTTGAGGAAACCAAACTTCCTCATGTGCACATCGGCGACAAGGTGGAAATACGCCTGCTGTCCGGCGGCCCGGTCATCAAGGGCCATGTGGAGAGCGTGGCACGCGGTATCAGCGACCGCGACAATCCATCCGGCCCGACGCTGCTCGCCGACGTCAATCCGGTATTCACGTGGGTCCGGCTCGCGCAACGAGTGCCCGTTCGTATCCATCTCGACGACGTGCCCGACGACGTCCCTCTCGCCGCTGGCACCACCTGCACCGTCACGGTCTTGCACGCAGTACCTACGCGCACGAATGCCTCCTCCGCGAACCGTGTCGCGTCACATGTGCGCCCTCAATGAAGCTCTGACGTTCGATGGATGGAAACGTACTGTTTCATGATTGCCCGCTACCGCCCGACGTACGTCGCCTCTACACTCGTGAGTGCTTCAGGGCGAATCATGGCTCGCGACGCGAGATGCCCGTTGATGTGTCCAAAGCGCGATCTTCGTCGCGCAAGTCCACATGAAGAGACCCGGATGTCCGACATGAACACAAGAGACTCGGCAACACACAGGCCTGCCATCGCAGTCGTGTTGCTCCTCAGTATCGTCGGCGCGTTCAGCGCACTGGCGTTGATCAAGCTGTTTGGCGACTTAGTGTGTTTCACCGTTCTTTTTTTATTCGTTTTGCTAACGGTTTACGCGTGGCGAAAAACGGATACACAAAAACCCGACTGAGCGGCTCCACAGCACGCCCTCCCAGGACATACGGACATCGAATGACCATGGATCCCGTCTTTCTGTCGCGCATCCAGTTCGGGCTCACGGTGACGTTTCACATCATCTTCCCGACCATGTCGATCGGGCTGGCGACATTTCTCGCCATTACCGAAGGACTCTGGCTAAAGACCCGCGACGAACTGTATCTGCGGATCTACCGGTTCTGGCTCACCGTGTTCGCGCTCGGATTCGGCGTGGGCGTCGTAAGCGGCATCGTACTGTCCTTCGAATTCGGGACCAATTTCGCAGGATTTGCCCGCCTTGCGGGACCGGTCATTGGTCCGCTCATTGCGCTGGAAGTGCTCACCGCCTTCTTTCTCGAAGCGGGCTTTCTCGGCATCATGCTCTTCGGCATGAGCCGCGTTGGTCCGAAGCTTCATTTCTTCGCCACCTTGATGGTCGCGCTCGGCACCACCATTTCGGCGTCCTGGATTCTAGCCGCCAATTCATGGATGCATACGCCAGACGGTGTGGTGTACGACGCCGTCGCGCATCAGTTTCATGTGATCGACAGGCTGCGCGTGATCTTCAATCCATCATACCTTTACCGCCTGCCGCACATGCTGATCGCGGCCTGGATTTCCGCGTCCTTCCTCGTAGCAGGCGTGGGTGCGTACTATCTGCTACGCCGCGTCCACCTCGACTTTGCGCGGCGCACCTTTTCGATGGGACTCGGCTTCGCCTCGATCGCCATCGCCCTGCAACTGCCGGTGGGAGATACGCTCGGGTTCCGGATGTTCGACTATCAGCCAGCGAAATTCCAGGCCATGGAAGGGTACTGGGATTCCACGCCCCGCGCGCCCTACCTTCTCTTCATCACGCCCCATCAGAGCGAGGCCCGCAACGGCACTCAACTCGGTATTCCATTTCTGGGCAGCCTGATCGTCACGCACTCATTCGACGGCACTGTGCCGGGCCTGAAGAACACACCAGCGGGAAATCGTCCGCCGATGGCGCCTGTCTTCTACGCATTCCGGACAATGTTTCTGCTCGGCCTGACGATGTTCGCCGTCGCCTGCATGAGCGTCTGGTTGCGGCTGCGCAACCGCCTGTTTGTCGCAACATGGTTTCACCGGCTGGTCCAGTACATGATGCCCGTGGGCTTCATCGCCACCATCGCTGGCTGGTACACGTCGGAGATTGGCCGACAGCCCTGGGTGGTTTACGGGTATCTGCGCACCGCCGACGCGGTCTCTCCGGTGCCCGGATCCAACGTGATGTTCTCCACCGTCTTGTTCGCCCTCACCTACGCGCTGTTTCTCGCCGCGTTCATCGGTATCACGGCCCGCGTGATTCGTCGCGGCCCTTCCGCCGCATCGGACGCGGCGCCCTACTCGGCCTCGCTCAAGCCCGTGCTGATGCCCGCCCCGGCAACTGCTGGCCACATCGAACCGTCCGGAGAAAACCGATGAGCGCCCTAAGCCTCATGTGCATCCTCATCGCCATATTCGCAATCGCGATGTACATCCTGCTCGACGGATTTGACCTCGGTGTGGGCATCCTGCTGCTGACCACGCCGCGTGAGCCGGAGCGCAACGAAATGGTCGAAAGCATCGCTCCGATCTGGGACGGCAACGAAACCTGGCTGATCCTCGCGGCCATCGTGCTGTTCGGCGCGTTTCCGCTCGCGTACTCGATCCTGGCTCCGGCGTTCTACCTTCCGTTCATGCTGATGCTCGTCTCGCTCGGATTTCGCGGCGTGGGGATGGAGTTCCGTGTGCACACGCCGTTCCCGCGTTTCTGGGACGGCGCGTTCTGCGCAGGTTCGACTGTCGCAGCGTTCTGCCAGGGGCTCGTCGGGGGCGCGTTGCTGTCCGGCACCGTAACCGTCTCGCAAGGCCAGTTCGCTGGACATACGCTCGATGTCTTCACACCGTTCAACTGCCTGACGGGACTGACCGCAGTGGCTGCCTACGCGACACTCGGTGCAGGCTGGACTCACTGGAAGACCGGCAAACGGCTTCAACGCCGACATCGACCGATGCTACGCGCGGTAATGTTCATCTTCCTGCTGCTCGCCGTCCTCGTGTGCGCTCTGGCATCGACGACGCAGGCTGTCGCAACGATGTGGCGCACGCATCCAGCCTCGATGGTGCTGGCCGGACTCGTCGCGGCCGCGCTATGGGCGACGGCGTTCCTGTCGGTACGCACCGGCCCAGACGGACGCCCACTGCTGTTCAGTCTGGCAATGATCGCCGTGCTGCTGCTTGGCTTCGTCTTCATAGTGTGGCCGTATGTCGTGCCCTTCAGCGTTTCTATCGACACCGCATCTGCCGCGCACGGCAGCCAGCTCATTGTCGCGGTGGGAGCGCTTGTACTCCTGCCCGTTGTGCTCGGCTACAACGCATTCGCCTGGTGGGTATTTCGTGGCAAGGTCGATGCGGCCGGGAGGCGCTGAGCGTGACGCCCCTGCGAGTAGTGCTTGAAAGACACGTCCGTCGCCGCGTCGCGCTGGCTATCGGCGTATGCATGGTGGTCCTGAACGGCAAAACGCAGCGCCGGCAGCTCGCATGGGCCATCCGAACCTACGTTTTTTCCGTGCTGCTCTTTGCTGCCGCATGCGGCCTGCTGCACCTGCTAATGGCGCTGATTTTTAGGCGGCAATAACCCTGTTTCAATTGTCCGCGCACTTGCGCATACCCAGAGCCCTATGCGCCACCATGCCAGTGTGCACAAAGGGCTCTCTTCACCCACAAGGAGTATCGAGATGACGGCCCCTGCGAACTTCAACGGACAACGCCCGGTGATCGACCCGAACGACGCCGCCATGCTGCTGATCGACCACCAGAGCGGACTTTTCCAGACGGTCAAGGACATGGAAATGACTGTTCTCCGCAATCACGCGATTGCACTGGCGAAGATGGCGACCCTATGCAAGATTCCGGTCGTCACCACGGCTTCGGTGCCGCAAGGGCCGAACGGTCCGCTGATCCCGGAAATTCACGAGAGTGCCCCGCACGCCACCTATGTGGCCCGCAAAGGCCAGATCAATGCGTGGGACAACCCGGATTTCGTCGCCGCAGTCAAGGCGACCGGCCGCAAGACGCTGATCATCGCCGGCACGATTACGAGCGTCTGCATGGCTTTCCCCGCGATTTCCGCCGTGCAGGAAGGCTACAAGGTCTTCGCGGTGGTCGATGCCTCCGGCACGTACTCGAAGATGGCGCAGGAGATCACGCTCGCACGCGTGGTGCAGGCCGGGATCGTGCCGATGGATACCGCCGCCGTTGCCTCGGAACTGCAGCAAACCTGGCATCGTCCCGACGCCCAGCAATGGGCCGAGGTCTACGGAATGATCTTCCCCCCGTATCGCCTGCTCATCGAGAGTTATATGAAGGCGCAGGAGGTCGTGAAGAACAACGAGCAGCTGGATTCCGAACGTACCTGAACAATCCAGACGGAGGCGATACGCACGGCGCCCACCCAAGTGCGACGCCCGGCAAACGGACATCGAATAACGCTCTGGTGGGAATCACATGATCTTCCTGCGCTCACTGACCGCGTGCTGCGACAGCCGTAAGGAAACATGCCGTCGTACACGGCAAGCCAGACGACGCATAGCAGCAGCCACTCCCTGCGTGAACTGGGGGGAGGTTTGAAGGATGCAATCTGCGCCCTACCCAATTCTCGAAGGCATCCTAAGAGATGTCATGGTCACGGTGTTGGAGGCGTCTCACGGGTATCTGCTCGTGCGGTGGGTCGAACGCGGAAAGTGCCACTACGGTGGGCAGAAGTGGCGCCTCGGAACTGCGCGGCGTGCCGGATACTGTGCGATATCCGGCCGCCCGATCACTCGTGGCGATCCAGCCTGGCGGCCGACCGGCCGACCGACGCCCCCCAACAATGCCTCAATGATTGCCCCCGAAGCCGTTTCCCAGGTTTTGCAAAACACGCTCCCCGGCGTCCGCCTGCCGGCCCTGCCGTGACGAACCCGGATGGCTCGCTCCGCCCATTTCAGAACCGGAACACGTATAGCAACGAGAGAATCAATGGAACAAAGCAACATGGAGTTCAAGCTGAACGAACTGACTGGCAAGGATGACATGGGCATCATCACTCGTGCCATTCGGTCGGTCGATCCAGACGCGCAGGTAGGAGTGGATCTGACCGCCATGACCGTCCAGGTCGATTCGTGGCTGATGCCCGAAGAATTTCTGATTGCGTTTAACGAAGTCGGATACGACGTTCGGATCAGCAGGGGCTGAGCATCCGTCCGTCGAAGCGGCCGCCTCGCGCGACACATGGCGGCCTCGAACGCAGCCGATGTCCCCCGCACGCGCACGCGCACGCGCCAATGCGTACCCCAATTGGTGTCGTGGCCGGCACCCGTCAGCCCGGCAACGTCCATCGGCTGAACTCCTTCAGGACGATTTAGTTACGCCGGTCCCGTAGCAACACCTGCTGCCCGCGGGCGGCTTTTCGAACTGGCTCGCAACGCCAGCCAGACATGCAATGTGAAATACAGTGAAAAAAAATGTTCTCAAGGCGACAGTGCTTGGTGCGCTGGCGCTGATATCGGTGCACGCGAGCGCGGACACGTTCGACGTGCAGGTGGCGGGCGGTGTTGCGGACCACGGCGTCAGGAAAACGGATCTCGGCGTCGTCTGGGATCCGGGTCTCTCATGGTGGCCCATCGGCGATTGGCATTTTGCGATGGTCGCGGAAGCCCATGCAGCATATTGGGAGGTCCGGGAAAGCCAGGCAGTCAACCCCGCGATCTGGGAGTTTGGCGTGACGCCGGTTTTTCGATTCATCCGTTCCTCCGGATGGTTTCGCCCTTATGTCGAAGCTGGCGTAGGCGTCCGCATGCTTTCGCACGTTCGCGAGACGCAAGACCGGACCCTGTCCTCGTCATTCCAGTTCGCCGATATGGTGGGTATCGGTGCGCAGTTCGGTGCGCATCAACATTACCTGGCGGGTGTGCGTTTTCAGCATCTTTCGAATGCCGGCCTCGAGCATCCGAATCCGGGCATCAACTTCAGCGAAATCTATTTCCAGTACAACTTCTGACGTGAAGCGTGCCACCCGGCCAGCCCACCTGTCACCGGCGCGTTCGATGACGCAGAACACTGTGTTCGAGATATGGAACTCACACTGTTGACCACCATTCGCATATGCTTGGGAAGCTCATCCGGTAGTTCGCCTGCGGACAATCTCCGGGCTCCGTCTCCCAGACGTTGTCGTTTCACCAGCCGCCAGCGTCGCAGCATATGTACAGCCGGATACCGGAAAAGCCGCGATGGTGCATTTGCAATTCCTCGCATCAATGTGTATTGAAAACCTGATCACTCCCACTACCGTTCAGGAGAAATTCATGGCTAGCGAACCGATTCGCGATCCCGCTAACGACCATCTGCTGACGCCGCAGAACGCCGCATTTGTGATCATCGACTACCAGCCTGTACAGGTGAACTCGATTGCCTCAATGGACCGGCAGTTGCTGATCAACAATATCGTCGGTGCGTCCAAGGCGGCGGTGGCCTACAAGCTGCCAATCGTCCACTCGACGGTCAACGTGAAGACCGGCCTGAACAAACCACCGATTGCGCAACTGCGCAAAGTACTGGATGACTATCCGACCTACGACCGCACGTCGATCAATTCGTGGGAGGATGTGGAATTCCGCGCAGCAGTAAAGGCGACAGGCCGCAAGAAGCTCATCATGACCGCGCTTTGGACCGAGGCCTGCCTGACCTTTCCCGCGCTCGACGCGCTCAAGGAGGGCTACGAAGTCTACGTCGTGGTCGACGCGGTGGGCGGCACGTCGGTTGCCGCGCATGACGCTGCACTGCGCCGTATCGAGCAGGCGGGGGGGAAGATGATCAGCGTCGCGCAGCTCTTCTGCGAGCTACAGCGCGACTGGGCACGCAGCGAGACCGTGCCCGCGTTCATCAACCTCTTCATCGAGACAGGAGGCACCGCCGGCATCCAGTTCTCGTACGACCAGAGCTGACAGGATCCCGACCGGACGGTGCGGGCAGCACGCACGTGCTGCCCGCCTGATATCACGCCTCTGCACACCTGATGGCTGACACAGGTGCGCGCTTCCTCCGCATAACGCTTCAAACCGTCCATGACCGACTATTGCCTGCTCGCCGGCCGCCTCTTCATCGCACTAATGTACGTGCTAAGCGGCTTCAACAAGCTCTTCTTCTTCCGTCATGGTCTTGAGGAAGTTGAAGCGAAAAAGCTCCCGTTTCCGCATCTCGCGCTCGGCTGTACGATTGCCGTGCAGCTCGTCTGTGGCTTCGCGATCATGGCCGGCTATCAGACCACCATCGCCTCTGCTTTGCTCGCCGTCTTCACCCTCGCCACCGCCGTCGTGTTCTACGACTTCTGGAACCAGCAAGGCAGCCAGCGCACCCTGACGTTCACCGGCTTTCTCGAACATATCAGCATCATCGGCGGATTCGTCGTGCTGATCGCGTCCGGGCCCGGCCGCTTCGCCCTGCAATCCTGATTTCGCCAGATTGCCTTATGAGCGCGATCCAGCATCTGCTCACGCCCCACGAACGCGATCTCGGCGACGGGATTGTCGTGCGCCGCTTCCTGCCCGCGCGTGCCGCGCGCTCAGTGGGGCCTTTTGTGTTCCTCGACCACCTCGGCCCCCTCACACTCGCCCCCCGGGAACGGCATGAACGTGCGGCCACATCCGCATATCGGCGCGCCTCGCGGCCTGCACGTCGGCGACACTACGCATGTATATGCAGCGCAAGGGCTGGCCCGACGGCACGATCGCCGTAAAAACCAGCCTGCACGTGGACCACAACGGCAACCAGATCATCCGACGCACGGTTTCAGTCGATCCGCCGATCGACGCCGCCCAACGCTCCCGGCTCGCCGAAATTTGCGAGAAGACGCCGATCACGTTGTTCATCAAGCGCGGCACCCTCATCGAAACTACCATGACCGAAACGTAGGTTCAGCACGTGCACGCGCGGGGTCCTGGCGCGTTCACGAGGCGGCTGGCACCGCACCTGAGGCCTGCCGCGCGGGCGCCGTTTCCTTGAGCGCGAGCGCGACGACCAGACCAATCACAAGCGCCGCCAAACCCAACTGCATGATGTACTGAATGCCGAAGTGCTTCGCCACGTAGCCCGCCAGCGTCGGCGCCACGCCACCGCCAAACACCTCACCCACACCGATCACGAAGCCGGACGCAGTGGTCATGAGGTTCGCGGGCGCGGCCTCGGCGCTGATCGGGCCGACGGTCGGCGTAATCATGCTGAATACGAAGAAGATGGTGATCAGTAGACCGAAGAATAGCGCGACGGGCTGGGCACCGAGCCTCGACAACCAGCACAGAGCGGCAAACTCGCCGACGACGCACAGCACCATCACTGGCTTGCGGCCGATACGGTCCGACCACGCCGGCATAACGAGGCCACCCAGCGTGCCGCCCACGCCGATTGCCGAGAGCACGAAGCCCATCTGTTCGAGCGAGAGATGCAGATAGGCGCCTTCGGCCACTCCCATCAGCGCCCGGATCGCGATGAGGCTGCCCACGCTCCAGGCAAGACCTCTCGCGCAGGCGAGCAGCGAGAAGGCGAGCATCGCCGGGATGATGACCTTGCGATGGCCGAAGCGATCCGAGAGCCTGCCGGCCAGCATGGCTGAGATACCCCACGCCACCGAAAGCGCGGCAGTGATGTGGCCGAGATCCTGATAGTCGAACTTCAGGTCACGCATCATGACCGGAAAGAGCGGCATGATCATGAAGCGGTCGATGCCCACCAAGCCGAAGCCCAGCGAAAGCTGCACGACAATCTTCCATTCGTAGGCGGTATCCCAGTCGGGTGCGTGGCTGCGTTACATGTTGCATGTCTCCGTCGAGGTTAGAAAACGGTATGGATGTCGATGCGTGCAATTGCCTGGTTCGGACCGCTGGAGGCGCCGTCCGGGTCAAGCACGCCGTTGATCTGCGCTGCCGCACCGCTGTTGGTGCGCTGCCAGACGCCGCTCACGTACACCATCGTGCGTTTCGAGAACTGGTACTGGACCGATGCAGTAATCTGATGCGCATGGTTGTTGTCGAGCGTCGCATTGCCCTTCATGTACAGGTATCAGGAGCGGGCCACCTGTATGCCATACAGCCCCTCCCTCGCCCATCCAGATTGCGCCACCGGACGCCGAGTTGCGCACGGTCGTGAAGAGCGCACTCATCGTGACCGGGCCGAGACCGTAGTGCGTGCCGACGCCCCAGTTGCGCACGCTCGCCGCTGGCGAACCGGGCGCGGCCGCGTATTTTTCGTTGGTGTAAGCGACATCGGCACCGAAGGGCCCGCGCGCGTAGTTGATGCCGAAGCTCACCGTGTCGTTCGCGCCAACCGATCCCGGCACGCCGCCGAAACCGTAGAGCGCACCCACGCGCAAGCCCTCGATCGCGGGACTCACGTACTTGACCGAACTCGCTACACGCTGGCTGCCGGCCAGCCGGTCCCAGTCGAATGCACCAGTGGGATTGCCCGGCAACGCAAGCTTCTGGAACGGACCATTGCGCAGGTTGTAGAGACCGCCCACATCGCGTGCTGCGTCGTCGCCCGTGAAGAACAGGAAGTCCGGCATGAAGTCGTACTGATTGCCGAGCGTGAGCGTGCCGAAGCGCGTGTCGTCGAGTCCTACGTAGGCGCTGCGCCCGAACAGCCCGTTGCCGATCGCCGCACCATTGGCCATGGAAAACTGGTCGAGCAACTCGAAGACGGCGCGCGTGCCGCCACCCAGATCCTCGTCGCCACGCAGGCCGAAAAGGCTTGGCGTATAGATGCCATCATCGAACTTCAGGTTGGCGTGACCGCCTTCGTTGCTCACGTAGCTCAGACCGGCGTCCAGCAGGCCAAAGAGCGCCACGCTGCTCTGCGCTTGGGCCGACGCAGCGCACGCGAGCAGCGCGGCGCCCGCGACGGTATGTTGCAGGATTTGCCTTGCGACATACGTCTTCTTGCCATTCGTCTGGCCCTCTGATGTTATTCGCATATCTAACTAATATGACGAGCTGCGGATCAATGACCCCGAGACAGGCGCCTATGGCGCCCGCTCCTTGACCAGGTTAGTGCTCGGTGTTCTCGAAAAAATAGGCCGGAACGTCGGGCCCCCACAGATAGAGTGAATTCTCGGGAGCGTGATCGCCGCTGGGCCATTCGAAGCCCGGAGGCACGAAGTCAATGTCGGCCGAGTACTCCCAGTACGATCCCCAGGGATCTCGCACGTACTGGAAATAGTTGGAGCCCAGTACATGACGCCCCACACCCCAGCCCTGGGTATAGCCGGCCTGCTGCATCTGCATCTTGCCAATGCCCACCACATCGACGTCCGGCACGTCCCACGCGCTGTGGTGCCAGCCCTTCGCGTCGCCTTGCGCGAACGCGATCAGATGATGATCGCTGCCGTGACGACCGTGCAGGAATGCAACGATCCCGGCCGACCCGTCCGAGAGCCGCATGCCGAGTGCGCGCTCGTAGAACGACACGACGCGCGCGATGTCCGGCGTGAACATCAGCACGTGCGAGAGCCGTTGCGGCCGCGCCGGTGGCGCCTCCGCACGCACGCAGGCGCCTCGCGTGCGCGCTGGACCGGCCACCAACCGAGGCTTCGCCCTGTAGCTGGGCGACGTCTTTTCGCCCACCCGAAGCAGCAGCAGGTTGCCGTCCGGATCCTCGAACCAGAAACCTTCGACCGTTGCCTGCGCGGCGGCGGCTGCGACGCGGCCGCCTGCCTGCACGATCTGCGCGCGCAGCGGCTCGAAGTCGTCGGCGAAGCAGTTCAGCGCGAGATACGCCAGCCGCTTGCGCGCGCCTTCGCGTATACGTGCCCATATGTGATTGCTTGCGGGCGTGCGCAGCAGGAGCTGCCCTGCCTGCGCTTCGAGCGCGAACCCGAAGGCCGTGAGAAAATGCGTCGCCTCGGCGAGGCTAGGCACCTCCAGCGTGAAATGATCAATGCTATGCACGCCAAACGTAGCGCGATCCGCTGTTGACGATGTCATGAATGCCCTCCCTTACACGCCGGCTGTCGCCGTGGCCGCATGCGTTGCGCCATGAGTCTTCTGGCCCGGCGCCTTGCCAAGAATCTGCGAGAACACGCGCCGCAGCTCGCCCGCGGGATCGTCGGCCAGTGCCTCGGAGCGCCATGCCACGAAGCGATCCGGTCGCACCAGCAGGCAACCGTGATCTTCGATCCCGCGCTGTCTGACCCAGTCACCGTATGCGTCGAATGTCCCGGTCCCGTGCGCGATGGACACTGCCTTCACGTCGACGCCGAACTCCTCACCCATCTGCCTCGCCGCATCGATCCATGCCTCGCCGCCGGGGCCGGTGAGCACCGTGAACGCTCCGTGCCCAACGAGGTCAAGCGTTGAAACGAGCGCAGCGTCGCGCTGAATCCATGCGTGGGGAATGGATGCGCCCGGCGTGGTCGTCGCGTGATAGTAAAGTTCCGGGTCGCGGGTCGGCACGGGAAACGTCGCGCCGTCGCGCACGATCGCCGTCGATGTGTAGTGCTGCCCCAGTTCCACGCCGTGGCAGTTGAACTGGTAGTTCTGCAAGTCGACTGCCTCGGCCAGCGCCTTGCGGCGACGGCGACCGGTTTCGCCGGCGGAGAACAGTTCGTTGAGCGAGGCCCAGCCGTCTTCGGCACTCTGGCCTTCCGAGAATCCGAGCGCCTGGGAGATCGGGAGCATCTCGCCGACCGACTTGATCGCGCGATTCACCACACCCTCGGCGACAGGCTGGCGCTCGTCCGAATAAGTCTGCAAAAGCGCCGGTGACGCCTCGCCCTTGACGATCATCGCCAGCTTCCACGCGAGATTGAAAGCGTCCTGTACCGAGGTGTTCGAGCCAAGTCCGTTGGCAGGCGGATGACGGTGCGCGGCATCACCCGCGATCGCGACGCGGCCCTTCACCATGCTGCGTGCGACCATTCGGTTGATTGTCCACTTCGACACCGCCTTCACGCGGACCGGGATGTCCGGGTCGCCGATGGTAGCGCGGGCGCGCGCAATCACGGACTCCTCGCTCAGATCGGGCTCCCCGTCCTTCGGGTTGTACATGAAGAGCAGCACCCATTCATTCCACGGACGTACACTGATCCAGGTCCCGCTACCCACCCAGTAGTCACTTCCCGGCTGGCACATCCAGTACAGCACGCCCGGCCGGTGCGCGACGTACTTCTCCAGGTCCACTTCGAGCCAGCAGTTCACCGCGCAGCCCAAGCCCATTTCGCCTTCCAGCTCGAAGCCGAGTTCCTTGACGACCAGGCTTTGCGCGCCGTCCGCGCCCACCGCGTAGTCGGAGATCACTTCGAATTCTTCACCAGTCAAGCGATCGACAAGTCGCGAGTGCACCGCTTCGTCAGTCTGCCGGATCGACACCAGTTCCGTGTTGAACAGCACGTTTGCGCCGTATTCACGCGCGGCCGTCAGGATGGCCGGTTCGAGCAGATGCTGCGGTGCATTGCACATCTGCGACGGGCTTGCGGCCTCGTAGTCGGCGCGGCGCTTTGTGCCGGTGCCCCAGGTTTCGAGGCGTGCGATCTCCTGGCCCGCGAAACTTGTCGCCCAGATGTTGTTGCTCATCAGCTCGTTCGCGGTGGAAAGCGCGCGCACGCGATCCTCGATGCCGAGGTCGCGGAACACCTCCGCCGTGCGCTGGTTCGTGATGTGCGCGCGCGGCGAATGCGCCGTGCCGGGGTAGCGCGTGATGGCCAGAACCTCCACGCCATATTTCGCGAGCAAGGCGGCCGTCGTCAGGCCAGCGGGGCCCGCACCCACCACGAATACCGGGACGCGAATCTGTCTCATGTCATCTCCTTCCTGTTTCCTGCCCGTCTGCTTCACGCAGTGCGGCTTCAGCGTTGGGGGGCCTCGTCGCGCACCACGTTCGTGAGCACGCCCAGCCCCTCGATCTCAACCTCGCAGATGTCGCCAGCGCGCATGATGAGCTTCGGCTCGCGCGCCCAGCCGATGCCGGCCGGCGTGCCGCTCACGATCACATCGCCCGCTTCGAGCGTGATCGCCTCGCTGATGATCGCGATGAGCGAGGCCACGTCGAACAGCATGTCGCTCGTGTTCGCGGACTGCACCACCTTGCCGTTCAGCCGGGTTTCGAGCTTCAGGCCCTTGCCGCCCGCAGGCACCTCGTCGGCGGTGACGAGCGTCGGGCCGAATGCGCCGGTGCCGTCGAAGTTCTTGCCGACCGTCCACTGCGGTGCCTTGAACTGATATTCGCGCACCGAACCGTCGTTGAAGACCGAATACCCGGCCACGCATTCCAGTGCTTTCGCCTGAGGAATGTGCCGGCCGCCGGCCTTGAGCACCACGGCCATCTCGCCTTCGAAGTCCAGCGAATCAGACACCAGCGGACGGACCATTGGTGCACCATGGCCGATCAGGCTCGTCGTGAAACGCGGGAACAGCGTCGGATAGTCCGGCTGCTCATAAGGGCTCTCCTTTGTGTGGTCCGCGTAGTTCAGTCCCACACAGACGATCTTGCCGGGCCGCGTGAGCGGCGGCAGCCAACCGACCTTGTCGGCGGCGTACTCGCGTCCCGCCGCGCTGTGCTTCACGGCGTAGTCGACGAGATCGACGCCATCGACGAGCAGTTGTTCGAGCGTGGTCTCGCCGAGCGACACGACAGTCGTGCCTTGCAGGACACCGAGCAGCCGCTGCTGGCCGTCGGGCGAAAAGTTCACGTAACGCATTGCGTCTCCAGATCGATTCCGGGCGCCGCTCGTCATGAGCCGCGCCAACGGATACAAATGTACAAAATATATATATTTTTTCCTTTTAGCGTTAACCCGTATAAATGCATATCAATCGAGGCTTGCATATAATCCCAGTAACTGCAGGAGAAATTCGTGGACACGACGTTTGATAACACCGATACGGGCACGCCCCGGACAATGGCATCCCAGCTCGCCGACACCATTCTTCAGGACATCGTCACCGGTGCGCTGCCGCCGGGGTCGAAGCTGAAAATCAGGGAGCTGGCAGACCGCTACCAGGCAGGCGTGATACCGCTGCGCGAAGCCGTGTCGCGGCTGGCGATGAGCGGCTTTGTGGAGGCTGAGGATCAGCGCGGCTTCCGCGTTACGCCGGTGTCTCGTGCAGATCTGGAGGACATCACGTCCGTGCGGCAGTGCATCGAGTCGGAGGCACTGCGCGACGCGATCGAAAGTGGCAATCTGGAGTGGGAAGGCACCCTGCTCGCCGCGTTCCATCTCGTCAGGAGCCTGCCGACCGTGACAGGGGATCCACCGCGGATGAATCCCGCGTGGGAGAGCGCGCACGACAACTTTCACCAAACCCTGCTCGCTGGCTGTCGCTCGCGCTGGCTCAAGCTTTTCGCTGCGACACTGCGCACGCAGACAGCGCGCTACCGACATCAGTCGCTGCGCAGCCAGAGGGCAGCGGAACGCGACGTGGGCGAGGAGCATGAAGCGATTGTCAAGGCCGTGTTGGCGCGGGACGCAGATCGCGCGTGCGAATTGCTGCGCAAGCACTTTGAAGTCACGGCGCAGCTCGCGCTGCAGAACGACGCGCGAGAGCAAGCCCTTGCGAGTACCGGCGCGCTACGCACCTCGGTAAGCAGGCGACGGCCCGCGCGATAAGATAAGTTTTCGTATCGTGATATCTCAGTCAATTTCAAAAACTTTATTTAATTAGTCGTACGACTTTTACGGTATTTTCAATGCACCGTCCGAAGCGCTCTTCAAGCGGAAAACGCGACATGAATGTGAGTGCATTAAATCGGTGCGGAATCAGGGCTAGCTATACCAGTAACCGGTTGCCCGCAAACATTGGCCACACTGGTTCACCACGCAGGCGAACGGTTGACGCCCCGCTGCGGCGCTGCAATGGCAGCCAGCGACTGCCTGGCCTTCATCGGCCGCGCGACGGCTTCGGCGTAATTCCGGTCTGACCGCGGCGCGATCGTTACCTTCACCGACGCGTTTGCCCGCAATCCTCAACGAGGCGCAGGATCTCCTCGATGGGGGCGGGTTTGACGAGGTGGCGGTCGAAGCCCGCCTCGCGCGCCTGCTCCCTGTCCTCGGGCTGGCCGTAGCCCGTCAGGGCCACCAGAAACGGGCGGTGGGCATCCGTCTGCTTCGACAGTTGGGCCGCCACATTGAGACCCGACATGTCAGGCAAACCGAGATCGAGAAAAACGATCTCCGGCCTGAAATCCTTCGCAATCCTTATCGCCTCTGTCGCCGTCCCTGCAATCTGCACGTCATGGTCATCGAGAATCAGCGCGAGCGACATCGCGGCATCATGGTTGTCGTCGACGATCAATACGCGTCGCGGCGCAGGTGCCGGTTCATGGCCTGACGGGCCGCTTGAGTGGGGCCTTCGCGCGGGGCTGTCGCACAGCGGCAAACTGATGGTGAAACGGCTGCCGCGCCCAGGCCCTTCGCTGCGGGCCTCGATGGTGCCGCCGTGCATCGTCATCAGCGATTGCGCCACTGACAGGCCGATGCCCAGTCCACTCTTGCCGCCGCGGCTCGCTTCGGGCGCCTGCTCGAACATCTCGAACATCTGCGGAATGAGCGCGGGGTCCATGCCGATACCGGTGTCCTGCACCGCGATCGATACGCGGTGTGTCATGCGCTGTACACCGATCCGGATATGCCCACCGTCCGCAGTGTATTTGACGGCGTTGTCGAGCAGATTGGACAGCACCTGTGTGAGGCGGGTCGGGTCGCCGTGCACCAGCAGCGGTGCGCCCTGCATCCCGGTGACCTCCAGCCGGTGCCCGTGCCCGGCCGCTGAAGCTGCATTCATTTCAATGGCGCGCCCGATCGCGATGCGCACGTCGAACGTCTCCTTGCGCAGGCGAATTTTCCCGGCCGAGATGCGCGAGAGATCGAGCAGGTCATCGATCAGATGGGTCAGATGTTTCGCATGCCGTTCGACCACGCCCTGTATCCAGCGCAGCTGCGGCGCAGGGAGGTCGGGGCGGTGCAGCAGGTGCGCCGCATTAAGGATCGGCGCGAGCGGGTTGCGCAGCTCATGCGCGAGCGTGGCGAGAAACGTGTCCTTGCGGCGATCCGCTTCCCGCAGCGCGTCTTCGGCATGCACGCGCCGGGTCACGTCCGCCATGGTCCCCACCAGCACGCGCCGCTGCCCGGTCGCGTCATCCATGAAGCGCCCTGCAATCTCGACGATGCAGTGCCCGTCCGACGCCACCTTGCGGATGCCGGCCACCACGTGAACATCGGCCGATGACGTGCGGCCCGCGTCCAGCAGTTCCCGCAGGTGCGCGACGTCTTCCGGACGGTCAAGCATCGCCATGAAATCCTCTGCGGACAACGGCCCCCGCTCGGGGGATTGCCCGGTAATCCCGAACATCCGCTCGTTCTCCCAGACGGCGGCGTCCGCATCGGGATCCCACTCGAAGATACCCAGCCCCGCCGCTTCGGCCGCCATGCGCAGGCGATCTTCGCTCCGCTGCTGCGCGGCGAGTGCACGGTCGCGATCGCCCAGCGCATCATTGACCCGCCGGTCCTGCTGGGCCTGAAACTGGGCAATGGCCCCCCGAATGGCATCGCTGAAGAATTCGTCGATGCATTCGTGGATGGCGGTCTGACCCTCGCGGGAGGGCGCGGCGGCGAAGTACTCACGCACGCACCCCTGAATGCACCGTTGAAGCAGATCGAGCTCGAGATACAGCTCATCCAGTGCAAAGCCCTGGCGCCAGCGCTCGCTTGCGTGCGCACGCGCGTCATGCAGCGCCCGCCTCGCAACGATCTCCGTTGGCGGGCCGCCGGCCAGCACCGTGCAGAGCTCCCCAAAGAGCGATGGAAGCTGGTTGATCAGTCCCGCCGCCACTTCGCGGTTGACCGGCCGGATACGCATGTACCGGCTGACCGCCCGCAGCCAGCGCCGGGTCAGTTGCCCACGGTGACGCACCAGATGGTCGGCGACCCGCGCGCCACTACCGGAATCCTCGCTCACGATGTCCTCCATTTACACGCGGCGCTCCATGACGTCGCCCGACGGTCAGGCGCACAGTGGCGTTTGACCGGACTTGCGTCCGGGGATCCTGTCTGCTGCGTCGGCCCCGCCGCTTCCGTTGCCATTCTTGCGCAAAACCGACAGGCCTGACGCGGCCGGCGACGCTCCGTTACCTCCGGCTAGAAGGTATTGCGCCCGCCGGTCGCCTCCCCGTCTCTACTGGTATGCCTGCAGGTGCATGATCCATCCGTCCCAGGCGTTACCGGCATTTTCCCAAGTCCGCGTCATGAACCCGCGTGTGCGCGAGGAAGTACTGCTCCAGCAGTCGCACGAGCCATCCGCCTGCGACCCCCGCAGGCATTTTTTGCCCTGTCACGATCACGTCCTGTCCTCGCCCGCGACAGCGACGACGCTTCCTGGTTCGCCTGGTGGGCAGCCGGTGTGGCCACCAGGCGCCCCTGTGCTCACGGACGGGGGCGCCCGGCCCTTCAAGGGCGGAAGGCGGCCAGCCCGTTAGTTGCATCCTGACGGCTGACCGCGCCCTGCGCCCGCGACTTGACACGATCCCGCATTATCAACGCACAGATTTCCCCGGAAAGCCGCGCCAGATAAGGCTATTCGCAGCGGCCTCACCTGAACACTCCAGGAATCTTGGCAAATTTTGCCAAACCCTGATAGACTGGTTCGCATGAGCACGATGAACATTTCCCTCCCCGAATCACTGAAGGAATACGTCGACGAGCAGGTCGGCGAGTGCGGCTACGGCACGAGCAGCGAATATGTCCGCGAACTTATCCGCAAGGATCAGGATCGCAAGCGCCTGCGCACAATGATCCTGCAGGGCGCGACGTCGGGCCTCGCGGAACCGGTCGATTCCGACTACTTCGAATCGCTGCGCGCCCGCGTGCGTACTTCGCGCAAATGACGGTCAAGCCCGTCATCCCGACCCGGCTGGCCAGGCAGGACGTAGAAGACGAACTGACCCACTACCTCGTGGACGAAGGCTCGGAAAGGGCAGCGCTCGGGTTCATTGCGGAGATCGAACAGGCATACGCGCATCTCGCCGAACACCCCAACATCGGCTCTCCCCGTTACGCGTACGAGCTGGACATACCAGGCCTGCGCTCATGGTCTCTCCATCGCTACCCGCATGTGATCTTCTACATTGAGCGCAAGGATCACGTCGAGGTCTGGCGCGTGCTCAACGGCAAGCGCGATATTCCGGCATGGCTGTTAAGCGATGACAGCGAGTTCCACTAACATCATCTGCACGGCGCAACGCCGGCTCTGATGCAAATAGGCGTTATGGTCGATTATTTTCAACTGGTTGCGCGTTTTCGTGTTTGAAAACACGTGGGCGCACAGTGATGCGAGACCGCGAGTGATTTCAGGGGTGGAATGTGGTGAAAAGCGAGCGAAACCCTATGATGAATGGGAATTTCATCAGGATCACAGATGAAATGTGCGTGCCAATATCTGGCGCGGGGTGCCATTACCGTGGTACCCGACCGAAGGGCGCGTCAGCCGTAGTGCCGAAGGTTGATCATCGTAAAGGCGAGCGTCTTGAACGCGTAGTGCACGTCACTGATGCGTTCAAAGCGCAGCAGCAGACGGCGGAATTTATCTTCCCAGGCGAAGACGCGTTCGATGGTGCGAAAGCGTTCCTCGAATATAGCCGGATCAAAGCGCTGCCTGCGTCCGCGTTTGGGTGTCTTGCGACCACGCGGATTTTCGGGGATATTCGGGGTCATGCCGCGATTGAAGATCGCCTTGCGGTTGGCCCGGCAATCGTAGACGCCATCCAGACTGACGGTCGAACCGTGCAGGTTAGCGCCAATGGCGCGAGCCATTCCGGTGAGTTTGGGCAGCGCGTCGCGCAGCAGCGGCGACTCATTGCGGTTGCCCGGTGCGCTTACGAATGGCGCAATGATGTTGCAGTTTCGATCGCAGAACGTAACGACCTTGTCGCCCTTGAGATGTTTGTGTCCGCTGTACCCGAGATTGTCGCCGCCTTTCTTTGCCGCAGTCGTGGTGCCGTCGCCGTGGATGACTGAAAGGTCGAGCAAATGGTCCTGATGAAGTTGATGCACCGATCCCGAAAAGATCCGCCCGATGCTGCCATCGGCATGCCAGCGCCGCATCGCACGGTAGATGCGCGTGTAGTGAATTTCGGGAAGACCTTCTGCATTCCTCTCGATTGGCAGCATCTTCCATTGGCATCCCATGTACAGTGCCTGGAGGATGTAGTTGAAGAGCTTGTGCAAGGACAGCGTGGGGGAAGGACCGCGACGGCCACGCCCCAGATGCGGCAAGACAAACTGCTCGAACTGCACCTCGCTCAATTTCGTTGGAATCCCTTGCCAGCATGGGTTTGCGGTCATGCGCTGCGTCCAGAAATCTGGACTCTACCCGATCAGGTGCCGTCGGCCCGAAACCCGCTCCGGAGCTGACTTGCAGACAAATTCAACGATCTCGGAAAACTAGCAACCAGTTGAGAGAGTGCGCGGTAACGCACAAACGCGGAGCTCGCGGGCTCGCAAATTGCTGGAATCTCAAAACACTGAGGACTTTGCGCAGTGTTTTCGTGGAGCGCTTCATGATCAGAGTCGGAATAGTGGAAGCACACGCGATCATGCGCGCTGAAATCCGGAACGCGCTTGAGGCCGCGGGCGACATCGAGGTTGCAGGCGAGGCTTCCGATGGAGACGGCGCATTGCAGCTTGTGCGCACCGAATCGCCTGCCGTGCTAACGCTGGGTCTTGTCATGCAGCGCACGAGCGAGACAGACCTTATCCGGGAAATCAGGCGCGCGGGTCAGTCGCCACGGATTGTCGTTGTTACGAGGTCTTCGATACCGAGCGTTGCCAGTCAATGTTTTGCGGCGGGCGCCTCGGGCTTTGTCGTCAAGACCGGCCCTGCGCACGAACTGCTTGCTGCTGTCCGAAGGGTCGCGTCAGGTGGCGTCTACGTGAACCTCACGGCATCTGCCGAGCCGATACTTGATGCGACGGCGGCTGGGAGTGGCTTACCACACGAGCGGCTGACGCACACGGAACTCCATATTCTCCTTCGCATCGCATGCGGCCAGACAGCGGCCGACATCGCAACCATTCTGGGCGTAAGCCCGAAGACCGTAAGCACCCATCGTGCGAATATCCTGAGGAAAATGGCACTCAGAAGCGATGGCGATCTGGTCCGTTACGCGACTGTCTACAAGCTTGTCCCCGACGACGATCCGGGAGCATAGGTAATTTACGCCGCCAGTCGTGGCCCTGATCGTCGCGAGTCGCAATGCGGCCATAGCTAGTCTCTCACATCGACCGCCATCATGACGTTCGGATGTACGCGGCAAGGCATGCGGTCATTCACCTTCCGCGAATCGCCGCAAATGCATCGAACTGCGTCTTGCACCTGTTGCTTCCGGCGGGTGCGTGCTGCGTGCGCGCCGTTCGCGAATGCCAGATCACTGGGCGCCCGCAATAGATAGTGGGCTGTCCGTGATGCTCATCCCCCAACGGTCCGCGAATTGAGGCAAGCAACGATCCGCCGTCCGGATGCCGATACGCGCGGATAGGGTTTTTTGTTCGTCGAGATCTCCACGTGCACCAGACCTCGATCAAGCAGGGAACGGAAATCGACTCGATGGATGTCGGCCTGAGACGGCGTACTGGCAACAACCATGAGCGTGGCAATCTCGTGCGCGCTTAACATGACAGGTATCCGAATTAAATGCTGACTGTAGACCGAACACTGACCTGATCCAGAAGTATCCCGATTGGCCTTTGTCTGAAAATTGATCTGCATCAAACTGCGGGTAGCCTGTCACGCAACGCATCCCGATGCTCGATGACCTGCGAAGACGCGCGCGATGTGCACGCCACGGACATAACGGTTGAACGCCTGCCTGTCTCAGGCATTACCAGATGAGTCCGTCGTCAACTGTTCAATCGTGCTGCGCGGAATAGAAAGCCTGATTTCGAACCCGCGATCCGGCCGCGGGCCTATGACCGCGGTTCCCTGCAGGCGTCGTACGCGGTCGCGAATACTGGCGAGCCCCGAAGAGGGAGTCGCGCCAGCCGGCCGAGGATCGCCCGATGCAATCGGCGTACCGTCGTCCTGTATTGACAGGTCGCACATCGATGCAGTGCAGCGAAAATTGATGCGGACTTCAGTCGCGGCACCAGCATGCCGGGCGATATTGGTTAGGCCTTCCTGAACGATGCGAAACAGCGCGGTCGATGCAGCGTCGTTGAACGCGATCTCGCTGGCATCGCAGCGCGCCAGTACGCCGGGTCACTCACCGGGGTTGGGTTGGTCAAATAAGTTCTGGTCTGCTCAAGAAGATCGATCGCCCCCTTGATATGCGCCAGCTCCTGCTCCACATCGGAGTACCAGTTCATGTTCGTTATCCCGTTTTTCGTGCCGAACTGGATATTGGCTTGTTGCACTGCAGGGACGCTTGATTCAAGTCAAAACCCGATGACAGGCAAAGATTGAAGGCGATTGTCCTGGAGGCCAGGTATCAACGACCGAGGTTCACCCAGGTGGGCCCGGAGGGCACGACAGCCTGTCGGGAGCCCTGACCCGACAGGAGTATGCTCTGAATTGAGAAAAATATTGATTTCACAGTATCCGGTGAGTCGGCTTCGGCGCGTTTGGTGCCGATTGTCACTGAGTGCGCGTTGAACAACCTGCTTCGCCCGACGACCAACAATCACTTCGGCCGGGAACATTCGATGAATGGTGGTTGTACGTTGGTAAGGTGCCTTCAACATGCTGTACGATCCAGCGGCTGCATCTGGTCGGGTTATGCCTCTTGCATTGAGCCCGCACGGGGGATCATCCTCGCGCTCGGTCGTCGGGCTCTGGTCGGCCAGGAAGCGTCGTTAGCATGTAAGGGGCAGTAGGTCATTTGAGCGTCCGCACGACTCACTAAACGGCCTTTCGGTCAGCGATAATGCGCGTAGCATCATGGCCATTCCCGCCATTCCCGCCGTTCCCGCCGTTCGTGACTTCGCGGTTGCGGCCATGCACGAAATCAGGCTGCACAAGGCGCATACTCCAACTATAAGTTCCGTCCACAATACGGCAGCACAGTTGCCTCATCGTGGCGAGGTTGGAACGGGCCCTTGCGTCTTGGATGGCGGACATGCCATAAACGGAAAGATTAGAGAACAGCCAGCACCTCTTCTGGGGAGCATTCATGGACTACGAGACGTCTGCTGCGGAATTAAAGCGCAAACAACTTCACGAAGCCGCATTGGCAGCCGGACCTATGGTTCACGCGCTTCCTGAGAATGCACTCGAATCCGCCTTGGATGCGCTCGCTCGAATTACGCCCCCAGAGAAGCTTGACTTTGAGCTTCGGTTGGATCTTTGCACAATCAGCTCGCTCAATACGGTGCCGAGAGCTTTGTCGCGCAAGCCGGGAAACGTTTTGCTAAATTGGCGCAGGCTAGTTGATGTTGTTCCAGATGTCTCACTTGCAGGTTTTGGAGCGCTTACCTTGCCGGTCGTCCCGCCAGCGTGGGCGGCAGTTCTTGCTGGACTGTACATTTGGAACAAGCTCTGGCGCGGCAGTGCGGAAGAATTCTCGGATATCGAAGCCTTAACGATGCTCGCCTTGTGGCAGAACCGAAACGGTAAGAACAAGATCAATGAAGGCGACGGCTTGATGAAAACCAACGAGCTACGCGCACAATACAAAATGCCCCCACTTACCCTTGAGCAGTATGCATATACCGTCAACAGACTCGTTGAAATCGAATGCATTGAACTGAAGAACGGAGTCATCTGGCTGCGCGAGTGGGTTAGGGTCAAATATCAGTGAACCGCCTTGTCATAAGTCGTCCCCGTCAGCATTCTGACGGGTAACAAATTACATGAGGCAACAGGCGCCGCTTAGTAGCAGAAATCTTGAGTCAATGCGCGCCCCCATTCTTTGTGCCGACTCGGTGTGGTTTTCTGCCTATGGGTTCGGCTGGGGATACCGCGCCTTCGCGCTGCCATTTGAAGTCGTTTGCGGAGAGCTTGGCGCTCGCGATGAGACTGTACAGCAGGTGCGACTCGCGTTCGAGCTGAACAAACGCCGAATTCTAAGGACCGTGCAACAATTTGGAGCAGCTACAACGGGCGAGCGCATAACGCTCTCGGACGCAGATCTTCGGCGGGGGACGTCCGAACTCGACTACTTCGGAGCATAAATGCCGACAGACCGCGCCTGCCTGGATTTTGCCTTCGTCCGGTCAGGCAGATTTCAGCTCTTTCTGGATGTTTTCGGCACAAATGGCGTGGGTATACGCTGAACCTTCTCGCTTCCGCACTTCGGACAAGCCGGATGAGCGGTTTCATAATGTGACGCCATGTCGGACGGCAGTCTGGCGCTGAAGTGTATTGCCAACATGTCGAGCGACGCGACCGGAGTTCCCTTTCCGTCAGTCGCCGAGGTTCGCAGACGATACGTGCGCGAGCGCCTACGTTGCGCGATGGCGCGCCTCGCAGCATGCGACGAGGCGAACGCAATCCAGGCCGCGCGCTGGGTTACCGCATGGGATGCCTTGATCGGCGTGCAACATTTCGATAAAACGTTGCGGAAACGACGCTGGAGGGGTACGAGTCCTGTCGATTGAAGTGCTCACAGAGCCGTCTGCACGGCTCTGACCGGCCCGCCCTGCAAGAGTGCGCCCGTTGCTGGCAGACCTATTTCCAGTCCTTGCGCAGTAAGGCAGCAGCTGCGCGCAAGCGACGCTCACGCTCCTTCCTAAACCATTTCAGCGTTCTTTCCGGCTCGGCTATGGCGGCAAGCAGCGAGGCGTTGTCGCGCAAAAGTTTCTCGCTCGCAACGACGTCATTCAATGCACCGAATCGCTTCTGGATTTTCTTGAGGCGGTTCAACGTTCTCCGATGCCCTCCAGACAATACCGGCCCGAACAGTTCCAGGAGATACCGGGCCTTCTTTCCGGCCTTTCTGACATCGTGAAAAGCTGCGACGTCTGACCTCTTGGCCTGTGAAGCGCGCCTCACGCGTTTGCGCAACTGCTTTTCCGATGCTGTGACGCGGCTGTCCGAGAAAGTCTGAAGTGGTTGTCGGTCCTGTCTCGCGACCAGCGCTCCCGAGGTTTGCGAGAGTGCCTCAAGCAGCAGCGTCTTCATTTCAGGGTTCGAAAGCACCTCACGGCCGGCATCGAGCGCCTCCTGTCGGGCGTCTGATATTTCAGGAGGAAGCACCTTTGCGTCTTTCTGTTGAAGCTTTAGCAGTTCAATCAAGATGTCATAATCGCGCGCCTTGCCAGCCGAGTCGGCGAGTGACCTGAAGAAGTCGCGCTGCCGGGTATTTTCCCCCGCGTCGAGCAAGGGGCGGTAGGACCACCATAACGCTCGCAGGCGGCGCATGGTAATGCGCAACTGATGAAGTCCTTCGGCGGAAGGGTCGCTGGCGACTCCCTTCGCCTGTTCGATTGCCTCGTCGACAATTGGCGACGCAATGTCCGAAAATGCTGCCTCGGCGCATGGTTCGGGTGGCTCGCGTTGGTCCATTTCCCCGTTGCTCATTCGCCCTCCCAGCCCGTGCTTGATCACCTGCATCGCCCATCACGACGCCACCATCAATATGATCAAGGGAGCATCGGTTTTCTTCAAGATAACGTGAACACATACTGGTTTACCGTCCGTTGACGGAATTGCGACGGTTGGCTACGTTGAAGCTTTTTTGCGTAGCACTCCAAGCATGAGCCCTCCAGCTTACGAATCCCTGAATCCCGTAGAAACCATCGTCGATGGCGACAGGCACAGCGGCACGTATCGGGTGATGACCGGTTCGGTCATCGTCTATTACGGGGGCGAGGTCAAATTCGCTTCAGTTGGTATGGACCGACCGGAACTGGTCGCGAAGTGGCTCCTGACCGATCTCGTCCGGCGAGCGGAGTCGAACAGGCGAAAGCGCCCACGCGATTGAGAGCGTCAATGCGCTTGTATTGTTCGACGATGCGGCGCGCGTTTTCGGCATGCGAGCGGCGGATTGCGATGCAGAGCTGCCGTCTGGACGTCCAAATGATTGTCTCAGCGAGTGGCGCTTCATGGCCGGTTGCACTCGTTGACGTAGGCGCCGTAAAAGTTGCCTTTGACGATTTCAACGTCTGGTCCGTGGAAGAATCATCGAACTGGTGCAATCGGCTATGACCCGTCATTCGACGTTGTACAGGTTGGGACATTCAGGTGTCTGCTACGCATTGGCAAATCGTCATTCTGTCGATGAAGTCGAAGAAAAGCTTCAGAGAAACTTCACCCATTAGTCTTTCGGCAAAACTGGGTTCATGACCGGCGCCCCCTGCCGCATGACGGTCAGAGAGCTAAAGGGCGACGTAAACACCTCCAGAAGCAACGCGGCGAATCGCGGCGAGGAGATCGTTAGCCAGATTCGGCTTGGCGATAAAGCCAGTCGCTCCCGCTTCGAACGCGCATCGCGCGTTGTCCATGGTCGCGAGCGCAGTGCCCAGGATGGTGCGCAATGACGGATGTTGCCCCTTTATTTCGCGAATAAGTTCTTCCGCCGGCAGAACCTGTACCGGCAAACCAAGCATCAATATGTTGATGCCGGTGGACCGAAGAATCCCCTAACATGAACGCTTCCTCTATTGGAGGCTTATGTCACTGGTGGCCCCGATTAGTGCCCGGACAGAAGCGCGCATGGTTTCGTCTGGATCGACTATCGCGATTCCGATCATGAGCGGGCCTCTTTGGTGCGTGTAGCGAAAACGCTATCTCGGCACCTACGTAAGACTGATCTGTACGCGACGTGAGGTGGTTATATTACCGCGCTTCACTTGCGTGGGCGCAGCAAGTGGCGGACGCAAACGCGTACCTGCCGACGTTGGCACCGCGGACGTGGCGATACGGTTGACATGCGTCAAGGCAATACACGAGCTGGTGTCGAGAATGGTTTCTCCAATCCATGGAGGAGGTTCGTCATGAATGAACAAGCTACAAAATTGCCTGTAAAGAAAGAGGTCGATACGGCGCCGCCCGCAGGCCCGTTACAGGCATGGCACCCGGTTGAAAGCCTGCGCCGGGAGGTTGATCGTCTCTTTGAAGAATTCGACCGCGGTGTTGGAATCCTGCCGTTCCGGCGCTCTTTCTTCAGTCTTGAGCCATTCTGGCGTCGCGAGCGGGCCTGGGTGTCGGCGCCCGCCGTAGACGTGTCGGAGACCGAAAAGGCTTACGAGATCGTAGCCGAGTTGCCTGGAATCGACGAGAAGGACATCGAGGTGAAACTGGCCAATGGCGGTCTCACAATCAAGGGTGAGAAGCGCGAGGAGAAAGAGGAAAAGAAGAAAGATTACTACCTCCACGAACGTCGTTTCGGAGCCTTTGAACGTTACTTCCAGATGCCGGAGGGCGTCGATCGCGACAAGATCGAGGCAAGCTTCAAGAAAGGCATCCTGACGGTGACCCTGCCCAAGACGCAAGAAGCACAAAACGCCGAGAAAAAAATTCCTGTCAAAGCGGCCTGATTCCCGTCATTGTCGTGAACCTAAAATCCGTCTATCAGGAGTGCGATTATGTATAGATTCATCCGTACCGCGACGGTCAAGAACGCGGCGCAACTGCCATCGGCACTGGCTTTCGCATCGCAGGTTACCGCCCATCTCAACAAGAGCTATTCGCTCAATATGCGTTTCGGCGCCGAGCAATTCGGCAGCCCAAAGATCCATTGGCACTTCGATGCCAACAGTCTCGACGAGATGCAGAAGGTCAACGAAAAACTGATGGAGGACCGCGACTATAGCGCGTTGCTCGAAAAGTACAAGGACGTCTGGGCGGACGGCACCATGCACGACACCATCGTTCGCCTGGCCTGAGCGGGGTATCTCGTAGAGAAAACCAGCGGGGTCCTTGTCGGCGTTCAGCTCTAAGCTCCAGCATCCATCAGGCGTGACTTGGGGAACCGGCCCCCACTCATCGGCAGCGGAGTCGATCTTCGCGATCGATGCCCCGTTGAGGTGGTGGGGCGTCGGGGGCTCTCACTTGAGTCGCAGCGCGACATATCAACCTGCCCGGCTTTCGCGCTTCCGCGCCCCGGACTGAGTTCAGTATCCAAATCGCTGCCCTCTGATACAGGCCTCCGCCGTGATCATCGCTGTAACTCCGCCAAACCAGACTGCAGCTTCAGGCTGGTTGTCGACTGACGGTCCGTTCATGCCGGTGCATGACGCAGGCCATCCGAGCCCCGCTGACACTGAAAACGAAGCGCTCTCCCAGTTTCGGGAAGCAACGGGTGACGGTCTGGGCTTCCCAGAAAGCAGCAGATTCGTCCAGCCAGGTAAAGCGGTCATCCCTTTAATAAGCGGAGGCAACTATGGCCGCAAGGCAGAGAAAGAACAATAGCGACGAAAAATCTGAACCGGGCAATGATGTGGTTGTGGTGCAAATAGCGACCTACGAATCGGTTAGAGTGGCGGGCTGAGCAATTTTAGGGCTCGGTATGAGCAAACTGAAGAATCTGGACGGGCTGTTCGCTGGCCGTCACTTTGACCGCGACGTGATCATTCTTTGTGTGCGATGATATCTGCGCTACAAACTCAGCCTGCGCGATCTCGTCGAGATGATGGCTGAGCGAGGGTTGTCGCTTGCCCACACGACGATCCTGCGCTGGGTGCGGCGCTATACGCCTGAGTTCGTCAAGCGCTGGAACCACTTCGCCATGTCTGCGGGGCGGTCCTGGCGGGTTGACGAGACGTATCTCAAGATCCGGGGCAAATGGGTTTATCTATATCGGGCGGTGGATCGGAGCGGCCAGACGGTAGACTTCATGCTCAGGGCAAAGCGCGATGTGGCTGCAGCGAAGGCCTTTTTCAGCAAGGCAATCAAGCATCAGGGCCGACCACCGGAGACGGACACGCTTGATGGGTATGCCGCGTCGCATCGAGCCGTGCGTGAGATGAAAATTGATGGCCTGCTTCCCGAGGGCACGAAGGAGCGCTCTTCGAAGTACCTCAACAACCTGATCGAGCAGGACCATCGCCACATCAAGTCCAGAACGAACGTGATGCTCGGGTTCAAACGTTTCAGAACTGCCGCGACCACGATATCAGGCATCGAGTTGATGCATCGCATTCGCAAGGGGCAGTTCGACCTATCCGCTCTCGCGCTTGAGGACATCACTGCTTCCTCTGTCTGGAGCGCTGTCCTTTTCAATCGATAAGGTATCCATATTTGTAAGAGACATCGCGGACTCGCCATCTATTTGCACCAGATCCATCGATGCCAATGAGCGCGACTTGTGCGATCCCGCGCTGCAACAGGACGCTGCGGCGATCGTGGCCCTTTGCAATAGCCAGCGCGAGGCGCTGACGCAGTTGCGCCGGCATCTCGATCAGCGTGTGCGCCAGGGACGCGTCGTGGAGGGCCACGGAGACTTGCGCCCCGAGCACGTTTGTCTCATGAAGCCGGTGCAGATCATCGACTGCCTGACGCTCTCGAAGGTGCTGCGCACCGTCGATTGCGCAGACGAAATCGCATTTCTTGCGCTGGAATGCGAGCGACTCGGCGCGAAGCAGATCGGTCGAGTCCTTTTGCGCGAGTGGCGACCGGCCGGAAGCGGCGCTGCTGCACTTCTACCAAAACCTGCGCGCGGCCGTACGCGCTCGTCTCGCGGCGCTGCATCTGCGCGCGGCGGCGTATCGCGGCTCGCCGCGCTGGATCGAGCGTACACGGTGCGATCTGGGACTTGCCAGCGCGCATCTGCAACGCTGCAGGCGACTGCTGCACGCGCGTGCTGGACTGCTCGGCTGAGCCCGACTGGCTCTCGTGGATGGGCCAGATACATTGATGTGCGTCAACCCCGGCAGGCTCGCCGAACCTAACCTCATCGCACGAGGGGCGTAACGCTTTCCCGGCGCGCCACCCCGATCATCGGAACAGGAGCCGAATCATGCATATCGGAAGAATCAGCACCCAGCCCGTCGAATCCTGCACGACCGAATGTAGCGCGCTACAGTTGGCCGAACGTATGCGTCATTCGCACGTGGGCGATATCGTCGTGGTCGAATATCGCAATGGCGACGCCGTGCCGGTTGGACTGGTGACGGATCGGGATCTCGTGGTCGAAGTGATGGCGAGAGGCGAGGATCCGGGCGGGGTCACGGCCGCTCAGATCATGTCGCGCGGTCTGATTGTCGTGGCCGAGACCGACGAGATCGCCGGCGCGCTCGACGAGATGCGTCGCTCGGGCATTCGCCGGCTACCGGTGGTGGACGACGCGGGACGACTTACCGGTATCGTTACGCTCGACGACATTGTGGAATATCTCGCCTCGCTGCTCGGCGGAGTGTCCGAAGTCCCCAAACTTCAAGAAATTGAGGAACAACGCTTTCGCGCGTAGCCGATGCTGCGGCAGCGCCGGAACTGGCAAGGCGAAGGCAACCGGCAATGAAATTGATGGATGAAAGCGCAGGAGAGGACGCAGCGGCTCGCACAAGTGCCTTGAGCCTCTTCCTGTGCGGCGATGTCATGACGGGGCGCGGCATCGACCAGGTCCTGCCGCATCCGGCCAGGCCTCAGCTGTTCGAGCCTTTTGTCCGGTCTGCGAAGCAGTATGTGAAGCTCGCGGAGCGGGCCACGGGCAAGCTGCCATTACCGGTCGGCTACGCGTATCCGTGGGGTGACGCCCTCGCCGTGCTTGCGAGGCGCCAGCCGCACGCGCGCATCGTGAACCTCGAGACGTCGGTGACCGCAAGCGCTGAACACTGGCACGGCAAATCCATTCACTACCGCATGCACCCGGCCAATCTCGCGTGTCTGAGCGCGGCGGGCATCGACTGCTGTGTGCTCGCGAACAATCACGTGCTGGACTGGGGTGCGGCGGGTCTGAACGAAACGCTCAGTTCGCTGCACGACGCCGGAATTCTCACGGCCGGCGCCGGGCGCAATGCGGAAGAAGCCGCCGCGCCCGCCATCATCGATATTGCCGGACATGGCCGGGTGCTCGTCTATGCATACGGGAGCGAGTCAGCCGGCGTGCCCGGGGACTGGGCAGCCGCCGCACGGCGGGCCGGTGTCAACGTGCTTCCCGATCTTTCCGCAAAAAGCGCTGGAGAGATTGCATGCCGTGTTGCCAAGGCCCGCCGGCCGGGCGACGTCGTCGTGATATCGCTGCATTGGGGCAGCAATTGGGGCTTCGATGTCTCGCACGCCGAGCGTGCATTTGCGGAGCGCCTTATCGATGCTCGCGCGGCGGATGTGATCCACGGCCATTCGTCGCACCATATCAGGGGCATCGAAGTCTATCGTGGCAAGCCTGTGCTCTATGGCTGCGGCGACTTCCTGAACGACTACGAAGGCATTGTGGGCAACGAAAACTATCGGCCCGATCTCACGCTCATGTATTTTCCGGTCATGGATCCGGCAAAAGGAACCCTCGTGGAATTCACGGCAGAACCAATGCAGATACGGCATTTGCGCGTGGGGCACGCGCCGGACGAGGGGGCTGCATGGCTGCATGCAACGCTGCTGAGGGAGTGCGCGCGCTACGGCGTGGCGGTGGAGCGTGGCGCACCCACGAACACCTTCACGCTGCATTGGTGAAGGGGACGGAACCCGCAAGCAACGCGTCGACTTCGGGCTACGGCGTGCGCATGGCGCGCAGGCCGGTCTACTATTCGCACGCGCAAACTGCCTGGCCGAAATCGAATCTCGCGAACCCGGTTAGTCGGACGCCCGCACAGTGCTCGATCGAGCTGAATCAACGCTCTCCGAAGCGCTGCGTGCCCCTGCAGGCTTCCCCGGGCTCTGGTGCAAATAGGGGCGGCGAATGGGTTAGAGTTGTCGGAACAAAACGAACTGATGACCCGCAATGAGTAAGCTGAAGAATTTGGAGAATTTGTTCGGCGGACGCCATTTTGATCGGGAGATCATCATCCTGTGCGTTCGCTGGTACCTGCGCTACAAGCTCAGCCTGCGCGATCTGGTCGAGATGATGGCCGAGTGGGGATTGTCGCTGGCTCACACGACGATTCTGCGCTGGGTGAGGCGCTATACGCCTGAGTTCGTCAAACGCTGGAACTGCTTTGCTACACCTGCGGGTCGCTCATGGCGTGTCGACGAGACCTACCTGAAGATTCGCGGCAGGTGGGTCACTTGTACCGTGCAGTGGATCGGGCTGGCCAGACGGTGGACTTCATGCTCGGGGCGAGGCGCGACGTGGCCGCGGCCAAAGCCTTTTTCAGCAAGGCCATCAAGCATCAAGGCCAGTCGCCGGAGACCATTACGCTCGATGGCTACGCTGCCTCCCACCGCGCGGTGCGCGAGATGAAGGCCGATGGTCTGTTTCCAGAAGACACGAAGGTTCGGTTATCTAAATATCTGAACAACGTGATCGAGCAGGACCATCGCCACATCAAATCCAGAACGAACGTGATGCTTGGATTCTAGCGATTCAGGAGCGCCGCGGCCACGATTTCAGGCATCGAGTTGACGCATCGCATTCGCAAGGGGTAGTTCGATCTCGCGAAGCTCGGCCTTAATGATGTCGCTGCGCCTGCTATATGGAATGCAGTCCCGTTCAATTGATAAGGTATCCTACCTATATGAAATTTCTCAACCCATTCACATATTTGCACCAGAACCCCTGAAACTACCAAAATTTTCCCGTTAATCGAAGATTCGACTACCCATCCGCCACTGAAGCGATTGTCTTCTTCGAGTGTCTCAGAGGTGTGCTGAGTGGAAAATGTACCTGTTTTTTACGCATAAGTTTCAATCACATGAAATTAGGAATCGGATAAATAGTGGTCAATTCTCGGATACATTCTGGTCGAAATCTTGGTGGCGAATTGCCGCCTCTGTACCCTGTGATGCAACGATCACCCCATCAATCGCTGCCATGTTTGAAGCTTCAGTTTGCGCTCCCTCTAGGTTCTGTTCACATTCTCACGAGCGGTCCAAAGGCACAGGCAAGCGAAGCGAAGGCGAGATAGTTCCCTGCGAGCTTGTCGTAGCGAGTGGCGACACGACGAAAATGTTTGATGCGACTGAAAAAGCGTTCGACGATGTTCCGAGTCCGATACAGCACGCGGCTATAGCGACGCTTGGTCTTCCGGTTCGAACGCGGCGGGATTACGGCCTTCGCACGCGTAGTGCGGATACTTTCCACAAAGGCGTTCGAGTCGTAGCCCTTGTCAGCGATGACCGCACCGGTGCGCAAATGCTCAACCAGTTCATTCGCGCACGTAATATCGGAAACTTGTCCCTCGGTGGCAATCAACCGCAGGGGGCGTCCGGCGTCATCGACAGCCAGGTGCAACTTGGTGGTCAATCCACCTCGCGAGCGACCGAGCGCTTGCGGACCGTTTTTTTTCGAGCTCCGGACGAATGCTGGTGCGCGCGCACGATGGTCGAATCGATCAACACATGCTTGATCTCGGTTTCGTCGGCCACAGCGTGGATCACGGTTTCCCACACACCCTTGCGACGCCACCGGGAGAAACGCATGTACACCGTATGCCATCGGCCGAACGCCTTCGGCAAATCGCGCCACGGGCAGCCGGTCCGGCCGATCCAGAGGACAGCTTCGACAAACCAACGATTGTCGGTCGCCGTTCGCCCTGGATCGCCTTCCTTGCCCGGCAAGACGGATTCGATTCGTGCCCATACTTCATCGCTCAATAACGTTCGAATCATCTTGGCCTGCTCGCGCAAAAGACAAGATGTAAACACATTTCATCGAATGTAAACAGCCCCTAGGGAGGAGGGCTTCCTCATAATTTCGATCGTGGAGCGTCGCTAAATCGTAGCACTTGGAGCTTCGTATGCCTGCGACGCAGTCTGATGACCTGTTGACACATTTAATGTGCTCTACGACCGGCGCTTTCGAAAGCGAAACGCGTATGCCGACCAGCAACGCTGGCATGCAGCATTACTCTCAACAACGCACGCCTGCTAATGACGTGCCTCCGCTCGGTGAAAAGAAGGTCCGTGCAATGCAGCTTAGCAGGTTGCGGAAATACACCCGCGACGGAAGCGGCCTTCCTCGATTTACACGCCTGCCGCCGCTAAATTTTTCGCAATGTGCAATTTCAACGCGAATTCAACATTTTTTCGGTGGGTTGAGGCCCATTTCTGTCCTCGTTTCCACGCTTCGCGCTGCTATGGACGGATTTGTCCCAACGATCGCATGCGCACCAGGTTGTACGCCGCCATGTTCAACACGAACATCTGGTCCACCTTCTTCAAGCCGCGCACCATCACCTGGCGCATGCGCCCCACGGTCTTGGCGCAGCCGAAACCTTGTTCGATCAACTTGCGCTTTTGCTGCGAAATGGCGTAGCCCGCGCTCGAGGCAATCGGATCGGGCACTGCCGAACGCCGCCCCGAAGTGTTTTGCGCAACGTGCGGTATGACCTTCATCTGCTGGCACGCCTCGATGAATTCTTGGGCATCGTATCCCTTGTCTGCACCCAACGTAATCTCTACGTTCGGATCCTCTACCGCTTGCCGTGCGTCGTGGATCATGATCTTGGCCGCTTCACGCTCGGCATGCCCGTCGGCGCGTGTCACGCGCGCGTTGACCACCAGGCCGTGCCGGTTATCGGTCAGCGTATGACCCATGTACCGCAATTCGCTGGCCGTCTTGCCTTTGCGATAGAGCTGCGCATCCGGGTCGGTCCTCGACTGATGTGTCACGTTGCTGCGTTTCTCGCCCTTGAAGTCGCCCGCGCCGCCACCATCGTTGTCCTGATCGTCACCGTTCTTGCGTACAAAGCTCTTATGTCCGGCCCACGCCTGGATCAGCGTGCCGTCCACGCTGAAATGCTCACCCGAGAGCAGGCACTTCTTCTCGGCAATGGCCACCACTTCGTTGAAGAATTCGATGACCGCATCGTGCTTGATCAATCGCTCGCGGTTCTTCGTAAAGACCGTGGGAACCCACACCTCGTCATCCATTGCCAGGCCGATGAACCAGCGAAACAAGAGGTTGTACTGGACTTGCTCCATGGGTTGGCGCTCGGAGCGGATGCTGAAAAGCATCTGAATCAGCATGGCTCGCAGCAACTTCTCTGGCGCGATGCTCGGCCGCCCGCCCTTTATGTCCGCTTCATACATCTGGGCGAACAGTCGATCCATCTTCGCCAGCGCTTCGTTTACCATCACCCGTATCGAACGCAACGGATGCGACTTGGGGACGAAGTCGTCCAGCTTGCGCATGAAAAACAGACTCTCGGTGAATGTGTCGGCGCCGCGCATGATCTCCTGAGGGCAAGTGGTAGTCCATCTATCAACGCTTCACGAACTCTGCGCGATGACGTGTTTCAGGGATCTGGTGCAAATAGATGGCGAGTCCGCGATGTCTCTTACAAATATGGATACCTTATCGATTGAAAAGGACAGCGCTCCAGACAGAGGAAGCAGTGATGTCCTCAAGCGCGAGAGCGGATAGGTCGAACTGCCCCTTGCGAATGCGATGCATCAACTCGATGCCTGATATCGTGGTCGCGGCAGTTCTGAAACGTTTGAACCCGAGCATCACGTTCGTTCTGGACTTGATGTGGCGATGGTCCTGCTCGATCAGGTTGTTGAGGTACTTCGAAGAGCGCTCCTTCGTGCCCTCGGGAAGCAGGCCATCAATTTTCATCTCACGCACGGCTCGATGCGACGCGGCATACCCATCAAGCGTGTCCGTCTCCGGTGGTCGGCCCTGATGCTTGATTGCCTTGCTGAAAAAGGCCTTCGCTGCAGCCACATCGCGCTTTGCCCTGAGCATGAAGTCTACCGTCTGGCCGCTCCGATCCACCGCCCGATATAGATAAACCCATTTGCCCCGGATCTTGAGATACGTCTCGTCAACCCGCCAGGACCGCCCCGCAGACATGGCGAAGTGGTTCCAGCGCTTGACGAACTCAGGCGTATAGCGCCGCACCCAGCGCAGGATCGTCGTGTGGGCAAGCGACAACCCTCGCTCAGCCATCATCTCGACGAGATCGCGCAGGCTGAGTTTGTAGCGCAGATATCATCGCACACAAAGAATGATCACGTCGCGGTCAAAGTGACGGCCAGCGAACAGCCCGTCCAGATTCTTCAGTTTGCTCATACCGAGCCCTAAAATTGCTCAGCCCGCCACTCTAACCGATTCGTAGGTCGCTATTTGCACCACAACCCGCTTGCGCGCATCAAGGCGTATGCGGCGGGCGGCGTGGATCCGAAGGTGATGGGCATGGGCCCGGTGCCGGCATCGAAGCGAGCGCTGGAGCGCGCGGGCTGGTCGGCTAGCGACCTCGATCTCATGGAGATCAATGAGGCGTTCGCGGCGCAGGCGCTGGCCGTGAACAAGCAGATGGGCTGGGACACGTCGAAGATCAACGTGAACGGCGGAGCGCTTGCGATCGGTCACCCGATTGGTGCATCGGGCTGCCGCATTCTGGTGACGCTGCTGCACGAGATGCAGCGCTGCGATGCGAAGCGTGGCCTGGCGTCGCTGTGCACCGGCGGCGGCATGGGTGTGGCGCTCGCGCTTGAGCTCAACTAAGGGTTACCAAGCGCAAACCAGCGCAATCAAGCTGTTCGAAAGTAATACGGTTTGCCCGCAGGGCACGACACACTGTGCACAGGCCGCAAACCGGACAAGTTTCGCGCATCACTAGACGGACACTATAAGCCGCGCGATCTTGCCCGCGTGAACTTCGCCCGGTGTGCGAGGAGCGCGGACCAGACCAGAAGGGGTGCCCCTGACCAGGCACCACCTGATCTTTTTAACTCTTTTCTCGCGGATAGATAGCATGACTAATCGTATTGCATTGGTAACAGGCGGAATGGGCGGTCTCGGTGAGGCCATCAGCGTACGGTTGTACGACGCGGGCTACAAGGTCGTCGTCACGCACTCGCCGGACAACGCAGGCGCAAAGGACTAGCTGGCCAGAAAGCAGGAGACGGGCCGCGAATTCCATGCGTATTCCATCGATGTTGCCGACTACGACTCGTGCCAGCGCGGCGCACAGAAGATCAAGGATGAAGTCGGGCCCGTCGACATTCTGGTCAATAACGCTGGCATCACGCGCGACATGACCTTCAAGAAGATGGACAAGGTCAATTGGGATGCGGTCCTGCGCACGAACCTGGACTCGATCTTCAACATCTCAAAGCGACTGTGCGACGGCATGGTCGAGCGTGCGTGGGGCCGCATCATCAACATCTCGTCGGTGAACGGCTCCAAGGGCGCCGTGGGCCAGACGAACTATTCGGCGGCAAAGGCTGGCATGCACGGCTTCACGAAGGCGCTCGCGCTGGAAGTCGCCCGAAAGGGGGTGACGGTGAATACGATCTCGCCGGGCTACCTCGCGACGAAGATGGTCACCGCCATTCCACAGGAGATTCTCGATACGAAGATCATCCCGCAGATCCCGATGGGCCGCCTCGGCAATCCGGATGAAGTCGCCGCGCTCGTGCTGTTCCTGTGCTCGGACGACGCAAGCTTCGTCACCGGGGCGAATATCCCCATCAACGGTGGCCAGCACATGCAATGACCGGCGCACTTGAGCGACCGCAGAACCTGATCATGGAATCCACCCAGCAGCTGTATCCGTGCAGGCTCACGCAGCGCGTCGTTGTGGTGAACAGGATCTACGGGCCACAGCGTCTCACGGGCAATGGTGGCAAGCCGTACCGGGAGCTGGTCTTCGAGCAGTGCAGCCATACAACGGGCTGCCCGAAGTCGACGCAATGCCCGTTGTAGCAGGTTCGTGAGCACACTACCCGTGCGCATGACACTCGTGCATGTCGCGGGTGGGACTACCGTCCACGGCCCTTGCGGCACGTGTCCACTAAAGGTTGCGGTCAATGCTGCGCGACTTCCGTGCAGGATTGACCGTGGCATCCGTTTAACGGAGCCGCCACATTGATCCCGGTTCACGTGGTTCAAAATAAGCTCGTCGCCGGTTCCAAACCCATTCCGTCAGATGGCCTGCGGTCACCACCATGCGCGACAGCCTGCGTCACGTTCTCAGTGTCGACGACTTCCAGCGATCTGCGCCGTGACGGGGTGAGGCGGTCGCGGCAGATCGTGGGGGCTTTCGCGAAGGCAGAGATGAGATTCCGCTTTTTCGCAGGCGTTCCGCCACTGAACAACACGTCTGGCGGCTCTCCGTATCCACTACGCGAGCCGCGACTCAGTGTCAGCCGGCCTTCGATGGCGCGTCGCAGATGCCTGTCCGTACTGAAACTTGTCCCTTCAACGCGGTTGCTCGCAGACGGATTGCCGGAGCTACTCATGGAGCATGAGACATCCAAAGGATACGCGCTGTGGGGCCACGCCATTGAGCAGCAGCAGGATCTTCTCGCTCCGGACCGTTACGCTGCGAGCGGGACAGATACGCGCGCCCAGAAGCTTGTCGAGGCGTCCGGCATTCTGGAGTTGTTCGATACGAGCCAGATCTCATGCCAACAGCTGAACCGTAGCGCCATCGACCGGCCATTGCCTTTTACGCTTGGCAGAACGGACTGTAGCCGGGCGCGGGCGCGATGAACTTGAGGTCGGCTACCCGCCCGGGTGGCCGCTTTTTGCGCAGTATCGTTCAAGCGCGACCGGCAGGACGTTATCGCAAGTGGCGAGAAAACTAATATTTCTGCCTGTCAGCTGTGGCTGTCCACCCAGGCGCGCGCCCAGTCAAGGCCCATCTGCTGTGCGATCACTTCTTCGTCGACGATGCCGAGCACGTCGGAAGCGACGACCAGTTTGCCCGCCCGGGTTACGGTGCCGCTCGAGGCGAATCGCTCTGGCTCAAGGATGCCCCCCTGCTGCTCAATGGGGTGACCCCATAGGTCGTATCCGCGATATCGCTCGGTCAGCATCAGCGCTCCGTCGCCACAGGTGCACTGCGGCCAGTCACGCGGAGCACGTTGCCCTCAGGCGTTATCTGGCGGGGGATGCGGTCATAGCTGGGGTGCGCGTTCGCCGCCTCGGCGGGCGGCTGCATACTGGCCGGCGCGAGTGCGCGTGACATCAGACGGACCACCACCCGAGCGCTGACGCGCTATACCAATCAATCAACATGCGCTAGCCCCGGGTCTTGCGGCTAGTTCGTGAACCCAGATCGGACGCTCACTTTCGTTGGGCGTGTCTCAGTGGAAAACCTTTCCACCCATCGCCAATTGATCTTCTGATTTGAGTCAATCTGTCGGGGATTTCCGTCACTAGCCTGATGACGTAGTGGCCGCGGAGCGCGTCTGCGAGACCTGCGAACCCTGCGGCGCAATAGTCCTTCTGACCCATATATTCGCAATCCCAATCATCAGGAGATGGATGATGATTCCTCGTTCGGTTAAAGCACCGACAGTCCCAATTCCCTATCAAAAGTTACTTAAGATCGTCGCGATTGTTGGCAACAGCAATGTTCAGGCAAACGAGTTGATCGATCTCTTGCGCGCAGAAGGCTACACCGTCGAGGTGACGGAAACGTTCGAACGCGACGTCGACGAGGATGCGGACGTCGGCACCTACATCGCGATGATTGACGGCGCTCGCCGCGAATCGGCACGGCAAATGGCCCGCAAGGTGCGAGAGCGCGGATTCCAGATGCCGATGTGGGGGCTTGCCGATTCCCATCGCATTGGCGACCTTGCCACCATGCAGGAACTGGGCGAAGTCAGCGGCTACATCTACCTGGGTCAGCAAACGCCCGCCTACTACACGCGCCAGGTGATCGCGGCACTGATTCGTTACGGACAAACGCTGCTTCCGCCGTTCTTCGGCGGTCTGCTGGCTTATGATGCGGAAGCCAACATCGCGTTCGACTGCCCCGGACATCAGGGTGGCCAGTTCTATCGCAAGTCGCCCGCGGGCCAGTTGTTCTTCAGGCACTTCGGCGAAGGCATTTTCCGCAATGACCTGTGCAATGCCGATGTCGATCTCGGCGATCTGCTCATCCACGAAGGACCGGCGGCTGAAGCGGAGGCTCATGCAGCGAAGGTGTTTGGCGCGGACCGTACGTACTTCGTGCTGAACGGGACCAGCACTTCCAACAAGATAGTTGCGGGTGCCGTCCTGAGACGGGACGACCTTGTGTTGTTCGACAGGAACAATCACAAGTCCCTGCATCAGGGGGCGCTCGTTCAGGCCGGCGCGATTCCTGTCTTTCTGCCAACGGCACGAAACGCCTTCGGTATGATCGGCGCGGTCGACTGGGACGCCTGGGATGAGACCTGGCTTCGCGAACAGATCCGCAACCACCCGCTGGTAGAGGACCGCGACCGGTGGCGCGCAGAACGTCCGTTCAGACTCGCGTGCATCCAGCTCGCCACATACGACGGGACGATATACAACGTTCGCAAGGTCATGGAAAAAATCAGCCATCTTTGCGAGTACGTCCTCTGGGATGAGGCGTGGATCGGCTATAACGCCTTCCACCCCCTCTTCAAGGATCACAGTCCAATGCGTCTCGAGACGCTGACGGCTGACATGCCGGGTCTGTTCTCGACGCAGTCCGTCCACAAGCAGGGCGCAGGTTTTTCGCAGGCATCGCAGATTCACAAGCGCGACGAACACCTGCGCGGCCAGAAGCGCTATATCAATCACAAGCGCTTTAACGAGTCATTTCTGATCCATGCGTCGACCTCGCCCTTCTATCCCCTCTTCGCCTCGATCGAGGTGAACGCGAAGGTGCATGAGGGAAAAGCCGGCGAAGTCCTGTGGGATAGTTGCATCGATCTCGCGGTAGAAGCGCGCAAGAAATTCCGGCAGTTCTGCCGGCATTTCGAGTCGACTTCGAGCAACGCCGACGAGCAGTGGTTCTTCGACCCGTTTGTGCCAGATACCGTCACCGTGCGCAATTCGCCACATACCGGTGACCTTATTGATGTCCCGTGGGAAGACATACCTACGGATGTGATCAAACGCGAACAGCAATGCTGGACTTTCCATCCGGAAGCGAAGTGGCATGGCTATCAAGGTTACGCAGACGGATACGCCATGGTGGACCCTAACAAGCTCACACTGCTCACCCCCGGCATCGATCGCGCAACCGGCGAGTATCTCGACTTTGGCGTTCCAGCCACGGTAGTGGCGAATTATCTGCGCGAGGAAGGCATTGTCCCGGAGAAATGCGACCTCAACAGCATTCTCTTCCTGATGACCCCCGCTGAAGACGAAAGCAAGCTCAATACGCTGATCGCGAGGCTGGTGCGCTTCAAGCGCCTGTGGAACGAAGACGCGGCGCTCGAGGACGTGCTTCCCTCACTCTATTCGGCACATCACGAACGGTATGCCGGATACACGCTGCGCAAGATCTGCAACGAAATGCACGGCTTTTACCGCAATGCAAACGTGAAGGAACTCCAGCGGCTGTGCTTCCGTGCATCCAGCTTTCCCGAGCCGGCGATGTCCGCGGAGGATGCCTATGAAGCGCTGGTGGCAAACGACGTCGATTATGTGCCGCTCGAAAGAGTCCATAACCGCATCTCGGCAACCCTGGCGCTCATTTATCCGCCCGGTATCGGCGTCGTCTTGCCGGGAGAGCGTTGGGATGATCGGGCGAAACCCATGCTCGACTACTTTCTCGCATTTGAGGAATCGTTCAACCGGTTTCCAGGTTTCAACTATGAGGTTCAGGGCGTGTTTCAGGAAAAAGTGAATGGGCGCATCCAGTTCTACACGTATGTAGTCCATGAGTAGGTGACTAAACGCAATCTTCAGGTGAGAAGGTGACAGCCATGGCGGAGAAGCAGCAGAAAATTAACGTTGTCCAGCTGACGTTTATCGTCGCTGTGAACATGATGGGGTCCGGCATCATCATGCTGCCGACCAATATGGCCAAGGTCGGAGCGGTCTCGCTCCTGTCCTGGGTCGTCACGGCGATCGGTTCGATGGCAATCGCTTACGGTTTCGCCCAGGCTGGCATTCTCAACCAGCGCGAAGGGGGACTGGCAGCCTATGCGGAGGACGCGTATGGAAAATCAGGCTATTTTCAGGTGTTCTTTCTCTATTTTCTTTCTCTCAACTGGTTGCGCGTTTTCGTGTTTGAGAACAAGCGGGCGCACAACGGGAGTCTTGCGGCCACGCGGGTTCTCGGGGATATTCGGGGTCATGCCGCGATTGAAGATCGCCTTGCAGTTCGCCCGGCAATCGTAGACGCCATCCAGACTGACGGTTGAACCGTACGGGTCAGCGCCAATGGCGCGAGCCATTTCGGTGAGTCCGGGCAGCGCGTCGCGCAACAGTGGCGATTCATTGCGGTTGCCCGGCGCGCATACGAATGGCGCGATGATGTTGCAGTTGCGATCGCAGAACGCAACGACCTTGTCGCCCTTGAGATGTTTGTGTCCGCTGTAGCCGAGATTGTCGCCGCCTTTTTTTGCCGCAGTCGTGGTGCCGTCGCCGTGGATGACTGAAAGGTCGAGCAAACGGTCCTGATGAAGTTGATGTACCGAACCCGAAAAGATCCGCCCGATGCTGCCATCTGCATGCCAGCGCCGCATCGCACGGTAGATGCGCGTGTAGTGAATTTCGGCACGACCTTCTGCATTCCTCTCGATCGGCAGCATCTTCCATTGGCATCCCATGTACAGCGCTTGGAGGATGTAGTTGAAGAGCTTGTGCAAGGGCAGCGTGGGGGAAGGACCGCGACGGCCACGGCCCAGACGCGGCAAGACAAACTGCTCGAACTGCTCCTCGCTCAATTTCGTTGGAATCCCTTGCCAGCATGGGCTTGCGGTCATTCGCTGCATCCAGAAATCTGGACTCTACCCGATCAGGCGCCGTCGACCCGAAACCCGCTCTAGACCTGACTTGCAGACAAATTCAGCGACCTCGGAAAACTAGCAACCAGTTGCCAACCTCCGGCAGGTATCGGCGACAAACCGCTGTTCACATGCGTCGTCGGTGGGACGTTCCGCCGTCGGCTCCACTCTGTAACCGGTCACCCGATTGTCGAAGACGAACGTTCCTTCATCGGCCTGAGCGGACCTTCGATATCAAAGGCCACGTGGCCGCTGCAGGTCACTTTGCTGACGCTCGCAAGTCGCCGTCGGCCGGTGCTAGCGCTGAGTATCGGGAGTGTGTGTTACCGACCCATTTCAGCCGCTCGGCTTGTGCTGTTTCGACGGCCGCGTACGAGTGCATAACGGTTGTCCGCGCGGGGGAATCAATTCGATGCGCCCGATAGATCCTCCTCCACGTACCGCAAGATAGCCTCAAGCAGAGCCTCACGCGGGTAGGCATTCGCTGTCACAAAGAGCGCCCCGATCGTTGGATGCATCCGGGCAACCGGTACCGCCAACGCCCAGTGATCCGCATCGACGTAAGCAAGAAGCGAGCTTCCCGGTACGATCTCATCGTAGAAGATGACCTGGCTGTCGTTTCGTGCATCGACACGCGAGAGCTTCTTGATGCGTCAGAACCGTGTCCGGTGAATTGAGCCGTGGCTTGAAACAGTCATAGCCGATGCCCTGTACAACCGCGGCGATGAGGTGTCGCTGAGAGGTACCCAGGGCGACGGGCTTGCCAGTGCCGGGGGGCTCGATGCCGACGCGGGTCAGCGCGTCTTCTCAGGGGCGGTAATCGGGCAATCCGGGGCCGCGAGCTTTCAGGACCGGGCAATAGATCTCGCGGAAGCGCCCTCGTTGATCCTGCACTCCCGCCTGAGTTGCGGGCACGAGAGCCAGCGGCGGTGTATCGGTCGAATATGGGACAAGCGGCTACGTCGCGCACGCTCCCAGCAAGGTACGAGTGCAAAGGACTTCAAATCTTCAGTCGGGAAATCTTGGTGCCAGCCAGAGACACGTCTCCCATCAGACCTGCATTTGTGAGCACGATGGCTTCGACGGGGGCGGTGGCCGTTGTCGTATCAATCTCGCCATTCGCTCCAACCTTCAACAGCGCAACGGATCCTTCGCCACCGACTGACCAGCCTTTCGAATTGCGGAACCTGTTAAGCGCATCGTGCGTCATGAACAGGAAAATGACGGCCTTAGATTGAGCGCCTGCCTGCAGGCCGAATGAACCCGCCGCCGTGCTGTAGTAGCCGACCGTTTTTCCGCCTACCCGCAAAGCGCCTTTACCGTATTCCCCACCGGCGACGAACCCGGCCTTAATCACGGACGGAAATACGAGTACGCCGTTCGCCTTGGCGGCAAGCTCCTTTGAGCCTTTGACGGTCTTGAACAGCCGCGACAGTGTCTCGTTGACCTCAGCATCGATTGCGTGGCGTTTCGCTGCATCGGACTCTGCGGCAACGGCTTCAGTCATCATCGTCGGGACTGTGCTCAGCGCCAGTCCCACGACCGTCAGCGTAGCCACACCTGTGCTCAGAAAAGATCTCCTGCGCATGATCACCTCCATGAAGGGTTAAGGTCGAATTCACTACGTCTGGTAACTAGCCGACGTGACAGGCAATCGATGGGTAGGGTATGTTGGGAGCACGACATGGTGGATTCTGGTCGTTAGTTTCGTCGGAAAACCATGCAACGCGAAGCAGACGGATGGAGGAATTCGTGTGGCCGGTTATCGCAGGCGGTTCAACCGCCTGGAAGTAGGCGATTGGATTGCGAGGCGAGGATTGCAGCGCCGGTCACGCTGGTGAAATTCGAACCGGAGGCGGACGACGGCTCTTCGTCTGGCGACGCGGGAATTTCAATTAATCTGATGCAACCGGGCTCCTGGTCCCTCGTCATGCCAACAATATTTGGCATAGTCGAGCGTTGCGCAATAGGACTTAGGTCCAATATGACAATGGCAGTCGCCGGCGGAGATACACCGGATCAACTACTGCACGCTGCTGGGTCGCTACCTGGCTGGTTTCTTAATGATGTGTTTCAGACGTTTGAGTGTCCGTGCGACGGCGCGTTTGAATGATTGCAGTTGGCAGCCCGCGACCCTTCGCCGACGGCCACAGCCTCATCGCGCGAATGGCGGCTAGCGGACTACGACGGACGGGAGATATCGTCGGTGACTCTGACGCCCTCTGCGGTGTCACAGCAGATCGCACAACTGGAAGAGGAGGCCGGCGTCACGCTTACGGAGCGCTCCGGCCGCAGGGTCAGGCTTACTCCCGCCGGCCAGGCGCTGGTGGGGTACGGCGAGCGGATGATGGTTGTGCTGGACGAGGCTCGCCCGGAAATGGCAGAGCTTCGGCGTGAGATAGCCGGCGAGTTGCGCGTCGCCGCATTTCCGTCGATCGCATCGGTTGTACTCCCTGACACGGTAAAGGCGCTGCAGCTCGCGTTTCCGCGGCTGGAGATCGCAATTGAGGAATTGGAGGCGATTGACGGGGTGGCGGCACTGCGGTCATGGAGAACGGATGTCGCCTTGATTGACGATCTCTCAATCGTGGCGGGCGATAATCGGGAAAACGTCGCGGTTGTGCCGCTGGCCGAGGATGTGTGGTACGTGACCGTATCGACTGACCATCCGCTGAGCAAAAAGCCGTCGCTTAGTCTGGCCGATCTCAGGCACGAAACCTGGGCAATCGAATCGAGGGCGGGGCCCTTGGGAAGTTACGTCGCCGATTTATGCCGCCGCGCCGGATACGAGCCTCGGACCAACGCCAAATGCCGGGGATCCGAGATGATCGAAGCGATGGTGGCCTCCGGCTGCTCGGTGTCAATCGTCCCCGGACTCAGGATGTGACGATCGCCGCCGGCGTGGCATGGGTAAAGCTGAGGCCAGAGGGTTCGCCGCAAAATCTACGTCGCTTATCGCCGCGGCGAGCGCAACCACCCAATGGTCAAAGTGTTCGTCGCGGAAATCGTCCGGACGGCATCGAGACTTCTCGGTTAGCTGAATAGCGATGATCGCGTCTTCAAGCGTCCGTTAGTCGAATGGAGCCGACGTTCGAGTGGCGGGCTTAACGCTGGGCTCAATGACCGGCATTGGCCGCGTGCCGAGGAGATTCCGGATCCTCAGTGGCATCTGTTTCCGAATTCCTTAGTAATGCCATCTGGACAGCTTTGATCTGCATCAACTCACCCGGCGGCAATTAGCGGTGTCATAAAAAAAGCTTTGGAGGATGGTCAGGCTGCGAACCTATGCTCAGCGTGTCATGCAAGACGCCCGATTTTCCGATGAATGACTACCCGGGTGGCGCCGTTGGCGGCCCCCGCAGTCAGCGGCACTCGTGAGCCCGTCGGCCAATCCCGTCCGAGACTGCGTCCGCCAACCAGCGAAATCCTGCACGCGCCAAGTTCAATTGACGCCGGCGCTTTGCTGGGATTTTCCTTGATGGCAGCCTGGAGGAGAGATGCAGATCTACCGTGTGGATGAACCTCGTATCGGTGCATTGCGTGTACGCGAATGGCGGCACCGCGCCCGCCATGCGCTCGCCCTGCTTCTTCTACTGCTGCTGATAGTCACCACGGGGCTGACGCTGCTTGATAACTCGAATGTGCCGCTGGCGACGAAAATGTTTCATGCGCTGTGGGACGGCGTGAACCTTGTCACCACGCTCGGCGATTTTTCCGATTTTGACGAGCGCCAAAAGTTCTTCATGCTCGCAGCCATGCTGGCGACCATGCTGGTCGCAGCCCTCGCCATTTCTATGCTGACGGGGCTGCTTTCGGGTGACGACGTGATGATCTATCGGGAGAATAGAGCTATGGAACGGAAACTCGAGCAACTTTCCGATCATGTCGTCGTGGTCGGTTTCCGCTCGCTCGGCGAGACGATCGCAGAGCGCTTGCGGGCGGCGGGTGAACCCGTTCTCGTTCTCGCCGCGGATCAGGCGGTCGCCCACCGGGCGGCGGACCGCGGCCACCTCGTCCTGCTCGGCGCGCGACACGCCCTCGACGACATGCTGCGACACGCGAAGCTCGAACGGGCAAAAGCCATGATCGTGACGTCGCCCGACGCGAACGACAACCTCGCGATCACGCTGATGGCGCGCACGATGAACCGGTCGCTGACGATTATCGTGCCCGGCGAGAACGAATTGAGAAAGACGCTGCTGAAGACCGCCGGCGCCTCCGAGGTTGTGATCGCAAACGACCTGGTGGCAAGCGCCATCGTCGACAAACTCACGCTGCACGCGAAGGTGACGCCATGAAGCCGGCTGTTTCGGCCGATGCGGCCGTTCCCCGCCTGCCCTTCCTGCATGGGCTGCTGCCGTTCAACCGCTCACAGTTGCCGCACGACATCGTCGCGGGCATCACACTCGCAGCCCTGGGCATTCCCGAAGTGATGGGCTACACGAAGATCGCCGGCACGCCGACCGTCACAGGCCTTTACACGATCCTGCTGCCGCTTGTCGCATTTGCGCTGCTCGGCGCGTCGCGGCACCTCGTCGTCGGGGGGGACTCGGCGACCGCCGCGATCCTTGCCGGCACGCTGACAACCGTGGCCGCACTCGGCAGCAAGGACTACGTCGCACTGACCAGCACCGTCGCACTCGTCGTGGCGATCATGCTCGCGCTCGCGCGCGTCTTCCGCCTCGGCTTTCTCGCCGACTTCCTGTCGCGCAGCGCGCTGATCGGCTTCTTGACCGGCGTGGGGGTGCAGGTCGCCATCGGAGAGCTCGCCGGGCTCATCGGACTCGAGAAGCACGGACACGGACCGCTGATGCAACTCGTATCCGTATTCCAGCGTGCAGGCGGGTTGAGCTACGGCACGACGGCGCTTTCGGTGACGGTGCTCGCCGTGATCGTCGGATGCGAGCGTTTTGTGCCGCGCGCCCCGGGGGCGCTGATCGCCGTCGTCGGCACGATAGCGGCCAGCGCGGCGTTCGGCTTCGCTCGGCACGGCATCACCGTGATCGGCGAGGTGCCGGGGGGATTGCCGTCGCTCACCCTGCCGCCGCTGCGGCTCGCGGACATGGATCAGGTGCTGGCTACGGCCGCCTCGTGCTTCATCGTCATCATCGCGCAGAGCGCGGCCACCGCGCGCGCCTACGCGAACCGCTACAACGAACGCGGCGACGACAACCTCGACATCGTCGGCCTCGCGGCGGCGAACGCCGCGGCGGCGCTGACGAGCACGTTTGTCGTGAACGGCAGTCCGACCAAGACGGAGATGGTCGACGAAGCAGGCGGACGCACCCAGGTCGCCCACCTGACCACCGCCGTGATCGTGCTGCTCGTGCTGCTTTTTCTGACTCGGCCGCTCAGCTTCCTGCCGGCCGCTGTGCTTTCGGCGATTGTCTTCCTGATCGGCATGAAGCTGATCGACGTGAAGGGCATGACCGAACTGTTCCACATGCAGCGCGACGAATTCCTGGTCGCGTTGCTCACGGCGGGCATCGTCGTATTCGTCGACGTCATGCACGGCATCATCGCTGCGGTCATCCTGTCGATGATTGCACACACGCGGTACAGCTACCGGCTGCGTACGCGTGTGCTGACGCGAGCAAAGAGCGGACATTGGGTGCCCCATGACGTCGTGCCCAACGTCCTTGCGGCGCCGGGGATCGTGGTCTATCGATTCGAGGCCGACCTCTTTTACGCGAATGCGGGGCGGTTCATGGAAGAGGTCCTGAGAATCGTCGAGCAGACCGATCCGCCCATGAGCTGGTTGGTGATCGACGCGACTCAGATCAACAACGTCGACTACACGGCCGTCAAGATGCTGTTGCAGCTGCGCGAGGAGCTCGAACGGCGCGGAGTGGGGTTCGCGTCGATCGCGATTCCCGAAGGCGTCCGCGCCGAATTTAGCCGCTATCGTGCACTTGGCGCCACCCCGTCGCGCCACCGGAGCTTTTCCACGGTGGACGAGGCGGTCGAGGCATTGCGCGTCGCGCAGCCGCCGGCTGCGATTGAGCACGATACGAAGGCATGAAGCTGAGATGACATCACCACGATCGCAAAAGGTGGCCTTTATGCCGAAGACAGCTGATGAAGCCGCTGTGTGAGGTATATGGTCGCGCAAGGCGTGACGGCGTCGGGAGACATGTCGAAGCTGTTTGAAGGACGAGGGGCGCGCGAGTCGCGTGTTGAGGTTAGGAAAGCCGCTCGTCAAAGGGTGCCGCGCGAGCAACTCGCGAGATGCACATTGGTCGAGCGCGATCCGATTGCGCTGCTCGAGAAGTCGAACGAAGGCCGGCTGCCGAACCTGATACCGATCCGGTACGGGCGGATGCTGGCGAGTCCGTTTGCGTTCTATCGCGGTGCAGCTTCGCTGATGGCCTTCGACCTCGCGAAGCTGCCGCGTACCGAGATCACGGTGCAACTGAGCGGCGATGCGCACCTTGCCAACTTCGGGCTCTTCGCGAGCCCCGAGCGGCACGTTCTGTTCGGACCAAATGATTTCGACGAGACGCTGCCCGGACCGTTCGACTGGGACGTCCGCCGACTTGCGACGTCATTCGTGATTTCGGCACGCGAACGCGGATTCAAGCAAAGCGACCAGCGCGACATTGCGCGCACGCTCTGTGCGACGTTCCGCGAGCAGATCGCCGAGTTCAGCACGATGGATACGCTCGACATCTGGTACTACCAGTTCGCGGCCGCGAACATGCTTGCGATCGCGGACACGGCGCTTGAGAGAAAGAAGGAAAAGGCGGTAATCAGCAAGGCCCGCACGCAGTCGTCGCGTCGGTGCTGGCAAACGCATGGGGAGCCCGTAAGTTAACGAGCTTATAGGCATACGTCCAGATCATGCCAATCAGGACGGAACACCGAACACGGAAATAACGAGGAGCACCAAAAGCACGGCGATTCTGGCTTTGCGGAGCCGTGTGAGACAGTCTGCCAGTTGTTGCACTGCACGTGCGACATTGCTTCTCCCGTCAGACGTGATCGCGTTTCCTTCTTCTGATCCGTATTTGCCACGTCGCGCCGCTGGACCCTTATGCAACGATACAACGGGGACAATCTGATGCGGGTTTCAACGTCGAATCGGACCGTCGTAGCGCGGCGTCTGGAGTGGCTGTCGCTCGTTGAAGAAAACATTCATTGTGCGGGAATGGTAATCAGCGGCAGGGGCTCCTTGCTCGCGGTGTTGGCCAATGAAAAAAGGAGCATCAAAGCACCCAATGCACGCTTGGTTCGCAAGTCGCCCTGATCCACCCGGAACCAATACCCGCGGTAGTGCACGAACGCGTATGCGTCTATCGGCCTATCCCTGCCGCTGTGAACGAACATTGCCACGCCCTGGCATCTGCTGCTTCCATGAATCGGCAATCGCCGTACTATAGTCAAACCGGTCGGCAACAATCGTTGTCGGCCCAAGCGACGTGCAGCCCCCGAGGAACACGATGGCCATGATCCACGCGTACAAGTTCCGTGCTACGCAGCAAATGGCGTCTCTGGTCCTTCGCAAACAGTCGTGGCTGAATCTGTCTCCCATATCGTACCTTGCTCAACGTCCCCGTCATCATCGCGCGCCTTATTCCGCCTCTTCGACGGTAGCTTCGAGCCTGCCGCCGCGAATCGCGCGTACGAGCGCGGCATGATCAGCTTCGTTCTGGTCGGCGTAAGCGGCCGAAAACGCGGCGATGGTCTTGTCGAACGCATCGCTCTTGCCCAGGTAGCCGCTGATCACGGCCGGATCTCCCGAGCGAGCGTGAGAGAGCGCAAGCGACTGGCCACACCAGCCCGCGAAGATCGCCATTTCGACCTTGCCGAAGTTCTCGACCGCAGGCTTGACCTTCACGTCCCGTAACTGGCGCACGTAGAAGTGATGTCCGCCGGGGCCCGCGGTCCAGCCGAGGAAGATGTCGCTCGCGGGCTGCATGAGCCAATGCCCGTTCACGACGCGCTGCCCATGATTGCCGTAGACGCTACGGCCCGCGTATGCCTCCAGGACCGAAGCGCGTGCCTCCTTGACCTGAAGGAATAGCGGCGTGCCTGTGCCTTCCATCAGCAGCACTACCCAACAGATGGTGCCGACACTGCCGACACCAACCACCTTGATCGCAGCGTCAAGGATGTCGAAGCGACCAAGCAGCATGCGGTGAGCCGGCGTCAGGCTTTCCCGGTACGTTGCCATTGCCTCGTTGGCAAGAGCGTCGATTTTCCCCGGGGGCAGCTCCGGCGGATGAAACAGCGTCGGCGGCTGCTCACGGATGGCCGCTTCCTGACCGGTGCCGGCTGCGAGCTTCGGAAAGAGATCTTCCGCCAGGCTGCTTTCGCGTGCCTTTTCGATAGCCCGGACTGTACGCCGGCGCATCGCCGGGTCTGGCAGCGAGGCAATCAGCGCTTCGGTCTCGATCGCGTGATACCAGAGGTCGAGCGAGTTCATCTCGCTGTACTCGTTCATGTGCTCGCGGTATGAGCGGACACAGGCGAGTGCAGCGTCCTCTGCGGCGCCGTTGGAGAGACCGTTGTCGCGCGAGGCAATGATGACGCTCGCGGCAAGGCGCTTCAGGTCCCACTCCCAGGGCCCGGGCAATGTTTCGTCCAGGTCGTTAATGGAGAAGATGATATTGCGTTCCGCCGTCGCAAAGCCGCCAAAGTTGACAAGGTGGGCGTCGCCGGAGCATTGGACGCGTACACCGGTAGCGGGGAGCGCTGCCAGGTCGTGCGCCATGTTCAGCGCAGCGCCCCGATAGTACGTGAACGGCGACAGAGCCATGCGCCCATGGCGCAACGCTAATAACTGCGGTAGACGTCTCTTGTCCGACACCTCCACAAGATGAACCGGGTCGGGACGATCAGCGGCCGGCTTCCACACACCATGCAAATCACGCGGGCACTGCTCGCGCAGCTTCTTGCCCAGCGCACGGCGCTCGGCTCGTGGTCTCTGATGAGTGGCGGGTAGCGACCTGGATTCTGTGCGGTCATCTTTACTGGCTTCCTTCAGCGTTTGGCCTGGCATATCCGCCTCCACGATCTGCTCAACTCGTTGCCTACCGTACGGCGGCTTGAATTTCACGGCGAACGTCTTTGCCTGTTTATCGTATGTTCTTGTTGTTATCGTGGAGGGCGTTGACACAAATCAAGTAAAAAACCATGAAAGACACGACGACGCGACACCGGCGCTGCGACTAAGCCCGATTTGTGCGTGCAGCGCGTCCGCCAGGTACCGGAGTAATGCAGTCGTTCCAAAGGCACAATTGCCTGCTCGCCGAACGGCAGGTTGTGGCCCAGACTGTGTCAAAACGCGTGGCTGCTGGAAAGACGAGACCTTCTCCTGGAACAGGTTTCGACGGTGAACTGCGGGAAAACAAACATCAAGCTACTTGAAACAGATACGTGAAACTACTGCCGCGATTCGACCACCCCCGCCAGGTTCACGCTCGCATTACCTTTACCACCATTTCTGCGCCGAGCAGCTTGATCACCCGCTTCATGTTGTACGCGAGCACGTGCAAGCTCATTTCGGTACTTACCCGCTCAATCGTTCTTGTCAGGAAGTGGGTTGCACCCATCCACGCCTTGAGCGTGCCGAAGGGGTGTTCGACAGTCTCTCTTCGGATCCGCATCATGTCTGGGTTATGGTCAAGTCGATTCTGCATCTCTTCGAGCACCCCTTCGTGCTCCCAGCGTGCCACGCGGCGTTGAGGGCCGGCGTGCAGTGCTCCTTTAGCGGGCATTGCTGGCAATTCGAACTCCAATACTTACTGATCTTCAGGCCGCGCTCAACGGTCGAGAATCGCCAGATGAGCCGCTCGCCTGCCGGGCACCGATATTCGTTCATCTTTGCGTTGTAGATGAAATCGTCCTTGCCGAAGCGACCATCTGCCGTTGCGCTCGACGTCACTGTCTTCGGAACGAACACGGTTATTCCAGCCTCATGGCATGCGAGTATCTCCTCGCTCTTGTAGTAGCCGCGATCCGCAACCGCGGTGAGCTTGTCGATGCCCATCTCTGTACGGGCGAGTTTCGCCATCGACGTCAACTGATCACGATCAATGCCGTTATTGGTAACGACGTGCGCGACGATCAGATGGTGCTTCGTGTCAACCGCCGTCTGGACGTTGTAGCCAACGACTCCGGTTCCTCGGGTCTTCATCGAACGGGCATCCGGATCTGTGAGCGATATCTGTCCGTCCGGTGCTTCCTTCAGCCTGACCTCGATCTCCTTGAGGCTTCGCATCTGTTCCTTCAAGGCTGCAATCTTGTCTTGCAATCGCTCTGTTCTGGCCTTCGCGATGGCAGGCTCCTGACGATCCGCCGTGTCCATCGCCTCGAGATAGCGGGCGATACTTGACTCGATGTCGCGCATGCGTCGTTCGAGTTTGGCGCTCGTGAAGTTGCGGTCGCGATGGTTCACCGCCTTGAACTTGCTCCCGTCGATTGCCACGAACGCTTCGGTGAAGAGGTCCAGACGTTGGCATAGCACGACGAACTGGCGACAGACGCTGCGGATCGCTTTGCCGTTGTCTTTACGGAACCGCGCAATGGTCTTGAAGTCCGGCGCCAGGCGACTCGTGAGCCACATCAGTTCGACGTTGCGCTGAGCCTCGCGTTCAAGGCGACGGCTGGATTGAATACGGTTCAGATAACCGTAGATGTAGATTTTGAGCATCACCCCCGGATGATACGAAGGCCGACCCGTTAGCGCTGGCTCAACGCCTTCAAACCCGAGCTTGTGAAGATCCAGCTCATCCACAAAAACATCCACCACGCGTACCGGATTGGTGTCTGTCACGTAGTCATCAAGCGCTTCGGGAAGGAGGAAACTTTGCGTACGATCTTCGCCTTGAACGAATCGCTTCATCTCGCCTCTCCCCGTACACGACGAATAATTTTAGCAGTACAAAGTTATGTTTTGACACAGTCTGGGCCGCGAGCCGACGCGCAACTCGCGTTGCGCGAGGCTATGCGGGAGCGGGGGCGGCGACCGGCGCCCTCCTTTCGGATGCAACCGTCTGGGCAGCGACTTCCAATGACAGTTCCCGCTACACCCGCGCCTCGCGTCCTGTCTCGGCTTGGCACGGGGCGACCCTGATATCCGGGATGTAATGTCAAATATCACCGTAAGCAATGGAAGTTGCGGCGCTGGAGCGCACGAGGAAAGGGTGCGCAGGATTACATCACATTCTTGTCCGACGAGCATCACATACTCGCGGTCAAGGACGGCCGTGATATGGAGAGCCTATCGCGCTACCTGACGAAGCCTGGGAAGCTAGAGCTTGGCCCGATCGCAACGTTGACGATTGATATGAACCCCGCCTGGCCGCGGCGATGATTCACGAACGCGTCCATTAACATCACGCTGTGTGAGGCAGCCAGACGCCGGAAATCGGTTGAAACAGTCCGGCCGGCGTCGTGACATAAGCCCGAAGATTTCAGTGCAGGGTGTGGACGCTGCTGATGGACTGATCATCGTCATCATTGGACGAGGCCTGATCAAGGATCGCGCATCGGAAGTCCAATTTCACGCGGAGGATGGCTGATTCGATGCGTGCATCACCGCGGTGGCCGCTCAGGCGCGTATTGATCGCCTCCTCGACGGCGAGGATCGCCTGCTCGATGCTCTCCGGATCGTCGCTATCGAACCCGACCTCAAGCTCAATGCTCTCCAGCAGATCCAACGCTGTTGCAATGTCCTCGGAAGCGACGAATAGCGTCTCGGCGTTTTCGCTCATCTACCCCTCCCCGTTGGGTTGTCTAGAGTCTGCAGACAGGTGCGACTTGCACGGCTATCCTTGCACATTCAGAGCAAACCTGCCCGGCGAGGAAGGCGGCTGTTGGGTTCGAAACAACCGAAGGGTTGCGGTACGTAGTGAAGCGAATAGAATTGAATGTTCAAGCTTGATCAGTGGTCGTTGCGTTAAAGAAAAAATCCCGCGGGCCTGACAATGTCGTGGAGCGCTCAGCGACACACACGTCCCTGCCGACCTTCCGCCTGAGGGACGCCTTTTCGGCCTTTGCGGACGTTCAGGTGTCGCCCCTTTGTGAGGCAGCTTAAGGTTGTACTCCCGTCAATCGAACCTCAACGACCGCGAATGTCGGGTCTGACGATGCGTACTTGCGACCCCAACCAGCCATCCGAGAGTTGCTCAGGCACGTGCATTGGCCGCTTTGTGCATCTCTATTTCGTCTGCAACCGCTTGCCGTAGAAATGGCAATCCAAATGCAAGCGGTATGCAAGCACTGTTGTTATCCGATGAAATGCAGTGTTTGAAATGCGTGAGCCGAGCACGTTGATCTCCGGTTGCAACCCATCCTAGCCACGGGCACACTGAGGGTCAGCCAGCAGTCGTCCGGGCGAGTACGGGGCGTGGCGCATTTCACCCGGCTGTGTCCCAATGGCACCTATAAGCTCTTCGAAAACCATTTCGATCAGAAGCCCATTGGTTTCACACCGCTTGATGGCTTGGGAGGACGGACATGATCAATTCCACCGGAAGTTCTTTGGGCGTCGCTGTCATTACCGGCGCATCCTCCGGGATCGGCAAAGCTTTTGCCGAGCGCCTGGCCAGCGACGGGTATGCCGTCGTGCTCGTCGCCCGGCGACGCGACCGGCTCGAAGCTGTTGCCCGCGAGATCGAGGCCGGCGGTGCCTCTGCGGAAATCATCGTCGCAGATCTGGCGCGGTCGGAAGGCCTTGACACAGTAGAGCGACGGATCCGGGCCGGGGATGTATCGCTGATGGTCAACAATGCCGGTTTCCAGACCTACATGCCGTTCGTCGACCTCTCGATCGACCGTGCCGGGGAGGAGGTCGCCGTGCAGGTGACTGCGGTCATGCGTCTGTCGCATGCAGCACTTCCTGCGATGATTGCGCGCGGAGAAGGCGCCATCATCAATGTCTCTTCCATGCTCAGCTTCAGCGGAAGCCTGAACCACCCGTTTATGCCGAAGCGCTCGGTGTATGCTGCCACGAAAGCCTTCGTCACGACCTTCAGCGAGCTTCTCGCGGCTGAACTCCTGGGCACGGGTGTTCACGTACAGGCACTTTGTCCCGCAGTCGTCAGGACAGAATTCCATGACATCGACGGCAAGCCAATCCTCAGGCCCAATGTGCCGGTGATGGAGCCGGCCGATGTCGTCAAGGCATCCTTGGCCGGCCTCCGGCAAGGCGACACGATCTGCATCCCAGCATTGGAGGAAAGGGACAGGCTCTCCGCGGTTGCGAACGCAAATCGCTGCCTGTTCGATGCCGGTCGCGGGGCCGAACTCGCGTCTCGGTATCGCTGACGGCCGCACACGCGTTGGGCGACGTGCCAGCCCTTTCTCATGCTCATCTGTATGTTGGGCTAAAACCGACTGCCGACAGACGTGGGTGGCAGAACCCGACCCACAACCGTCCTTTGCGCCAATGCAAAGGGCTATGGCCGGTTGCAAGGTGGAACGGCCATTCGCTCGGTTCCCCACTGGCAAGTTGTCGGCCATAGACGACGTTCGTGAGTCGAAGCTGCTGTATCTGCTTGCCGCTGCACAGCCGTCGTACGCCGGGGCAACCGCGACCGGTTTCTACCAACGTCGACGAATGCGGACTACGAAGTACAACGGTCGTTCGTCAATTCGCTCATGAAGACTGATGCTCAAGAGGATCGGGGCGGAAGATGAGCAAGTTGATCATCGAGCACGATCGACGTTGTGCGACCTCATGACTCGAGCGCCATGAGATCGGCGAGCGATTGAAACATGTTCGGTCACGTGCGCTGTGCAGGCTTTGATTCGGGAGGTCGAGTCTCAGACCGGATTCAAGGCGGGTCGCCCATCCAGCACGGCGGCGACGTTATCCAGCGCGGTGAAACCCATCTGATCGCGAGTCTCGATCGTGGCGCTGGCCATGTGGGGTGTCAGAAACACATTGTCGAGTGCCGCGAAACGCTTGTCGACGTTGGGCTCGTTCCGATAGACGTCGAGACCCGCGCTGGACAGATGTCCCGAAGTCAGAGCTTCATATAGCGCATCTTCGTCCACCAGGCCGCCCCGCGCCGCGTTGACAAACACCGCGCCCCTGGGCATCAGTCCGAACTCATGTTTCGTCATTAGCGGGACGCCGCCGCCCGGCACGTGCAGCGTGAGCACCTGGCAGTGCGGAAGCATGTCGTCGAGGCTGTTGTAGTAAGTCGCGCCATTTTCCAACGACTCAGCCGCACGGTTGATGTCCGTATAGATCACACGCATCCCAAATCCCTGCGCACGCTTCGCGAGCGCCCGTCCGATACGCCCAAATCCGACGATGCCGAGCGTCTTGCCGTTGACCCTCGTCCCGAGCATATCGACCATGCCAAACGACTTGCCCCAACCGTTACGCATGATTCGCTCATACTCGGACGCGCGCCGTGAGGCCGCCAGCACGAGCAGCATGGAGAAATCGGCCGTGCATTCGGTCAACGCATCTGGCGCGTTCGTGACTACGATTCCCTTTTCACGGGCCGCAAGAACGTCCATGTGATCGAAGCCCGCGCTCGCATTCGCAATGATCCTGACTGTCGAAGGTAGCGCGGCAATGTGCTCCGCTTGCAACCCGGACTTCTTGCCGATCAGTACAGCGGGCACGTCGTGCTTCTTGCAGAAGTCGACGACCGACCATGAGTCCATATCGGACTCGGTCACGAAGGCATGGAATTCGGCCTCGGCGCGCTTCGCTACGGCAGTGGGGACTTTTCGCGCGATCAACAGCCTGGTACGGTTATCTTTCGACATGGTTTTTCCTTGGTGGACAGACGTCGAGAGACTACGAAACCGCAAGTTGGGCCGTCAATGTTGATTGGATGAATCAACTCCTCGGGAATGATGGGTCCCTTAGTCGTCCGTGTGCACGCCGCACGCGGCCCCCCCCTTTCCTTCCACACTCCTCGTCAGGCCCGCCGCCGCCAACGCGCGCATCAGGAAAACCCTGGTGCGCTCCCTATCGGCAAGGCACTCAGATGTTGATTGAATCAATCAAGCTTGCTTGAGGCAGGGCGCGGATGCAACTCTGATTCCCATCTTCAATTGACTTGTCGAGAGGAAGTGAAATGTCTGCATCGAAGGGATTTGCGGCCGTTACCGGCGCCGGCTCTGGCATCGGTCGCGCCACCGCCATGGCGCTCGCCAAAGCCGGATTCGCCGTCGCGCTGATCGGGCGCAGGGCGGAACCGCTACTCGAGACGAAGGAGGCAATCGGCATCGCTTTCGGAGAAGCGCATGTGTTCCAGGCTGACGTCGCCGACGCAGCGTCAGTCGAGCACGCGTTTTCGCAGATCACCGAGACATTCGGCCGGCTCGACGTGCTCTTTAACAACGCGGGTTGTAACGCAGGGGCTGTCCCGCTGGAAGACTACGAGGTCGATTTCTGGAACGATGTCGTAGCCACCAATCTGACCGGCGTGTTCCTGTGCGCCCGCGCCGCCTATCGCTTGATGAAAGCGCAGTCCCCTCAAGGCGGACGAATCATCAACAACGGATCGATCTCGGCCCACTCGCCGCGGCCGCATACCATCGCCTATTCGGCGACCAAGCACGCAGTCACCGGCATAACCAAATCGATTGCGCTGGATGGCCGCGCATACAACATCGCCTGCGGCCAGATCGATATCGGCAACGCGGCGACATCGCTCACGGAACGCATGAACCGGGGCGTACTGCAAGCGGATGGACGCCTCGCGCCTGAAGCAAGAATGGACGTGACGCATGTTGCGAATGCAGTCGTGCATATGGCCAGTCTTCCGCTCGAAGCCAATGTGCTCAACATGACCATCATGGCGAGCGGCATGCCGTTCGTCGGTCGCGGATAAATCGCCCTTTCCCCAATAAAAAACGACAGGCTATCGTCAAGGAGACACCGATGAAAGTTGTAGAGGAACAAACCGTGCCGCCGCGAAACCCGGCCTACGCGGATACCGCGAAGCGCTCCAGGATCCGGTATGTCGTGCTCTCGATGTTGCTCGTGGCCACCATCCTCAATTACGTGGACCGCTCGGCGCTAGGCATCGTTGCACCGGGTCTCTCGAAAGGGCTGGCGCTCGACAGAATGCAGATGGGCGAACTGTTTGCGGCATTCGGCCTTGCCTATTCCATTGCTCTGCTGCCCGGCGGCGTGCTGACCGACGTTCTGGGCTCGCGCGTTGCCTATGCACTGTCTCTCGTCGGCTGGTCGTTCGCCACGCTGACGCAGGGTCTCGCGACTGGCTATCACATGCTGCTCGGATCGCGGCTCGCAATCGGCGCACTCGAGGCACCCGCCTTCCCTTCGAATGCGCGCGCGGTAACGTTGTGGTTTCCCGCCAGAGAGCGCGGCTTCGCAACCAGTGTCTACGTCATGGGGCAATACATCGGCACCCCCTTGTTTACCGGCTTGTTGTTGTGGATTTCCGCCGCGTACGGCTGGCGCACGGTGTTCTTCGTGACGGGCGGCTTCGGCATCCTGTTCAGTCTTATCTGGTACCGGGTGTACCGCGATCCGCATCAGCACGCAGGTGTCAATGCCGCCGAGCTGCAGTACATCAATGACGGCGCTACCACGGCGCGCAAGCCACGCGAGAAATTCGACTGGCGCATGGCGCTCAAGCTGCTCAGCTACCGGCAAATTCTTGCGATCTGTCTTGGCAAGTTCTGCAATAACACCTTGCTGGTCTTCTTCACCACGTGGTTCATGACTTATCTGATCGAAGCACGTCACATGTCGATAATCAAGGTCGGGGTCTTCCAGGCGCTGCCTTTTATTGGCGCGACGCTCGGCATCCTCCTTGCGGGCTCCCTTTCGGATTTTTTCGTCCGGCGCGGGGTGTCAATTTCCGCGGCACGCAAGTCGCCACTCATCATCGGCACGCTTCTCGGCGCATCGATCGTGCTTGTCAATTTTGTCGAGTCGAACGAGGCGGTGATCGCGATCCTGACGATCGCGTTCTTCGCACAAGGCGTCGGGTCGATGTCGTGGGCCGCAGTCTCCGAGATCGCGCCCCGGCAGTACGTGGGACTGACAAGCAGCATCACCAGCCTCGCGGCCAATATTGCGGGAGTCACCACGCCGCTGATGATCGGCTATATCACCCACCATACCGGCCACTTCTACTGGGCTCTCAATCTGATGGGTGCGATATGCCTGCTCGGCGCGTTCTCTTACTCCGTGCTGCTGGGGAAGCTCTCCCGCATCGAACTGTGACGCATTCGCCTAGCCAGAGAAATCGAATGATTGAATTCAAGTGGGATCATCTGCAACTGTGCTCGGCGGATGCCGAAGCGACCGCCGCCTGGTTTGCGCGCTGCCTGAACGCCGAAATCGTGCGGCGGCCGGGGCGAGTGGATTTGCGCATCGGCAACATCAATCTTTTCATCACGCAGTCGGCGAACGCGCAACCTGGCCGGCTTCCTCATGGCGATCGAAGGCAAGGCATCGATCATTTTGGCGTCGTCGTGGACGATCTCGACGCTGCGTTTGAGCACCTGTTGCGCTGCGACGCGGAAATCGTGGCGCCGGTCAAGCAGGTACGCGCCGGAGTCAGAGCCTGCTTTGTGCGATCGCCGGGCGACATCCTCGTCGAGATCCTGGAGCGGCGGCCCTCAGAGATGACTTTTTCATGAAAAAACGTCACTATTGGCGCTAGATCGGTCGCGCTCACATGCGACGCGCGATCCGCACCATAACTCCTCTGCTGCCGCGTTGTGCAGCATTACAATGCCCCCCACCCCATGCGAAACTGGATCACTCTGACCGAAGCTGCTCGACAACTCGGAGTGCAAGCGCAGACTGTCTACGCGTACGTAAGTCGGGGGACCATCGCGGTCATGACGGATCCGCGTGACCCACGCAAAAGCCTCTATCGTGCGGAGGACGTCGCCGGTCTGTGTCGCAAAAAGCAGGTGGGACGCAAGCGCGAGGCGCTCGCCGCCGGGATGATATTCGGCGCTGAGCCCTGCATTTACAGCGGCATCACCACGTTCTCAAAAGGCCGGCCGTATTACCGGGGACGGGATAGCATCCGGCTTTCGAATACGGCGACGCTTGAGGAGGTGGCTGCCATTCTTTGGAATGCGCGCGCGCCCGTTTCCTTCGAAGCCAGTGACTTGCCGCTACAGGGCGAGGAGCGTGGCAGGCAATGCGCGTTCACCTCGCTGGCGGCGCTCGCGGCTTGCGGGCACTCGATTCTCGGGCGCGCGGACAGCGCACTGCATGTCGAAGCTGGCCGGCTCGTCGCGCTCATCGCGCAAGCGTTTGGCGCGCAGTGTGACGCACATGCATCATGGACACATGAACGATTCGCGCTCGGTTGGGGCCAGGACCGCGACGCCGCCGAACTCATCCGCCGTGCCATGGTCCTCGTGGCCGACCATGAGATAACGAGTTCGGCCTTCGCCGCCAGGATCACTGCCTCCACCGGTGCATCGCTGCCGGGATGCCTACTCACGGGGCTCGCGACCTTATCGGGCCCGCTCCATGGCGATGCGTCGGGCCGCGTGCGGGCCGTGTTCGACGATGTTGGACGACTCGGTGCGGAATACGTGGTTGCCCATCACTTGCAGTCGGCCATTCCCATCCCGGGGTTCGGACATCATCTCTATCCGGACGGCGATCCGCGGGCGGCCGCATTGCTCGAAGTCCTGAATCCACCTCGGGAGATCGTCTCGTTCATCATCAGGGTGGTGGAGCTGACCGGGCTCCAGCCGAATATCGACGTTGCGCTTGCGGCCCTGTCGGCACAGCTGGCGTTGCCACGCGATACGTCGTTCGCGTTGTTCGCAACCGCCAGAAGCGTGGGCTTGCTCGCGCATTGCATCGAGCAGCTCCGGGTGGGCAAGGTCATACGGCCACGAAGCCGCTATACCGGGCGCGCGCTGGAGGACGCGAGCTCCCCGTCGCTCGCGGAAGGCGCGGAGAAGATGCTCGATCCGGTCACGCTCGACAAGAATCGTCTGTTCAAGAAGATTGATCCCTGAGAAGGCGTGTAGCTCGATCTCCGGTGAAACAAAAAAACTCGATGCGAATCGGCTCTCGGCGCGCAGTCTGTTTGTGTGGCCGGAGTGATCAGTAGTTTCTCTTTCCTCGATGTTGGGTCAGACGCTCGCTCCGACTGAACGACCTTCAGTCAGGTCACAGTTTTCCCGCTTTTGCAGCGCAACGGGTGCGGAGGGCCAGCGTGGTCGTTGAACTTGTCGCCAGCGAACCGACGCGCGTGACTAGAACGACGTACTCGGTACTGGCTTTCGACGACGAAGGTCGACTCGACCCGAACCGCTTCGAAAAGCAGCAATTTGCCCTCGTTGAATCCGTTGTGGCTCGCGGCCTTGCTTCACCCCACGACGACAGCAACCAGGCCGTCGTCGACGCGACTGCTCGATTCATCGCGCAAGGGGGACAGTGGACTCCGTCGCCCGCCATGGCGCGTGCGATTGATGAGGCCGCGCTGGAGCAATGACGGTGCGCACGCGTGTAGCACATGCGCGGCAGCGGTTCTACGCCGGTGGCACCGCGACTCGACGCGCTTCGCGCGGGGCGGCGATATCAACCCGAAACAGCCCTCCTTTCGTGCTCGCCAACGTTCGCCCCGGATCGTTCCACCAGAGCTCCTGCCGTCGTGCCACCACGAATGGCAAGTGTCCATCCCGCGACGCGTCCCATTCGATGCGCCCGCGTACGGTGCTATCGATCGTCTGGCATTCACGAAAATCAATGCGCCTGATTGATCATGCGAGGCGACGAGGCGCCCAAGCAGAACGAGCCCATCATCAAGCGCTACGACACTTCGGCGTGCGGGGTCCCGGAGGGCGTTCCACGCGGGTTGTGGCGCGAGCGCAAATATCCGATTATTCTGTCGCGGCTGAAGTCCCTCGATGCCATTCAGGACACAGCGCCGCCGCATGCCAAAGCGCTCGGTGTGTTGAAAACACGCGCAACGGCACTTTTGATGAACGTCCCAAAGGGCAAGTATCTGCGGGTGCCGCCTCCATCGAAAACTCTGGCGGGATGGCCATGCGTGCGGTGGCGTACTCCGGCATAACGCCAGTCTGAAAGCAAAAGGCCCGCTCAAGGCGGGCGTCTTGTCAACGTCGCAACGGGCTTCAGGCCGCGGCGGCGTCCTTCAGCTTCTTCAGCGCGCGAATCTTCAGCTTCACCGTTGCCGGCTTTGCATCGAACCAGCGCTCCTGACCCGTGAACGGGTCCTTGCCGAAGCGCTTTTTCTTCGCTGGGACAGCCTGGACGCCAATTTTCACCAGGCCCGACAGCGTGAATTCACCAGCACCCTTCTTATGCACCGAGCCCAGAATCGTGTCTTCGAGCGCAGCCAGAACCGCTTTGGCCGCTTTCGGCTCGACACCGGCTTGCTCGGCAACGTACGTGGCCAATGAGGCCTTCGTGAACGTTTCCTTCTGCGGCTTGAGTACGCCATTGGCTGGAGCCTTCTTCGCCGGGGCAGCAGCCTTGGGCGCGGCCTTTTTGGCTGCCGGTTTTGCTGCCTTTGGTGCTGCCTTTGGTGCTGCCTTCGTTGCGGCCGGCTTTGCAACCTTCGGTGCTTTCGTTGCGGTCTTCGTTGCCATGAATAATCCTCTATCAGGTTGAGAACCGCTTAAGACGGTGCACGACGCCTTGCGTTACTGCACCGTCTTAAGCTGGCGCCTAGCGTATCAACGGTGTCCGCGATTCGCAACAGGAAAACGCCTTCAGACAAGGCTTGTCGTCATCGCCAACGCAAGAAGCCCAGGATGTGCGCCCGTTTTCGCGGCGGGCGGGCCTCGGAACCGCGTCTGAATAGGGAGAAACGCGCAACCCCTCGCGTCGGCGCATTGAGAGCGGTCACCTCCTCTCCTGCCGCTCTCGGCGCGACACAATTCCGCCGCCTGCGCGCGCGTCCCCGGCTGCGGCCCTGAGTTCGATGCGCTCGATCTCGAACGTCCCGACGCCGGCTTTTTCACGGGTGTGCGGCCATGACGCTGTCCCTCGCTGGCGCGACTCCATGAGACCTCCATGACCGACGAACTCGCGCTTCCCTCGCCGCCCCCGCCGCAGGCGAATCGCAATCGCGCGATCTCGCCGATCCTCGCCGAGGGCGCGACCGACGTCGACGTCGTTGCCCCTCCGTTCGGTAACCTAAACTGCGCCAGCTACGGTGTGCCTCGGGGAAGGCAAACAGATCGGTGGTGCCGTTGCGCATATATGCACAGTCGTAGCGCAAGGGTTTGCCGGCCCGACCGGGATCGGTTGTCGTCTCGCCGATGTACGGGGTCAACCTTTCCGCGCTCGAAATCCGGCACGAACGCGAGCCCGCGCCGCACGATGTCCGACATTATCGGGACTACATATTAAAATGCGATCAATTAAATTATGTAAAATTTAATGAGGGCCGGAAATGTGTGCATTGCCCTCGCGCATTCAGTACCGAGGGGCGCGATGCTTCGACGGCGCTGGATCACTTCGCGAGTGGCACGCCCCGAGAGGACGCATGGCCGTCGCAGCATGTTCCGTGCATCTGCCGAACGCTACTCGATACCTCGGTAGAAAATCCAGCTTCAACATGAGAACAGTACCGCAGGCGCGCGAGTTGTTCCGCGGCATGCGTCAACAATCCGGAAGCTCCCCGGACAGCGTCCTCGAGCGTCATCGGGCCATGTGCCGGTGACACGCAGCCTGAGAAATGCACGGAGAGCTCAGGCAGCGCATCGAGATCAATCGAGCCAGATAGCAGCGTCGTGGGCACACCGAATCGTTGGGCATACTTGCAACATACAAATGGGGCCTTGCCGCTCAGTGTTTGCCTGTCGGAACGCCCTTCACCGGTGATCAGCCAATCAGCGCCGTCAAGCGGCTTCACCAATCCTGTCTCACGCGCGACGGCTTCCGCGCCCGATTCGAGTCGGGCGCCAATCATCAGCAGGGCGAAGCCCAAGCCTCCTGCAGCGCCAGCACCCCACTCATTTCGTTTCGAGTAACCAAACGCCGCCTCAATCGCATCGGCGAAGCAGGTCAGCGTGCGATCGTGTTCTGCCACGCGGGAATCCACACTCTTTTGTGGTCCGAATTCCGATGTTGCGCCGTACTCGCCGGTAAGTGGATATTCTACATCGGACAGTCCTATGATCGTCGTATCCCGAAGCCGTTCGTCGAGCCCAGAAATATCGACATGTGCCGTCTTCGACAACGCACCCAACACCGGCGTGAGCTCGTGTCCTTGAGCGTCTACAATACGCGCTCCCAAGGCCGCGAGCATGCCTGCGCCGCCATCGTTCGTGCTCGTGCCGCCTAAAGCCACGAAGATTCGCCGAACGCCGAGATCAAGGCAGGCGCGGATCAATTGTCCGACACCATACGTATTGCGATCTTCTACGGCCAATGACATCGTCACCGGATCAGTGATCCCCACGATGTGTGCCGTCTCGATGATCGCGTCGCCACTTACCATGATCCCGATATCGACTGGCTTGTCTCGCCCATTGGCGCCGCGCACAAACACGTTCTTGCGCGCTCCCACAGCCCTCGGCATCGCATCCAGCGTGCCCTCGCCTCCATCAGCCATAGGGCAGACACGGACCGCGGCTTGTGGTAACGCTCGAAAGATTCCCGTCGCGACCGCCTCCGCCACCGAGGTGGCATACAGAGATCCCTTGAAGGAATCGGGTGCTATAACGATGATCGGGGTTTGTAACGCTTCTGACATCGATACAATTTCTTCGTTGTTACTGTAAAACCACGAGTGCTGTACGACGCTCATCCATTCGTCAATTACGTATGCGGGACTTCTCCCCCAGTTCTGTCGTTTAGATCGAAGAATTCGCGGAGAACGCATCAAAGGTCAGGTCACCCTTTGACGGACGGATAAAACTCATGAGTGCCCACGCAACGAGATATGCCGAGCCGCACACGATAAACAGGATGTTGTAACCCGCATTGATGTTTCCGAGCGCCTTAAAGTGGTCGAGAAGCACACCAATGAAGAGTGGAAAAAGCGTACCACCGATGGCGCCAGCCATTCCGCCAATGCCGACTACCGATCCCACGAACTTCTTCGGAAACATGTCGGAGGCTGTTGTAAACAGATTCGCAGACCAGCCCTGATGCGCAGCGGCGGCAAGGCTGAGTAGTCCGACCATTGCCCACATGCTGCTAATCCATGGGGACATGGTGATCGGCACAACCAGGAAAGCCAGCACGAGCATTGTCCTCTGTCGTGCATGACCAACATCCCAGCCTCGGGCTATCAGCCACGATGACAACCAGCCTCCCGAAATACTCCCGATCGATGTTGCTATGTAAACGATCACGAGCGGCAGCCCGAGATTCTTGAGATCAAGATGGTAGCGTGATGAAAAGTACGACGGGAGCCAGAACAGCATGAACCACCAGATGGGATCGGTCAGCAGCTTACCCACGACAAATGCGTACGTGGCCCGGAATCGCAGAAGCGAAAGCCAGCTCATCGACACATTACCTTCCTCGACGTCTGCGCGGGCTTCCATGATGTACCTTAATTCCGCTACGGATGCGCGATTGTTCTTGTGCGGCGCGTAGTACATCAAACACCAAAAGCCCAGCCACACCAGGCCGGTCATGCCCGTGACCCAAAAAGCCGCCTGCCAGCCGTATGACGCCGCGAGCAAGGGAACGACGGCGGGCGCAGCTACCGCTCCAATACTCGTGCCTGAGGTAAGGATGCCAACTGCCAATGCCTGCTCTTTTCTCGGAAACCACTCCGATACCGCCTTGACTGCCGACGGGAAGTTACCGGACTCCGCAACGCCAAGAAGACCCCGCATGAAAACAAATCCCAGCGTGTTGCGCACGAGGGAGTGTCCGCACGCAGCAACGCTCCAGACGAGTACGCAGATGCCGTAGCCGAGCTTGACCCCATACTTGTCTACCAGTTTTCCGGAGAGAACCAGTCCCAACGCATAGCATGCGGTGAATACGGCCACCATGTAGCTATAGTCGGTTTCCGTCCAGTTGAATTGCGCCGCGAGGTCCGGCTTCAGCAAGCCGAGAACCTGTCTGTCGAGATAGTTGATTGTCGTTGCGAAAAAAAGCAGAGCGCAAATGCGCCATCTGTAACTTGATCGATCCACCAGCCGCCCCTGTATATATTTCACCCTGCCCGCTGCCGCCGCGACGGCGGTTCTCGTGAACGGCTTTGGATACACTCGCCGCCCCATCGAGTGCACCTCACAGCCGTTCTGTCACGGTTCCTCAGACGTGTACGGCCTTCAGTCCCGTATCACATCCACCGACGACGGTTCGTCTCTCCGCGAAACGAACGCCCCGAGCGCCGTGAGCGATCAGAATGCGGGCGTGACCTGATTGACGTTGTCCTTCGTGACGCGCACTGTCGGCAACACTACCTTTGGAGGTACCTTCTCCCCCTTCAGGACCTTGAGCGCGATTGCCATGCCTTCCGTACCAGCGGGGGGATACAACCAGGTCGCCAATTCGTCGCCAGCCCGAATGGCATCGAACTCTTCCTTCTGGCCATCGATCCCCAGCACCTTGATCTCCTTCGTGCGACCGCTTTCCTTGATTGCCTGGATAGCCCCCAGCGCCATCTCGCCGTTCGCCGCGAACACCAGATCTACCGTACCCGGTGGATGTGCCTGCAGGATGTTCTGCATCACTGCATACGCCTTCGGACGTCGATAATCGCCGGGCTGTCGCGCCACTACCTTGATGCCCGAGTACCTGTCGGTCACCGAGGTCAGCCCGCCGATCCGGTTCACTGAGGTCTCGTCACCCGGAATACCTTCCAGGATCACGATGTTGCCGGACGGTTTGCCATTCTTCTGCATCAGCGTGTCGACAATGAAACGCCCTGCGTCCGCACCAAGCGCACGGTTATCTCCGGACACCATCGTGATCGCCCCGGCGTTGTCGATCGGCTTGCCCACGAACATGTAGGGAATCCGCTGTTCCTTCAGCGAGGCAAGCTCCTGACGCAACCCTTCCGCCTTGCCCGCCTGTACCATCAGAAGCTTGATCCCTTTGGATTCGAGATCCTCAATCCCTGCGATCTGCGTCGCCACATTGCCCTGGCCATCGGTTGCCAGCACCCGTATGCCAGCCTTGCTCGCCGCGTCCTCAATCTGCTTGCGCTGCGTGGCGAGCCACGGATGATCGAGACTTTCCTGCGAGAGGCCAATCGTCTCGACTGCGAATGCGCTCGCGGCGCTGCCGAGCATGAGCGCCACCGCGGCGGCGTGCACGAGTTTCAACCTGAACATAAACGTCTCCTTGATTTTTGTCCGCGTCAGCGGCCTTTTGAACGACTGAGTTGCGCATGAATCAGCACCGCGCCCACGATGATTGCGCCCTTGACGATCAGTTGCGTGTACGCCGGGATGTTCAGCAGGTTCAGCAGATTGTTCAGCACTCCAATCAGAAGGACGCCGACAATCGTTCCGCCTATGCCCCCGACCCCGCCCGAAAGACTGGTGCCACCGACCACTACCGCGGCAATCGCATCCAGTTCGAGCCCCTTGCCAAGATTCGCTTCCCCGATATTGAGCTGCGTGGACATCACGAGACCACCCAGGCCGGCGAAGAGACCCGACAGGCAATAGGCGATCACGCAGACCCTGTCGACCGGCACGCCGGAGAGACGCGCCGCTTCGGCGTTACCGCCTACCGCATAGACATGCCGGCCATAACGCGTCATCCGCAGGATCACCGCCGACGCAACCGCCATGACGATGAAAAGCAGCGCCTGCACCGGCACGCCAGCGAGGCGGCCGCGCCCTATCCATGCAAGCGCCCGCGGCACGCCAATAACCGGTTCTCCGCCGGAATAGGCGAGGCCCACGCCAACCAGCGCGGTCATCATCCCAAGCGTGACAATGAACGGCTGGACACGCCCCCGTGTGGTAATGATCCCGTTCAGCCATCCACACACGAGCGCGACCGTCATTCCGCCTGCCAGCGACACGAATGGACCGTATGGCTTGAGGCCCGCGACTGCAAGCGTCGTCAGCGCGAGAATGGAGCCTACCGACAGATCAATGCCTGCCGTCAGGATTACGAACGTCATGCCCAGCGATGTCAGGCCGACGACGGACACCTGGCGCACGACATTCAACAGGTTTTCCGCAGTGAGAAAATATGGAGACGAGACGGCTGCAATCACACACAGGATCAGGAAGATGGTGAAAATGCCGAAGCGCTGGATGAGTTCAATGCGCCGCCACGCACCACCTGAAAAGCGACCGTCTGTCTGCGCACCTGAAAGGGATTTTGCGATTGCCATGAATTATCTCGCTATCATCTGAAGGACCGATTCTTCCGTCGCGTCGTGCGCGGAAATTTCTCCGGTGACCACCCCGTCACGCAGCGCGACGATACGGTCGACCATGCCAAGGAGTTCCGGCAGTTCCGAAGAAATCAGCAGTACCGCCTTGCCTGCGCGGGCAATCTCGTCAATCAGCCGGTAGAACTCGACCTTCGCGCCAACGTCGACGCCACGGGTCGGTTCGTCGAGGATCAGCAGCGTGTAGTCGTGCGCCATCCACTTGCCGAACACAACCTTTTGCTGATTGCCGCCGGACAACGTGCCAACGGGCACCTCAGCGCTCGATGCCGAAACGGCCAGTTGCTGGCACACGGACGCCACCCGGTCCCGTTCCTGACGGCGGTCGACGAAGCCGAAACGGCAAATTCCGGCGAGCGTGGGCAGTATTGCGTTCTCGCGGATGCTGAGGCCGAGCACGAGTCCCTGCGTCTTGCGGTCTTCCGGTACGAGCGCGATACCCGCCTCGATTGCCTGTGCTGGTGTGGCGGGCCGATGCGTGCGTCCGGCAAGGGATATCTCGCCCGCCACGATGGGATCCAGTCCGAAGATCGCGCGGGCCACCTCCGTACGCCCCGCGCCGACAAGCCCTGCAAGGCCCACAATCTCGCCCGCGCGAACATTGAACGAGACGTCCTGTACACGCTGATCGAGCCGCAGCCCCTTCACGTCAAGCACGATGCCGGTTTTCCCGCCAACGTCGCGCCGGTCGGGGAAGCGCGTATCGACCTCACGACCGACCATCAACCGGATCATGGACGCACGATCGAGCTCGGCCACCTTGCGCGTGCATACCGATCGCCCGTCTTTCATGATCGTGCAGGTATCGCAAAGATCGAAGATTTCATCCATGCGGTGCGACACGTAGAGAATCGTGACGCCATCGCGCGAAAGCGTGCGAACGACGTTGTAGAGCAGCGTCAGCTCGTGATCCGACAGCGTGGCGGACGGCTCGTCCATGATCAGCACCCGCGCCGAAACGGCCAGTGCCTTTGCGATCTCGACGAGCTGCTGCTCCGCAACCGACAGCGTACCGACACGCCGGCGCACGTCGATCGGCGCACCGATGCGCGCGAGCAGTGCCTGTGCCTCCCTGCGCATCGACACACCATCGAGCAGCCCGCGGGTGATCCGCTCGCGACCCAGAAAAATGTTTTCTGTGACGCTCAAGGCCGGGATCAGGTTGAACTCCTGATATATCGTCGAAACTCCGGCCGTCACCGCCTCGCTTGGCGAGCCCGGCGAGTACGGGTCGCCATCGAGCAACAGTTCGCCTTCGTCAGGCGCGGTAGCGCCGCTCAGGATCTTGATCAAGGTGGATTTGCCCGCCCCGTTCTCACCAACCAGTGCATGGACCGATCCGCGGCTGCATGAGAACTCGATACGATCCAGGGCCCGCACGCCCGGGTAGGTCTTGCTGATTCCCTTCACTTCCAGAGCATTCATGGAGTGCCTCTGTTACGCGATACGCCGTTCGGCTGATGCTGGCCGTTTCGGGCTACACAGATCCGCTGCAGCCGCTCACGCGACCTGCAGCTGAATCTTCAGGACGCTCCTGTCCTCCGCCAGGCGTTTGAACGCCGCCTGCACGTCGTCGAGCCGATAGATCGTTGTGAGAAAAGGTGCAACGTCCACGCGCCGGTAGCCAAGCAGGGTGGCCGCCTCGTGCATGTCGTCACCCATTCCCGCGACGGTTCCTTGCACCCCCTGCTCGCGCAGCACGAAATCGAGCGCAGCAATCCTGAACGTATGACCTGGTTTGGCAAGCCCAAACGCAATCACGCGGCCGCCGGGCCGGATCAGTGTGAAGGCCTGCTCGTAAAGGTCGGGCAGCCCGACGCTTTCGATGGCGACGTCGACGCCACGGCCATCGGTTGCGGCACGCACGGCGGCCTCAACCTGCGCCGGGTCGGACACAACGATGTCCGCACCCAGCTCTTTCGCCAGCCGGGCGCGCTCGGCATTTGGCTCCGCGACGATGACCGGCGCGGCGCCTGCGCGCAGAGCCAGTTGCATGTGCATCTGCCCGATCGGCCCGGCGCCAATGACCAGCACGCTCTCGCCGAGGCGCAGGTGGCTCTTGCGAAATGCCCGCACGATGCATGACAGCGGCTCAACCATCGCCCCTTCCTCCACGGGCATTGCGGCCGGCAGGGGCACGACCGTATGAGCCGGCACCCGCACGTATTCGGCCATGCCGCCGTTCACGTGAATGCCGAGCTGTACCATCTGCGTGCAATTGAGAATTTCGTTCTTACGGCAATAAAAGCAACTGCGGCAGCCGAGATTGATGTCGGCGGTAACAGGCTGACCGATACTCAACCCTTTTACCGCAGCACCCATTTCGGCAATCGTCCCGGAGAACTCGTGGCCCGGAATCAACGGCAGCCGGTCAAGCGAATAATTGCCGTGATAGATATGCAGGTCAGTGCCGCAGATGCCACACCGCTCGACCTTGATCAGGACGTCGGATACACCACATTCGGGAACCGGCACGTCACGCAGTTCGAACTGCATCGGCGCGACGAGTACAGCAGCCTTCATGACTTTCTCCATGACAAGAACGCAGGGACGACCTCAACCATCCGCCCTGGCGATCCAGGGCGGACATGCGGGCAAGGTACCTGCCGTAGAGTGAAATGCGGGCCGGCATACCGCCGGCGGTATGCAGCTATCGGGGCGTCGGCGCGTCCTGCCGGATCAACCGCTGACGCTTCAGTTCGTCCCAGAACGCTGCCGGAATGTCTGTCCGGAAAGTCTGCAGGTTCTCTTCGAGCTGCGCCACGGAACGCACGCCGGGAATGTTGGTCGGAATGGCGGGATGGCCGAGAACGAACTGCAGCGCCGCCGCCTTGAGCGGGACCGAGTATTCGCGACACACCTGCTCGATCCTGCGAACGCGCTCGAGAACGTCTTCCGGCGCGGGCGCATAGTTGTATTTCGCACCGGGCACGGCGCCAGTTGCGAGAATGCCGCTGTTGTAGCCACCGCCGAGAATCACCGACACCTGACGCTCTTCACACAGCGGCAGGAAACCGTCGAGTGCATCCTGTTCGAGCAGCGTGTAGCGGCCGGCCAGCAGCAGGCAGTCGAAGTCGTTGCGCCGGATGGCCTCGTGTGCGACCTGCCACTCGTTGACGCCCACGCCCACGGCCCTGACGACCCCTTCGTCGCGCAGCTTCAGCAATGCCCTTGCCGCGCCCGACATTGCCGCGTCGAACATCTCCGGCTGTCGGCCGGCATGCGTATAGGCGTCGATGTCGTGGATCAGCGCGATATCGATATGCTCGAGTGCCATCCGCTGCAGACTGTCCTCGATCGAACGCATTGCGCCATCGTAGCTGTAGTCGAACCGCATCTCGAACGGCAGGCCATCAACCCATGGCGTGAAGTCGATTTCCGCACGCTTGCGAGGCTTCAGAAGCCGCCCTACTTTCGTCGACAGCACGTACTGGTCGCGCGGATACCAGCGCAACGCCTGCCCGCAGCGTGCCTCGCTCAGCCCATGCCCGTACATGGGCGCGGTGTCGAAATAGCGCACACCGGCGTCCCACGCGGCCTTGATCAGCGCCGCTGAGTCTTCTTCTGTGATCGGTCTGAAAATATTGCCGATCGGTGCCGCGCCGAAGCCCATCAGCGTCGTATCGAGCCCCGAACGCGGCCATTTACGCTTTGCTACCGGATCCATCCTTGTCTCCTGCCGTGAGTTGGATTATTCGCCGCGCCCCATTAAGTAACGCACCAGATAGTTACTTGATGGCGATATTAGACCGCTGCCGACTGCGTATCAAGAGGGTTTTCCCGGGGGAATGACTGTCTTATTCAGACGCATCGTACTCATCGTTCGCGACAGCCTGAAGTGACGGCATCGGGGGCATGAGGCCCAGAAACACGGCCATCGCCTCGATCGAATTTTCGAGCAGATGACGTCCCGGATGCGTAGCCAGGCCGCGCTCCTTTGCGAGTGCCAGGAGGCCTGTTTCTGCGGGTTTCATGATCAGGTCCGCGATGACAGCCCGCGCGCCGGCGTCAGACAGGTCGACCGGCAGTGGATCGCCTGCCCGCATCCCGCAAGGCGTCGCATTGACTACAAGATCGTGCATCGCCTTGGCGCGCGGCGCGCTTTCGCGGATCACCGTCCTGCTGTTACGTGCGCGCAACGCCCGGATGAGGCGCTGAAGGGAAGCGGCATTGTTGTCGAAAAGATCCAGTGACGCGACGCCCGCGTCGACGAGGGCATGGGCAACCGCCACGCCGGCACCACCGGCGCCAACGATCAACGCCGTCCTGCCCTGCGTCGCGTGTTTGCGATCATGCAGTCCCTTGACGAATCCGACGCCATCAAACATCGCGCCAGTCCATGAGCCATCCGCCTCCCGGCGCAGGCAGTTGACGGCCCCGGTCTGTCGCGCCTCATCCGACAAATGCGCTGCAAAGGCAGCCGCCTGGACTTTATGCGGCACCGTAACAACTACGCCGGCCAGGTTGGCCACGGCGCGTAGCCCTTCGAAGAGAGTGTCCAGGTTTGATGCCGGCACATGAAACGGCACGAGCACCGCGTTGATCCGACGTCGCTGGAACAATGCATTGAAGAGTTCTGGCGATTTTGCCTGCGCGATGGGATCACCCAGTATCGCGACCACCCGTGTTTCACCGTCGACGTGCGTCATCAGTCGCCTCCGTGCAAGTCGTCATGCGTTCGATCAGACGCTGCACACGCAGCGCGTCGTCCCCAGTCACCAGTGGCGTGCGATCCTCGCGGATGGCTGCAAAAAAGTCCTTCAGCAGATCGCGATGTGCGGTATGGGAAAAATCCATCGGTTTTGCACCAAAGCCGGAGGAAGATGGATCCCGAAATTCCTCGGTACGCCCATCCTGGAAGTACACGCGCAGATGGCCGCCTTCGAGTACCGCCGTACCATACCTGCCAACGACTTCGGTACGCTCAGGAAAGCCCGGAAAAGCCGCTGTCGTCGCGAGCACGTGACCGGCAGCGCCGCTTTCGAAGGTCAGCGCGGCACTTGCGAAGTCCTCCGACTCCATTGAATGCAATGCGGTCGTCGTGGTTGCGGCGGTCACCGATGAAACATCTCCGGCCAGCCAGATCAGGATGTCGAGAGCGTGAATCGCCTGCGTCATCAGCACCCCGCCGCCGTCCCTGGCATAAGTGCCGCGGCCGGGTTCATCGTAGTAGGACTGGGGGCGCCACCACCGCATATCCACGCTGGCATAGGCCAGCCGCCCGAGCGCACCGGACTTCACCAGCGTAGCGAGCCGCTGTACAGCGGGACGAAAGCGGTTCTGGAACACCACGCCAAGTTGCACCCGGGCGGTCCGGCAAGCCTCGACCACCTGTTTTGCGCGCGGGATCGATATGTCGAGGGGTTTCTCGAGCAGCATGTGCTTGCCCAGAGCAGCCGCCTGCTCAACGAGCTCAAGATGCGTATGCGGGGGTGTCAGCACCAGGACGGCATCGATCCGTGGATCCTTCAGCACTGCGGCGAAGGACTCGCCAACCGGCAAGCCGTGGGCGCCGGCGAACCGCTCCAGCCGCTCGCGCGAACGACCGACGACACCAACAACCTCCACCTCGTCACGCAGTTCGTTCAGGGCAAGTGCGTGAGGCGTAGCGGCCAGACCGGCTCCGACAATCGCAATCCGGGTTTTATGCATTGGGCTGTTCCAGGGAAGACTTGTTCAGATCAACTCAGTGAGTTCCGGAACAGCCTGGAAGAGATCCTGGGTCAGGCTGTAATCGGCCACGCTGAAGATCGGCGCTTCTTCGTCCTTGTTGATCGCCACGATCACCTTCGAGTCCTTCATGCCTGCCAGGTGCTGGATCGCGCCCGAGATGCCCACCGCGACGTACAGTTGCGGCGCAACGATCTTGCCGGTCTGGCCGACCTGATAATCGTTGGGCACATAGCCTGCGTCCACTGCTGCGCGCGAGGCGCCGAGTGCGGCGTTGAGCTTGTCCGCGAGCGGTTCCAGAACCTTCGTGTAGTTCTCGCCGCTGCCGAGACCCCGGCCACCCGAGACAATGATCTTCGCGCTCGTGAGTTCCGGACGGTCGAGCTTCGTGACTTCACGGCCGACGAATTGCGAGAGACCGCTGTCCGCTGCCGCTTCGAGCTTCTCCACCGCTGCGCTGCCGCCTTCGTCCGCAACCGCATCAAACGCAGTCGTACGGACCGTGATCACCTTGACCGGGTCAGCCGACTGCACCGTTGCAATGGCGTTGCCGGCGTAGATCGGGCGCTCGAACGTGTCCGGCGAGTCCACTGCCGTGATGTCCGAGATCTGCGCGACGTCCAGCTTCGCGGCGATGCGCGGCGTGACATTTTTGCCCGCTGCCGTTGCCGGCGCGAGGATGTGCGTGTAGTTCTTCGCGATGCTCAGGACCGTCGCTTCGACGTTCTCAGCAAGACCCACTTCGAGTTGCGGCGCGTCGGCCAGCAGCACCTTCGCCACGCCGGCGATCTTCGCGGCTGCGTCAGCAGCAGCTTGCGCGTTGTGACCCGCAACCAGCACGTGCACGTCGCCGCCGATCTTCTGCGCGGCAGCCACGGTGTTCAGCGTCGCAGCCTTGATGGTTGCGTTGTCGTGTTCGGCAATAACCAGATTCGTCATTTCTCTTTCGCTCCTCACAGCACCTTGGCTTCGGTCTTCAGCTTCTCGACCAGCGTCTTCACGTCGGCGACCTTCACGCCTGCGCTGCGCCTGGGCGGCTCGGCAACCTTCAGGGTCTTCAGACGCGGCGCTACATCGACACCGAGGTCTTCGGGCTTGACCGTTTCCAGCGGCTTCTTCTTCGCCTTCATGATGTTCGGCAGCGTGACGTAGCGCGGCTCGTTCAGGCGCAGATCCGTCGTAACCACGGCGGGCAGCTTCAGCGACAGCGTTTCCGCGCCACCATCGACTTCACGCGCAACGGTGGCCTTGCCATCAGCGACGGTAATCTTCGAAGCGAAGGTCGCTTGCGGCACGTTCGCCAGCGCGGCGAGCATCTGGCCGGTCTGGTTCGAATCGTCGTCGATGGCCTGCTTGCCGAGGATCACCAGTTGCGGCTGTTCCTTGTCGACGAGCGCTTTCAAAAGCTTCGCGACAGCCAGCGGCTGGAGGTCTTCATTCGACTCGACGAGGATCGCGCGGTCCGCGCCGATCGCGAGCGCCGTGCGCAGCGTTTCCTGCGCCTGCGCGACACCGGCGGACACGGCGATGACTTCCGTCGCCACACCGGCTTCCTTCAGACGAACTGCCTCTTCAACAGCGATCTCGTCGAACGGGTTCATCGACATTTTCACGTTAGCGATGTCGACACCCGTGCCATCCGACTTCACACGAACCTTGACGTTGTAATCGACTACGCGCTTGACTGGCACCACGACTTTCATGTGCAAACCACTCCCTCAATAAAACCTGCTCAACACCAGCAGACCAGAACTCACTTGACGACCAGCACCTTCGAGCGGTCAAAGGCCACGGTCACCGCGACGATCAGGATCAGCCCAAACACGATCTGCTGCGCAAACACGCTGATACCGACAAAGGTCATGCCGACCCGTGCGACCGACACCAGCAACGCGCCGACCAGCGTCCGGGCGATGCCGCCCGAACCACCCGTGAGCGCCGTCCCGCCGACGATCACCGCGGCTATTGCCGGGAGCAGGAACTGATCGGCGAGCGTGGGCGAACCACTCCCCAACCGCCCGGCCATCACCACCCCAGCCAGACCGGCAAAGAACGACGATGTCGCGAACACGAGACATTTGGTCACCGACACGCGAAGGCCCGACGCGATTGCAGCGGGTTCCCCAGCGCCGATCGCATCGGTATGCCGCCCGAAGACCGTCGAGCGATGCAGGAACACGCAGAATGCGAACACTGCAATGCCGAGCAGGATCTCGTGCGGAATACCGAATGAAGACCCTGTGGTCCAGCCGAGTGAGGCGTTGCGCATCTCGTCGCTGATCCCGATCGAGCGCGTGCCCGAGAGCGCCAGCGCAGCGGCCGATGCGATCCCGCCCACCGCGAGCGTCGCGATGAATGAAGGAATCCGAAGCATGGTCTGGAGTACGCCGCTCAGCAGGCCGACGCTAAACGATGCCGCAAGCGCGACAACCGCGGCCAGCGCGCCATAACGCGGCAACAGCATCGCGACGATCACGCTCGAGAGCGACGCCACCGCCTGCAATGACAGGTCGATGCTGCCGAGCAGCACGACGAAGGTCGTGCCGGCCGCCATGATGAATAATGTGGAGCTGTCGGCCAGCAAGCCAAGCTGCGTCGATGGCGCAAGAAAACCATGCTGCGCGATCTCGATCAGCAGATAAAGCGCAATGAGGGCGATAAAGGGGGCGTTTTCGCCGAGTCTCGCCTTGAGGGGAGCGTTCAGGAATGACATGTTGACCTCAGACCATGTGTTCGACAATTTCAACCTGCGAGGGCTTGTGTCCGACCTCGCACGGCAGGATCGTTTGCGCCCGACCGTCGCGCATCACCATCACGCGATGACTGAGGCCAAGGATCTCTTCGAGCGTGTCGCCGGTCAGCACAACGGCGACACCCTCCGCCGTCAGTTCGCGAATGAGCTGATAGACCTCCTCCTTCGCTCCCACGTCGAGCCCTCGCGTCGGATGATCGAGCACGAGGATCTGGCTGCCCGCGAAACGCCATTTCGCGAGCACGACCTTTTGCTGATTGCCACCTGAGAGGTTGCGGCAGGATGCGTCGGGGCCAGGCGTCTTGATATGCAGACGCTGGATCCATTCGTTGGCAAGCGCGCGTTCGCTTGCCTTCTTCACCACGCCAGCACGGCTGACGGCACCCAGACGCGGCAACGTCAGGTTTTGCGCCACGCTCATCTGGGTCACGAGGCCTTCGACCTTTCGCTCACGCGGAACGTATCCGACACCCAGGGCGACGGCATGATTCGCCTGCGGCCTGAGACGGGTCGTGCCCACTCTCACTTCGCCGGCGTCGAGCTTTTCGAGCCCCGCGATCACCCGGCACAGTTCCTCGCGCCCTGATCCGACCACGCCCGCCACGCCGAACACCTCGCCGCGGAACACCTCGAACGACACGTCGTTCAGAGAATGTCCCAGCGAGGCGTGGCTCACCGACAAGGCCACCTCGTCGCGACAGGGCTTTTGCAGGTTCTCGCGGTAGTACTCACCGTGCAGTGAACGGCCCACCATCAATTCGTGGAGTTTCGTCACCGAAGCGGTACCGGCCGGCATTTCGGCGACCACCTTGCCATCCTTCATCACATATACCCGGTCGCTGAGCGTCAGCAGTTCGTCGAGCCGGTGCGACACGAACACGAACGACGCGCGCGACTTGAGTTCGCTCACGAGCCGGAACAGGATTTCGATCTCCGCGGCCTCGAGCACCGAGGTGGGCTCGTCGAGCAGAATGACCGGCGTGCCACCGGTCCGGCTCGCGAGAGAAAGGGCTCTCGCGAGCTCCACCATCTGGCGCTGGCCGAACGACAGGTCCTCGCACAAAGCCAGGGGGTCGACGTCCAGATGCACCGTGGCAAGCTCCTTGAGCGCCGCGCGCTTGAGCTTTGCCCAGTTCAGCCGTCCGAACGTGACGAACTCCTCTTCGCGCCCCAGGAACAGGTTCTCCGCCACGGTCAGGTTCGGCAGGATCGACTGCTCCTGATAGACCATCGCGATACCCTTCGAGGTCGCGTCGCGCGGATTGCGGATGACCAGCGGTTTGCCGTTGAGCGTGATCTCGCCACTGTCGTGGCGGAACGCGCCCGTGAGCAGCTTCATGAGTGTGGACTTGCCCGCGCCGTTCTCGCCGATCAGGCCGACGATTTCATTCGGCCTGATTTCGATGGTGACGTCGTTCAGGGCGAGCACGCCCGGAAAGCGCTTGGTAACGTTCTTGAGTGTCAGCATGTCTATTCTCCCGCCGCTTACTTGACGATGTGCCGACGCGAGCGATTGAGTGCCAGCGTCACCGCAACGATGATCAGTAGCCCCTGCATGCCCTGTTGCACATAGGGCGGCACGCCAAGCAACACCATGCCATTGGCGAGAACGACGGCGATGAGGGTACCGACGAGCGTATTCAGCGGACTGCCGTTGCCGCCGGCGAGCGAGGTTCCACCCACGACGATCGCGGTAATGGCGACAAACAATTGCCCGCTGGCGATGAGTGCATGGCCCTGGCCATATTGCGCAACGGCGAGAATGCCCGCCACGCCATAGAAGGCGCCGGCCAGCGCGAACACGGCAATGCGCACCTGCCTGACCTTCACGCCGCTCAGGCGGGCAAGGTCCTCTCCGCCACCGATGGCCAGAGTGTGACGGCCAAGCAGCGTATGGCGGTAGATAAACCATGCGACGGCAAGCGCCAGTACCGCGATCCACACAGACAGCGGGAGGCCGAGATAGCGCGTAATCGCGATCGAGCGCAGGGCCGTGTCGCTGACCCGGATCGTGTTGCCCGACAGCCATGCCGTGCCGATCCCCGACGCGACAAAGCCCACCGCCAGCGTGGTGATGAACGACGGAATGCGCAGGAACACATGCAGCACGCCATTGGCGAGGCCCAGCACGACACCGGCAGCGACAGCCACCCCCAGCACCCACAGCCCGAAATGGTTGTCGTTGTACGAGTTCTCGACGAGCATCGACACCGTAATCGCGGCAACCGCAACGATACCCTCCGCCGACAGGTCGATGCTGCCGAGCTGAATGACGAAGGTGCCGCCCAGTGCGATGGTGAGCGGAATCGCTGCGGCAATCGCGACGCGCGCCAGGTTCATCGGGTCGAAGAAGTCGTGATTGAGCGTGCCGATGCAAACGCCGAGCGCCACGAGAACCAGCAGCGGCGAGAACTGCCGCACCAGCGTGTGCATCGAAACGGACGAGGTGCCCGGGGTTGTTGTATGGATGGCCTGCCGGGTGGGCGCTGCAGTGAGCTTGTTCATCGATACACCACGGATCCCGCCACGCGGGCATAGAGGTTGTTCCAGTCGGCGCTCGGATCCTTCTCGCGAGCCATGACGCTCTGCACGTTGGACTTCGTTACGAGCGTCGCCTTGCAGAACGACTCACGCCGGTCCTTCGGCAGGGCTGCGACATTGACCTTCTTCTCTTTCGTCTGCAGCCCCATCGACAGGCCAATGCCGCCGAGCCAGTACGGATCCCAGTCCACAGTCGTGACGAGTTCGCCCACTTTGACGGCCGCAAGCCCGGGCGTGGTGCCATCCATTCCGGAAACCGGCAACTGGCCGGCGAGTCCCTCTGCGCGAAGCGCTTCGATCGCGCCGAGCGCCATGTCGTCGTTCGCCGCCCATACGCCCTTGACCTTCGAGTTGAAACGCGTAAGCCACGCCTGCATGATCGGGAAGGCCTTTTGCGAATCCCAGTCGGCGACCTGGAAGTCCAGCAACTGGATGCCCGGGAACTTCTTGAGCGCGGCCATCAGACCGGCCTTGCGTTCAATCGCCGGCACATTGCTGAAAATGCCGCCAAGCGCCACAACACCGCCCTTGCCACCCATGGCCTTGAACAGTTCAGTCGCCGTGGCCTCGCCGTAGGCCACACCGTCGAACGACAGGTGCGCCACGTAGTTCGGGTTGACGTCCCACGGATGAAGATCCTTCGGCTTGTTCCAGATCGTGGTCACGAACGCGCCAGCCTTGGCACACGTCTCGACGATGACGCGTGCGTCCGCCGAATCGTTCGGGTCGACGTTGAGGACAAGGTTGCCCCCGGTCTTCTGCAGCAGCGCGCGAATGTCCGCGATGCCCTTTTCCGAACTGCCTTCGGTGGTCAGCGGCACATACGGCAGTCCGACGCTCTTCGCAAAGTCCTGCGCGCCCCTGTTGAAGGCGGTGTAGTACGGATTGGTCAACGAACGGAACGAGCAGGCCAGCGTGGTCTGTCCCGCGCCGAACGACAGGCCTGACATGCCACTGCCTGCCAGGGCGAATGCTGCCCCTGCACCCAGCTTGATGAAATCGCGGCGTGACACGCCTGCGCGCTGATCTTCTGTGGACATGATGTCTCCTCCGAGCAAAGCACCCTGCAATCAGGGTCGTTAATAAATAACTGGATATTTACAGAATGCCTGGAAGATGTCTTGCGACACCCTCCCTTGCCAGCCTCGCGACCCGGGGTCAGGCTGCGGCAGCCTCATGGGTTGCCGCGCTGCCCGACATGGCTGCGAGACATCCGGACACGCGCACCGGCTGCGCCGCGAGGCCGCGAATCAGGTCCGCGGCCTTTTCGGCAATCATCAGCGTGGGCGCGTTCGTGTTCGAACTGACGATACGCGGCATCACCGACGAATCCGCGACACGCAGGCCCTCGATGCCGTACACGCGCAATTGCGGATCCACGACAGACTGGTCATCGACGCCCATCTTGCAGGTACCGACCGGGTGATACCCCGTGCGTCCATACTGCTGCGCGTAGGCCTCATACTCGGCCTGCGAACGGACCTGACCACCCGGGAAGTGCTCGCACTTGATGTACTTGCGCAAGGCGTTCTGGCTCATGATTTCGCGGCTCTGGCGCACCCCCTCGACCGCCACCTTCAGGTCGTACGGATCACGGATGTAGGCCGGATCGATGATCGGCGCATCGGCCGGGTCTGCGCTGTGCAGCGCAACGCTGCCGCGGCTGCGCGGGCGCAGGAAATAGGAATTGAGCGTGCAGCCCGAACCCGACGGCACAGGGGGCACACCGGCCTCGACACCCGCACCCGGCAGAAAATGGAACTGGAGGTCGGGAGTCGGCACGCTGCTATCGGAATACCAGAACGCGCCACCTTCGGCGATGTTTGACGTCACCGGCCCCTTGTTGAACAGTTTGTACTCGAGTCCCGCGAGCAGCATCATGTGCTTCTTCGCATACTTGTCGAGGCTGTAAGGGCCGTTGAGCTCGTAGACGATATCGATATCGAAGTGATCCTGCAGATTCTGGCCGACTCCGTTCAGTGCATGCACGGGCTTCACGCCCGCGCGCTCCAGATCGTCGGGACGGCCAATGCCGGAAAGCATCAGCAGCTTCGGCGAACCGATGGCGCCAGCAGTCACGATCACTTCACGTTCGGCGCGCGCGATCGTCACGTTGGCGCGCTGGCCACGCGGCGCGAATTCGACACCCGTTGCGCGCCCGTTTTCGATCACGATGCGCGAAACCAGGCAGTCCGTGCGGATTGTGAGATTGGGCCGCGTGCGTGCATCGCGCAGATAACCCACTGCCGCACTGCAGCGCCTGCCGTTGCGCTGGGTCACCTGATAGACGCCGACGCCTTCCTGCCGTGGGCCATTGAAGTCGCTGTTGTAGGGCAGGCCGGCTTCCTGACCGGCGATCACGAAGGCCTTGGTGAGCTCGTTGACGCTGATGAGATCGGAGACCCCGAGCGGGCCACCCACACCGTGATACTCGTTGCACAGGCGCTCGTTGTCTTCCATGCGCCGCAGGTACGGCAGGACTCCGTCGCGAAACCCCCAGCCCGTGCAACCGTCGCGCTCCCAGCCGTCATAGTCGGCGGGCTGGCCGCGCGTATAGACCATCGCATTGATCGAGCCGCCGCCGCCGAGCACGCGGCCCTGCGCGAAAGGAATCTGCCGCCGCTGTGTTTCCGTCGCCGCCACGGTACGATAACCCCAGGTCAACGGACCGCCCGTCATTTTGAAGAACCCTACCGGCATATGGATGTAGGGGTCGGTGTCGGCGGGGCCTGCCTCGAGCAGCAGCACCCGGCTGCTGGCGTCCTCGCTCAGACGCGCCGCCAGTGCGCAACCCGCCGCGCCACCACCCACGATCACATAGTCATACATTGCTGTCTCCGATACTCTGTTCTGCTGTCATACGCTGCGTATGGCATCAACGTCCGGCGCGGCGCGTTTTGACCACGCGTTTTGACCACGCGTCCTGACCGCGCTTTTGTCGCGCACCATGCGCGTCAGGCCATCCAGCGCGGCCGGTTGCCCATCTGGATATGCACCGATTTGAGCTCCGTGTATTCCTCTACGCCGTAACGTCCCGTTTCGCGTCCGATGCCCGACTGCTTGACCCCGCCGATCGGCATTTCTGGGCCGCCCGTGATCGTGCAGTTCACCCAGATCCGGCCAGCCTGCACTTCGCGGAAACTCTGGATTGCGCCTTGCAGGTCGCGCGTCCAGATGCTGGCCGCGAGGCCATAGGGCACACCGTTCGCGAGCTGGATCGCCTCCTCGAAGGTGTCAAACGATGTGACTGACAGCACAGGGCCGAAGATTTCCTCCTGTGCGAGCGCGCTGTGCGGCTGCACGTTGCGGAACACGGTCGGCTCGATGAAGAACCGCTCGCCCTCGCTGCTGGCCGTGCCGCCCCAGACAAGCTGCGCGCCATCGCGCCCGCCGGCGTCGATGAAACTGCGGATCTTGTCGAACTGGCGTGCTTCCACAATGGCGCCGACATGATTGGACGCATCGAGCGGATCGCCCACCCGCACCTTCTCCAGCACGGCCTTCACGCGCTCGACCAGTGCCTGTTCGACCGAGCGATGCACGACGAGGCGGCTGCCCGACACGCAGCACTGGCCCGCGTTGAACGAGATGCCGAAGGCAATGGCGTCGGCCGCGTCGTCAAGATCGGCATCCGCGAACACGATCTGCGGATTTTTGCCGCCCAGTTCGAGACCGACCTTTTTCATGTTGCCGCCAGCCGCGGCGAGCACCGAACGCCCCACCGGCGTCGAGCCGGTGAACGAAATCATGTCGACATCCATGTGTTCCGCGAGCGCCTGGCCGACCACCGACCCGAGGCCGGTCACCACGTTCACGACACCGTCGGGCAGGCCCGCCTCGGTGAGCAGCGCGGCGAGCTTGAGCGTTGTGCTCGATGTGAGCTCGGCCGGCTTGACGACGGCTGTGCAACCCGCCGCCAGCACGAACGGCAGACGCTCGGAAAGGATGAAGAACGGGAAATTCCACGGCGTGACAATGCCAACCACACCGATTGGCTGGCGCACGACGACACCAAACAGATCGCGGCCGAGCGTGTCATGCGTATCGCCGTGCACGACGCGTGCGAGGCCCGCTGCGTATTCCCAGATGCCTGCCGCCGCGCTGATTTCGCCGCGGGACTGTCCAATCGGCTTGCCGCTTTCGAGCGTCTCCAGATACGCGAGCGTCTCCACATTCTCACGGATGAGCCGCGCAGCATTCAGCAGCACCGTCGCACGTTGCTCGCCGGAGAGCCGCGACCAGCGGCCGTCGTCGAATGCACGGCGCGCCGACGCGACAGCCACATTCAGGTCCTCAACGGTGGCTCGTGCGGTCGACGTCACCGGCACACCGTGGCCTGGGCTCTTGCGCGTCACGAATTCGCCCGACTTCCCTGCGCAGTCCTTGCCATCAATATACATCGGACTGCGAATTGGTTCAGCCGGAAGACCCAGTGTTGCTGCAAGTTCATTCAGATTGTTCATACCTGCCTCCAGAATTTGCTCGTCACGCGTGCATCGAAAGCGCACCGCGCGTGCGGGACACGGCTCTGACAAGGGAACGTCCCACGCATTTTTTTGCGCCCATTTTGCACCATCCGGTTACTTCCTCGCAATGTCTTTTTGGTCTATAGTCGCTGGCATGATGCGAGCGCAAACAGCGCCGCTCCCGACTACCTTTTTCCAGCGACCACCCAACATGACTCTTGTGACCACGCCCCCGGGCAAGGCATCCAAAACCGCCAAGGCAGCCACGGCAAAGCCGCCCAAACAGCGAGACCCCGAGGTGACTCGGGCGCGCATTCTCGAAGCCGCGAAAATGGAGTTCGCCAAACTCGGTCTGGCCGGTGCCCGCGTGGAGGCCATCGCGACGCGCTCGAAAGCCAACAAGCGGATGATCTATCACTACTTCGGGAGCAAGGAGGGGCTGTTCGTGGCCGTGCTCGAAGATGCCTACGCCGACATCCGCATGGCTGAACTGAAGCTCGACCTCGATCATCTCTCCCCTGAAGAAGCCATCGTCGCGCTCACCACGCATACGTGGAACTACTACTTGAAGAACCCGGAGTTTATGACGCTCGTGAGCAGCGAGAACCTTTACAAGGCACGCCACCTGAAGAAGTCTGCACGGTTCACTGAACTGCATCATGATTTCATCTCGATGTTGCAACGCATACTCGATCGCGGCGTCGAAGCGCGTGTGTTCCGCAGCGGCGTCGACGCCCGGCAACTGCACATTACGATGGCCGCAATCGGGTACTACTACCTGACCAATCGCCACACGAGCGGCCTGATTTTCGACATCGACTTCATGAGCAAGGACGCGCTGAAAGCAAGGCTCGACTTCAACATCGAGACGGTGCTCCGACTGCTGCGCCCCTGACCCCGCGTATTGGGCGAAAGCGCGGCATGCCGGCGCTTGCGCCTTCTCCTGCAGCTCCTGCACGCGCTCAGGCCGCCTTTTCCTGCTTTCCCTGCTTCGCCTGCATCAACAGCGCCTCGTCCACCAGCGGACAAAATGCCATTCGCGCAAGCACGTCCCGCTCGACGTCAATCCCCGGCGCGACCTCGATCAGCCGCACACCGTCCGGCTCGAGGCGAAACACGGCACGCTCGGTCACATAGAGCACTTCCTGACCGGCGATACGCGCCTGCTCGCCGCTGAATGTGATGTGCTGGACGCGCTCGACGAGCTTGGGCACGCTGCCCGGGCTCACGATGTTCACGCGCGCCCCCACCTGTTCGACCTGCAACCCCTTCGCTTCGAAGGTGCCGCAAAACACGATTTTTCGCGCACCCTGCGTGATGTCGATGAAGCCCCCGGGACCGACCACGGTCGCGCCGAGCTTCGATACATTGATGTTGCCGTTGCCGTCCATCTCGCCCATGCCGAGGAAAGTGACATCCACGCCGCCGCCGCTGTAAAAGTCGAACTGGTCGACACTCGACAGGATTGCATCGGCGTTGCGCGCCGTGCCGAACATCGGGCCGTCGAGCATGGCGCCGTTGTGGATGCCCTGCTCCACCGACCCCCAGAAGGTGCCAAGCCGGCCCTGCGCCGCGAGAATGGCGGGAATGCCCCCCGGAATGCCGAAGCCAAAGTTCGCCGACAGCCCTTCGTGCAACTCCTGCGCCGCTCGCGCCGCGACGATGTGGCGAATGCCCGTGGGAATCTCGTAGAATCCCTCGCCGATCAGGCTCACTGCTTCGCCGCTAAGCGCCGGGTCGTAGTCCGCAACGACGCATTGCACCTGCTCAGGCGTCTCGACCAGCGTATTGACCAGGATGCCGGGAATGCGCACGAGCCGGGCCGGCACATAACCGCCGGGCGCGCGCTCCTGCACCTGCACGATGACCCGGCCGCCACTGTTGTGCGCCGCGAGCGCCGCCGCGTAGACATCGAGATCCGCAGGCTCATGGCGCAGCGTGACATTGCCACTTGCGTCGGCCGATGAGCCGCGCACGATCGCGAAATCCACCTTGAACGGCTTGTAGCGCAGATACTCGCGCCCATCCAGCTCAATCAACTCCACCAGGTCTTCGGTTGCGCGAGCATTGATCTTGCCGCCGTCGATACGCGGATCGACAAAGGTGCGCAGTCCGACGTGCGTGACGAGGCCCGGGCGACCCGCCCCAATTTCCCGCAGCAACGTGGAAATCACGCCCGCAGGGAAACTGTAGGCTTCGATGGCCTCGTCTTTCGCCTGGCGCTGCATCTCGGGCGCCCAACTCCAGTGTCCGCCGATCACGCGCTTGACCATGCCCAGGTGAGCCAGGCGTCCGAGCCCGCTACCCAGTCCGTCCCCGATGCCGAGCGCATGGACCACCGTCAGGTCGCGTGGATGCCCGGTTTCGAGAAAGCGCTGTTCGAGCTTCGCGAGCACCGCATCCGGCTCGAGCACACCGCCACCGTTACTGGCCAGCGCGATCGTCGCGCCATCGAAAATCTGCTCGACCGCGTCCGCGGCCGCCATCCACTTGTTCAACACATCCTCCATTCAGATTGACCGAAAAGCTCGTTGACAGCGGCCGTTCGTTGGTCTTAAATAACCATCCAGATGGTTACTTGTTGCCAATGTTGGCACATGAACCGCGGCAATTCAAGACGTGTTGCGCAGAGCTCGGGTTTACCTGCATGGGCTCTATACGGCGCCAGAACAGGTAAAGCCATGATGAATGGAGACGGCATGAAACTCTCAGAAACGCACGGGCAGATCCGTGAAACCACGCGACGTTTTGCGCAGGAGGTGATCCGCCCGCTGGCCGAGGCCCTCGATCGCGAGGAACGTTTTCCGGCGGAGATCTACCAGCAGATGGGCGAGCTGGGCCTGTTTGGCATCACGGTGCCCGAGGCGTTCGGCGGCGCCGGGCTCGACGTCACCGCCTATGCGCTCGTAATGGAGGAGCTGTCGCGCGGCTATGCGTCGGTTGCCGACCAGTGCGGCCTGCTCGAGCTGGTCGGCACGCTGCTTTCCGTGCACGGCACCGATGCGCAGCGCGCGAAGTACATGGAGCCGCTGTTGCGCGCGAAGCTGCGGCCCGCGTACTGCATCACCGAGTCCGACGCTGGCACCGACGTATCGGGCATCCGCACCACCGCGACACGTACGCCCGATGGCTGGGAACTCAGCGGCGCCAAGCTGTGGATTCACAACGCGCCGGTCGCGGATCTGGCTTTCGTGCTGGCACGTACCGACCCGAGCGCCGGCAAACGCGGCATGAGCATCTTTATCGTCGACTGCCAACTGCCGGGTGTCTCGAAGGGACCGAAGGAACACAAGATGGGGCAGCGTGCGTCGCAGGTCGGCGAGCTCCATTTCGAGCGTGTGAAGCTTCCGCACGACGCCCTGCTTGGGCCGGAGGGCCGCGGTTTTCACATCATGATGAGCGTGCTCGACAAGGGACGCGTAGGCATTGCCGCACTTGCAGTCGGGATCGCGCAGGCGGGGCTGGAAGCGGCGCTCGACTATGCACAGACCCGCAAGCAGTTCGGCAATCCCATTGCCGATTTTCAGGGAATCCAGTGGATGCTCGCCGACATGGCGAAGGATATTCAGGCCGCGCGCCTGCTGGTGCACGACGCGGCGGAGCGGCTCGAAACCGGCGACAGGGCGAGCATCGCCTGCTCGATGGCCAAGTGCTTTGCGGGCGACACGGCGGTCAGGCACAGCGCCAACGCCGTGCAGATTTTTGGCGGCAGCGGCTACATCCGCGGTTATGAAGTCGAGCGGCTCTATCGCGACGCGAAAATCACGCAGATCTACGAAGGTACGAACCAGATCCAGCGCACCATCATTGCACGCGACCTGATCGCGAACGGAGCCGCGGTATGAGCACGCGTCCCGTTGCACTGGTCACCGGTAGCCGGCGCGGGATCGGCCGGGCGATTGCGGTCGAACTCGGCAGCGCCGGATTCGACGTGGCACTCACAGATGTGGTGGCGTCGGAGGAGCTCGACCAGGCCGTTGCTGAAGTCGAACGCGCCGGTGCCCGAGCGATCGCGGTAGTGTCGGATCTGGCCGACATCGATTCGCATCAGGCCACGCTGCTCGACATCGAAGCGCGGCTCGCGGCGCCGATCGATTGCCTCGTGAACAACGCCGGCGTATCGGTGATGTCGCGCGGCGACCTGCTCGACGTGACGCCCGAGAGCTTCGATCGCTGCGTCGCTGTCAATACGCGCGGCACCTTCTTTCTGACCCAGACGTTCGCCAGGCACCTGCTGGCCCGCACGCAGGCCAGCGTTGCGCATCATCCGAGCGTCATTACGATCACCTCATCGAATGCAATCGCCGCTTCACCGCTGCGCGGTGAGTACTGCGTATCAAAGGCAGGACTGTCGATGGCCAACACCCTGTTCTCGCTGCGCCTCGCCGAGCACGGCATCAGCGTGTATGAGGTGCAGCCCGGCCTTATCGAAACCGAGATGACGGCGCCCTCGCGTGCGCGCTACGACGCGCAAATGGAGCAGGGACTCACCGCCATCAAGCGCTGGGGCACCCCCAAGGAAGTGGCGACCACCGTGCGCACGCTCGCGACGGGCGGCCTGCCCTACAGCGTTGGCCAGGCTATCCGCGTCGACGGCGGCCTGCTCGTGACCAAATACTGATCCGCATATGAACCTGACACTCAAACTCCCGACCGCGTCCGGCACGATCGAAACGTATCGCGTGCAAGGCACGCCGCTCGACGTGCGTATGCCCGCGCGAGCGTTCAATCGCATCGCCTACTCGGCCGCGCACGTGGTGGCCGATCCGCTGCGCGCCGGCGAACTGAATGTGGCACCCGCGATCGACTGGGAACGCACACTCGAATACCGCCGCTATCTGCTGCAGCAGGGCCTCGGCATTGCCGAAGCAATGGACACGGCCCAACGCGGTATGGGCCTGCCGTGGAGCAGCGCGCTCGAACTGATTACGCGCACAATCGAAGAAACGCGCGATATTCCAGGTGCGGCGATCGCGTCGGGCGTCGGCACCGATCACGTGGCGCCGGCTTCGGTCACCACTTGCGATCAGGTGATCCGCGCGTATGCTGAACAACTCGAAGCCGTTCAACGCGTGGGCGGAAGCGTCATCCTGATGGCAAGCCGCGCGCTCGCCCGCGTGGCTCGCTCCGAAGACGATTATCGGCGCGTCTATCGTGAAGTCCTGGCCATGTGCGATCAGCCGGTGATCCTGCACTGGCTCGGAGAGATGTTCGATCCCGAGCTCGCGGGCTACTGGGGCGCAACGGACTATGAGAGCGCGGCACAGGTCTGCCTGGAGGTGATCGACGCGAGTGCCAGTCACGTCGACGGTATCAAGATTTCGTTGCTGGACGACGCGAAGGAAATAGCCTTCCGGCGCCGCCTGCCCCCCAAGGTGAAAATGTACACGGGCGACGATTTTAACTATCCCGCCCTGATCGCAGGCGACGAGGCTGGCTATTCGCATGCGCTGCTCGGCATCTTCGATGCGATCGCACCCGCCGCGTCGCAGGCGCTGGCCGCGCTCGCCGGCGACGACCTCGAGACCTTCAACGCTCTGCTCGCACCAACGGTGCCATTGTCGCGCCACATCTTCCGCGCGCCAACGCAGTATTACAAAACTGGCGTGGTGTTCCTCGCCTACCTGAACGGCTTCCAGGATCACTTCTTCATGCCCGGCGGCCATCACGGCATGCGCCCGCCCGCGTATCTCGCGGACGTGTTCCGCCTCGCCGATCAGGCTCGCCTGTTGCGTGACCCTGCCGACGCCATCGAGCGCGTACGCAAGGTCATGGCGCCTCTTGGCTGCGGAGGCTGATCATGTCGAGCTCATCGGGGCCGGTGCGCCACATGGTGTTTTGCCGCTTCCGCGAAGAGGTCACGCCGCAGCAGCGGCTCGCCTTCTTCGAGCAGATTCGACGACTCGCGGAAATTCCCGGCATCGCGTTCACGAACTTCCAGTGCGGGCCCAACGTCTCTCCCGAAGGTTACGGCATGCGGTTTGGGGACGGCTTCATGATGGACTTCGCGGGCCGCGATGCGTGCTTTATGTACCTGTCACATCCGACCCATCACGCAATCGTCGCCCGGCTCATCGAAGCGCTGGATGGCGGCGTGCACGGACTGCTCGTTTTCGATATCAATCTGGACAATCATGAGAAACCTGCAGGGACGACTCGACCTGTGCTCCATCAACACCGCAACGCTCGGTCACCGCGAGCCACTCAGCCGCACGATTGACCGCATCGCGAGAGCTGGGTTCGGTGCCATTGCGCCGTGGCGTCACGAGGCGGAAAACGCAGACATCGCGCAGATCGCTAGGCAAATCAAGGCGCTTGGCCTGACAGTCAGCGGCTACTGCCGCTCGACGTATCTGCCCGCCGCGACGCAGGCGCAATTCACAGCGAACATCGAAGCGAACAAGGCCGCGCTGCGCGACGCCGCGACGCTCGGCGCGCGCTGCTTCGTGATGGTGGTGGGCGGTTTGCCCGAAGGCAGCCGCGATTTGCACGCCGCACGCACACAAGTCACCGATGGCATTGCGCAACTGCTGGGAACTGCCCGCGAGTGTGGCGTCCCGCTCGCACTCGAACCGTTGCATCCCATGTATGCGGCCGATCGCGCCGTACTCAACACGCTTGCACAGGCGCTGGAGATCTGCGAGGCCGTTGACCCCGGGTGCAGCGGCTTTCTGGGCGTTGCGATCGACGCTTACCACTGCTGGTGGGATCCTGACCTGTATGCATCGATCGAGTCCGCGGGCCGCACGGGCCGGATACTCGCGTATCACGCATGCGACTGGCTACGTGAGACGCGCGACCTGCTCCTCGACCGCGGCATGATGGGCGACGGGGTAATCGATCTACCTGCGCTGCGCGGCGGCGTCGAGCGCGCCGGTTACGAAGGACCCATTGAAGTCGAAATATTCTCGAAAGAGAACTGGTGGCGCCGCGATCCGGACGAGGTGCTCCAGGTCTGCGCACAACGGCTTCAGACAATATGTTGATCGATGGATTGAACCAGACAGGAAGACAACCATGCGAGACATGATCCGATGGGGCGTACTCGGTGCGGCACGCATCGCCGACAATTTTGTGGTGCCGGCCATCCAGCGCTCGAGCAACAGCCGCGTAGTCCGTGTGGCCGCCCGCGATCGCGAGCGCGCCGCCACGTTCGCGGCGAAGCACGGCATACCCGCCACCTGCGCGACCTACGGCGAGGTCATAGAAAGCGATGCGGTCGATGCGGTGTATATCCCGTTACCGACTGCCAGTCACTTCGAGTGGTGCAGGAAAGCGCTGCTTGCCGGCAAGCATGTCCTGTGCGAGAAGCCGATTGCAATGACCGCCAGTCAGGTTCGGGAGCTGATCGCGCTTCGCGACGCGACCGGTCTGTTGTGCGGCGAAGCCTTCATGGTCGCGCATCATCCGCAATGGGCGTTCGTGAGGGATCGCATCGCCGATGGAACGCTTGGCACGCTCGAACTCGTGGAGGGCTCCTTTACCTACTTCAATGATGATCCCGCCGCGCTCAAGAATAATCTCTCGCTTGGCGGCGGCGGCGTGCGCGACATCGGCGTCTACCCGGTCGTGACAACACGCATTGCGACAGGACTTGAACCGCTTTCGGTCAGCGCCGACATTACCGTGGATCCGCGCTACGGTACCGACAGGCTCGCCCTCTGCAATCTGGAGTTCCCCGGTTTTCGTTTGCACTTCTACTGCGGCACACAGCTCGCGCGACGCCAGCACATGATGTTCCATGGTTCCAGGGGATGGCTTTGCGTCGATGCGCCATTCAATCCGGGCGTATACGGCAAACCACAAATCACCCATCGCTCCGATGCAACCGGAAAGATCGAGATTATTGAATTCGAAGATGTCGATCAGTATCAGTTGATGGTGGAAGATTTTGCCGCAGCGCTGAATGACAAGCACCACGAATTCGCGTTCCCACTGGAGAACTCCCTTGGCAACCAGCTCGTGATCGACCAGATTCTGTCGAATATGACGCCATAGCACGTCACTTGACGACACCCGAAACGTTCATGATCAATATCCAGAAGCTTCGGGAGGCTCGCTCCCTCGCTGCCACGCACGCAAACGAAGAGGATGCCGCATTATGGCGGTGGTTCTCGGCCCTCGTTGAGGCTGGAAAAATTCGCTGGTGCCAGTCGGATAAGGGATGGTTCGTTACAGTAAATCGGCGACACGTCGCCATCGAACCGCGCTTTGACGACGCGATCCGCGCGGCAAAGATGCGATCGGAATCGTTGCTCAAGTGATGCCCAGAGCAGTTGATCCGCATTCTTGTTTCGTTTCGTCGCTTTCCGCTCTGCTGCTGCCGCGAAGCTCACCAAGCTGGATTTCTTGTATCTAAATAACATCAACGTCTGCGAACGAGGTGCGCACACATCTCCGCATCCGTTGCTTACGTACCCAACACAGGTAGACAGCAACTAGCTGATTTTCAAATGAAAATATTTGGGGAAGCTAGGCAGCGCCTCGCCAGGCTTGGGTCGCGCTAACCGGAAACCTACACGAAAATCAAAGGAACACCGATTCTGGGAGCTTGTCCGGGAGGAAGGCGCATGGCGTCCGATGACAATGTACTCGAAACCCGACTGGTACGCATGCGCGGCCAGATGCAGGGGATTGGCTACCGCGAAGCGTGCGTGCGGCGCGCGAGAGAGATGGGGATTACCGGCTGGGTGCGTAACCTTATGGACGGCTCAGTGGAGGTATTGGTGCAGGGTTCGCCGAAGCAGCTCGTCGACATGTGCATATGGCTAAGAGAGGGCATGCCCGCCGCCCTCATCGACGAATTCGAGGTAACCGAACTGCCGCCCCCATTTTTCGCGCTTCGACGCCTTCGATCGGTTACCCACGCTGTGACGCCCTCAACTCGGTCGCCTGCGCGGACACAACTCGGGTCGTAGCCGGACGATATGCGGCCGGCCCCTGGCCGGGCGTGTGGGTGCCGCGCTGCAGTCTTGCCGCATGGCGGCCGCGCCCCCGAGCATCGATCAAATTGAGGCTGAACTGCGCTCCCGAACTGCCGGAGGGCACCTCGTAGATTTCATCGCCTCGCGTCATCAAAGTCGGCCCAGCTGACCGGCCATCGGATGATGGGCGCACAAGCGCGTAGATGTGAGGGTCCTTCAGTGTTTCGCACTTCTCAATGGATGCGAGTGAGGTTACGAAGGAGCGAATCGCCGTCCTGCGTCACACGAGGTCGCACAACCCCGCCGGCAAGCCTCTCCATGGTGACAAGCTGACGTTCAAGCAACGTATCAAGTTCTTCCCGTTCGGCAATGTGGTCGGCTGAATCCCTGACCAGCATCAATGTCGCAAATTCATGAGCGCTGAGCATGCTTGCCTCCTGATAGCTTGAGTAGGTGCTGTACGGATTGCGTCGGCTAAGGCGCACGCTTTTGGCGTCGCTTGCCGGTGGTGTCATTCGCTGCAATGGCGCGGGGAGTTGATGGTAGGGGGAACGCAGCGACGCGGCAATCCAGGGGCGTCCCGCATATTGGGCCGATTGGAGCGTGCCGCGCTGCAACGGACGCGGTGGCGATCATACTGGGGCGTGCCGTATCGCTGGCGGGACCAAAAGTCAGGCGAGACCATTTCGCGGTGCTGCGGAAGGTTCGGGCACCCTCATACGCCGACTCGATGAAGGTTTCGGCGCGCCGGAAATTGGGCGGATCGCTGATGGCGTCGTTCGGCCAGTAACCCGTTTCAGCCAGCTTGGATCTTCCGCTACGCGCCCTATACTAGATGTGAGCCGCGCGGAAGCCGGCCCTGAAGCAGCAAAGGACGGGAATCTCCGTTCAATGGGGCGCGGCAGCGGGGCCACGGAAACGCCTGCGTGAACAACGTGGGCGTTTTCTTTGGGCGGTTTTTTTAATGAAAAATCACATAAAGACGGAAAAAGATTCATCCTCACCTGGAGATACGATTTCGCGCACGTCATCAATCCGTTTGCTGCCTCACCTGCTGCGGTAAAACGTACAAATCGCTCGAATGATCGTCGGTCCTCTTAGAACCGAGCTTGCATGAACTGAACAGAGATCGTTAAGTTCCCGCCGCACCGAACACATCCAGCATCCCACGCTGTTCCGCGCCTGTGAAGAAAGTCAGGAGTTCCTCTATTTCGCGATCCGAGATGCGTCGGGCCGCCGGTCGGCCGTCTGGTTTGACCGAAAAATGTACCCATTTCTGGGGCAAGCGAAATTGTCGAGTTGCGGAAGGAAAATTCACACTTTCGCGACACATCGGGGACGCCACCCTGCAATATCCTTCGTGGCAGGCCCGCGAGCGCTAACTTCGAAGACTGAAGAGCCGAAGCAGCTCGTCGCGCAATCCGGAAATGTCGAGGACATGCTGTGCGCGGGTCGCGGCCACATAGAGCAGGCGGAGCTCATCGTCGTCCGGCATCGGGCTGCCGTCAGCCCCGCGCAACCGGAAGTCGTTCGCAACCTTGACCCGCTTCCATTCGAGGCCCTTGGCACGGTGGACGGTCGATATCACATAGTCGGCGGTGCCTTCCTCCGCCGAGTGCTGCGCCAGGGCCCGCAGATAACCGGTCCCCAGCTCATCGACGATGCGCACAACCGGCAGCAGGTCCTGACCGAATGCACTGCGCGCAAACGCCTGTGCGTCGCTCCAGGTCTCGAACAGCGAAAACGCCGCCGGGCGGAACGCCCGCCGGCCGGCCAGCAGCCGGTCTGCACCGTCGGCATAGGCGAGGATCTCGGCCGGACTCATCCGGATCGCCGGTCGGTGTCCCGCCTCGAGTCCCGCGGCGAACTGCCAGATAGCCGTGACGTTTTTCCGGCACAGGATCGCGTCGACCGGCGGCGCCAGCGCGGGATCTTCCACCATGATCGAGCCGATGGCTTCCTGTCCCCGGATGGGCGTGCGTTCACCGAGCAGTGCGAGCAGGCGGCTGGCGAGCGCCGCGAACGTGGCGCCAAAACGGAACGACTCCGTGAGCGCACGTTCGGGCGCGTCGATCTGCGCCATCGCATTGACCGCGCCCCGCCACTCGTAGATTTGCTGGTATGGATCACCCACATAGATGATCTGCGCGTGGCTCTGTCGACCAAGGACCGACAGCATGACACCGTCGCTGTCCTGCGCCTCGTCGAACAGGAGGTAATCGGCTTCGATGCGCGGCTTCGAGAACGCCCAGAGCTTCAGGAGCACATCAGGCGAGATGGCACTCGCGGCGCGCGCCGCCGTGCCCTCTTCCCACAGCCGCCCGACGTAAGGCAGCAGGTAGGTGCGCAGTTGCGCGGCCACCGCTTCGTCGATCTTCTCGTCGACGACAATATGCTGAGTTGCCGGCAGGATGTCAGCGGACCGGCAGAACCGGTCCCGACCATCGGCAATCATGCGCCCGATCTCGAACGGGGCAATCTCGACAGCCTTGCCGGTCACTGTGCGCACTCCCAGGGGGCCAAGCCCGAAGCGTGCGGCAAGTTCGTGCGGCGGCTCGCCCTGAAGGCTCACCCGGCTTTTGAGCGACGGGCTGACAGAGGCCCACGCCATCGAATGCACCGTCCGTGCGCCGACGTGAGGTGGAAAGCGCCGCGCTGCACTCGCCGCGATTTCCCGGTTGAACGCGAGGTACATGCCGCGCCGCTGGCCGAAATGCTCGGCCACGAGCTGAAGCGTGGAGGTCTTGCCAGCGCCGGCAAATGCCTTGATCTTCAGGTCTCCGGCGCCACTCGCCGCCGCGATCACAGCCTGCTGCTCTGCCGTTGGAGTAAAGGTCCTCTTCACGCGATATCCGACCTCATGTGCGTTCGCTCCTGGCGATGTGGGGTCGCTGATTTTCGCATGGCCCACAGCCGGTCGAACGCCCCGGCCCTGAACGCGTCATCGAAACACTGCCGCGTATGACCGTTGGTGACAGCACACCTGGCAGAGGGAAACGCTGAAAGCACCAGTCAAGTCCGAACAAGCTCAAGCCCGTTTTCGGCACACCATTGCCTCAACGCGCTTTCGACAGCGTCGGCTTCAAACGCATACCAGCGCTCGAGAACGCCTTCGCCCTCCAGCAAATCCTTGAAACGCGCATAAGCCCCTTGCCGCCGGAAAAAGCCTTCGACCTGGCCGTAACGTCCAGGCAACTCCTGTGCGGCAAAGCGCAAGGCGAGACGTCTTCCGAGATCGAGCTCGTTCTTGTGCGGTATCGCAAGGTAGCGATCGGACGTTTCAAGGTCGTCAGGGATCTCCTCGTCGAACGCATCATTCGAATCGGAAGTCCACCAGATCTTGCCCGTCTCGAGCGAGACAAACGCGCTATGTTCCATTGGCGCCGCGTTGCTGACGAAGTCGAACGCCATGGAAAGATCATCGTGCCTGACTGCGACCATGGCTCTACTCCGATAGGGTTGTAACGTTCGATCGGCCAGGTTGGCCGCCCGTATCGCTGTGTCGGCGCAGCGACTCAAAGCTCTTCGCTCGGGTCAGCGATATCGAGCCGGAACTGCCATCCTTCCATGCTCATGAGCATTTGCCCAAGATCGTCCCACGAGACCTCCTTGCCGTCGACCACCACGAGTGGCAGGTGTCCTGCCTGCGAATCGTCCCATTCGATGCGCCCGCGCACCGTGCTGTCAATGATCCGGCGCTCCCGAAAATCGATGTGCCTGACCGACAGCGCGCGGCGTATCTTCTCGACGAGTCGCCCGAGCAGCACGAGCACGTCATCGTCGGCTTCGCCGATCAGCTGGAACCGGTAGCCGGCGGGACGTTCTCCGCGTAGCTCAAAGGCGTCCAAGGCAATCCGGTCGCCCAGGAGCCGGAGCTGGAAATGGAACTGGTGGGACTCCCTGTGGCAGTCGATCATCCGGATGGGGTCAAGCCGGACGTTCTCGAAATCGGTGAATCCGGTGGACCCAGCAATCCTGGCATTGAAACACAGGGTGCAAAGCAACTCATAGCTGCCGTCGCCGGAGCCGCAATGTATGGTGTCCCAGGGCGGCGTCTCGTTGCCGCATTGTTCGCATCGCTCGTGTGCCATATCGTGCCTGCCGTAACGGTTCTTCCTGCGATCGCTCGGAGGTCGGATTCCGGTTGCCGTCTTCGAGATTGTTCGTCGCCGTTGACGGCGACAGGTCGCCCAACGAACCCGTAGTCGTAAGCGTGGGAACTGGCAAAAGCCATGCTGCTATTTTGACAGGAACTGCGAGCGCCTGCCGGGCTACAGGGCGAGCAGCACCGGACTTGCGTCGAATGTCCTTACACGAAAGCGAAACATCCTTGGACGGGGCCCACCGCATCACCCGCTTCCCTGCACACGCACTAGATGCCCTGAATTCCGAGGTCAGCCCCTCTTATGTCAATAATGGAGGAATGCGAATCAAATTTCGATAATTAGATTTATGTTAAATTTTGCTCCCGCAAAGCCTTTTGCGCGTCTCTTACCGTTGGTTCAAGTAATTTTGTTCCCGTTTTGCAAGTAATTTTGTTCCCTACCCCCAGGCGAGAGACCAAGCGTGAACTTTCCGGTGCATCGTGCTCGTCGGTCAACGGCTCGCTGAGCAGCCCGTACACTCCAAGCGGCAGGATAACGCAGATAGATCATGAGCACGGCTACGCCGCGCCAGTCATGATCGCCGCGGTGTTGCCGTACGCTCATCGACAGGAAAGGCCAGTTCGAAGCGCTGGGCCGCAGCGAGCAGCTCACGTCGAGGCATTTTTGTTGGTCTCCACGCCGTTATTCTGGTTCCTGGTCCAGCCGGTTCGTGGCGAAACGCCTGCAAAAGGCCTCCGGCGCTTCGAGTTTTTGACCCACCGAATGAGCGATAAACCATCGTCGGTTTCGCACAGGCGGGTGTAATGTTTTGGGTCATCTCGCTGCCCTGGTTGAAGCCCATGATCAATGTTATCCAACCACCTCGAAACAGCGTTGTGTGCCGCCTCGACTTCCCAGTCGGCGGCCTTTTCGAGTAAGTCCGATAGCACTGAATCGTGAACCCACTCGCAACACGATGCAATCTCCTGCTCAGTGTTGAGGGACCCCTTGGTTGTTATCTTCGAACCCTTTGCATATCGAATAAGTCCTGCAGCATGCATGTCATGAGCCAGTTCAACGAAAATCACCCGTTTTGGACTTGGGTTTCGGCCGACGTACGCCGAATTCCGATGTGCCCAACAGAGATCAAGTTCACCAATCGCAACGTCAAATGGACATCGGAACGACCAGTGCTTGCGTTCCTCCGCATGCACCTTGACCCAGTTGTGGTGCCACCCTTCAACCGTCAGTTCCCATTCACACCGACAGATGCCGTGGCGCTCCCGGAGAGAATCCTGGGCATGCCAGGCGCGGGTGACAAAAGAAGGCCGAGCCGCTGAAAACGCGCCGATGCACTTATAGAAGTCAAAGATGCGGGCGAATCCGAGACCTCGTGACCGGAACCGCTCAAGCTTGATTCTGGTCTGCTGCGGAAACTGACAGGTCTCCATGCCCCAAGCGTCTCCGGCCTCCGCAAAGAGAGTCTCAATTGCTTCAGGCATCGGCACCAGGGCACGCAGCTGCCCAAACGCCTGGGCCAACGAGAGGTCTCCCGGAAATCCGTCGTCTCCTGAACGCCATATCTCTCTTCGCGACAGGGATTCTGCGGCCAGGCTAGCGCGGGTGACCCAGTCTCCAAGGAGCGACAGATATTTATCTTCGCCGGAAGGAAAGGAGTTGTCGCAATGCGGCCACGACCTGCAGCGCTCCTGCATCACGACGTTGAGTGCAGCCATGTGTCCGGCCGCGACGGAATCTGCATGCATTCCGACCCATGCGTCTTTCAGTTCGCACATATGGAACGGACATCTGGAAATCCAACTCAGCTCATGCAGATAGCTGTGGTAGCCGCGCTGCGCACATGCGTCGCAATAGCGCACGCGATGACGATCGCGCCTGTTTGGCGGAGGAGCGTAGTGCCCACAATTTTCGAACACGATGGATGGTGAAAAGATAGCCAGGACATCGGGCAACGCTTCATGCAGGATCTCCGACAGACGAACTGCCTCCTCGTGCGGCAGCGGCAAATCTGGGTCCGGGGCGACGTTCAGGAAATTCAGACACCGGCGGCTGCTAATGCCGTTCAACGCCTGGAAGCGGATAACAACCGACAGCCTCGATTCATACGGGCGGAGATTCCCGGGCCACCAGTTGACGGAGGGATAGGTAGTCATATCCGTCAGTTGCCGGTGGCGATGATTCGCATGTGATCCGAAAAATTGGATTTCGCGAGCTCTCGCAACCAACTCTCGTAGGACGTCACCTCGTCCCAGGCCTCGCCCACGGCCAACTGGAAGAGTATCGCCTCAGTTGCCCTGGCGATATGCTGCATGGGAAACTCGAAATGCTGGCGTGAAGATTCGGGCGAAAGCTCGACAAGCGCTTTCCATAGCTGACCGGCGCAGTCCGCGAGCCGGCGCCCTTCCCTGAATTCGCCCGGTGCGAAGTATTGCAGGTATGAAACGCCGCTCCCGGGTGGCCACTCCGAATCGATGTCGTAGCCGTTGAGCACGTATGCGATTTCGTCCTGCGAGCGCAGACCATGAAACCGCGCATGCGCAGCCATAAAACGCGCGGCCACGTGAGCGTTGCCCGTGATCGCCATGTATTCGTGACGATAATTCAGCTGGTGCGAGCCGACGGAAAAAACGCTCAGCAGGTAGCCTTCGTAGTCGAGGTCATTCTGGATACCAAGCAGCCATTGCCACTCCCGGAAGGTGATACCCTGCGCTTCGTCAATGATTAGCATCACATAATTTCTCTTCGCGTTATTCGCGAGCGCAATGAAGCGCTGTTTGCACAGGTAGATCCCTTCCGCTTTTTTCGGCGGTTTCGTCGGATGGGCGAATTCGAAGTGCGAAGCGAGCAGCAGTTGATGCCAGAATCCCGCCTCGCTTGTCTGACTGTCCGGACGGCGGTTCCACACCACCAGCGGCACCACGGCGCTCAAGCGCTCTTGCAGCACCTTTTCAACATACCACTGTACGCAGCGCGACTTGCCCAGCCGCGAGGCGCCATAGATGTAGCCGCCCGGTCGTAGCTGGTCGATCCATTCGCCGATCTGCTCGATCATTTCGTGCATGGGTGGCGTATATACCGCGTACTGTTTCGTCACGATGCAGTGTCGCGGATCGAAGCGCTCGGGCAGTGAGAACCGCATGGCCTACCTCGATTCCGCCATTCGACGTGGCGGGAGCGTGGCGCCCGGACCTGCGTGCTTCGGTGGGGCCGCCGCGCCGTGCCGCACCGGGCTGCGTGTGGCCTTACCGCTCGTGCTGTCGTCGCCGGAAGTGCCGCTGGCCGTCTGCCGGGCCCGAGTTGTCGCTGCGTCCAGCATGGCAGCCCCGATTGACGGGTCGGCAGCCGCAGACAATATGCGCCGTGCTTCCAGGTAGGCCGGATGGACCGGCAAGCGGTGATGCGCGTGGCTTTCTACATAACGCATGAAGACGTCGATGGCATCTGCGCCCGCCGGGATCGTGAACTGCCCGCGCGAACAGGCCTGACGGATTGCAGCACGAACGGAAAGACTGTGCGGCGAGATGTTCCAGGGCGGCGCCGCCCGCAGCACGCCGAGCGACATGCCGTCGAGTGTGGCGGCGAGCGCGACCCGGCAATCGTCCTCCTTGTGACAGACCACCCAGATCGCGGACCCGACGAGGTCGTGCCGATTGTGAAGCACCTCGTTCGTGTAGCGTCCGTAATAGAACTCGACAAACGGGACGCGCCCCGTCTGGGCGCCGCCGCGGACGATACAGCGCTTGCGAATGCTCAATAGTGCGTCTACAACGGCAGGATCGGCTCGACGTAAGGTTTGCTGCGAATGCTGATACAGGAACTTCGCATACGCCAGCGGCGTCCGGTTGCCGATGCCGCTGTGTGGCGTGGCGTTGTAGTTTGCGACGAGCACGTCAAGCAACTCTTCCGCATACTCGTACTGGAATCGGCTCGCCAGGGCAACCTCTTCTGGCTGCCGGCCCTTGCGGTCCTGAGGCTTGCCGCCAGTGGTGTTGGAAAGGCGCTGAAAGCCCTGTCCCGCCAGGTTACGAAAAAAAGCTTCGATGAATGGGCGGTCGTCCTTGCTTCGACGTCTCGAAAACGAGTTTTTTGGGTCGAGCACCGTGGCTCCAACCGCATCGCGCAGCGCATCGCGCACGTGCTGGCAGGTCTCCGCCAGGGCGCCGTCTACGCTGGTCTCATCCCAGCATAGTCCGGCGAAATCGTCGCCAAGCCCCGAGAGGAGCCCGGCTTCGGACAGATACGGTTTGTCGCAGAAACTCACCGGTCGCACGCACCACCGCTTCAATGCCCGTTTGAGCGCGCGCAGGACGTCGTCTTTTGATACTTCCCGCCTCATGCTGAAGTAGTAGCCGAGTACCGCGCGCGAAACCACCTCAAGGATCACGATGACCCAAAGGCGATGAACGATCTTCTCCTGGAAACCGCCCCCCATCAGGGGAAGCGACACACAAAAACGTCCGTCGAGCTTGTGCGCATCCATCTCGACACGCTGCATGAACTTCATAACCGGCCGTCCAGCGCCGTCCCCGGTCTTCAGCTTTGAGACCAGGTCCGGGCCGCCGCTCGTCGCGGCTAACGCTCTTGGGTTCGTCGACAGCACGCTGTCGACATACCGGCCAATCGAGACATAACCCAACCTTGTCGTATTAAACGGCCACTCGCCGCGCTGCTCATATCCAAGGCCACGAAGTTGGTCGAGAAGCCATGCGCAATAGCGCCTTTTCGACTGCTTCGTTTCGACCAGCCGCTTGCCTGAGACGCCCGCCAAAATACGTGCGTCGAATGCCTCGCGAAGGTCTGGCCGGGCATCGAGTAGTGCATGCAGGGCGCCAGCGCCGCCGCCACCAAATTGATCGAGTCGGACCTTGCGACACCGCCGGTAATGCTTGAGCCGCATCCACGGCACGAGCCCACGCCATCCATAGGGCCGCCCGTCTGGGTGGGTTTCGAGGCAACGTTCACGAATGAGGCGATAGGCCTGTTTTGCGCCAAGTGAGGTAAGGTGCTTAATGGTGTCGGCGGTTGCACCGGAAAGATACAGCGAGACCGCTTCCTTTCTCGCAAAATACAACGCTCGCCGGCTGCCTTCGAGCGCACCCTCATCGGGACTGGCCCACTGCGACGTGTCGATAGTTCGCCTGCCCATCGTCCGGGTGGAGCAGTAAAGGCTGTCGTCAACGTCGCCTGCTTCCATGGACGCTCCATAGCCCCCGCTCGCCAACAGCCAAGGGGCAGATGCCTATAGGACCATAGAGCGCTTTCGCAGGAATGCAAGGCGAAGATCGGCCGCAGCGTTGAAAAGGATACAAAATTGCTTGAACTGTCGGCCGAAGGAACAATTTTGCTTGAACTGTTTGCAAGCAATTTTGTTCCCGATGGTCGTGGCAGCCGCTAATTTCCGGCCGTCTAGTGGTAACAAAATTGCTTGCACCGACGACTTGGCCGTCAATGAAGTGTCGCCCCGTCACCCGATCGGGGTCCGCGACTTCTCGGCTGCGACTTTTGCCACCCGTATTGCACGATCGAAGCTGCGTTCCGCCGCCAACTGCTTTCGATCGACGATAACGATCCACGTGTCAAAGCTGTAGCGCCATTTAATCCGGCGCTCCTCGAGCAAATCTGAAAGCCAGCGCCAGATAGAGGCGTCGTCTGCGTTCGCGGCAACCGCTGCCTTGTTGCGCTCGCGTTGCATCATGTCCGTCAGTGGATCCACCATCACGATGCCACCATCCGAAGTGACGGACACCGAACCACCAGCTTGTCCGCGAGCGCCATCGGCAAACAGTGCGGCGCGATTTCGCCGTCGGTGCGCGGCAGCAGCGACGCCGCGCCCGATTCCGCCTGAACGCTGCCGTCATAGGTGCGCGTGGCCGTGCAATGAGGCCCGAAGATGACCGAGGTGATGTCCAGGGTGCGAATGCCCGAGCGTATCGGAGCCACATCGCTGTGCCGTCCGCCCCGCGCGCTCAAGCCATCTGCGCCGCGAGCAGCGCTTTCAGATCGCACGAGGAATCGGCTGCCTGCTCGCGCGTCGGACTCACACGCCGTTGCAGCATGCGTCGCGCGAGCATATGGTCGGCAGGGCAGTTGAACGATTCGACGCCCGTAAGCCGGTCGTGCCGGTAGCGAAACACCGAGAAGCTGCCGCTGCGCGGGTCGCCGCGCACTACGCTGCCGTCGAGGCGCCGCGCGACGCCTGCGATCTGCAGGCGCTCACCCGCCAGCTCGCTCCAGAAGATTGGCGTCGTGTCGTAGCAACTGGATGCGCCGAACACCGTGCGCGCGACGTGCCGGGCCTGATCGACGGCATTCTGCACCGACTCCAGCCGGATGAGGTCGCCACCGTCGAAGCCATACGGAAACGCAGCGCAATCGCCGATCGCTGAGATTGCCGGGTCAGCGCTACGCAAGCGAGCGTCGACGACGAAGCCGTTGAACACCGGAAGCCTGCACTCGAGACCCAGCTCGCAGTTTGGCTCGACGCCCGTCGCCACAAGCACCAGGTCTGCGGGCAATAGCGTGCCATCCACGAGCTCGAGCGCCTCGACGCGGCCGGCGGCGCCGCGCAACTGCGCCACACGCGCGTCGAACGTGAAGCGCACTCCGGCACGTTCGAGCCGGGCGGTGACATACGCCGACATGGTTGCCGAAAGCGCGCGCTTCATCGCCCGTTCGAGCGACTCGACGACATGCACATCGCAGCCGCACGCGGCTGCGATGCTCGCGACTTCGAGGCCGAGAAAACCCGCGCCGATTACCACGAGCCGCCGCGCAACGGACAATCGCGCTTTCAGCGCCACGGCATCGGCGAGCGTGCGCAGCGAGACCACGCCTTCGAGCGGAGCGCGGGCGAACGGCGACACACGATTGCGCGCGCCGGTCGCGAGAATCAGGTGGTCGTAGCCGAGCGCCGTACCCGATGCGAGCTCGAGCCTGCGCGCCGCCCGATCGATCGACACGACGCGCTCTCCCGCCAGCAGATCGACGTTCACTGCCGCGAACCAGTCCGCTTCTTCGAGGCGAAGGTCGTCCACATCGCTCATGCCGGCGAGCCAGGCCTTCGAAAGCGGCGGGCGCGAATACGGCAAGCCCGCCTCGTCGCCGATGATACGCAGCGCTCCCGCGTGTCCCTGCTCGCGAAGCGAGCTCGCCGCCTGCAGCGCTGCCTGTCCCGCTCCGACGATCACAATCGCGCCTGGATGGTCGTTCACGGCGCTTCCCCCACGTCATCGACACCGCATTGCAGCTTCTCCACCTTGATCGCCTTCGACGGGCACTTGCGCGCGGCCCCAGGACCTTCTCATACTGTGCCTCGTCGGGCTCCGTCTGCAGGAGACTGACGACGCCATCCTCGTCGCGCTGATCGAACACCTCGCTCGTGGATAACACGCAGAGTCCCGCTCCGACGCAAACGTCCTGATCGACGGACACCTTAAGTCTGAAATTCGCGTTTTTCACGTCCCACTCTCCTCGCCCGCGGGCAATCCGGTTCAATTCGGTTATGTCGAACTCGCGCATCGCCTAATGATCAGGACTGCATCCAGTTCCCGAATCAGAGGAGCGCCCTATTCCCTCAACGCCCAGCTTCGCGGCAAACGCACAGCCGGTCCAATACTGTTTTGCGCGATCGTGAGATCGAATTCCTATGATGCGACGCGAACGACCGGCTTCAGTGCGCGAGCGCGATGCCTGCCCGCTCGCGGTCCCAGCAATCGGGCGTAACGACCTCGGCGCGCAAGCGGTACTTCTCGACTCGCTCGCTCGGCGTCTTTGGCAACGTGCTGCGAAAGGCGACGTAGCGCGGAATCGCAAAATAGGCGAGACGAGGCTCGCACCAGGCGATCAGCTCGCACGCGCTGACACTCGCACCCGGGCGCAGCACCACGACGGCCTTGACCTCGTCCTCCCCGAGCTCCGAAGGCACGCCGACCACGCACGATTCGAGCACGGCTGGATGGCCGCCGATCACGGCCTCCACCTCGAACGACGAAATGTTCTCGCCGCGCCGGCGCAAGGCCTGCTTCTTTCGATCGACGTAATAGAAGTAGCCATCCGCATCCTGGGTCGCGAGATCCCCCGTATGGATCCACAGATCGCGGAACAGCTCCAGCGTCGCTTCCGGCTGCCGGTAATAACCCGTGGTACCCAGATGGGCGCGCTGCGGCCTCACGACGATCTCGCCGGGCTGGCCGGTTGGCACTTCGTTGCCATCCTCGTCGACGAGCCTGGCTTCGTAGCCGTTGATCGCCTTGCCGCACGATCCCGGACGGCGGTCTTCATAGGGATTCACGAGGCAGCCGCTGCATTCGGTCATGCCGTACAGCTCCAGCAGCCGCGTCTGAAAACGCTTCTCGAAGGCCTGCCAGATCTGGCGCGGGGCAGCGGCGCCGACCATCAGCCGAAGCGGGTTGTCGGCATCGAGCTCCGAAGGCGGCTGCTTCATCAGGATCGCCAGCATACTGCCGATGAACTTCGCCGACGTGCATTGCCAGCGCCGGCAATCGTCGAACATGCGGCTCGCAGAGAAGCGCTCGACGAGCACGGCCTTCGCACCGGCCAGAATGGCGGGGCCGGTCGTTCCGTGCGCGCTCGTGTGAAAGAACGGCAGGCCCGTATAGAGCACGTCGTCCTCGGTGTAGCGCGCATACTGGACCGCCTCGGCCCAGATGTCGTACCAGTAGTGATGGCTGATCATGACGCCCTTCGAGCGCCCGGTGGTGCCTGACGTGTACGAGATCGTCGACAGTTGCCGGAAGTCGACGCTCACCCCCGGTGCGCTTTCCGCGTACGCAAGCAGCGCGCCGAAGTGGAGCGCCTGCACGCCGTGCCACGCCGGCAAGCGCACGGCGTCGAACGCGCGCTCGCTTGCGAGGACGAGATGGCGCAGCTTCGGCAAACGCTCTGCGACGGCTTCCAGTGCCGCCACATAGGCAGGCTCGGTCACGAGCGCCACGCAATCGGCCTGATCGATCTGCCAGGTCAGCCCGTCGCCCTTGAGCGCCACGTTGATCGGAACGCAAACGGCGCCGATCTTTGCCAGGCCGAGCCAGGCGAGCATGAATTCGAGCCGGTTCGCAAGCATCAGCGCAACTTTGTCGTCGGGCCGCACACCCATGGCGAGGAAACCATTGGCGACACGGTTGCTCAACGCGTTCAACTGCTCGAACGTCACGGCGCTTTCGCGAAACTGCAAGACTTCGCGGTAAGGGAAATGGCGGGCCTTGTCCTCCAGTATCCGGCCGATTACGCGGTCGGTCTGACTGTACTCCGGCATCGTCCAGCTCGCCCATTTGCGCGCCGCGCGTTCGAACTTGTCATCCCACTGACCCATCGTTTTTCCTGTTGGCAATTGCTTTTGGCGACATGCGCGTCTGCGACATGCGCGTCTGCGACATGCGCCGCTTACTCAGGCGGGCACCGCGACGATAAGGCCGTCCAACTCAGGCGTGATCTCGATCTGGCAGCTCAGCCGGCTAGTTGCACCCTGCACACCGATACCTTCGAGCATGTCCCGCTCGAGGTCGCAGGCCTCGCCGACCAGGCTCATCCATGCCTCATCTACATGGACCGCACAAGTCGCGCAGCTACACGCACCGCCACACTCCGCAAGGATGCCTTCGATCATGTGATCGACTGCGCCTTGCATCACCGAACTGCCGAGCGGCACGTCGGCTTCCACGATCTGGCCATTCGCCTGGACATACTTGATAACGGGCATCACACACCTCTCTCTCATGCAATAAAACGATCACGCTTGCGCGCTGGCGACGAGCGTCTTCAGCGCGAACCCTTCATCGACCAGTTGCGCGGCGTCCACGTCGATCCGTTCGGCAATCAGCCGCTTGCTAGCCATAAATTCCTGAGGTCGGTTCACGCAGTCCGCCGCGACAAGCCGCCCCGCCTTCAGGTAGAACGCCGCGAAGCTGCGTCCCGCGGTGCGATCGCCGCGCACCACGAAGGTGTCGTAACCGTGATTGAGTCCCGCGATCTGCAGCTTGATGTCGTACTGATCCGACCAGAACCACGGCAGTGCGGCATAGGGTTTCGACTTGCCGCACAATGCCGCAGCCGAGCTCTTCGCCTGTTCGGTGGCGTTTGGCACGGATTCGAGCCGCACGGTCCCATACCATGGCGACGGATGCCGCGCGCAGTCCCCGGCCGCCACGATGTCCGGATCGCTCGTGCGCGCACAGGAGTCGACCACGATGCCGTCATCGACAGCGAGACCCGCGTTCGCGGCGAGCTCGACGTTCGGCAGCACGCCCACGCCGATCACGACCAGGTCCGCAGCCCAGCGCTCTCCGTCCCGCGAGACGACCTGCTCGACACGCCCGTCTCCTTCGAAGCGCGCGAGCGCGACGCCCGTACGGACCTCCACGCCGGCTTCGCGATGTACCCGTTCGAAGAACGCCGACACCTCGGGCGCGCTCACGCGAGCGAGCACGCGCGGCGCCATTTCGAGCACGCTCACGTGCATGCCGAGCTGGTGCAGAACAGCCGCCGTTTCGAGCCCGATATATCCGCCACCGACGATCACGGCGCGCTTTCCCGGACACACGTCAGCGCGAATGCGATCGATGTCCGCCATGCTGCGCAGATAGTGCACGCCCGGCAGACCCGCGCCGGGCAGCTCGACGGCGCGTACGCGCGTGCCGGTGCACAACGCGAGCTTGTCCCACGCGAGCGAGGCGCCCGAGGCGAGCGAGACGGATCGGCCCGCGCGGTCGATGGACACGACGCGTTCGCCGAGCCGGAACTCTATGTCGAAACGCGCATAGACTTCGGCGGCGCGGATCAGCAGTTCCTCGCGTCCCTTCTCCCCCGCCAGATAGGCCTTCGAGAGCGGCGGGCGATGATAGGGCAGATGCGGATCATCGCCGATCACAACGATGCGCCCGTCCCATCCTTCCTGGCGCAAGCCCGGCGCGAGTTGCGCCGCCGCATGGCTCGCGCCGACAATGATGCAGGTCCGGCTCATCTCTTCGGCTCCTTTGTCACTGCGCTGTGCTCCACGGCTCAAACGTTGAGATTCACAGCGACCGCCTTTACCTGCGTATAGAGCTCGATCGCATCGAAGCCGCGCTCGCGGCCCCAGCCGGATTGCTTGTACCCTCCGTATGGCAGCGTCGCGTCGGGCGAGGACAACGCGTTGACGTTGATGATGCCCGCCTCCATACGACTGGCCATCTTGTGCGCGCGTGCGAGGTTGCTCGTCCAGATGCTCGCGGCGAGGCCGTAGGTGGTCGCATTAGCGGCAGCGGCGATACGGTCGAGCTCGTCGTCGCTCTCGAACGACATCGCACAGAGCACCGGACCGAAAATCTCCTCGTCGTGCACCTTCATGCCCGGCTTAACGCCGGTCAGCACGGTCGGCTGCACGAAATACCCGCGCTCGCCATTCGAACCACCGCCGGCGGCGAGTGTCGCGCCCTCTTCCTGACCACTATGGATATAGCCCGCCACGCGATCGAGCTGCCGCCGCGAAATGACCGGCCCCATCTCCGTGCCCGCGTCGAGCCCGTGGCCAAGCTTCATGGCGTTCGCGCGCTGCGTGATGCGTTCCAGCATCTCGTCGAAGGCCCGTTCGTGCACATACAGGCGCGAGCCGGCCGCGCAGATCTGGCCCGCGTGAAAAAAGATCGACGAGCACACGCCGGCGGCGGTGGCTTCGAGATTCGCGTCTGGAAAAACGATGACAGGTGATTTGCCGCCCAGCTCCAGCGAGACGCGCTTGAGATTGCCGCTAGCGGCCTGGAGAATGCGCCGGCCCGTTTCGCCCGAGCCGGTGAAGGCCACCTTGTCGATACCGGGATGTGCCGCAATAGCAGCGCCGACCGGATTGCCGAAGCCAGTCACGATATTGAGCACGCCAGGCGGAACACCCGCTTCGAGTGCGAGTTCACCCAGGCGCAGCGCGGTCAGCGGCGTCTGTTCCGAAGGCTTGAGGATGACTGTGCAGCCGGCCGCGAGCGCCGGTGCGATCTTCCACATCGCCATGTTCAGCGGGAAATTCCATGGAATGATCTGGCCGACCACACCGACCGGCTCACGCAATGTGTACGCGTGCCATTCCCCGGGCAACGAGACGTTGGCCGTTTCGCCGCCCATCTTCGTTGTCCAGCCCGCCATGTAGCGCAGCATCTCGACAATGCCTGCCACATCGCCATTAAGACAGAACCGCAGCGGCTTGCCGCTGTTGATGCATTCGAGCTCGGCAAGCTCGTCGCTGTTAGCTTCGATCAAGTTCGCAAAGCGCAGCATGATGCGCGTGCGCTCCGCTGGCGAGACCTTGCGCCACGCTCCTTCGAATGCGCGGCGCGCGGCGTCGACCGCGCGATCCACGTCGGCGGTGCCGCCCTGCGCGACCGTCGCGATGCGCTCGCCCGTGCCAGGGTCGATGATCTCGGTGCGCTCGCCACTCTGTGCCTCGACCCTACGGCCGTCGATGAGAAGTTGATGCGTGCGAGCGAGAAAGGCGCGGGCCGCGGCCCCGAGCGCCGGATGAAGTGCTGTCGTCATGCCTGAGTCCTTGCGAGTCGGAAGGTGTGCGCTGCGCTCATTTGCCGAGCAGTTGGCGCGCGATGATGAGCCGGTGAATCTCGTTCGTGCCTTCGAGTATCTGATTGAGCTTCGCGTCGCGCATGAAGCGCTCCACCGGATATTCAGTCGAGTAGCCATAGGAACCGTGCACCTGCACGGCTTCCAGCGCCACCTCCATGGCCACGTCGGTCACGTAGCACTTGGACATGGAGGAGAGCAGCGTGAGGCGGCCCGTATCGCCGTCGTCGATTTCCTGGGTGCTGCTGTAGAGCAGCGTGCGTGCTGCCTCGATCTTCATGGCCATGTCCGCGAGCTTGAACTGAATGGCCTGGAAGTCGCCGATGCGCTTGCCGAACTGGCGCCGCTCCTGCGCATAGCGCACCGATTCGTCGAGCGCCGCCTGCGCGAGACCGAGCGACGACGCGGCAACCGAAGGACGGTTCAGATCGAGAATGCGCATGCACGCCTTGAAGCCGTTACCCTCATCGCCCAGCAAACAGTCGGCATCCACCCGCATGTTCTCGAAGAACACCTGATAGCTCGGCGAGCCGTGGCGCCCCATCTTCACTTCCTTGCGCCCGATCTTCAGGCCCGGCGTTTTCGTGTCCACCAGGAACACACTGATGCCGTCATGTCCGCGGCCTTCCGAAGTCCGCGCGAACACCAGCATGTAGTGCGCCTGCGCGGCCCACGTGATCCAGCTCTTCTGCCCGTCGATCACGTAGCTGTTCCCGTCGCGGCGCGCGCGCGTGCGAATGGCGGAAACATCCGAACCCGCCTCCGGCTCCGTGATGGCCACAGCGGAAATCGTGCGCCCTTTGGCCGCCTCGGTCAGATAACGGTCTTTTTGCGCGGCGGTGCCAAAATGCAGAAGCGGCAAAATCAGGCCGATCGAATTGTTCGCGCACAGCGTGGAGGCGGCGAGCGATGCCTTGCCGATTTCCTCCTTCGCGATGCACACCGAGGTCAGATCGCCACCCGGCCCGCCATATTCCTCCGGCACCCACATCTGCAACAGGCCGAGATCGCCGAACACCTCGACCAGTTCCTCGGGAAAACGGCGCGTCTCTTCCATGCCAGGAACGAGCGGCCGTACCTGCTCGTCCGCCACGCGACGCACCATCTCGCGCAGCATCTGCTGCTCTTCGCTGAATTTCACTTCAATCTCCCTGTGCAGGCTTGCTCACGTCGCGAAAACCCAGTGCTCGCATCGCCGGTTCATCGGTCACGCGAACCAGTTGGGACCAGTCGGCAAGACCTTCGAAGCTGAAGGCGTGCCAGCACGGCGCGACCGCGACGTCGCCGCGCGTGAGCTCGACCGTGCCGAAATGCTCGATGGCCATGCGGACACTGCCTTCGACCACTGTGTAGAGGTTGTTGTCGATGCGCTTCGCCTGTTCGTGCGTGGCGCCGCGCTTGAGTCCCAGCATATGCACGCCGGTCGTATGCAGACCGTGCGTGTCGAGCTCGACGGTGCCCTGTTCGCGTGCCATGCGCGCGAGATGCGCGCCCTTGTGCCTGAGCGGCGAATCCGGCGCGTCGCCCATGGCGGGCTCGTTGCGCTGCGGATGATCCTCAAAGAACATGCATTCGAGGTTCTGCACGAGCGGCACGTCGAGGAAGTCGATCCAGAATGCGGGCGTGTCGCCGCTGTTGCTATGGCCATGCCAGTGCCACGAGGGCGTGAGCACGACATCGCCTGGCGCGACCTCAATGCGCACGCCGTTGACGATCGTGCAGGTTTCGCTGCCTGCGTCGAGAATCAGGCGCAGCGCGTTTGGCGCGTGACGATGCGAGCGCGCAGTTTCGCTGGGCAGCACGAGCTGATACGCCGCGACCAGGTTGCGGCACGTCGGATAGATGTTGTCCGCAACCGGATTCACCATGATCAGATTGCGCCGCTCGGCAAGCTCCGGCGAAACGAAGGAACATGCCGAATCCAGCGCGGCGCGAGCCTGCGCATAGCGCCAGACAGCCGGCACGAACCGCGAGCGCGGAGCCGCCCACATCTGGGGCACTTTCTTCGCCCAGCCCGGCGAAAGCGCCTGTGCGCGCAGATCCTCGAAATATTCGGGGGGCCCCGCCTGCATGGGTGCATCAACTTGGGACATCGACCTCTCCAATCAATTTGCATTCCGAATCTTTTGCGTTTTACCGGTGGCTACGCTGCGTACGTATTGCTCAGACGGCAAGTCCGGTCTTTGCGGCGTCCCACACGGCGTGGCCACCCACGGTGCCTTGCACCACCTGCACGCTCATGACGCCCACGCCGTCGATCACAATCTCGATTACGTCACCGTCCCTCACGGGACCGACGCCCGCCGGCGTGCCGGTAGCGATGATGTCGCCCGGCTCGAGCGTCATCACAGCCGACGACATTGCGATCATCTCGGGGATGTCGACGATCAGATCGCGTGTCGTCGCGGATTGCCGCTCTTCTCCATTCACGAGCAGACGCATGCAGATAGCGTCGAAATTGGTGATTTCGTCCGCCGTCGTGATCCACGGCCCAGTCGGACAGAACGTGTCATAAGACTTGCGCATGACGCGCTCCTCCTTGCCGCGCACGACCATGTCGATCAGACAGGTGAAGCCGAACACATATTCGCGGCTTTGCTCGCGGGAGACCGCACGGCCACGCTTGCCGATGATGATGCCGAGCTCGCATTCGTGATGAATCTCGCGTCCGTCGAGCGCCGGCAGCACGATCGGGTCGGCGGGCCCGCTGAGGCTCGAATTCGCCTTCAGAAAAAATCCCTGGCCGCTCGCCTGGAACTTCGAAACCACGCCGCCGTTCGAGCCGTGCTTCATCTCGTCGATATGCGCGTGGTAGTTGGCCGGAAACGCGATGACCTTGTTCGGCCATTGCACGGGTGCGTCGAGCCGCACTTCGTCGAGCGGCCGTCCCTCGCGCCCGCGCGCGGCGGCCTCCAGGGCCGCGCGGCGCGCGGGCCAGCCTTCGATCAGGCGGACCATCCCGACGGGCGGCCAGGCTTGCGGATCTATGCCGGCAACCTCCGTGACATCGACGACGCGGCCGGCCTCGACCACACCGATATGCCCGTGATTGAACGAAACCAGTTTCATCGTGCGCTCGCCTCCTCGCAAGCGATGGGCTGTACGGCGAGCGGATGCACGCCGCGCACGATGTCGACGAGCGCCTGCAAATCGTCGGGCAGCGCATCGGCGCGCCACGCAACGTGACCGTCGGGACGCACGAGCACCAGCGCACGCTCGTACAGGCCGCGAACCCTAGCGTCGTCGATGTCCTCGACCTGCAGCGGCAGGCCGACCGCGCGTGCGGCAGCCTCCAGCGGGGCGGTATCGACGGCGCGATCGAAACGCACCAGCACGAATCCGCGACCGAACAGATCGAGCGTCGAGCGGCCAGGCGCAAGCCATGCGTGCGGAGCCCGATGACCCGGACGCGCGGTCTGCGCATAGGTGTTGACCGTGTCCTCCGGCTCGGGTGTGCCGTCGGGCACCACGATCGACGAGCCTTCGTAGCGGAAGCCGAGATGAATACCGATCGTGTACCACTCGCGCTTCATCATCTGCGTGTAGGCGTCGCCGAAGATCCGGCGTGCCACGTCGCCCTCGGGGCCGGGCTCGAACACCTTCGCGTTGAGGTTCTCGCGCGGCGTGAGCATCAGCTTGAGATTGTTGGTCGCCTCGGTCACGTTGCGGATCGCCACGGGACGGCGCTCGAACTCGTAGGTATCGAGCAGGTGCGCCCCACCCCAGCCTTCGACCATCCCCTGCAGCTTCCAGCCCAGATCGACCGAATCCTGGATGCCCATATTCATGCCGAAGCCGCCCGTCGGAGAAGTCAGATGCGCCGCGTCGCCGGCGATCTTCACGCGCGCCGTGCCATAGTTGTCCGCCACCAGTTGCCGACGGATCCACGGCATCAGCGAAACGATGCGAAACTCGAAATCGTCGCGGCCCACCGCGCGCCGGAACGCTGTGGCGACCTCTTCTTCCGAAAGCGTGCGCATCGTGCCGTCACCAACAATCGAGAAGCGCCACCAGTTGCGGCCATTGATGGCGACCACCGTGCTCCAGGTGCCTTCCGGCCCGATGAAGATGTAGCGGTAGCCCGGCTTCTTCTCATGCAGCCCTTCAAGCCCTTCGCATTCGATGATCGCGTTGGTCGTGTAGGTCAGTGCCGGCGTGCCACTCATGCGAATGCCGAGCTGCTCTTTCACACGGCTCGCTCCTCCGTCGCAGCCGACAAGGTACTGGCATTCGATGGTTTCCTCTGCACCGGTTACGAGGTTGCGCATGCGCACCGTAACGCCGTCCGCGTGCTCTTCGTGCGAGAGATACTCCGTCTGATAACGGATGTCGACGCGGCCGCTGCGTTGCGCGAAGCGCGTGAGCACGGGGTCGAAGAAGTTCTGCGGGCAGCGTTCGCGCTTTTGCGGACTTTGCTCCGGCTTCGCCTCGTCCCGCACGCTCGGAAACGCCTCGCGTCCGAATTCGTAACCACCGTGCAGCTTCGAGACCCACGCGTAGTCTTGCGGATAATCGCGGTTGTAGCCGGCGTTCTCCACATCCTCCACAATGCCCCAGCGGCGGCAGAACTCCATCGTGCGGATGCCGACCATATCCATCTTCGGCTGAAAGACCTTGCCCTCACCGCGCTCGAGCAGCATGCACGGCACGCCGCGCCAGCCAAGATCGCCCGCCAGCGACAGGCCGATCGGCCCTGCCCCCACGATCACGACGGGCGTATGGCCCGCGGTGTTCTGATTCGTCATAAGTGAAAGTTCCCTCGTGCTTGCGTTGTTTGCCTCAACGCCGGAAAGTGGTCCAGCGTTTCGATGTAGAGGCAATTTAGCAAGCGGGAGCGCTAGCCGACCAATACTGTTTGCAAAGGGTTTGAGAGGATATTCCTCTTGTCCCGCACACCAACATTCTTCGTCTGACTGGATCGGAAAATCGTATTGGCGCTGCGTGAACGCGCGTGACTATCCTGTGTGCGTCGCTTGGCATCGCATGGCCGGTGCAACACGACAGGAGGAGAATCGGAAAGTATTTTGTTGGCTTACCGAAATATAAAAGATCGAAACGCTGCCATGAACTGATCTGGAAACGACGGACCGTGGTCTGCACCGGCGCCACGCAGCGCCTGGCATAACGATACAAATACAGGAGACGAAGTTGAAAATTGCAAAGGCATTGGCAGGCGCACTTGCGCTAACGTCCGGGGCATCGGCGTTCGCTCAGGGCAGCGTGACACTTTACGGGATCCTCGACGAAGGGGTTAACTACGTCAACAACGTCCAGACGGCCAAGGCAGGAGCGCCGAACGGCCGTACCGGAGCGAGCCAGTGGATGATGGCCAGTTCGGTCATGCAGGGCACGCGCTGGGGGCTTCGCGGCAGTGAGGATCTGGGCGGCGGCTACAAGGCGATCTTCGTCGTCGAAAGCGGATTCGATGTGGGTACGGGCAAGTTCCAGCAAGGCGGGACGTTCTTCGGGCGCCAGTCGTGGGTAGGGATCTCGAGCAACACGTGGGGGAGCCTGACGCTCGGGCGCCAGTACGACTCCATCGTCGATTCGATCGGTGTGATGCAGGCGGGCTCTTACGGCATGGGTGCATTTGCGGATCACCCCGGCGATATCGACAACGTGGCCGATGTCGAGCGAGTCAACAATGCGATCAAGTACACGAGTCCCAATCTCCGGGGGCTCACGCTCACCGGGCTCTACAGCCCCGGCGGCGTTGCCGGATCGTTCGGCAGGAACAGTATCTGGTCGTTGGGCGCGCACTATGACTTCGCCGCATTGAGCATGGCCGCGGGCTACATGCATATCCAGAATCCGAACCAGTCGTTTTGGGGCAACAACGCGACCAGTTCGACCACGGGTAACAACCTTGGCGCAGTGAGCGGCGTGCAATCGAACCCGATCTTCGGCGGCTTCGCGTCCGCTCGCACGCTCAACATCTTCTCGGCTGCGTCGCAGTACACGCTCGGCTCGCTGACTGTGGGCGGCGGCTATTCGAACATCCGTTTCGAGAGTCTGAACTATGGTCCGTCGGGCACGCTGAGTCTCACGAATCCGTTCGGGTATACCGGCAATGCCGTGTTCAATAACTACAACATCTACACGGCCTACTGGATTTCGCCCGCTCTCCTCCTCGGTGCTTCGTACAACTACCTGCGCGGTGGTGCGATCGACGGAAAAGATAGCGCGGCCTACCAGACGATTAACGCCGGTGTCGATTACTTTCTTTCGAAGCGCACGGACGTCTATTTCACGGGCGCCTATATGAAGGCCGCGGGCGTCGATTCGACCAGACAGGCGGCGGTCCCGTATATCGTCACGCTGACGCCATCCAACACGTCGAGGCAAGTCGTCGCCCGTATCGGCATCCGTCACAAGTTCTAGGTCAGTGCCGCCTCATTTTTCCACTGATATTTAAACGGGAGACGCACTGTGAGCGATCTGGAGTTCGACTATGTAATCGTCGGCGCGGGAGCGGCTGGCTGCACATTGGCCAATCAGCTTTCCGCGCAACTGGACGTGACAGTGTGTCTCCTCGAAGCCGGTCCAATGGACAAGCACCCGACAGTCCGGGTGCCGGCCGGCTTCACGAGGGTCATTGGCAACGCCAGCCGAACCTGGTCATTCGAGACAGAGCCGACGGTGCAGACGGCAAACCGTTCAATCCCGCTGATTCAGGGGAAAATGCTGGGCGGCTCGACCTCGCTCAACGGCATGGTGTACGTTCGCGGACAACGAGCCGACTTCGACGCCTGGGCCGCATTGGGCAATCCCGGCTGGAGCTATAAGGAGGTTCTCCCGTTCTTCCGGGCACTGGAAAGCCGGACCTTTGGCGAGCCCGAGTACAGCGGCCGATCAGGTCCTGTGAACGTCACCCGCGTACGTTGGCGGGATCCCGCCTGCTCCGCTTTCATGGAAGCCGCAGTCGAAAACGGCCTGCCCATCAATCCCGACTACAACGGACGCGAGCAGAAAGGAGTCGACTTTACGCAAGCCACCATTCACAGGCGTCGACGGGTGAGCGCCTCAACGGCCTTCCTCCAGACGGCGACGCGCCGGCGCAATCTGCACGTCGTCACGCACGCCGTTGCAGAGCGTATACTCTTCAGCACTAACAGAGCGGTTGGCGTGCGTTATGTCCGCGATGGCCAACCCATGTCGGTGAAAGCGCGTCGCGAAGTGATCGTGTCCGCCGGAACGATCAACACAGCCCGTCTTCTGCAGATCTCAGGCGTAGGCGATCCTGACTGGCTGGTGCAGCTAGGCGTGCCGCTCGTGAACGCATTACCCGGTGTAGGGCGAAATCTGCGTGACCATTATCTTTGCACGCTCGTTGCTGGCGGCCAGCGCTTTCGCTCGATCAACCAGCTTGCCGCGTGGCCGCGTCTCGGGTTGCAGCTTGCGCGCTATGTGCTCGGCGCGGTCAGCATTCTCGAATTGCCGCCGCCCGTGATGCACTGCTTCATGAAATCCGCCGACGATGGTCGTGACGCCGATATTCAGGGGGTCTTCACACCAGCGAGCAACCATCGTGTTCACAGCGCAAAGCTCGACAGTGCCGCCGGCATGACGTTCGGATTCTGGCAGCACCGCCCAATGAGCTCCGGCTATGTGCGCGCCGTGTCAACCTCGCTCTGCGAACAGCCACTCATTCAGCCCAACTATCTCGCCGACGAACGCGATCGCGCGGTCGTGGTGGCCGGCTTCCGGCTAATGAGGAATCTGCTTCGCAGCCAAAGCCTGAAGCCCTATATCCGCGAGGAAACCTTGCCCGGCGAGCACGTAGAGACCGACGAGGCGCTGCTCCAGTTCGCGCAGCAGACTGGGCGCACGGCCTATCACTTCGTGGGCACCGCATCGATGGGTCCGGCCAGTAACCGGCTGAGCGTCGTGGGCGCCGACCTCCGCGTTCACCGGATGGAAAGCTTGCGGGTCGTCGACGCATCGATCATGCCGCAAATGATCTCCGGCAATACCCAGGCCACGACCATGATGCTGGCACTCAAGGCCGCGGACATCATCCGCCGGCAAAGCCGCTGACGTTTTCGAGACAGTGCTGCAGTTGCAGGATCTCACAATGAACCGACCCGCAATAGCCTAGCGCCTGCAAGCGCGCCTCGCCGAGGTCCGCGCTCGCAACTGTCGACAAAGCCTCCGGCTGGTACGCCTCGACGAGCAGCACCATCGAGGCCGGATCTGACGCCGTTCCGGAGTGACGGCGCTCGGCCGTGTCGATATCGGACGCCGCAACGTCCTTCGTCGCGAGGTGGACCGCCGCGATGCCGGGACGCGACGCGAGCACCGGCACCAGCGCTTCGCGTATCCGTGCTCGCAGTGCGTCATCAGGGACGCTGGCGAAGCGCAATGTCAGCAACCAGGCGCCGATGCCGCTGCCTATCGACCTATCGACGCACATCGCGGCGCGGGTCGAGTCGCGGAAATGCTGCATCGAACGCCGCGTCCATGACGTCGGGTGATTGAGGCGCTCCAGATACGCTTTGTCATACAACACCGCGCGGTCGCGCAGTTCGTAAAGGATAAAGATGCGCGTCTTTGAGCCGACGCCGGCAAAGCGCCGGCCACGGCGAAAGCCATCGAGCGCCAGACGCTCCGGCAAATGCTCGCGGCTATGCCACTCCAGCAGATCGGTTTCATGCCCGAACGGCACGTCGAGCCAGGCCACGATGATGGTCTCGCCAAGGAGCGCCATCGACTACGTGCCTCGCGAAGCGAGTTCGGCGAGGACTTCCTCGGTATGCTCGCCGAGCACGGGAGGGGGCCGACGCAACGTCGTCGGCGTATCCGAAAGCCTGATGGGATTGCGGATGACCTTGATCTTGCCCGCCACACGATGGTCGAGCTCGGCAACCATGTCGCGCTGGACCCGCTCGTCGCCAAATACCTCGGCAAACGTGCGCACTGGCGCGAACATCACGCCTGCCTGTACGAGACGCTCGTTCCAGTAGCTCAGAGGCTTGGCCGCGAAGGCCGCGGCAAGTCCTTCGTCGACGATTGCGCGATGCTCGATGCGGCCTCGCTTCGTGGCGAGACGATCGTCGGCCAGCAACGCATGCGCTTCGACTGCCTGGGCAAGCTCTCGCCAGAACTTGTCGGTATTCGCCAGCACCATCAGGTGGCGCCCGTCGGACGTTTGATAGGTGTTGTAGGGCACCATTTCCCAATGGCTGTTGCCGAGCCGTTGCGGCGCGTTTCCGGTGGCGAAGTAATACGCCTCGCGCGGCACCATCGCGAAGATCGAGGCGTCGAGCATCGACAGTTCGACGCGCTGCCCGCGGCCCGTGCTAACGCGTGCATACAATGCCGCCATGACGCCCAGGGCCCATAGCATCGGCGTGATCACGTCGGAAAACGCGGCGCCGGTCTTCAGCGGCACGCCGTCAGCCTCGCCGGTTAGCTGCATGACCCCTGACATCGCCTGCACCACCGGGTCCATGCCCGGGCGCGCGCTATCGGCGCCCTCACGGCCGAACGCGGAACTCGAGCAATAGATGAGCCGCGGATTCAACGCCTGCAGCGCTTCATAGCCGATCCCGAGCCGCTCGGCCACGCCAGGGCGAAAGTTCTCCACGACCACGTCGACCTGGGTCGCGAGCGCGTGCGCGGTCTGCCTGCCGGCTTCCGTGCGTAGGTCGAGCGTCATACTGCGCTTGTTCCGGTTGACGCTCAGAAAATAGGCACTTTCTCCCTCAATAAACGTATCGCCCGACTTGCGCATCGTATCGCCGTCGGGCGGCTCCACCTTGATGACGTCAGCGCCGAAGTCGGCCAGCAACATGGTGCCGAGCGGCCCGTTCACATGCTGCGTGAAATCGAGAACACGGACACCGTCGAGTGCGCCACTCATGAATCATTCCCCTCTCTGCGGCATGTGAGCCACACCGATCGCCCCGGCATCCGCAAATGCCGCAATCTGTTCTGGCGTGAAACCGAAATCTTCGAGCACCGGCACGGTCGATGCGCCCGGTGTTTCTCCGCGCCGGCGTACTGACACAGCGGCGCCGCTCAGTTTGACCGGATTGCCGATCTGGACGGCCGGATCTGCGTCGCCGAGCGCAATCGGAATGGTCATGCCGCGCTCGTTGCAATGCGGATCGCCGAGCGCCTCGTGGAATTCATGGACCGCCGCGGCCTGAACCTCCTCGCGCTCGAACAGTGCGAGCCATTCGTCGCGATCTCGCGTCGCCATGATGCGTGCAATTTCGGCGCGCATCTCAGGCCATTGCGTACTCGCGTGCTGCCTCGCGCCGAAATCGGTCCTGCCGATCGCGCGGCAAAATCGCTCCCAGAAACGCGGCTCGATATTGGTCGTGCAAATGAACCTGGCGTCACGCGTCTTCCAGATTCCGCAGTCGACGCGGTGGGCGCCGCGCAGCGGCACGCGATCCGGATCGGGATGACGCGCGAGAAACCATGCGGCGAACATCAATGACGACTCCAGCATCGATACGTCGATGTCGCGCCCTTGCGCGTCGTGACGTTCGCCTGCGCGCGCCAGCAGCACGCCGATCGCAGCATTCAGACCGGTAACGACATCGGCGATCGGCACATTGGGAAACGAAGGCCGCCCGGCGTCTTCGCCGATGCGCGACAACACGCCCGATAGTGCGAGCGCGAGCTGGTGGTGGCCGGGGCGGCTCCGATATGGACCGGTCTGCCCCGCGAAGCTGACCGAGCAGTAGTGCAGTCGGGGGTTGATCCCGCGCAGCGCGTGCGCGCCGAAGCCCAGCCGCGCGAGGACGCCTGGACGATAGTCTTCGACAACGACGTCGGCGCTGTACAGCAAGGGACGTAGCACGTCGAGCGCATCACGATGGCCGAGATCGACGACGATGCTCTCCTTGTTTCTGGCCAGCGTCTCCGCAGCCTTGGCGCGCTCGCGTTGCGCGTCGCCAAGGCTCGCGAAGTTGAAGGCCGCCGCGAGCTTCGCGACCTCGCGAGGGTTCTCCACGCGGATCACGCGCGCCCCGAAGTCCGCAAGCATCCATGTGCAGATCTGCGCCGGCAGGAAGCGCGAGAAATCTAGTACCGTCAGTCCCGCCAATGGTAACGTTTCGTTAGCGCCAGCATTCAAGCATGCATTCATGCCCATATTCATGGTCGCGCTCACTCCCCTTTGAAATCGGCCGACTTGCGTACGAAGCAAAGCACGAGCGCACCGACCAGCGGGCCTGCTGCGATCGACGCGATTGTCATGTCGAGCGAGCGCCCGTGAGCGAACACATAGCCCGCGATGATGGGCGAGGCGAAGCTGCCGACCGACCACACCGTGTTGACGAAGCCTGCTGCCGCACCGGCAAGCCGTGGTCCGGACGCCTGCGTATAGAGGCCGATCAGAAGCGGCGTATAGCCATACGCGGCCGCCCCAAGAAACGGCGCGAGCAGGAAGTAACCCGTGTTCGACGAGCAGTTGCCGAACACGGCGAGCAGCACCACGAAGATCACGAGATCGGCGACGGCCACGAGCTTCGCGTAGCCGCTCGCGGCATCGTAGAGCCAGCCAAACAGTGGCTTCGACGCGAATGCCCCCACCCCGAACCACATGAGGATCGAACCGGCAACGATCGGCGACAGCCCGTGTGCAACTGTCAAGAGCGCGTTCGCCCACGCGACGAAGCCGAGCGTGCCATACAGCGCGCCTGCCCCGCCGAGCGCAACGATCAGCAGATTGCGGTTCTTCAGCAATGAGGCGATCTGCGCCGCCGTGGTGCGCGGGACGGCGTGGCCAATCGGCGCGTTCTTCACGAGCAGCACGCACAGGACTGCGAAAATCAGTGTGGCGCCACCGAGCACCTGATAGGCGGATTGCCAGCCATAGTTGACGGCCATGCGCGGCACAAAAGCGTTGGCCAGCACGACGGACACCGACGTGCCGGTCGCCCAGATGCCAAATGCCCGGCCCTTGTCCTTTGCGAACCAGATCGTCAGCACCTTGATCGTCGCACCGTACTCGGCTCCCGCGGCAAAACCCATCAGCATATGCAGCGCAATGCTGGCAGCGAAGCTATGAATGAAGCTGAACCCAAACGTCAGCAGGCCGAGCAGGAACATCGACGCGGCCAGCGTCGCGCGGCTGCCAAGCCTGTCGGCGAGAACCCCGCCGACCGAGCATGAAACGGTGTAGCCGACGTAAAATGCGGTCGTAAGCGAGCCGAGCAGCGCCAGCTTGAATCCGAGTGCGTGGCCGGCCAGCGCCGCAATGCTTGCCCACGCGAACCGGTCGATACAACTCACCGTGAAGGCCGACCAGATCACGAGGAGAATGATCCAGCGAAATCTGCTGTCCGTCTGGGACGTGCCGGCCAGCGACAGTCCGTCCGCCGTCAATTCGCTATTCGAATTCGCCATCGTTCGGTTTCCTGAATGTTTATCTGTCGCCCGGGTTACAGCGCATAGTCTCTTTTGCCCGCGCGGGCGGGTTGCCATACCTGATACGCAATCTCCGCCTCCATCGCGGGTGCCGTGGTCGAGTCGCACTCGATCGTGCATTCGAGCACGAACCTGAGGCTGGCGAGTTCGGTTCGGGCGCACTTGAGCCTGGCATCGAGCCGAATGCAGGAATTCACCGGCACGGGTGCTGGAAACCGCAGACTCTCGATCTCGCACTGCCGCACGAGCCCGATGTCCTCCAGCAGGAAGATGTCGTGCAGCATCGGCGACACCATTGCGAGAATCAGGCAGTTGTGCGCCACCGGTGCCCCGTAGGGGCCACGCGCGGCTTCTTCGAGGTCCACGCTGAGCGGGTCGCGGTCGTCCGTGACGGCCGCGAACGCGTCGATCATCGGCTGCCCGATCTCGACCCAGCCGCTCTTGCCGAGATGGAAGCCCGCGTAGGAGCGAATCCCCTCGATGCCTTTAAGCAGGATCGGCATGTCACTCCCCCATGCTCGTTACGCCGCGACGCGATGCGAACGGACGCCGCGCCAGCTCACCCCCCCAACAGTTCGGCATTGCCTTCCCCGAGGCCCGGCGCGGGCCGCATGGGCTTGAGCAACTGCCCGTTGATCCGTGCCGGATAGCGAATCGCGCGCAGCTTGCCGGCGCCCGTTTCGAGTTCCGAGTACAGCTCGTTGTGCTGCACTTGCGGGTCGCGCAAATGATCAGCAGGCTCACTGACCGGACCCGCTGGCACGTCCGTCTCCCGGAATCGCGCGAGCCATTCGGCCGTCGTGCGTTCCCTGAGCGGTGCGGCGATCCGTTCGAAGAAGGTATGCGTCATCTGTTTGCGGTCGGCAATGCCCTTGAGCTCCTCCTTCCATTCCGGATGACCAAGCGCTTCGAGCGTACGGCTCAATTGCTTGCCCGACACAGGCGACAGCACCATGTAGCCGTCGCTCGTCGCGAGCACGGGTTGCGGGGCCAGCGTGCATGGCGCGTCGTCATCGACCCATGTCTGGTTGTGGAACATATCGGGGAAGTTGAAATACGACAACATGTCGAGCATCGAGGTCTCGATATGCACGGGCTTGCCGCTTCGATCGCGCTCGCGCAATCCCGCGAGCGCCATTTGCGCCGCGAAGATCGCCGCCACCTTGTCCGCGAGAAACGTGTTCGTCGCGCGCGGGACGCCTCCTGCCGCTTCGTAGCTCAAAAGCCCCGTGCGGCCCTGAATCAACGCATCGAAGGCGGGTTCCTTCGAGAGTTCGCCGTCGGGTCCGTAACCGGTAATCGAGAGTTGAACGAGGCGCGTATTGGTCTCGCTCAACTGCTCGAAGCTCAGCCCGAGCGATGCGGAGACATGCGGGCGCCAGTTCTCGATATAGAGGTCGGCGTCGCACACGAGCGCCCTGAAACGCGCGAGGTCCGCGGGCAATTTGAGGTCGAGCGCGACGCTGCGCTTGCCGCGGTTCGAATTGGTCCAGACCGTACCGACGCCGTCGCGGCTATGGCCGAAGTTGCGATACGGGTCGCCGGCGGGCGGCTCGACCTTGACGACCTCGGCGCCCAGATCGGCCAGCATCTGCGCGCAGAACGGACCCGAAATGTAGCTGCACGCCTCGACGACCTTGCAGCCTTCGAGAGGCCGCACCTGGGCGGGTGAACTCATAGTGCGTACTCCTGTTTGCGATAGGGAAGACGTGCTTGCGCCCGCAGCGAGGCGAGTGCGAGTACCGTGTCGAGCGTGGGCGCTGCAGCACCGGCGAGCCGTGCGACGGCGCGCAAAGAGCGCACGAGCGGCTCCATCTCGAGTGGACGTCCGGCTTCGAGGTCCTGCAGCATCGACATTTTGTGATTCGGCGCGCTCAGCGTCGTGGCGATGCGCCGGTCCGGCTCGGGCCCCGGCTTCACGCCAAGCCGCACGGCGAGCGCATCGGCTTCGTGCATGAGGCTTCGCACGAGCGGTACGACACCCGGTGCGTCGCGCATCTCGCCGAGTGTCGCCTGGGTCAACATGGCGACCGGGTTCCAGCACAGGCTGTTGACGAACTTGGTCCAGATCGCAGAGCGAATATCGCTGCTGACCTTCGAGGCGATACCGCTTTCGTTAAGCAAGGCCGCAAGACGCGTGACACGCTCCGACGCGCTGCCGTCCAGTTCACCAACCGGGCAGCCCGCCTTGTCGCCGTCCTGCGCGATCACGCCCGGCTCGATCACGTGTGCGCCAATCCAGTGCACGCAACCGAGCACTTGCGCGGGCGGCAGCGCACGCCATTGCCGGCCTCCCGGGTCGAGTTCAGGCAACTGCACAGCGCCAGACGCGTGCTCCTCGAATTTCAGACCATGAAGAAAATAATAAGGAATCCCTGTGGTGGGCGGCAGCACGGTGGTGCGCTCGTCCATCAGCGCGGCAATATCCTCGAGCGCCGCATCGAGTTGATGCGCCTTCAGCGTGATGAACACGTAGTCCTGCACGCCAAGCTCGCGTGCATTGGCCACCGCCTTCACGCGCGCAGCGATCGTTCCGCCTGGCGTGTTGACGCGCAAACCATGCTCTCGTATCGCTTCGAGCGTCGCGCCCCGTGCGACCATACTCACTTCGCACTGTTGCGCCCGCGCGAGGTGAGCGGCAATGTAGCCGCCAATTGCGCCCCCTCCAAAAATGCATACCTTCAGCATGTCGATTCCGCCCGTTTTGCTCTCTGGTTCGTTTAACCAGGTGATGTGGAGCAAACGATAAGGCGCGGTAGCGGCGCGTGACAAATACTAAAAAACGATGATTCGAGCGGATCGCTCGATAGTTCAGCGCGCCGCGGCGAGGCGCTGCTGGCGGTCCGCCTTGCGGTACGAGGCCGGGGGGGTGCCGGTGATGCGCGCAAACGCGGTGCAGAATGCGCTATCCGAGAGATAGCCGATCGAAAGCGCGATCTCGCCGATCGAGCGGTCGCTGTGAATGAGCGCGTCCTTCGCGAGCGCGATGCGCCAGTTAGAAAGATAGGTCGCGGGCGCAACGCCGACGCGTTCATGAAAGCGCCGCGCGAACACGGCTCGGGACATGCCCACGTGTTTCGCGAGCGCGTCGACGGTCCACGGACGCGCGACCTCGGCATGCATGCGCTGGAGCGCCTGTGCGATCTGAGGGTCGGCCATGCCGCTCAACCAGCCGGTACGTTGCCCCTCGATCTGCAACATCGGGCGGCGCAGCACTTCCACCAGCATGATCTCGACGAGACGGCTCATCACGAGATTGCTGCCCGGCATATCGCAGACCGCTTCCTCGCCAATCAACTCCAGTACGCGCGCGAGGCGCCCCGCCTCCTCATCGGACGAGCGCAAGCTGATCATTTGCGGCAGCAGCGCGGCGATTAACGCGGTGTGCTCCGGACCGGTCTGGAAGTGCCCGCCGACCAGGCGCGTATAGTCGCCCGGCTCGGGGTCGTCCCAGCGCACGTAGTCTTCCTTGCGAGCCTTGCGGCGCTGCGCGTTTAGCGTCGGCATCACCTCGAGGTCGCTCGCGAGGCAGTAGCAGGTTTTGCCTCCAAGCAGAAAATAGTCGCCCTTGCGCATGTGCAACGGTCGCCCTTCGTCGGGCACGTACCAGCAATGTCCCTCGACCACGAGGCAAAAGCGCGGCGTTTCGCGGGACGGCACGCTGAGGCCCCAGCGCCCGGCCGCCTCGACGGTGCGCCATAGCACGCTCTGTGGCTGCATGAGACGCACGATGTCGGTCAGCAGGTCCATCGAGACGATCTGTAAAGAATTCGAGATAGTTCATTATGGATCATCTCTGAGCGTTTCGATAAGGTAGCTTCACAAACAGGCCTGCCGCCAGCACGGGTGAGCGGGCGCCGCCCGGCCTCGCGGGACGCCCCGAGCACAACAGGGGACGGCGGACACGGTGGAGACAGGCATGAACAAGCTGAAGGACCGCGTCGTGATCGTCACGGGCGCGGCACAGGGCATGGGTCGCGCAATCGCCGTCGAGGCCGCGCGCGAAGGCGCCGCATGGGTCACCGTCGCCGACCTGCAATGCGAGAAAGGCGAAGCGGCAGCCCAGGCCGTGCGGGACGCAGGCGCACAAGCCTTTTTCATTCAAACCGATCTCACGCAGACCGAATCGATTCGTCGGATGATTGACGAGACGGCGGAGCGCGCCGGCGGTATTGACGTTCTCGTGAACAACGCCGGCATCACCGATGATGGCCTCACGCGTCGCGCGCCCACTGTCGAAGATCTCCCCGAGGCGGTCTGGGACATGGTGATGAACGTGAATCTCAAGGCGATGTGGCTCGCCACGCGCTTCGCTGCGCCCTGGCTGCGCCGGTCCATGCGCAGCCCCGCCATCGTCAATGCCGCTTCGGTGGCGAGCACAGTCGCCTATCCGGGCCTGCCCGCCTATGTTGCGAGCAAGGGGGGCGTCGTGATGCTGACCAAAGCGACGGCCCTCGATCTCGCGCCGGCCGGCATCCGCTGCAATGCGTACGTACCCGGCGCGATCGACACGCCGATGCTGAGCCACAGTCTCGAGCACGCCGCCGACCGCGCGGCGGCCGAAAAGCGCCTTTACGGCACGCACCTGATCCAGCGGCTCGGCCGTCCCGAAGAGGTTGCGCGGCTCGTCTGCTTTCTCGCCTCGGACGAGGCCTCGTTTTCCACCGGCAGCACCTTCAATGTCGACGCCGGCACGCTAGCCTGGCGCGGTGTGCACTGACCAGGAGCCACGCGATGAACATGCGCCAGTTGCAGTACTTTCTTGCGGTCGCCAGCGAGCTCAACTTCACGCGCGCCTCGGAACGCGTGAACATCGCGCAGCCTGCGCTTTCCGCGCAAATCATCGCGCTTGAGGAGGAGCTCGGCACGCCGCTCTTCACGCGCGAGAAGCGCAAGGTGATGCTCACACCGGCTGGCGACATACTCGTCGAGCACGCGCAGCGCGTGCTCAATAGCGCCTCGGCGGCGATCGCGGCCGTTCGTGCCTCGGGACGCGGCGCGAAGGCGCATCTGATGGTCGGTGCGATCTATTCGGCCATCTACTGCTTCCTGCCGACCACGCTGCGTCTGTTCAAGGCGCTCGCGCCGAACTCCGACGTGAGCCTGCAAGAAATGACGATCGCGCAGCAAATCGCGGCGCTCAAGGAAGGGGCCATCGAAGTGGGGCTCGTGCGCGGACACATCTACGATCCGAGCATCGTGACCGAACTGCTCTACCGCGAGCTGCTCGTCGTTGCCGTTCCGGCCGGCAGCGAGTACGACCGGCCCGGCCCCGTCGAGCTGAAGGAACTTGCGAGCTGGCCGCTGATCGCCGTTGCGCGCGGCAGCGCAAGCGGACGCGGCTACGCCGACCGCATCCTCGACATCTTCGAGGAAGAAGACCACAAGCCGACCATCGCGCGCGAAGCGTACGACATGCATACGTCCGCATGCCTCGTGGCCGCGGGCATGGGCGTAGCGGTGGTACCAGCCATCATGCAGTTGATGAAGCCGCTTGGCATCGCGTGGCGACCGCTCGTGGCGCAAACGCCGGCCGTCTCGCTCTCGCTCGCATGGCACAAAGACCGCGTGCCGCCGCTGCTCGAAAAATGGCGCGAAGCCGCGCGCGAAAGCGCGAACTCGCTGATGGACGAGCATCCTGGGCTATTCCTCGACGCTTCGCGAGGCAAGGCCGTCATCTCCGCCCCCCTGGAAGCGGAAGCCTGAGCCACGAAGGCGGCGCACGCCGCCTTCGTACCCGCTTTACCAAGTGACAGGCAACGTCTGCAGTCCCTGCACGAAGTGGTCCCCCTTGCTCCGAACTTCTTCCACCGGTACGGCAAACCGCAGTTGCGGCATGCGCTCGAACAGCGCGCCGAACACGACCTGCAGCTCCGTTCGCGCGAGCGGCTGCCCCAGACACTGGTGCACGCCGTAGCTGAACGCCACGTGATGGTCGGCCTTGCGCGTGATATCGAATCGGTCCGGCTCGGGAAACGCCTGCGAGTCGTGGTTCGCGGCGGAGATCAGCGCGATCACGCCCTCGCCCTTGCGAATGAGCTGGCCCGCCACTTCCACGTCCTCGCGCGCGACGCGAAACGCGTTGTAGTGCACGATGGTATGAAAGCGCAGCATCTCCTCCACCGCGTTGCGCAGCAGCGCGGGCTCCGCACGCAGGTGCGCGAGCTGGTCCGGGTTCGTGAGGAAGCTATAGACGCCCAACGCCATCTGGTTTGCCGTCGTTTCATGGCCCGCCATGAGCAGCAGTTCCGCCATGATGACGAGCTCGCGGTGCGACAGGTGCCCGGGCCGCACTTGCTCCACGATCAGACGGCTCAGCAGATCGTCGCGCTGTTCGGCGTCTTTCTCGCGCTCGGTGATGAGCGTGTCCAGATAGCCGAGGATGCGCCCGGAAGCCTCGCGTGGCACCTCGGGGCCGACATCGAGCAGCACTTTCAGGCGGCTTTGCTCCTGAAAGAACGCGTGGTCCTCGCGCGGCACGTCCAGCAGCCATGCAATCACCTCCGAAGTCAGCGGCAGGAACAGATCTTCCACCAGATTCGCGGGCGGCCCCTTGGCAAGCAGTTCGTCCACGAGATGGTTGAAGATCGACTCGATCATCGGCCGCATGGCGGAGACCTTCTTCACCATGAACTCTTTCGTCAACATGCGGCGAAAGTGGCCATGCTGGGGCGGGTCCATGCGGATGAATGCGGGCTCCAGCTCAAGCACCGCATTGCGTGCAGCGGAGAGGCTCGGAAAGCCCGGCGTGGACGGATCGCCGCTGAAGCGGTTGTCGGCAAGCACGGCGCGCACATCGTCGTAGCGCGTGAAGAGCCAGGCGTCCTTGCCATCCCACATCTTGACCTTCAACGGGCCATCCTGCTGCTGGAACTCGCCATATACGCGCGGCGGCAGGAACGGGCACTGCCGCGCGATCGGAAACGTGGCCTGTGCCGCCGCCTCCTGGTGAAACGGACATTGAGACATGTCTTCTCCCCTTATTTCTCCTTTTACGGCCTTGTTCAAGTCACAGCCCGCCATTCACGTCGAGCGTCGCACCCGTCACGTAGCGCGCGTCGTCGCTGACGAGAAAGCCGACTGCCGCCGCGATCTCCTCGGGTTCCGCCGCGCGCCGCAGGCCCGAGCTCGCGATCAGCTTGTCCCGGATATCCTTGGGCACCTTCTCGCCCATCGCCGTATTGATGGTGCCCGGCGAGACCGCCGCCACGCGGATGCCATGCGGCCCGAGCGGCTTGGCAAGGCTCTTGGTGAGGTTGACGATCGCAGCCTTGGAACCTCCATAGTCGGTCACGCCGCTGCCTGTCGTCGCCACGATCGAAGCGAGATTGACGATCACACCGCCACCACCGGCCGCGATGATCCGCCTGGCGACCTCCTGCGCAAGGAAGAACGGTGCACGCGTGTTCACACCGTAGGTGAGGTCATAGTCGGACGGCGCGATATCGAAGAACGTCTTGCCGTGCCAGACGCCCGCGTTGTTGACGAGCACGCGAATCGTGCCGTATTGCGCGTCGATGGCTTCGACGGCGGCCTTGAGTTGTACGTAGTCTGTGATATCGCACTGCTGATAGGCGAAATCGCCCTTGGCGGATTCCCCGATGTCCAGGCCGACGACACGATAACCGCGCCCGCTCAAATTCTTTGCAATGGCCTGGCCCGTCAGACCGTTGCACCCTGTGACCACTGCTACGGGTTTGCTCATGACTATGGACTCCTGAATTGAATGATTGTTCGGCGTCGCGCCCGGCGCGACGCAAGTGCCGTTCATGGGGTTGGGCGTTCTTCGCCGGCTTCCGGCTGAGCGAACGCGGGCCACGCCGCGCCGCCCGCGCGCGCCAGCGCCTCGTCGTGCTCGCCAAGCATTGGCGGTGCAAGGTGGATATGCGTCGGGGTATCGGAGAACTGCAGCGGGTTGTTGATGACTTTGAAGGTGCCACCCTTCGGGTGATGCAGTGTGCGCAGCAGGTTCTGCACCACATGAGGGTCGCTGAATACCTCGGGCCACGTGCGAACCGCGCCATAGATCGCTCCCGCCGACGAAAGCGCCGCCTCCCAGTGCGCGAGATCGCGGCTCGCGAACACGGCGGCAAGACTCTCGTCCACGAGCGCGCGGTTCGAGAGCCGCGCGGCCTTGGTCGCGAAGCGCGGATCCGTCTTCCACTCGCTCTTGCCGGTTGCATCGCACAGGATCTGCCAGAACTTGTCGTTGATCGTGATGATCATGATCTGGCGCCCGTCCGAAGTTGCGTACGTGTTGTTCGGCACGATGTCCCAGTGCTGGTTGCCCATACGCGTCGGCGTGATGCCCGTAAGATCGAAATACACGTCGCGCGGCACCTGGCTGAATATGCTCGCATCGAGCATCGACAGATCGACGCGCTGGCCCTTGCCCGTGCGCTCGCGGGCCTGCAGCGCCACGAGGATGCCGATTGTCGCGATCAGGGCGGTCACGAGGTCCGAGAACGGAAAGCCCGTCTTGAGCGGCCCGGACTCCTCAGTACCCGTCACCTGCATCACGCCCGATACCGCCTGGATCACCATGTCTAGCGCGGGACGGTTCTGGTCGGGGCCGTTACGGCCGAAGCCTGAAATCGAGCAATACACGAGCCGCGGATTGATCTCGCGCAGCGCCTCGTAGCCGAGGCCGGATCGCTCGATCAGGCCCGGCCTGAAGTTCTCGACGAGCACGTCGGCCTCGGCCGCCAACGCGCGCGCGGCCGCGCGCCCGTCCTCGCTCTTCAAGTCGAGCACGATACTGCGCTTGTTGCGGTTCACACCGAGAAAGAATGCACCGTCGCCGCCGAGCGTGGTCTCCCCCGAACGCCGGAACGGGTCGCCGTCGGGCTGCTCCACTTTCAGGACGTCGGCGCCGGAATCGCCGAGCATCATCGTGGCGAACGGCCCCGTCATCATTTGCGTAAAGTCCAAAACCTTCAGTCCGCCAAGCGCCGATGTCCCGCCCGTCGTCATGCGTCCTCCTTCTTCACATAGAATTCCTCGCGCTCGTGATTCGACGCCCGCACGCCCTTGTCGCGCCGCTGCTTCATGAAGTTGAATTCGTCGGCCTCGTAGCGCACGTTGGTCGCGAGCGAGTGCAGCACGTGGCCGTACGAGAATTGACTGGTGATGCCCAGAGAGTCCATGGCGAGGCTCGTGGCGGCTTTACCCATGACGATGCCGTCACGCGGCAGGCGCGCGATGCGCTCGGCCCATGCTTCGCCGGCTTCCACGAGTTCCGCGAGCGGCACGACCTTGTTGACGAGCCCGTTAGCGAGACAGGTTTGCGCATCCCATACGTCGGCCATCAGCAACAGCTCGCGCGCCTTGCGCGGGCCCATCGTCATCATTTCCCAAGCTGCGAAATAGGCTGCGCCGGACAGCCCGAGTTTCTGCTCGGGATGGCCCATCCTGGCGGTGTCGGCGGCGATCACGAGATCCGATCCCTCGGCCAGATAGAGGCCCCCGCCCAGGCAATAGCCCTTCACCAGCGAAAGCGTCGGCTTCAGGAACTTGAAAACGTGCTCAAAGCGCTCGAGATAACGCTTGTCGTGCAACAGCCGCGCGCGCTGGCTCGGCTTGCGTGCCCGGCCCTTGTCGTCGTAAGTGGTTTCACCGTACTCGTTGCCGACCTCGGCGAGATCGTGGCCGGTGCAAAAATCGTCGCCCGCACCTTGCAGCACGACCACGCGCACGTCGTCGTCGTACTCGGCCTGTTGATAGCAGTGCATGAGCTGATCGAACATTGCGTTGGTCATCGCGTTCTTCTTCTCGGGACGATTCAGCGTAATGTAAGCGCGGCCGTCTCGGGCCAGATAGTCGACGCTGCCTGTCATGTGCCTGTCTCCTTGACTGTGGCTGAACCGGGGAGGCACGAGCGCGTACTCGCGCGCCTCGCGCCGGGACGTTGCGTTGCGCGTCCAGCAATGCGACGCGATACAGGTCCACTCTAGCGACGGACCGCATGGCCTGGCCAATACTGTTTGCAGAGGTTTCTAGAAGATATTCCTCTGGCTCGCGCCGCAACTTCTTCCTCTTACAGGATCGGAAAATCGTATTGGAGCGAAGCGGTTCGTTGTGTCTATCCTGTGATCGGACGTCGCTCACGACGCCGCCCATAGAAAAAGCACACAACGGAGACACATCTCATGCAGTCCTCAATCACGCGCGCGACGGCTTGCGGCCGGCAAGCGCGCCCCTCATCTTCCCGACTCCAGGCAGGCCCAAGATGATCCGTGAACCCCGCTGGTACCGCTGGTACGTCCTGCTCGTTTTGACTGTGATCTATGCGTTCGGTTACGTCGACCGGCAGATCGTCACCATCCTCGGGCCCTATCTGAAGAAGGACATGGGCATTTCGGACGCGCAACTGGGCTTGCTCTACGGCACTTCGTTCGCACTGTTCTATTGCGTGTTCGGCATTCCGCTCGCGCGTCTGGCCGATGGCTGGAGCCGCGTGCGCACGCTTGCGTTCGGTCTGTCGTTCTGGTCATTGATGACCGCACTGTCGGGCCTGTCGCGCAACTTCGTCCAGCTTGGCACGGCGCGCATCGGAGTCGGAGTTGGAGAAGCGAGCGCGACGCCTGCCGCCGTCTCGCTGCTCGGCGATTACTTCGAGCGCACCCGACGAGGCACGGTGCTCGCGCTCTATTCGGTGGGCGTGTATGTGGGTGCAGGCGCATCGCTCGCGATCGGCGGCTCGATTGTCGCCTTCTGGCAGCGCACCTACGGCACGAGCGGGCTCGCTCCGTTAGGGCTCAGCGGTTGGCAGGCATCGTTCATGGGCGTGGGCCTGCCGGGCATTCTCCTCGCGATCGTGGTGCTGCTGACCGTGCGCGAACCGCAGCGCGGCCGGCTGGATACGGTGCCGGCCAGGCCGGACCCGCACCCGTTCGCCAACGCGATGCGCGATCTCGGCGCGATGGTGCCGCCATGGAGCTGGATGCACCTCGCTACACGCGGGGCGCCGCCGCGCGAATTCGCTCGTAACGCGGCTTACCTGCTCATCGCTGCGGCCGTGGCCGTCTTCGCGACGTGGGCGACAAACGGCATGCTGTCGGCGAACCGCAATGCACAGATCGGCACCGTATTCGGTATGCCTGTTACGAGCAATCTCGTTCAATGGCTGGCCATTGCCATCGCCGTCTACGTCTGCTCGAACTGGTATCAGGCCACGCGCCTCGGCGACCCCGCCGCACACCGGCTGATTACGGGCTCAAAGGCTTTTACGGCGGTCACGGTGGCGGGCGCATTCCTCGCCTTCGCCATGAACGCGGTGAATGGCTTCGTGTTCGTTTACGCGAGCCGCAAGCTCGGCCTCACCGCCGAGGCGGGTCTGCATCTGGGCATCATCGCGATCTTCGCGGGCGGCATCGGCATCACTGTAAGCGGCTATTTGTGCGATTTCGCCAAGCGCAGGCATCCGCTCGGCCGCCTCTACTTCGTCTGCTGCACTGCCACGCTGTTTACGGCCGCAAGTGCCGTACAGTACATCACGCCAAACGTGACAGTGTTCTATTGCGCCTACGCGCTCGCCACGTTCTTTGTACCCATGTGGTTCGGCCCATTGCAGGCTACCACCCAGGATCTCGTGATTCCGCGTTTGCGCGGCACCGCTTTCGCGGCGTTCTCGCTTGGACCCAACATATTCGGGTTGGGCCTCGGCCCCTATTGTGTCGGTCTCCTTAGCGACGCGACGCATGACTTGCGCCTTGCCATTCTGTGCGCACTGGGCGTTCTGCCAGTGTCGATCGCTTCGCTGATCGTCGCGGGGAGGTCGCTGGTGGACGGCGAGGACGCTGCACGCGCCGAGCTTGCGGCTTACGAAACGGCCGGCGCGCAGGTCCAGGATGGCGTGGTCTCTGAGCATCAACTCACCCACTAGTTACCTCACTGCAAAAGGAGTCTGAATGACTGGGCTGACTCAACGACTCGCCGAGTTCGTCGCCGAAACCCGCTTCGATCACCTGCCCGAAGCGGTTGTCGCCGAGAGCAAGCGTCTGCTGCTCGACACGATTGGCTGTGCGCTCGGCGCCGTGCGCACCGAAAGCGGGCGCATTGCGCTCGAGTACGTGAACATGCTTGGCGGCATGGCGAGTGCAACCGTGATCGGCGGCACGACGCGCAGCAGCGCCACGAACGCGGCCTACGCGAATGCGCGTCTAGCCAACGTACTCGACGCCGACGACACGTTCCCGACCTCGACGCACTTCGGCAACGCAACCGTCTTCTCCGCGCTCGCGCTCGCCGAAATGCAGGCAAGGAGCGGGCGCGACCTGATCACGGCGATCGCGGTGGGGTTCGACCTTGGCGCGCGCATCGGCAGCTGGATGGGCGCGCCGATGCAGATCGAGAACGGCCGTGTCATCGGCTGGAACGAACTGGGCGGCCCCGCGGCGACCATCGCCTGGGCGGCGATCGGCGCGGCTTCGAATGTCCTCGGGCTTGACGCGCGACAGGCCAACCACGCGTTCGGCATCGGCGGTGCCAATTCACCCCAGCCGACGCTGCGCAAATGGGCCGAATCCGACGAGCAGCCGATGTACAAGTACGCTGATGCGGGCTGGTGCGCCGAGGTCGGTGTGTCGGCAGCGCTGCTCGCGAAGCTGGGCAGCACGGGCTTCAAGGACTTTCTCGACGGCGAAAATGCATTCTGGAAGACCTACGGTTCGCCCACGCACGACGACGCCGCGCTCCTGGCCGGCCTCGGCTCGCACTGGCAGATCCTCAACACGACCTACAAGCCCTGGCCGTGCTGCCGATGGATCCACCATCCGCTTACGGCATTCACACGCCTGATGGCCGAGCACGAGCTGAGGGCCGGCGAGATCGAGCGTGTCACGGTGCGCGCGAACCCGTTCGCACTCACGCGTATCTTCCGCGAGCAGCAGCCTGCCGACATGCTGAGCGCTGAATTCAGCCACGCCCACGCGCTCGCCGCTGCGGCGTTCGGTGTGCCGCCGGGACCGCTCTGGTACGCACCGGAAACGATGAACGACGGCTCGATCGCAGCGTTCCGCTCGCGAGTGAGCGTCGTCGCGGAACCGCGCTCGGCGAACATCGCCGAATGGATGACGGGTGGTCAGTGGCGCGGCGTGCCGGGGGGCGTCGACGTTCACGCGCGCGGACGCGTCTTCAGCGCGACTGCCGATCATGCGCTTGGCGATCCGTGGGACCCGGGAACGCGTTTCACGGATCAGGCTTTGCGAGCCAAATTCAATGTGATGGTTGGCCTCGACACCCATGGCGAAGGCGCCCCGGCCCTCGTGCAAGCGGCGAACGCACTGGCCGATGCCGTCATGAATATCGAAGCCCTTCCCGTCTCGTGTATCGCGGACCACCTGCAGGCGTTGCACGAAGCGGGCGTGCGAGGCTAGAGGGTCGTTCCGGCTGCCGGCCGGTGTTGCTTGCCGGCCGGCACTGGGGGGGCGCGGGCCTCGCGGCAGCGGCCGCGCCTTCGTTCAAGAGTCTTGCAGATCTGCGTTGCGTACAGGACCTCGGCGGCGGCGCTCGCCCGGCTTGTATTTCGGCAGCTCAGGCTTTAACCGCGCTCGTTGGCCTTCCGGCCGCACCGTTCATGTCGACAGTTCTAATTCCCAGCAACAACAGAGTTGCGACAGTTGCCAGCCCGACTGCCAGCTCGAAGGCGGCATGATAGCTACCCGAGCGCGCGTACAGTTTCCCAAAGAGCGCCGGCCCACATCCGAGGCCAAAGCTAAAGCAGAACATCAACGTCCCGTACACGGAGCCCAAGTGCCGACGGCCAAATAGCTGCGATGCGAGGTATGCAAGGGCATCGACTTCTGCTCCTAATGCAACGCCGATCAGGACAGCAGCCATTGGCACTGTAATCGCAGATATTCCGGCCGCAAGACAGACGAAGCCGACGGCGGCCCCGAAGAACACCAGCGCGGTGAGACGCGGTGCGCTGAAGCGGTCGAGCAAAGCGCCGAACGCGAACCGCGCAATCATCATTGCCGCCCCAACAATCGTCATGACGAACGAGCTTGATTGGGTTTTCAGACCATAATCAGAGAGCACGATCGGAAGTACATGGGTACCGGCGCCCACCACGACCGAGAGGAGGAAAAAGCTGATGGCAACGAGCCAGAATGACCGGGTACGCACTGCACCGCCCAGTGTCATCCCCCCATCCACGACCCTGTCATGTGTAGCGACGCGGCTCGCACCCAGTTGTCTGCGCACCGTCCCCGCTGGCGGCTCATACAGTAGAAGCGCGACGGACGGGATGCTGACTGCCCAGACAATGATGGCGAGCGCAATGTAGGCGTTGCGCCATCCGAAGGCATTGATGAGCGCCGCCGACAGTGGAGGAAACACCGCGACACCTACCCCGCTCAGTATCATGGCCTGTCCCAGCGCCAGCCCGAGACGTTTTTCGTGCCAGTCTGCGACCGCTTTCACGTAGGGCACCGGCACCTGCGCCGCGCCGAACAGGAAGCTCAAGGCGAAGAAGAACACGAAGCTTTGCGGACTGTTCGAGAACAAGCCGATGAGCATGACGCCTACGCCCAACGAAGGCCCGGCAAACCGCGCAACGCGCCTGGCGCCGAACCGGTCCACAGCGAGCCCCGTCAACGGGGAGGCAAGCGCAACGAGAAATTGGCCCCACAATGCTGCGGAACTGACGTCGGCACGGGACCATCCCGTGCTCTCCACGATCGGTTTCACAAACACCCCGAAACTGAACAAGAGTACCTGCCCGGTGCCGAGAAAAAGATTCAATCCCGCACCGATCACAACACACCTCGCCTGTATCCTGAGCGTGTGCCCTGACGAAGGGCTGAGGGCGGTCGCTTCTTCCATCAATTCTCGTTGCATGCCTGAACGCTCGCGATCACATGTCGATTCATTGCGTAATCTCGCCGGACGCAATACAGGTCCACTCTACCGCGTGTGAGCCGATGCTAACCAATACGCTTTACAGAGGTTCTTAGAGGATATTCCTCTGGTTCGTGCTTCTGGTTCATACATCAAGTTCATCCTTCAATTGGATCGGAAAATAGTATTGGTGCCCGACGGCACTTCGCACCTATTCTCTGCTGGCGCGCGGGCAGGTCGCGAACAAGTCACGTTGACGGGTCGTGATACCTCTACATATATTAATGGTTCATCCAATGACTTTACAAAGACATGAGTGATTCCTCCAGACGTGCACTTGCTCGCCCTCCGTCCCTCTTCATTCTCGTATGCATTACCCTGTCGGGCACTTTCCCCCTGCATGTATTCGTACCCGCATTGCCGCTCGCGGCCAGCGAACTGCATACGTCGTCGGCCGGCATCGGGCTAACTATCACGCTTTATGTGATCGGCCTGTCGATCGGACAACTGATCTACGGCCCGCTTTCGGACCGCTATGGTCGCCGTCCCGTGCTACTCACGGGCCTCGCGCTATTCGTCGTAGCGAGCTTTGCGGCAGCGTTTGCGCCATCGCTCAGGAGCCTGGAGTTGGCGCGCATCGTGCAGGCGCTCGGCGGCTGCTCCGGCCTCGTGCTTGGCCGTGCGATCACGCGCGATAGCTCCGGATCGACCATGCTCATCCGGCGCCTCGCGACCCTCAGCATTGCGATGGCGGTGGCCACGGCAATTGCGCCGGTCATCGGCGCCCAGTTCGTCGAGCACCTTGGCTGGCGCCCGATCTTTCTCGCACTATCGACCGTCAACGTGCTGATACTTGGCACCGTGTGGTTGCGGGTGCCGGAAACCCATACCGCCTCGCGCGAAGTGAAGGTTGGGCTCTACGCGCGCAGCTATCTGCAACTGCTGCGTTCGCCCGCCTTCATCGCGCACAGCCTTGGTGGCGCAAGCGCGACCACCGGCATCTACGCGTTTCTCTCCGCCTCGCCATTCATCCTCGAAGCAAAGTTCGGGCTATCCGCGCAGGCGTTCGGCTTTGCGTACTTTTCGCTGGTAGTCGGGCTCGCGAGTGGACAAAGCACGGCAAAGCGTCTTGCCGGCAAAGTTCCCCCACGCACTGCGCTCATTGCGGCAAGCCTCATCATGTGCACGGCGTCGGCGAGCCTGCTCGTATCCTGGTATTTCGACACCCTCACCGTAGTTGGCGTGATGGCACCGATGATCGTGATGTTCTTCGCGACCGGGCTGTCCAGTCCTTTCGCGATCAGTAGTGCGCTCGATGTAGAACCCACCGTGGTTGGCGCAGCAGCCGGCCTGTATGGCTGCCTGCAAATGGGCTACGGCGCGCTCTGCACCGCTGCGATGGGGCTCGTGCCCGCCAATCCGATGCTCTCGATGATCATCGCCCTGATCGTGTCGAGCGCTATAGCGTGGGCGTCGTTCAAGGCCGTGCCACGAGCGGTTCAGGCAGCCGATCGAGGCTCCGTGGCGTAAGCACGAGCAACTGCGGGTAACCGCGGCCGGGAGACACGGAAGACTGCCTCAATTAGGGTTTGTTCTCGTTTGACAGCGAAAAACGTCTCCTCGATAGTTTCATTTAATGGTTCATCCAATGATTGATTGGACCAAAAGTCGGCCGACATAGAGGCAGTGAATAATTTATCGGGTTTGGTGATCAATTCACTACGAGGAGACGAAATTGAGGCTTGGAAAACCCCTGTTGGGCATGCTCGCGCTGGGCGTAGCAGGCAGCGCTTGCGCGCAAAGCAACGTGACGCTCTATGGCTTACTCGATGAGGGCATCAACTATGTGAACAATGTACAAAAGACCGCAGTGGGCACAGCCAACGGCCGCTCGGGAGGCTCGTTGTGGTCGATGTCGACAGGCGTCCTCCAGGCGTCACGCTGGGGCCTGCGCGGCAACGAGGACCTCGGCGGAGGTTATGCCGCGGTATTCGTGCTCGAGAGCGGTTTCGATGTCGGCACGGGCCGTTTTCAACAAGGCAACACCTTCTTCGGGCGTCAGGCCTTCGTCGGGCTCACCTCGCAGCGCTGGGGCAAAATCACGCTCGGACGCCAATACGATTCGATCGTCGACGTAATCGGTCCCATGCAGGCTGGCAGCTACGCGGGCGGCGCATATGCCGACCATCCGGGCGATATCGACAATGTGGCGGACTCCCAGCGCATCAACAATTCAATTAAATACACGAGCCCCGTTCTCGCCGGCGTCACGCTCACGGGTCTCTACAGTTTTGGCGGCGCAGCGGGGGCGTTTGGTCGCAACAGCATCTGGTCGGTCGGCGCGCACTTCGAATCTGGCCCGGTCGCGCTCGCGGCAGGCTACATGCACATCAACAACCCCAACCAGTCGTTCTACGGCAATAACGCAAGCGGCTCGACGACTGCCAATAACCTCGGCCCGACAAGCGGTGTGCAGGTGAATCCGATCTATGGCGGGTTTGCGTCGGCCGGCACGCTGCAGATCGCGGCAGCGGCCGCACAATATGCTTTGGGATCGCTGACGGTGGGGCTCGGCTATTCGAACATTCGCTTCCAGAACCTCAACGACCCGGCCTCCGGCACGCTTTCGCTCACCAATCCGTTCGGCTATACCGGCAACGCGGCATTCAATAACTACAACATCTATGCGGGCTACTACATCACCCCCGTTCTGCTCGCCGGTGCCGCCTATAACTATCTGCGCGGAGGCGCAATAGACGGCAAGAAGAGCGCCAGTTATCAGACAGTCAACGCCATGCTTGACTATTTCCTCTCGAAGCGCACCGACGTCTATATCGCAGCCGCATGGATGAAGGCCGCCGGCGAGGACTCCACCCGTCAGGCGGCCGTGCCCTACCTCGTGACGCTAACGCCCGCGAACAGACAGAGCCAGTTCGTTGCACGGGTCGGCATCCGACACAAGTTCTAAGTTCAACGTCACGTGAAGTTCTCCGGGCCGGCTATCCATGCCGGCCTTTTTTCCTTCAGATGCCCGCTTGACATTGTGCGGTGCTCCGCTCAACATGCTATAAATATCAAAGGTTGATCCAATTATATTTTTGGGCGACACAACGCCCGTCTTCTCCGGAGTCATCAGATGCCAGAAACCACCCACCCCGCCGCGGGCGCGGGCAAGCGTCCCCTCGACGGCGTGACCGTCATCGAAACATCGAGCTTCCTGACCGGCCCGTTCGCCTCGATGATGCTGTCGGACCTGGGCGCCGACGTGATCAAGGTCGAGCCTCCGGGCGGCGACGGCTTTCGCAAGTTCGGCCATAACCGCGACGGATTCGGCGCGTCATGGACCAACGCAAACCGTGGCAAGCGCAGCGTCGTCATCGACCTGAAAACAGAAGAAGGGCTCGCGCGGCTGAAGACGCTAATCGAGCATGCGGACGTGCTGGTGGAGAACTGGCGCCCGCGCGTCGCCGTTTCGCTCGGTCTCGGCCAGGACGTGCTGGCTGCGCTCAACCCCCGCCTCGTGCGCCTCTCGATCAATGGATTCGGCGACACCGGCGCGCTTGCCAACGCTCCGGCGTTCGATTCGCTCATTCAGGGCCGCACCGGCATCGTTGCCGCCGAGGGGCGCAACGGCAAACCCTCCGTCACGCCGTTCAACATGGTCGACAAGATCACCGGAACCTTCGGCGCCCAGGCCATTCTTGCCGCGCTCTACGAGCGCGAGACGACCGGCAAAGGCACGCACGTGAAGCTGCCGATGCTCGACGTCATGGGCTATTTCAACTTCCCGGACATGTACCAGCATCGCACGTTCGAGGGCGACACCTCCGCATGGAAGCCGCCTGCCTCACAGGTGCTGGAAACATCGGACGGACATGTAGTGATCTCGCCGGCGAACGGCGCGCAGATGTCGAAGACCCTCAATGCGATCGATCGTCCCGAATGGAAGGCCGACTTCAAGCAGATGACCGACCCGGTCGCTATGGCCGAGGAGTTCTTCCGGCGCGTGGGCGAGGTCGTCAAGCTGCGGGACACGGCCTTCTGGCTCGAGCGCTTCGAGTCGCTCGACGTCCCCGCCGCGCCCGTCTTTTCGCTCGACGACTACCTCAACGACGCCCAGGTGAACCATAACCGCGTATTCGAGTTCGTGTCCTCGCCAGTCGGCCCGATCCGCACCGCGCGTTATCCAGCGACGTTCGACGACCAACGCCTGCCCGCGCGATTTGGTCCGCCGTCGATCGGCGAGCACGACGCCGAAATCCGAGGCGATTGATCTCTTTTACAACCCACAGGAATTCAACATGAAACTCGCAAGCTTCGATGGCGGCCGCATCGGCCTCGTGGAAGGCGACAACATCATCGATATCACGTGCGAAGTGAACGTTACGCCCGGCGCATGGCCGCCCGTCGGTATGCTGCATGTGATCGAGCGCTTCCCTTCGCTCAAGACACGCCTCGCAGCGCTTGCCGCAAACGCGCCACGCAAGCCGCTTGCGCAGGTGCGGCTCGAAACGCCTGTCGCGTGGCCGAACAAGGTGATCGCGTTCCCCGCCAACTATCACGCCCACGTCGAGGAAATGAAGCGCGGCACCGGCCTCATTTCACCGTTCAAGGCGGACGGCCAGGGCTTCTTTCTCAAGGCCAATTCGAGTCTTGCCGGCCCTGCCGAGCCGATCGTATTGCCGAATATTCCCGAACGGCAAATCCATCATGAGTGCGAACTCGCCGTCATCATCGGCAAGGGCGGGCGGCAAATCAGCCGCGAGCGGGCGCTTGAGCATGTGTTCGGCTACGCATGCCTCATCGACGTGGTGGTGCGCGGCAAGGAGGAGCGCGTGATGCGCAAGTCCTACGACACGTTCTGCCCGGTCGGCCCGTGGATCGTCACGGCCGATGAAGTGCCCGATCACACCGCGATCGACCTCCAGCTCACGGTGAATGGCGAGGTGCGCCAGCGCGCCAGCACACGGGACCTCATCGTCGACATTCCGGAGATGATCCGCATGGCGTCGGCCGTGATGACGCTCTACCCCGGCGACATCATCGCGTCGGGCACGCCTGCCGGCGTGGGCCCGATCCTGGCCGGCGACAAGGTCGTCATCGATATCGCGCGCGTCGGCTCGATGACGCTCGATGTCGTGCAGGGCGAGAACGGCGACCATCCGGTCTGGGACAAGTCGCGCACCCAGCCCGACCCGGCCTCCATCTCGACGCCATGACCGGAGCGGCGCAGATGAACGAAAATCGCCTCGATTCCTCAGCTGCGCCGCTGCGCGACGAGCCGATCGCCGCTGGCGACGGGCTCATGCTCGCCGCCAGCGTTGCCGGCGAACGCGGCCAGCCCGGCGTGGTCCTGTTGCATGGCGCGGGTCAGACGCGCCACTCGTGGCGCGGCACCGTTGCCACGCTCGGCGCGCTTGGCTATCACGCGCTGGCCTACGACGCGCGCGGCCACGGCGAGAGCGGCTGGTCGCCGCAGTCTGACTATTCGTACGAACGGCTCGCCGACGATCTCGATGCGGTCGTGCGCCATCTGGGATGCACCCCGGCGATCGTCGGTGCATCGATGGGCGGCATGACTGCGCTGCACTCGATCGGCCGCGCACAGGCCGGGTACGCACGCTCGATCGTCCTGGTCGACATTGCTCCACGGGTCGAACCACAGGGCTTGAAGCGCGTGCATGACTTCCTGAACGGACATCGAAACGGCTTTGCCAGCATCGAGGAAGCTTCCGACGCCGTCGCCGCCTACAACCCCCACCGTCCGCGCCCGAGCAATCCGCAGGGCCTGATGAAAAACCTGCGCCGGCGGGAGGACGGACGCCTTTACTGGCACTGGGATCCGGGATTCTTCGAACGACGCGACAAGCCGATGCGGGAAAGTCACGCAGCGAAAGTACTCGACATGTGCCGAAGCGTGACGATCCCCGCGATGCTCGTGCTAGCCGCGCAAAGCGATGTCGTGGGGCGCGAGGGGATCGAAGAGTTGCGCGAGGCATTGCCGCAACTGGAGATCGGTCTTGTACGCGGCGCCGGACACATGATCGCAGGCGATCGCAACGAAGCGTTCAACGAAGCAATTTTGCCGTTCATCGAACGTCATTCGGCGCATTGATCGACAGCATTGATCACTTGTTGCGTCTCGAAGAATACGTCCATACAGGAAGCAGAAGAAAAGGCCGCTCCGGCGTATAAACCGGAGCGGCCTTTTTGCGCGGCTAGCTCACCTGCCAGGTCTTGCTGCTCACCTCGTTACGCACCCTCACCGGCCGCCACGGCGCCCCGCACCGTGTCGATCAGGGAGATTGCATCTTGCGGCAAGGCATCCCCGCGCCAGGCGACCTGACCGTCGGGACGCACGAGCACGAAGTTACGCTCGTAGAGCGTGCGTGCATCCGCATTGTCGATGGACACCACCTCGAACGGCACGCCGCGCCGACGCGCCGCATCCGTGAGCGCTTCTATGCCGCCGCGCTCCGGATCGAAGCAGATGAGCACGAACGATTTCCCGAACAGATCGAGTGTGGAATGCCCCTCCGCCAGCCAGACGTGCGGTGCTCGCGAACCCGGGCGCGCCGTCTGAACATAAGTGGAGACTTCGTCCGGCGGCTGCGGCGTGCCATCCGGCACGACGATGGGCGAGCCCTCGTACATGTATCCGAGGTGAATGCCGATCGAGAACCATTCGCGCTTCATCAGCTCCGTATAGGCGTTGCCGAACTCGATACGCGCCGCCTCCGACTCCGGCCCGTCCTCGAAGATGGCGGGCGAAGGCGCCAATACGCGCGGCGACAGCATGCGCTTGAGATTACCGGTCGCCTCGGCGACATTGCGGATCGCCACGGGACGCTGCTCGGTCTCGTAGGTCGCGAGCAGATGCTCGCCGCCCCAGCCTTGCAGCACGCCCGCCAGCTTCCACGACAGATTCACCGCGTCCTGGATGCCGGTGTTCATGCCGAATCCGCCCGTGGGCGAAGTCAGATGCGCGGCATCGCCAGCAATGAACACTCGCTTCGTGCCGTAGTGATCGGCCACGAGCTGCCGGCGAACCCACGGAAGCAGCGAGAGAATTTCGAAGTCGAAGTCTCGCCCGACCGCGCGCACGATCGCCTCGCGCATATAGGCTTCGTCATGCGTATGGCGCGTGTCGTCGCCGACCAGCGAAAAACGCCACTGATCGCGCCCGTTGATGGCCACAAGCGTCGCCCAGGTCCCCTCGGGGCCGATGAAGATATAGCGGTAAGCCCGCTCTTTGTCGTGAAGCGCTTCGAGATCCTTGCAGCGGAACACGACGTTGGTCGTATACGTGAGCGTCGGCTCACCCGTCATGCCGATGCCGAGCGCCTGGCGCACCGTGCTGGCGCCGCCGTCCGTACCGACCAGGTACTGTGTCTCGACCGTTCGCTCTTCGCCGGTCAGCGTGTCGCGCAAACGCGCGGTCACGCCGCTTTCGGTTTCGGTGAAGCTCACGAGTTCCGTGTTAACCGAGATCGTGGCAAGCTGCGAGCGCTCTGCAAAGCGGCGCAACACCGGATCGAAAAAATTCTGCGGGCAGCGCTCGCGCTTTTGCGGACTCTGCGGCGGGCACCTTTCTTCATTTGGGCTCGGAAAGACTTCGCGGCCGAACTCATAGCCGTTCAGGCCGGTCACCCAGGCGCAATCCTGCGGATAGTCGCGGTTGTAGCCCGCATCATGTACCCAGGGCACGATGCCCCAGCGGCGGCAATACTCCATCGTGCGCACGCCGACCATGTCCATTTTCGGCTGGACGACGTGGCCGTCGCTGCGTTCGATCAGCAGGGTTGGCACGCCGCGAAAGCCGAGGTCTCCTGCAAGCGCGAGGCCGATGGGCCCCGCCCCTACGATCAAAACCGGTGTTTGCATCTCCATTCTCCATTTGTTGGGTCGGCGCATCGAGGCGCCGTCTGGTTCAAGTTTGCGCGTCCGCGGGTTCTTCGCGATACAGCCCGAGCTTGCGCAGCGCGGGAATGTCGTTGACCTGAAAGAGCATCGCGGATGTGTCCGGGGATCGGTTGATATGCTCGTGAACTGCCCACGGAGGAATCGCCAGAAAATCGCCGGCACCCCATTCAAACGTTGTTCCATCGATGATGGTCGCGCCCTGGCCGCGCATCACGTAATACACGACGCTGCCCGTATGCCGATGCGCCTTCGTGCGGATGCCGGGACGCAAGCTCTGTAGCACGGTGCCGATGGTCGGCAGCGCTGGGCCGCCCGTGAGCGGGTTCAGGTATTCGAGCGCGGTATCGTCGTAGGGGTCGGGTGGCAGTTCGCCCGCGAGGCGCAGCGCGTCCTGCGCACGCTTGGCCGAATAGACGAGCAACGGGTTCAGTTCCGGCACGTCGCGTGTAGACAGCGGCTTCATGATGCCGCTGCCATACGCGCGATAGGAGTGGTCTACAATAGGCGCGAGCGGTTGTCGTGGCGACTCGCTGCCTTCGAAGAAGGTCGCATGCATCGAGCGCACCAGCGAAATGTCGAGTACGTCGAGCCAGATCATGGGCTCGTCGCCCTTGTGCTCGTGATCGTGCCACGTCCATGCCGGCGTGAGCACGAGGTCGCCTTCGTTCATCTCGTAGCGCTCGCCGTTCACGATCGTGTCCGCACCCCGGCCCTTCATGATGAAGCGCAGCGCACTGGCGGTATGGCGGTGCGCCGTCGCGATCTCTCCCGGCAGAATGACCTGGATCGAAGCCCAGAACGTGGGCGTCGTGCCGAACGGCAAACCGCGATTGGCTAGACGCAGCGTGCGCCTCTGGCCGCCTGCTTCGAGCTTCAGGTTCGCGCCGATCTTGTCGAGCAGGCGCTTGAGGTCGGCTGCCTTCCAGTGGGCGACCTGCATCGACGATTGAGGCGTGCGCGTGAAAAGCGGTCCGTCGGTGGGTTGCGCGACCCGGCAGTTGTACTGATCGAGCTCCGCGGCCAACGCCTGGCGTTGTGCCATGTCGCTCATGACAGCTTCGCTCATGAGGGGACTCCCGTTCTGGTTTCGAGACTGCTGACGAATTCCGGCACGAGCTCGAAGAGGTCGCCAACGAGACCGTAGTCGGCCACGCTGAAGATGGGTGATTCGGGATCCTTATTGATTGCGACAATAACCTTCGAATCCTTCATGCCGGCCAGATGCTGGATCGCGCCCGAAATGCCGACCGCGACGTACAGCTTCGGCGCGACGATCTTGCCGGTCTGCCCGACTTGATAGTCGTTCGGCGCGAAACCCGCGTCGACCGCCGCACGCGAGGCGCCCAGTGCTGCCTGCAGTTTGTCGGCCAGCGGCTCCAGCACCTTTGTGTAGTTTTCTCCGCTGCCGAGCCCCCGGCCGCCCGAGACGACAATGTCCGCGCTCGTCAGTTCCGGGCGGTCCAGCTTCGTCACTTCGCTGCTCACGAACTGCGAGACGCCAGCGTCCGCCGCCGCCTCGATCCTCTCGATCGGTGCGCAGCCGCCATTGGCCGCGGCCGGATCGAAACCGGTCGTGCGTACCGAGATCACCTTGACCGGATCTGGCGACTGCACGGTCGCGATCGCATTGCCCGCATAGATCGGACGGTCGAACGTATCCGCGGCGTGGATGGCCGTTACATCGCTGATCTGCGCGACGTCGAGTTTCGCCGCGATACGCGGTGCGATATTTTTGCCGTACGCCGTCGCCGGCACGAGGACGTGGGAGTAGCCCTGCGCGATGCCCAGAATCGTCGCCTCGACATTTTCAGCGAGGCCATTCGCCAGTTGCGGCGCGTCGGCCAGCAGCACCTTCGACACGCCGGCAATCTTCGCGGCGGCGTCCGCGGCCGATTGCGCCTGAAAGCCGGCAACCGCGATGTGAATCTCTGTGTCCAGAACTGCCGCGGCCGACACCGTATTCAGCGTCGCAGCCTTGATCGACGTATTGTCGTGTTCCGCAATAACCAGAATCGTCATGTCCATGCGCTCCCTTACAGCACCTTTGCCTGGGTCTTCAGTCCTTCGAGCAGCGCCTTCACGTCCGGTACCATGAGACCTGCCGTGCGCTTGCGCGGCTCGACGATCTTCAGGGTCTTCAGGCGCGGCGACACGTCGACGCCCAAACTGTCCGGCTCGATCGTCTCGAGCGGCTTCTTCTTCGCTTTCATGATGTTCGGCAACGTCACATAGCGCGGCTCGTTCAGACGCAAATCCGTCGTCACCACCGCCGGCAGCGTCAGCGCCAGCGTTTGCGCGCCACCGTCGACTTCACGCTCGACCGTGACCTTGCCGTCGGCAATCGCCACCTTCGACGCGAACGTAGCTTGCGGCAGACCGGCCAGTGCCGCCAGCATCTGGCCAGTCTGGTTCGAATCGTCGTCGATCGCCTGCTTGCCGAGGAGCACGAGCGATGGCTGCTCCTTGTCGACCAGCGCCTTCAGCAGCTTCGCCACGGCAAGCGGCTGCAACTGCGCCGAGGTTTCGACCAGCAGCGCTCGATCCGCACCCATCGCGAGTGCGTTGCGAAGCGTTTCCTGCGCCTGCGCAACGCCGCACGACACGACAACCACTTCGGTCGCCACGCCCGCTTCCTTCAACCGCACCGCCTCTTCCACCGCGATTTCGTCGAACGGGTTCATCGACATCTTTGCATTCGAGATATCGATGCTGCTCCCGTCACGCCCAATGCGCGGTGCCACGTTGTAGTCAAGCACGCGCTTGATCGCAACCATGACCTTCATGCTTCCCTCCCTCCGTATTTCTCGCTTCTCGATGTGCGTATCAGCCCGCGAGCAAGCGCCGCGCGACGATCAGCCGGTGAATCTCGTTCGTGCCTTCGATGATCTGGTTGAGCTTCGCGTCGCGCATCATGCGCTCGACTGGAAACTCCTTCGAATAGCCGTAGCTGCCCAGCACCTGGACCGCTTCGATCGTGACATCCATCGCCACGTCGGTGACGAAGCACTTGGTCATCGAAGAGAGCATGTTCAGGCGCGAGTGATCGCCCGAATCGATCTCGTCGGCACAGTTGTAGAGCAGGTTGCGTGCGGCTTCCACCTTGATCGCCATGTCCGCCAGCTTGAACTGCATGCCCTGAAATTCCGCGATCGGCCGGCCGAATTGACGGCGCTCCTTCGCGTACGCCACGGCAACGTCGAGCGCCCCCTGCGCGAGCCCGAGCGAAGTGGCCGCGATGGTCGGCCGGTTCAGGTCGAGCACCTTCATGCAGGCCTTGAAACCATCGCCTTCGGCCCCGATGCGGCAATCCGCGGGAATGCGCATGTCGTCGAAGAACAACTCGTGATTGGGCGCACCGTGACGGCCCATCTTGTGCTCCTGACGCCCGAGGCGAAAACCCGGCGTGCTCGTGTCGACCATGAAAGCGCTAATCCCCTCCGAGCCCGGCGCGTCGGACGTACGTGCGAAGAGCAGCACATACTGCGCGTGGCCGCCCCATGTGATCCAGTTCTTCTGTCCGTTCACAACGTAGCTATCGCCGTCGCGCACCGCCCGCGTTCTGATCGACGAAACGTCCGAGCCAGCCTGCGGCTCGGTCACCGCAATCGCGCTCACGAGTCGGCCTTGCGCCGCGAGGGGCAGCCAGCGAGCCTTCTGTTCTTCGGTGCCGTATTGCAGAATTGGCAGTACGAATGAAATGGAGTTGTTGCCACAGAGCGTGGCCGCCGCGAGCGAGACCTTCGCGATCTCCTCCTTCACGATGCACACCATTTTCAGGTTGCCGCCCGGCCCGCCGTACTCCTCGGGGAGCCACAACTGAAGGAGCCCCATGTCGCCGAAAATCGGCACGAGCTCCGCGGGGAAACGATCGTCCTGCTCCATGCCCGGGACGAGCGGCAAGACATCCTTCTGGACCATGCGGCGAACAGATTCGCGAATGGCGACGAGATCTTCGTTAAGACGCATATGCTTTCCTTCTTCCAGGATCGTGGCGCGCTCAGTAGCTCGGGAAAGACAGGCCGCCATTGATGCTCAACGTCGACCCGGAAACCTGGTCCGACTCCCTGCTCGATAGATAGAGGATGTACTCGGCGAGATCCTCGGCGCTATTGAGCTTGAACTTCACGCGTTGCTCCGCTTTCGTGAATGCCTTCACGATGACTTCCTGCGAACCCGCTTCCTTCGCAGCGAGAAAACGATCGTGTGCCGGCGTTCCGGTGGTCAGCGTAGTGGCCACCGAATTGATGCGGATGCCCAGATGCGCGAGCTCGGCGCCGAGCGCGCGCGTAAGGAACATGATCGATGCGCCCGCTGCGCCGATCATCGATTCGCTCGGCGTGGGAATGCGTGCGGCGTCAGTGGTGATGAGAACAATCTTGCCGTACTGCTGCGCCCGCATGAACTTCACGGCTGCATGAACAGCGTTCAGGCGCGGCATCAACCGGCTCGTCAGGCAAGCGATCCCTTCGTCGGCCGTCATGTCGACAAAGAGCTTCGGCTTCGGTTCGCGCGGGCCGCCGCTCGCCACGACGATGTCGACCTTGTCGTAGCGCCTAGCCGCATGCTCGACGGCCGTCTCGATCCCGGCATAGGAAAGCAGGTCGCTTGCGACGAACACCCGCTCGCCAGGCCAGGACCGGCATGCGTCGATGAGTTCGCGCGCGGCCGTTTCGTCGCGCCCCTGGATCACGACGTTCGCGCCGCTCTGCGCGAGCTTGATGACTGACGCGCGCCCGATGCCCTTCGTCCCTCCGAGCACGACGGCCGAAGCGCCGGTTAGATCAGTTTGCATATTCCGCCTTTATTTCAGCATGCCCGTACCCCACGGGCCGATAGTGTGTCAGTGCCTTGCGCCGCGCGATCAGTCGCCCGATTTCGCGTCGTTTTCGTAACGGTTCTCGCGCGAGTGCGCCGCGCCCGTCACGCCCTTGGCGCGGCGCTCTTTCATGAAGTTGTTTTCGTCGGCTTCGTAACGAATGTTGGTCCCGAGCGCATGCATCACATAGCCCTGCACGAATTGCGAAGTCATGCCAAGCGAATCGAGCGAGAGATGCGTCGCGGCTTTGCCGATCGCAATCGCATCGCGCGGCAGGCGCACGATGCGCTCCGCCCAGTCCTCGCCCGCCGCTTCCAGCTCGGCGGCAGGCACTGCCTTGTTGACGAGGCCAATGCGCGCCGCCTCGTTTCCGCTCATCACCTCGCCGAGCAGCAGGATTTCGCGTGCCTTCTTCGGCCCAAGCCCGAGGATGTTGATGCTGGTCATGTACGACGCGCCTGCAAGACCCATCTTCTGCTCGGGATGGCCGATCTTTGCGTCTTCGGCCGCGATCGCCAGATCGCTCGCTTCGACGATGTAGAGCCCCGCGCCCACGCAGTAGCCCTGGACGAGCGAAAGCGTCGGCTTGGTGCAATAGAGCAATTGACGAAATTGCTCGACGTGACGCTTGTCGAACGAAAGACGAATTCGCTGGCTCGGCCGGCGCGCGCCGGGATCCTTCGAAAAGCCGTACTCTTTTCCGCCAACCTGCTCCAGGTCGTGCCCGGTGGAGAAGTCGCGACCATCGCTTCGGAAAATGATCACGCGTACATCGTCGTCGGCTTCAGCGCGCTCGATGTGCTCCATCATGCGATCGAACATTTCATACGTCAGCGCATTGCGCTTGTCGTCGCGGCAAAACGTGATGTACGCCCTGCCGTCCCTTGCCTCGTATGTCACGAGGTCCCTCAGATCTTCGCTCATCGTGCCTCCTTGCTGGATGGATCGGCCCCGCTGCAAGCAGGTGTCCGCCGACTAAAAGTTATTGGTTCAACCTTTGAAATATAGTTGCGCAGAAGAAGACGCATGTCAAGTGCGTTTACCGCCAGGCACGGCACCGCGGGTTTGCCTGGCCGTTCGGCTGCTTGTCGATTGCCCCCTGAGCGGTTAGCATCTGTTTATCCTTCGAATGGATTAATCATTGAAAGCCTCGACCATGACCCGCACTTCCCAGCGCGCCACCCCTAATGCCAATGCCCCTGCCTCTGCCGCACCCGCGTCGGGGTCCGCGCGGCCATCGCCCGCCTATTCGCCGGTGCAGACGCGCCGGGCGTTCGAATTCGTGGCCGACCAGATCCGCAGCCAGCTCGCCAGCGGCGCGCTGCAGCCAGGCGACCGGCTACCCTCGGAACGGGAACTCGCGGAGTCGTTTGGCCTGTCACGCAATACCGTGCGTGAGGCGTTGCGCTCGCTGGAGATCGGCGGAGTGCTCGAGTTTCGCAAGGGCGCAACCGGTGGCGCGTTCGTGCGCGAAGGCCAGGGCGACGCGGTGATCGCAGGTTTCGCCGACCTGTTCCGGCTCGGTGCGATCAAGCCGGCCGACCTTACCGAAGCGCGGCTCATCGTCAGCGTGGCTGCCGCTCGTTTCGCGTGCGTGCGGGGCAGCGAGGAAGACTTCGAGGCACTACGCGAAAACGTGAAGGAAAGCGAGGCGGCAGTCGCCAAGGGCGATTTGCGCGAGCGGGTGCGCATCAATCTGGAATTCCACAAGCTGCTCGCGCGTGCCGCGCGCAACCCGGTGCTCGTGATCCTGACCGACGCACTCGTGGAGATTCACGAACAACTGCTCGAAGTGATCTCACCGCTGCCCGATAGCGCAGTGATGCCCTCACGCAAGCGTCTGCTCAAGCACTTGATCGCGCGCGACGAAGACAAGGCTGCCGCCGAGATGGAAACCCATCTGAAGGCGCTGCAGAAGCACTATCTCGCGCAGACCTCCGAAGACCGGCGCGCCGGCTAAGGCGCGCTCGCCTCACCGCGCACGCAGGCCGCCGAGCTCGCGCGCGGCCGCTTCGGCCGCCCGCAGGCCGAACACCGCAGCTTTGATGAGTCCTCCCACGTAGCCGGAATTGGCTCCGCCTTCTATGCCCCCCGTCGTCGCGCCTGCTGCGTAGAGGCCGGGCACGGGGCGGCCTGCTTCATCGAGCGCGCGCGCATCGGCGTCGATCACGATGCCTCCCATCGTGTAGGTCAGACCCGCGCAGAGTGGAATCGCCATATAGCGCGGCCCGTGTATCGGGGCTGCGCCGCCCGCCAGCATCGCCGGCTTCACGGTACGAGGTGGCTCCAGCGAGGCGAGCCCTGCGCGCTCGAGCGCGCCGTTATAGGTGGCGATGCTTGCGGCAAGCGTCTGCGCATCCATGCCAAGCCGACTCGCAAGCGCTTCGAGGCTGTCTGCGCGATACACCACCGCGCCGAGTTCCTCGAGCGCAGGATTGGGCGGCAGCAAAAACGCTCGCCCGGCCGTCTCCCAGATCGTCTCGTCGAGTATCGCAAATGACGAAAGCGGCTCTTCGAGTGACGCGATCGCGTTGGCTAGCGCCACGCCGCCAAGGCCTTCGTCGGCGAAGCGCTGGCCGCTCGCATCGACGACGATCGCGCACGACGCCACGATATCGAGCACCGGGTACGGCCAGAGCGCTTCGTCGTGCAGTGCCGCCTTGTGCTGCACATGCCCGTAAAAGCGGTTCATCCCGGTCAGCGCGGCGCCCGCCGCGCGCGCCATGCGGATGCCGTCACCCATGCCGGTGCCCGCGCCACGCTTGCACAGATGCTCGGGACGAGGCGAGATGTACTCGCGCACCATCTCCGCGTTGCCCTGGAAGCCGCCGTCGGCAAGCAGAACGGCATTTGCGCGGACCTCCAGGCGCCCTCCATCTCGCGTCGTCGCATGCAGTCCGGCACAACGCCCGTCCGTCATGATCAGCGCCTGTGCGCGCGTGCCGCGCACGAAGCGCCCGCCGCCCGCGACGAACGCCTGCTCCAGCGCCTGCAACAGACGGTCGCCGCCCTTTCCTCGCCAGTGATTCTTGAAGCCCGTCTCGCGCAGACTGAACGGCATGAGCATGTTGCCCATGAACGGATAATCGCCACCGCGGCCGAACTGCGCGCCACGCGACGCCAGCCAACCCACCACGCGGGCGCCGTCGCGGGCGAGCGCATTGGCGAGCGAAGCGTCGCGCAGGCCCGCGCTCGTTTGCGCAATGGCCTGTGCGAGCACTTCTGGCGCCTCGTCGAGATCGCGAAAAGCGATATGAAATACGCCACCGGCATATCGCGAATTGGCCGGATACTGCGCTTCGCCGCCGGCCTCCAGTACGACTGCGCTCACGCCGAGCTCCGCGAAGCGATTGGCCGCCACGAGCCCTGCCAGCCCGCCGCCGACAATCGCCACGTCGGCGCTGAGGATGCTTTGAATTGTCATCGTGTCTCCACTGTCGAATCCCACGATCATCCGAAATACGCTTGCTGGATCGCTTCCTGATGCCGCAACGACTCGCCCGCGCCGTGGGCGGAGACGCGGCCGACTGACAGGACGTAGCCGTAGTCCGAGAGGGCGAGCGCCTCGTCGGCGTGCTGCTCGACGAGCAGCATCGTGAGGCCCGCGTCGCGCAATACGCGTAGCACATCGAACATGCGCTCGACCACGAGCGGCGCGAGCCCGAGCGACGGCTCGTCGAGCAGCAGCAGCTTTGGGTCTGCCATGAGCGCGCGGCCAATGGCGACCATCGACTGCTCGCCGCCGCTCAAGGTGATGGCGCGCTGGCTCGCGCGCTCCGCGAGCTTCGGAAAGAGGTCGTACACGTAATCGAGCCGCTTGCGGAACAACGCCGGGTCGCGGCGGCGCCTCAGACGGTGAAAACCGAGCTCGAGGTTCTCGCTCACCGTGAGCGCCGCGAAAACCTGGCGTCCCTCGGGCACCTGCACGACGCCGAGCTCGACGACGTCCGGCGCCGAAAGCCGCGTGATGTCCTCGCCGTCGAACACGATGCGGCCTTTCGTGACGTCCACAACGCGCGAAATGGCGTTGATGAGCGTCGATTTGCCCGCGCCGTTCGCGCCGACCGCCGAGACGATGGTGCCACCCGGGATTTCGAGCGAGATCCCGTGAAGTGCATCCGTGCCTTTATATCCCGCGCAGAGTCCCTCAATTTTGAGCATGTGCCCCCCTGACACCGAGATATGCCTCGATCACCTTCGGATTGGATTGCACCGCGGCCGCATTGCCCTCGGCAATCTTTGCACCGTGATCGAGCACGACGATGCGGTGGCACAGATTCATGATGAAGCCGATATCGTGCTCGACGATCAAAATCGTGAGCCCGTCCTCGTTCAGCTGACGCAACATGCGCCCAAGCGCCGCAGTCTCCTCGTCGTTCAGACCCGCCGCGGGCTCGTCGAGCAGCAGCATGGCCGGATCGCTCGCGAGCGCACGCGCGATTTCAATCAGGCGCTGCTGACCATGCGGCAGATGCGCAATCAGATCGTTTGCGCGCGACTCGAGTCCGACGAACCGCAGCAGTTCGAGCGCGCGTTTCACATAGCGCCTCTCATCCCCGGCCACCCGCCGCCTGCGCAGCAGCGACGGGAGAAAGCCGTCGACCAGCTTCGGATGGAAGCCGAGCATCACGTTTTCGAGCACGGTGAGCCCGCTGAACAGGCGCACGATCTGGAATGTGCGAGCCATGCCCATTGCGCTTCGCCGATGCAGCGGCGCGCCCGTAATGCGCGTGCCCTTGTAGAAAACTTCGCCCGCACTCAGGGCATCCACGCCGGTAATGAGATTGAAGGTGGTCGACTTGCCCGCTCCATTCGGTCCGATGAGGCCGACTGCCTCGCCCTGGTGGACGTCGAACGATACGTTGTCGACCGCGCACAGGCCACCGAAGCGCTTGACGCCCTCTTGAATCGACAGCAACACGGGCCCGTTGACAGGCGCACGCGCCTTTTGAACTGTTTTCATCGTCCGGCTCCGTTCTCTTTCGTCACGCCGTCACTCAATCCCTGCACGTCGCGGACCGCCCGGTTCCGGCCGCGCAACCATGCCGCCAGCGAGACGACGAGGCCGGACAAGCCGTTGGGGATGAAGATCAGAAACAGCAGCAGGCATACGCCGTAGGCGAGCGTTTGCAGATCGCCGAAATCCGCGAGCAACTGCGGTGCGAGCACCACGACGAGCGCGCCGAGAATCGGGCCGTACCGCGTGGCAAGGCCGCCCACCACCGCGATCGTGAGCATCGAAACCAGCGTTGGGAACTCAGCCATGCTTGGACTCACCTGCTGGTTGAGCACGGCGAAACCGATGCCCGCAACGCCTGCGAGCACCGCACTGAAGACGAACGTGCGCAGTTTCTGGACCGGGACGTTCACTCCGAGCGCCGCCGCCGCACGCTCGTCGTCGCGAATGGCTTGCAGCGACCGGCCCAGATGCCCCGAGACGATGGCGTTCTGCAAGATCAGCACGACGGTCACGGCAACGACAATCAGATAGTAGAGCTGGAGGCGGCTCAACGGCTCGTCGCCAATCGCGAGTGACGGAATCAGGATGCCGGCGGAGCCGCCCGTCACGTCGATCCAACGGTCGGCGACGCCCGAGATCACGAGGCCAAAGCACAGGGACGCCATGGCCAGATAGTGGCTACGCAGTCGCAGCAGCGGAATGCCGATCAGCAGCGCGACCAGCGCACAGATGACGAGGCTCGCGGGAACGGCGGCAAACACAGAAAAACCGGCCCTGGACTGCAGCAGCGCATACGCGTACGCTGCGATGCCAAAGAAACCTTGATGCCCCATCGACACTTGACCACAATAGCCGTACAGCACATTGAAGCCCATGCCAAGGATCGCGTAGATGCCGATGAGCGAGACGAGGCGCACCTGGAAGCCCGTGGTCATGACGAGTGGCGCGCACAGAGCGGCGACCAGAAACACCACGAAAGCAGGCGATATCAGCGGCAGACGGAATACCCGCTCTGCGGCAGGCGAGATAGAGGTAGGTTTCATCGACGAGCAGCCTCGAAGTCGCCCAGCAGCCCGAACGGGCGCACGAGCAGAACAATCAGGATTAGCAGGAAAATGATCGGCTCGGCATAGAGGCTGCTGCCGTAGCCGGCCACAAAGGCTTCGAGTACGCCGATGGCGAGACCACCGGCCGCGGACGCGAACGGGCTGCCGAGGCCGCCGAGAATGGCCGCCATGAAGCCCTTCACGGTCAGCCCGACGCCCATCGACACCTGACCGCCAAGCAGCGGCCCGACGAGCACGCCCGCAAGCGCGCTAACGAGTGCGCTGAACATGAACCCGAAGCGCACCACCCGCTCTGGGCGAATGCCCATCAGTTGCGCGATGCGCGGCTGCGCCCCGGTTGCGCGAATGCTGAGTCCGAAGCTCGTGCGGTACAACAGGAACCACGTGATGCCGAGCAGCACGACAAAGGCCACCACAATGGCGACCTGCTGCATGGTGGTCGTGATCGAACCGATAGCGACCGGATTGAGAGAAAAGACATTGGGCACGTAGAGCTGATTAGCACCCCAGATCAGCAACGCGCCGCCGCTCGCGATAGTCGCGCCGGCCAGCGTGCCGATCATCACCGTCAAAGGCGGCGCACCGCGCCGCACAAGCGGGCGATAAACACCGAACTCGAGAGCGAGCGCGGCGACAATCGCCACGATCATTACCGCGCCAATGGCGAGCGGCGTGGGCAGACTGCACGTGACCATGAAAAAGATGGCCGACATGGCGCCCAGCATTACAAACTCGCCCTGCGCGAAATTGATGATGCGATTGGTGCCGTAGATGAGCGAAAGCGACAAGCCAAGTAGCCCGTACACGCTGCCGTTCGTCAAACCCGCGCAGAGAAACACTGCGATTCTGTCCATGAGATCGGACCCTCGTACGTTTGGCGCAGACGCATTGCCGCGGCACTGCGCCGGGGTGGGGTGGGCGCGTCAGCGCGGCTTGAATGCCGAAAGATCCGGCTTCACGAGACGCGTGCCGCCGTCGGCCACCTGCACGAACACGTACCAGTTCTTGTCGGGCGAACCATGATGCTGCTGTGCGCTGAAGTGGTAAGTCGCGCCCGCCTCCCCTTGCAGGCCCTTGAACTGGCCCATTTGGTCCATGGCGTTGCGCAAGGCGAGGCGTGCACCGGGAATATCGCCCGCATCCAGCGCCTTTTGCACCGCTGGCGCCGCGATGGCCTCCAGCGCCGCCTTGGCCGCGTCGTAGCCGATCACGGGATACAGCGTCGGCTGATGCGCGCCATAGCGCCCGTTGAAGTCCGCGAAGAACTTCTTCACATCGGGGCGATCGGCGTCCACCGTATCCGGAACCAGTACACCATCGCTCGCCGGTCCGGCAAGGCGGCGCAGCGTATCGAGCAGCGCACTGCGCGACACGACGATCGGCATGTTGATACTGAGTTGATGTGCGGTGCGCAGCACGCGCGCGCCGTCCGCCGCGTAGGGGAACACCAGCAGGACATCGGGCTTCGCCTCGCGCAGGTTGATCAATTGCGGCGAAAGATCGGTCGCATTCACGTCATAGGTCTGCTGTGCGACCACAGTGATGTGTTTCGCCTCGAGTGCCGCCCGGGTCGCGCGCGCGCCGTCGGTACCGAACGGCAGCGAGTTATTGATGATGGCCGGGCGCCTGAAACCTTGTTTCGCGAGCAAATCCGCGATCGCCGCGGCGTCCTGACGGTTCGCCGGACCAAAACGATAGTGCCAGGGCGCGGGCGGATTGGTCAGCGAATCCGTACCGGCGGACAACATGAAATACGGGATCTTGTCATCGGTCGCGACGGGAATCATGGCGGCAGCCGGTGCCGACGGATTGCCGCCGATGATGACGAGAGCCTTGTCGTCTTCGGCACAGCGCGACGCGAAGGTTGCGGTGAGTTGCGGATCGGTCTTGCCGTCGTAAGAGATCAGCGAAATCTTGTGGCCCGCCACGCCACCCGCTGCATTGGCTTCGTCGACCGCCAACTGCACAGCCTGAAATCCCTGCGTGCCGGTGTCTGCCGCCGCTCCGCTGCGATCGTCCACCGAGCAGATCACGGTCGGCGCTGCGGCGTGGGCCGATACCGAGCATGCAAAGGCAACGGCGGCGAGGGTCTGCCACAGCGCCTGCGTCCAGCGGGAATGGGGCCGCGCCGCCGCGGTCGGGTTTGCAACGTTCATGACTGTCTCCTCAACCGGAAAATGAGCACCTGATGGATTAGTTTTCGCTTTTATCATTGGATCAACCTTTGCCACAATCATAAAATCGTGTGTTTTCCGCTGTCAAGAATGCTGGCCTAAGGGTTTAGCCTCGCTTGCCAGGCAAGCACGACGCACGAAACTATCTGACGAATCCGGTTACCTCCTTTCTTTCTAATAAGGAAAACTAATGAATAATCAGAATTGTTGTGGCACCATGCATAGCGTAAAGCTTGCCCGCCAGGGCGACGTGGGACTTGCAACGGTGCCGCGTCCTGAGCCGGGTCCTGACGAGGTCCTGCTTCGCGTACTGGCCGCCGGCCTGTGCCAGACCGACCTGCATATTCGCAACGCCACCGATTCGCGCACGCCGGATGGCACGACGCTTGGCCACGAGATCGCAGGCATGGTCGAGCAATGCGGCGAGGCGGTAACGCAATGGCAGCCTGGCGAGCGTGTCGTCGTGCATCCATGCTGGTCATGCGGCGTTTGCAGCGCATGCCTCGCGGGACGACAAAACGCCTGCCGCAATACCGGCTCGCGCCTCGCTCCGCCCCCCACGCCAGGTGTCACGAAGGACGGCGGCATGGCTCAGTACGTCCGCGTGCCGGCGCGTGCGCTCATGGCAATCGGCGACCTCGACCCGGCCGTCGCTGCGACACTGACCGACGCTGCGCTCACGCCATACCACGCGATCGCGACCTGCGCGGAACTGCTGCATCCCGGCTCGGCCACTGTGGTGATCGGTCTAGGCGGACTCGGCAACCTGGCCGTCCAGATCCTGCGCGCGACGAGCGCCACGCGCATCGTCGCGGTCGACCTGAGCGACGAAGCCATCGACGCCGCGCGCCCGTGGGCCGACCTCACGCTGCGCGCCGACACGCAAGGCTTCGCCGACACCATCCTCGCGATGACTGACGGCTTTGGTGCCGACGTCGTGCTCGACTTTGTAGGCACCGATGAGACACTGCGCACGGCGGCGGCCATCGTCGGCCGCTACGGCGCGATCCGGGTGATCGGTCTATCCGGCGGCACCCTGCCCTTTGTCGCCCGCTCGTCGCGTAATGCTCTGCCGCGTGGCGTCACGGTCATGTGTCCCTACGGCGGCACCTATGCCGACCTCGCCGCAGTCATCGCGCTGGCCCGGCGTGGAGCGATCCGCCCGCTTGTCACGCGCTTTGCACTTTCTGACGCACTGCAGGCCTTCGACGCCCTGGAGGCCGGCCGCATTCGCGGCCGCGCCGTGCTCATCCCCGAAACCGAGTAGCCCACGCGCGGGCTCGCCAGGCTGGCCGGCGAGCCCCAGCGGGTTCTACGCGGATCGTGCCGCTGCGAAACGCGGCGGCTCGATCATCATGTCGGCGACCTTCTCCGCAGCCATCATCACGGGGAAGTTCAGATTTCCGCTCGGAATGTGCGGAAAGATCGACGCATCCACGATGCGCAGGCCTTCCACGCCGTGCACGCGCGCTGCCTTGTCCGTGACCGCGAGCGGATCGTTTTCCGGCCCCATGCGGCAGCTGCTCGACGGATGCCAGACGCCCACACAGGCATTGCGCACAAACGTGCGCAATGCGCCGTCGTCAGCGAGCAACTCCGCGAGCGTTGCGCCTCCCGCGATCACTTTGCGCATCAGGAGGCTGCGCAACGGTGCGGGACCGTCCAGCAGCGCGGCCAGCAGATCGGTGACGAGCTTGTTACGACGGCTCAGCATGGCCACCTGGCGCACCTTTTCGCTGTAGCTGGCCGGAAACGGATCGGCCGTCACCGCGCTCACGCTGGCCAGCCCCTGCACGACGGCCATGCGCCGGAAGCCGTCCATCAGGCGTTGCAAATCCCGCTCGTCGGCGAGCATGTTGAAATCGATTTCCGGTGCCGTACGCCAGTCGGGCGACGCGAGCCGCACTTCGCCCCGGGTCGAGAACGGCTTGTTCACGTACATGAGCATCGTGCCGATGCGCTCGCCGACCGCATGCCACGACGTCTTCGTTACGATCGACACGAACATGTCCCCGGCCGGCGCGCCACCGATTTGCGACGAATAGCGCCAGCCGGTCAGGATGTGCCGCCGCGTCGCCACGTTGACACGCGCGCCCTTACGGATGAAGGAGGCAAGCGCGATCGAGGGGTGCTCCATCAAGTGCTGGCCGACGCCCTTCAGCACCGCCACGACATCTATACCTAGTTCACGCAGATGCGCCGCCGGCCCGATACCCGAGCGCATCAGAATGGCGGGCGATTGCAGCGCGCCCGCCGAGAGCACGACGTCTTTCGCGCGCACCTCGGCGGGACGTCCAGGCACCTCGAGCCGGATGCCGACGCAACGACGGCCCTCGAACAGGAGGCTGGCGACTTCCGTCCCGGTCCAGACCGTGAGATTCGGGCGTGCGCGGGTTGCGGTGTCGAGGTATGCCATCGAGGCAGACACGCGCTTTTCATCGGCGTTGGATATCGCGATTGGAAAGTAGCCGTCGCGGAAGTCCCCGTTCTGGTCAGGCAGATACTCGTAGCCCATCTGCCGAAGCCCGGCTGCAACCGCACTCGCATGACCGGGCCAGACGTCGGGCATGATCCGGCGCACCGGAATGCGTCCCGACGCGCCGTGTAGCGGACCGCTGAAGTCGAGGTCGCGCTCGACTTTCCGGAAGTACGGCAGAACGTCGTCCCAGCTCCAGCCTTGCACGCCACGCGCCTGCCAGTCATCGTAGTCGGACGGCGCCCCCCGATTGAAAAACTGCCCGTTGATGGACGAGCCGCCGCCGAGAATGCGCGCCTGCTCGTATTTACGCAGCTTGCGCGATGCGCTGGAACCGGATTCGGCGGCAACCGTCGTGACGCGCAACTCGGGCCACAGGTAACCCGGATTCAGATACGCGGTGCCCGGGTAGCTGTCGAGGATGGCGGCGGGCAGCCTGTCGTTGGGCAGATCCGCACCCGCTTCGCAAAGCAGTACGCGCCGCGACGGATCCGCCGAAAGGCGATGGGCGAGCACCGATCCCGCCGAACCGCCGCCCACAATGATGGTGTCAAAGGTTGTCATCGTGTCTCCTGCTTTTATTGTCTTTTCGCGTGACTGCGCCGCCGGAGCCCGCATCAATCAAGGCTGACTGCCACGCTCTTGAGCGACGTGTACAGATCGAGCACCTCGCGGCCGCGCTCGCGTCCCCATCCCGACTGCTTGTAGCCACCGAACGGCAATGCCGGCTCATTCACCATGTGTGCGTTGACCGACACCGAGCCCGCCTTGATGCGGCGCGCCAGCTTGTGTGCGACGCTGAGATCGCGCGTCCAGATGCCGGCGAACAGACCGAATTCGGTCTGGTTCGCTTCGGAGGCGATATGCTCGAGATCATCGTCGTCGAAAGGCATCGCACAGACGATCGGCCCAAAGATTTCCTCGCGGCGAATCGCCATGTTCGACGCAGTATCCACGAACACGGAAGGCGCAACGAAATAGCCGTCCGAATCGAATGCGCGCGGTGCGCCGAGGCGGCGGGCGCCCTCCTGCTCCCCGAGTTCGGCATAGCGTTCGACGCGCTCCTTCTGCGCGTGCGAAATGACCGGCCCCATCTGGCTCGACGGGTCGAGGCCGTGGCCCACGACAAGCTTGTCGCCGTGTGCGATCACGCCTTCGACCACGCGGTCGAAGACCTTCCGGTGGACATAGAGACGCGAGCCGGCCGAGCACACCTGGCCGCTATTGAAGAAGATGGCATTGGCGGCGGCCGGCGTCGCCCGTTCGATATCCGCATCGGGAAAGATGAATACCGGCGATTTTCCGCCCAGTTCCAGCGACACCTTCTTCAGGTTGCCGAGCGCGGCCTCGACGATGCGCTTGCCCGTGCCGGTCGACCCGGTAAAGGCGACCTTGTCGACGCCCGCGTGCGCGGCAAGTGCCGCCCCGGCCGTCGCGCCAAAACCCGTGACGATATTCACCACACCGGGCGGGAAGCCCGCGGCCTCGAACAACTGCCCGAGCCGCAGCGCGTTGAGCGGCGTCTGCTCCGCGGGCTTGAGCACGACCGTGCAGCCTGCGGTCAGCGCGGGGGCGAGCTTCCAGATCGCCATCGACAGCGGGAAGTTCCACGGAATGATTTGCCCCACCACGCCCACGGCTTCGCGCAGCGTGTAGGCGTGCCATTCCCCGGGCTGGGAGACGCTGACTGTCTCGCCATTGAGCTTGGTGGCCCAGCCTGCCATGTAACGCACCATCTCCGCCGTGCCGGCGATACCGCGCCGCGCGATGGCAAGCGGCTTGCCGTTGTCCACGGTTTCGATCTCGGCGAATTCGTCCCCATGCGCTTCGATGAGGTCGGCGAGCCTGAGCAGCAGGCGCGTGCGCTCCGCGGGCTTCATGCCCGGCCAGGGACCGGTTTCGAACGCACGGCGCGCCGCCTTGACAGCGAGGTCGATATCCTCTGCGGCGCCTTCAGGCACCCGCGCAACGACCTGCCCGGTGCCCGGATCGAAGACATCGAAGGTTTTGCCGGAGCATGCCTCGACCCAGCGCCCGTCGATCAGCATGCGATGCGCCGAAGCGATGAAGCCGGCGCTCTGCTCGCCGAGCGTGGCATACCGGGGCGATGACAATCCAGTCTGCATTTCAGGAATCCTTATGAAGAGAGGGAAGACTCGAGCAGCGAGCGCAGATCGAAATTTCCATCGGCGACATGCTCGGGCAAGACAGCCGCGCCTGCCGCGATGAGCCGCCGCGCGGCAATATGATCGCCAGGACGGTTCACGGACTCGACGGAGATCAGGCGGCCTTGCGCGAAGCCATAAATGGAGAACTTCATGGAGTCGCGATCGCCGCGCAGCACGATTTCCTCCGCGCGCCGCATGCCAAGGCCAGCGATCTGCAGTTTCGCCCCGCCCTGATCGCTCCAGAACCACGGCACCGCGTCGTACGAGCTCGAGGCAACCCGCTCCTGCCGCGCGAGGCGCGCGGCCAGATAGCGCGCCTGATCGACGGCGTTCTGCACCGATTCGATCCGGCAGCGCCCGCCGGCAAAGCGCGACGGAAACGAGGCGCAATCGCCCAGCGCGTAGACGTTCGGATCGGCGGTCGCAAGCGAAGCATCGACGACAATGCCGTTGTCGGTCTCGAGCCCGGCCGCCTGCGCCAGCTCCGCGTTCGGCACGACGCCGATACTGAGCACGACGAGGTCCGCCGGGATAGTCGCGCCATCCGTCAACTCGACGGCGCTCACGCGCCCCGCTTGCGCGTGGATCGCATGCACGTTCGCATCGAACGTGAAAGTCGTGCCCAGCGCCTCGTGATGCGCCCTGAACGCCTCGCCGACCGGCGCGCTCACGACCCGGCTCATCGGCGCGGGGCCGGCTTCGATCACGTGCGCGGGCACGCCCCGCGCGGCGGCGACCGCCGCGAACTCAAGGCCAAGAAAGCCCGCGCCGATCACCACCGGCTCGCGCGCCTCGGCGAGCGCCGCGCGCAACGCACCGGCATCGCGCAACGTGCGCAGATCTAGCAGGCCGTTCGCACGCGGGACCGCCGCGAAGGTGCGGTTGCGCGCGCCCGTGGCAAAGACAAGCTGTTCGTAGTCGACACGGCGTCCGTCGATCGTCCACACGCACCGAGCGTCTCGGTCAATGCGCGAAACGCGCTCGCCGAGCATCAGTTCGATCCCTGCCTTCGCAAAGAAGGTCTGTTGCTGAAATGTGAGATGCTCCGCTTCGCATGCGCCGCCCAAATACGCCTTCGAAAGCGGCGGACGCTGATAAGGGAGTTCCGGCTCCTCGCCGACGAGCGCCACACGCTTCGTGTATCCCGCTTCGCGCAGCGAGGCCGCGAGCTGATAGCCCGCCTGCCCCGCTCCGATAATCACGATACCTGCCTCTGCCATGTCATGACCTCGCAAATGCTCAAGCGTCCTCGTACGTGATGACGAGCGCCGGACACAGCCGCGCCGCCTCACGCACCGATTCATGCAACTCGGGCGGCGGATTCTCTTGCAACACGATCACGAGACCATCGTCCTCGTTCTGGCTGAAGACCTTGGGCGCGGCCACCACGCACAATCCCGCTCCAATGCACTTCGTTGCGTCGACCTTGATTTTCATCTCATTTCCTTGCTGATTGAACTGCTCAACACATTGATCGGTGCGCGCCACTAGCCGTGCGCCGCGCACGCAGAGCACATCACCATTCGACTGGCAGTGCGTCCACTCCATAAACAAAGGCGTCGTGGCGGAACTTGATGTCTTCGAGCGGCACCGCGAGCCGCAGTTTCGGCAGGCGCTGGAACAGCGACGTGAAAACAATCTGCAATTCCGCACGCGCGAGCGGCTGCCCCAGGCATTGGTGCACGCCATAACTGAACGCAACGTGGTGCCGGGCCTCGCGATGAATGTCGAACGCGTCCGGTTCCGAGAAGTGCTTCGGGTCGCGATTGGCCGCGCTGATAAGGGCCAGCACACCCTCGCCCTTCTTGATAAGCGTGCCGGACACCGTCACATCCTCGAGCGCGACGCGCGGCCCGTTGTAATGGACTATCGTATGAAAGCGCAGCATTTCCTCGACCGTGTTGTTCACCAGCGAGGGATCGGCCACAAGTTCATCCTTTTGCGCGGGATTCATCAAAAGCGACAGCGTGCCAAGCGCAATCATGTTCGCGGTGGTCTCGTGGCCGCCCATCAACAGCAGCTCGATGGTCGCGAGCGCCTCTTCGCGCGTCATGTGGCCGGGCACCACCTGGCTCGTCACGAGACGGCTGATCAAGTCGCTGCGATTCCCTGGCGACTCCATCTTCTGCGTGATCAGCCGGTCGAGATATTCGCGCATCTCGGCACCGGCGCGCACCGGCACCTCCGGGTCGGCGGTGAGATCCAGCTTGGCCTTGCTTCGCTCCTGGAAGAACTCGCGATCCTCATAGGGCACGCCGAGTATGCGCGAGATCACCGTCGTCGGCACCGCCAGCGCGAAGTCCTCGAACAGGTCGGCCGGCGAACCCTTCGCCTCCAGTTCGTCCAGCAGGATATCGACGGTTTGCTGCAGTTCGGGCCGCATCGCCTCGACGTGATGAACCATGAACTCCTTGGTCAACATGCGGCGGTAACGCGTGTGCTCCGGCGGGTCCATGCGGATGATGGTAGGAGGATGCTCGTTCATCAGCAACGACGCACGTGCCGGGGCGATGAACGGATAGCCCGGTGTGGACGGAATCGTCGAGAAACGGTTGTCGCCGAGAATCGCGCGCACGTCCTCGTAGCGCGTCGCGATCCATGCCTGCGTACCGTCGGGCATCGTCACCCGGGACAGGCCCTCCTGCTCGCGGATTTCGCTGTATTGCGCGGGTGGAGCGAACGGACAGCGGCGCATCGGAAATGCCTGCGTAGCGGCGGATTGATCTTGCATGGTGTCTCCTCAGTAAATGACGTGCGCAGCGCGCAACTGGGCAATCGTTTCCGCATCGAGGCCGATGCGCCCGGCGAGCACACGGTCGGTGTGCTCGCCGAGCAGCGGCGGCGCCATGGGCGGCGCAAGCGAGCCCTCCTGAAACTTCAGCGGCGACCCCACCAGGTTGATTCGCCCAGCGGTTGGATGATCGATTTCGCAGACCATTTCGCGCGCCGTTGCTTCCTCCGAGGTCAGCGCCTCGAGCACGTTCTGCACGAGCCCCGCAGGCACGCCCGCCGCACGGAACAGCGGCAGCCATTCATGACGCGAGCGGGTACAGAAACGCCCGGACATGATCTCGTCGAGCGCCTCCCGGTTCGCGCGGCGCCCGTCGTTATCGATAAAGCGCGGGTCGTGCGCGAGTTCAGGCAGACCGAGAACATCGGCGCTAAAGCGCGCGAACTGTGCATCACTGCCCACATGGAACATCAACGGACCATCCTCGGCGTGATAGAGGCCCTGCGGGATGATGTCCGCGTGACTGTTGCCGTAGCGACCGGGCGGCGTTTTCAGCAGCAACGCGTTGGCGGCAACCGAAACGTGATTGGCAAGCGTGCAATCGAACAACGCGATGTCGATCGCCTCACCGTGGCCATTGCGCAGACGCCGTACGAACGCCGCCAGAATTGCCTGAGTCGCGTACATGCCAGCGGTGATGTCGCAAATCGGCACCCCGGCTTTCGACGCTTCGCCGTCCGGCTCGCCGGTAATCGACATGAGACCGCTTTCGGCCTGAATCACCGAGTCGTAACCGGGACGCGCAGCGCTTGGACCAGTGCGGCCATAGCCGCTCACCGAACAGTAGATCAGCCGCGGATTCTCAGCCTTGAGCGCCTCGTAGCCGAGTCCGTATCGCTCAAGCGTGCCGAGCATGTAGTTCTCGACCAGAATATCGCTCTCACGCGCCAGTTCCTTGATCAGCGCGGCGCCTTCCGGCTTCGAGAAGTCGATCGCGATTGACTGCTTGCTGCGATTGATCGCCAGGTAGTAGGTACGCTCGCCGCCGTGAATCGCGGTACCCCAATGGCGTGTCTGATCGCCGCCCTTCGGATGCTCGACCTTCGTCACTTCCGCGCCGAGATCCGCAAGCATCATCGCGCAGAACGGAGCGGCAAGTACGCGTGAAAGATCGAGGACGCGCACACCCTTCAATGGCGGTTCGTGCTGACCAAGTGCCGGCAGGCCAGGTGCTGCGGCATGAGTCGCGCGGGGAATTTCGCTCATCGCTGCGCCTCGCCTTCTTGCGCAAACGCATTCGGCCCGGCTGCGAGCCCAAACTCACGCAGCACCTCTTCGGTATGCTGGCCGAGCGTCGGGGGCGGACGGCGAATCAGCGTGGGTGTCTCCGACATGCCGATCGGGTTCGAGACCACCTTGAAGCGTCCTGCGTGCGGATGATCGAGCTCCGCCACCAGATCGCGCTGCACACGAGGATCTTCGAATACCTCCTCGAAATTGAGCACCGGCGAGAACATCGCTTGTGCCTCCAGCAGCTTTTCGTTCCAGTGCACGAGTGGCATTTTGGCGAACGCGGCCGCGAGCCCGGAATCAACAATTTCACGATGCTCCAAACGCCCCTCTTTCGTGCTGAGTCGTTCGTCCGCCAGCAGCTCGTCCGCCCCAACTGCAGATGCGAGGACGCGCCAGAACTTGTCCGTGTGTGCGATCACCATGATATGGCGCCCGTCCGAGGTCGCGTACGTGTTGTACGGCACGATCTGCCAATGCGCGTTGCCGATGCGCCCTGGAGTCTCGCCAGTCGCGAAGTAATAGGCGTCGCGTGGAATCATGCTGAAGATCGTCGCGTCGATCATGGAAAGATCCACGCGCTGCCCCCGGCCGGTGTGGTGGCGCGCCTCGATGGCGGCAAGCACGCCGATAGTCGAAAGCAGTGGCGTGATGAGGTCGGAATATGGCATGCCCGTCTTGAGCGGCCCAGTCTGCTCATCGCCAGTCAGTTGCATGATGCCCGACATCGCCTGCACCACGGGATCCATGCCGGGGCGAATGCTGTCCGACCCTGTGCGCCCGAATGCGGAAGTCGAGCAATAAATCAGACGCGGGTTGTGTTCCGAGAGTTTCTCGTAGCTGATGCCGAGTTTTTCGGCGACGCCGGGCCGGAAATTCTCGACGACGATATCCACCTGCGCTGCCATTTTCTGGGCAAGGCGCTGGCCATCCTCGGTCGCAAGATCGATCACGACGCTGCGCTTGTTGCGGTTCAGCGTCAGGAAATACACGGCGTCCTTGCCAAGGAAGGTCTCGCCCGTAAGGCGCATCGTGTCGCCTTGAGGTGGTTCCACCTTGATTACATCCGCACCGAAGTCACCGAGCAGCATGGTGCCGAACGGGCCATTCATCATTTGCGTGAAATCGAGGACCTTGAGGCCCTCAAGTGCACTCTTCATTGTTGCTCCTCCTGTCTTTGCGCCGCCTTGCCGTGCGCAGGTTAGTCGCCGGATCCGAGATCGATTAGTCTATTTTTAACAACATCATTGGATCAACCTTTGAACATTGCCAAATACTGCATTGCGATCGGCGTGCTGTCAAGAACCGGCAATTCCCGCTTCAGTTCTGGCTACTCGTGGCAGCGGTCAGTCCCGAGATAGCGCTCGATAGTCGTCTCCTCAATCGGCAACCCGCCGGGGTCCGCCATCTGACTCGACGCCCAGATATAGAGCAGCCAGGAGCCAGCGCCGCGCGCCGCAGCCTGAGAGGCCGGCCAGAATTTGCGTTCAACCCAGCGCACGAATCGCATGCGGGCGTTAGTCCCTGTCTTGCGCATCGCCTTCCTCCTCCTGATGAGCGTCGAGTCAGGTCCGCCGTACTTGAATGCCCATACACGGGCCGAGACGCGCAGGGGGAATCACCTGCCATGAACCATCTGCGTGACGGAAAAAACGCATCGACAACGTCTCGATCCCTCGCGCCACATCAATGCGTACGCAGCGCTGCGCGCCGGCCCGCTCACGGACGACCGAGGCATGCACTCCCGCTTGCCCGAACCATTTGTCGACGATCCCATGCAGGGAATCCATTCGGCTTTTCATCGCGACTCTCCTCTCCTGAGATTCTCATTATTGGTCCGATGACCAAATATTAGTGGTCAGAAGACCAATAAATCAAGGGCACGACGACCAGGCTTTACACCTAGAGTGGATCCTATTTCATTGAAAAAACCCGCGTCAGGCTGGGGCCATGGAAAAGTGCGTATAATTGGTCAGCAGTGACTTTCACCCCTGAATTTATGTGGTCGCATGACCAATTATGATGAAAGCTTTGACTATTGCGCTCGATTGCGCAGACGAAAAGGACAAGAAGGGAGCACAGCGTGGGCGGCGCGAAACCCGCGTGCCTGAGATTCTTGAGGCGGCGATACGTGTGTTCGCAAACGAAGGCAACGCAGGCTTCACGCAACGACGCGTAGCCGCTGCCGCCGAGGTGCGACTCGCGACCTTGCAGCACTACTTCGGCAGTCGCGACTCTCTTTTGCTGGCAACCATCGACGAACTCGCGAAGCGTTATTTGAGCCGCTTCAGGCAAGTTGCCGAGGATTCGACACAATCGGCGGAAGCGCGGCTCGAAGCGCTTCTCGACGAGACCTTCGATGTCCTCACCGGCGCCGGAAATGTGGTAAGTCCATTCGCGCTCGAGGTATGGTGCCTCGCAGAGCATCACGAGACGGTGCGGGAGAGGAACGAACAGGTAAGCGGCGAGTTTCAGACGCTTTTCGGCAAACTTGTCGCCCAGATGAACCCAAATCTCAGCAACAGTGAATGCCAGATCCGAGGTGCACTCATCTACTCCCACTGGCAGGGCTTGATCGTGTTCTTGCGGCGTGCAGGACGCAATACGCCGAACCTCCCCGCGTTTCAGCGCGCAACCCGAGTGGTCTGGAAGGCGCTCAGCACGGCACCGGCTTAGCCTGCGATGCAATATCGGCAGCCTGCGGGGGCAGCGGGGCATGATTGACGATCTTGACAGTGCCTGCAGGCGTGCCTTGATGCGTGGCTCGACCAGTACAACAATGAACGGGAGCATCAGGGACGGTGGTGTTACGGCAAGACGCCGATGCACACCTTTCTTGATTCGCTGGAACTCCCCAAGGAGAAACTCATTCCTCATTGATCGCCTCCTCTCTATCGGCCTGACTACCTGTCAGATCGAGTCCCGGCTAATACATGTAAGTGACGCGGGTTTCCGCGGAAAACGTGGAACGCAACCGTGCGAGTAAGATAATCCAGAGGATTTTTAGCGGAGCGGAAACGGCGTAGTGAGCTGGCCAGGGGCACGGCGAACGAGCCGTTTCCGCTCCGCTAAAAATTCGTTGAGCTAAGCCGCTCCGCTGCCGGTGGCTATGGGAATTGAATCGGTGCGGCGCCGGTTGTGAGCGTCGAATGCGGGAAGTGAAGCGAGGGCAAGAAAGAATCCGGATGCACGATTGGGCAGGCACGTCCAAGCATGATGGCCTGCAGGCCGCTTGGGTGGCAAGAGCGAGGTACGTTGTGACTGCAGGGGACATGCGTACCACGCGGCCCCGTACGTTGTGCCGGGTTCGCCCCCCAGGAAGCGTGCACGATCATGCTTCATTGCGGGATGGCGGCGCCCGCGCCGGCGCGCCAGGCAGGAGGTATTCGACGCAAACCATGTGACCGTGTTTGCAAACCGGGCAGTCGCGCAGTGACCGGCCGGTCAGCTGTGCAAAGTGGTCGCGGTAGTCCGGTGCGGATGTCACCCGGGTTTCGGCGGGCGGCGCGCCGAGCAAACGGCGACATGCGGCGAGGCTGGCCTCGCGCAGCCGGTTGCTGAGCAGTCCATAGTGGCGAATTCGTTGCAATCCGTGTGGCAGCACGTGCAGGAGGAAGCGGCGCAGGAACTCATGGGCGTCCAGACGCATTACGCGCGGATGGCCTGGTTGGCGATAGTCCTTCCAGCGAAACGTGACATGCCGATCGCTCTGACTGATGAGGCGGTTGTTGGAGATCGCGACGCGGTGTGTGTAGCGGCCGAGATAATCGAGCACCTGCTGCGGACCGCCAAACGGCTCCTTGGCATAGACAACCCACTCGGTTTGACGCGGGCCAGACAGATAGCGGGCAAACTCGCACGGCTCAGACAGGTGGACCAGTGACGCGAAGAAACGCAGTGCCCCGATGTCAAAGGCATGTTGCAATCGCTCGAGGAACAGCCGGCGGAACAGACGCGAGAGCACCCGAACCGGCAGGAAGAATCCAGGCCGGCAAGCCACCCAGCGCGTGCCGTCGGCGGCAAGGCCACCGCCCGGGATCACGCAGTGCACATGCGGATGGTGGACCAGATTCTGTCCCCAGGTGTGCAGCAACGCGATGAATCCGATCGTGGCCCCAAGGTGGCGGCGGTCCGCAGCTATGGTCTGCAGCGTTTCGGCGGTTGCCTGGAACAGGATGTCGTAGACAACCCGCTTGTTCTGGAATGCAATGGCCGCGATCTCTTGCGGAACGGTGAAGACGACGTGGAAGTAAGGCACGGGCAGCAGGTCCGCCTGGCGGTGCTCGAGCCATTGTGCCCGGGCGAGCGACTGGCACTTCGGGCAGTGCCGGTTGCCGCACGAGTTGTAGGCGATGCGCTGATGTCCGCAGGCGTCGCACTGCTCAACATGACCACCCAGAGCCGCCGTTCGGCATTGCTCGATGGCGCGCATGACGCGACGCTGCTCGCGGTCGAGCGAGTCGGCGTGCAGATGCCGGTATGCCGGGCCGTGGCGTCGCAGGACGTCCGCCAACTCCAGCGGGGCCTTCATGGCGGTTCAGACGTGATCAACCCGTGGTTCAGGTAAAGCCTGCGGCGACCTTGACGGTAGGCGGTCAAACGGGCTGGTCGTCGCGCAGATCGTGCTGGTTGCGACCTTCAGATAGCGCGCCGTTGTGGCCAGGCTGCGATGGCCCATCAGCAACTGGATCAGGCGCACATCCGTGCCGGATTCGAGCAGGTGCGTTGCAAACGCATGGCGCCTATCTCTTGATAGAGATAGGCGCCACACGCACGCGACGCACGCACTCGGCCGCGGCGCGGAGCTGACCACCGTGCGCGACAACCTGCGTCACGCTTCCGTCTCAACGACTTCGATCTATCTGCACAGCGACGAGGTCAAGCGCGCGCGACAGATCGCTGAGGCCTTCACCAAAGCGAAGTGAGCTGCAGGTCGCCCATATGCGGCCGCCCATGGACCGCGGGCAAACGGGCGCCGAATTCACTACGACCGTCACATGTGTGACAGTCCCTTAAAACGCTTGAGTGCCGCGCGGTAGCCCGAGTTGCGCTGCGCCACACCGGCAGCTCAGCTTCCACAGCAGTCGGTCCCATCCCTATGCATCGGTCGGCTTGTGTTGGCGGCAAGCTCACAACTAGTGAGACAATCACCACATTGACGGCGCAAAGGACTCGTCACGATGGTCTACATGTTCGCGGAGGCAAACGGAAAGCTGACGAGAACAACCCTCTTGGCTGTCACGCCAGAAGGAACTCAGGTAGGCGGCTGCGGCACCTTGTAGAGACCTACTGCGGGCTATGACGCGAACGCATCCCCTTTATACCGAAATCGCCGCCAAGGGCCGTCCTGAGAGATAGACACCGAATGAAACAGACAAACAACATAACCCTGCCTGAAGGCGACTATCGCAACACACTCGGCGACGTGGTCGTACTGCTCGAGCAGGGTCGACAGGCTGCGGCACGCAGCGTCAATACCCTGATGACGGCTACGTATTGGCAGATCGGCCGTCGCATCGTTGAATCCGAGCAGGCTGGCGAGAATCGCGCGGCGTATGGGCACGCGCTCCTGCAGCGCTTGTCCGCCGACCTCACCAAAAGGTTCGGACGCGGCTTCGGGGTCGACAACCTCGAGCTGATGCGTCTGCTCTTCCAGAACTATCCTCCTGCCGTGATTTCCGAATCAGTGATTCGGAAATCTGCCGTGCCTGTGCCAGCGGGAAAATCCGAATCACCGATTCGGAACTTCTCGCTCCAGCAACTGGCTGAAGCCTTTCCGCTTTCCTGGACGCACTACGTCAACCTGCTGCGACGCACGCGTTCGCCTGAGGAGCGACGTTTTTACGAAGCCGAGGCGTTGCGCGGCGGTTGGAGCGTGCGCCAGCTGGGTCGGCAAATTGGCAGCCAGTTCTATACTCGCACACTGATGTCTCAAAACAAGCGCGCGATGCTCGAAAAGGGTAGCATCGCGCAGCCCGGCGACCCAGTCACGCCCGAGGAAGCGATCAAGGATCCCTACGTTCTCGAATTCCTCGACCTCAAAGACGAATATTCGGAGACGCAGCTCGAGGAGGCCCTGATCCACCGCCTTGAGGATTTCTTGCTTGAGCTCGGCAGCGACTTCGCATTTGTGGGCCGCCAGCGGCGCCTGCGAATCGGTGACAGTTGGTTTCGCGTCGACCTGCTGTTTTTTCACCGGCGCTTGCGATGCCTCGTCATCATCGACCTCAAGCTAACTGAACTGAATCACGCGGATGTGGGCCAGATGCACATGTACTGCAACTACGCGAAGGAACAGTGGACGCTTCCGGGCGAAAATCCACCCGTAGGTCTAATACTTTGTGCTCGAACCAATGCTGCGGTCGCACGATATGCGCTTGAGGGCCTACCGAATAAGGTGCTCGCTGCCGAGTATCATATGGTCCTTCCAGACGAAGAACTCCTTGCCCAAGAGTTGGCCCGAACACGCCGCGAATGGGAGGCCCGGCACGTCGCCCCCCCGAACTCTGAAGGGATTGACGACGAAAAGTGATCGCGTTGCGCAATGTATCGTCGAGCGCAGCATGACCAGCCGTTCGACCTTGAAAGCTGCCGTTGATACCGCGATAAGTTCGGCCTCTGCAACGGGGCGACGCCCCGTTCGCTTTCGCAGCGAGCCGACGTTCCTGCTTCCGGGTGTTCGTTGATCACGAACGCTGCGGGCATCACACGCCCCGACTATCTGCAATCGGCGTGATCCCGAGCGGCAGTTGCACCGCCCGGAACTACGCCGATTCGTCCGTCTGCTTGACCGCTCCGACTTAGGGCTGATCCTCGCCACTTCCATCGTCGCGCCAGCTATCGTCGGCCGTCGCGTCTCCACCGCTATCAAGCAACACCAATCCCGCCCGGCCCGCCTTCAGGTAGGACAGCCATCCACGGCATTGCAGTGTGTCGCCGTTGAACATGCGATCACCGTCCGGGTCATAATCACCGGTCATCTGGCTATCGGCCTCGATCGTCCAGGTTGCGACCGCAGTCCAGAGGTCCGCGGTCGGTGGACATGCGTCGGGCAATTCCGGCTCCTCCGAGAAGATGGCATTGCTTCCCGCCATGACGTCCGCCACCTCGTCGGCGTCATAGATGGCCTCGGCCAACGCTTGGCGGGCGTGCGCGTCGTAGAAGTCGGCAATACCGACGAAGACCGGCGTGGGAGCCGCGCTGGCAACCAGTGCTTCGATACATGCCGAGACCATCGCCGTTGCGTTCTGGCTCGGCATGCCCATCTCAATCTGTCGGGCCCGTACCTCGCCCATCGGCCGATGGAGCACGAGGATTTCGGCATCGTCCAGGTGATAGTCGAGCGCTAGATCGGCCTCCTCGACTATCAGCGACGCATGCGTGCCGTAACCGAGGAGCGCGGCAATTACTTCGGAGAGGTGGGAGCGTTTTACTGCCAGTCCCTGCTGAACAAGGTGCTGGCATGCCGCGTACGCGGCCTTACGGACAAGCTGGGTCATCGGAATACTCCGTCACTGTTCGAGCGCTGGACGTTTTGTCGCTGTCGAACAGCCGGTAATCCGGATGAAAGAAAGCGCAGTGTTCCCGGGTACCGCAAATGCCTTTTTCAAGCTGTCCAGAACTTGGGCGGGCGCCTACCGCTAATAATACTCCTAGCTGCCCTTCGCCGCTATTCTGTTGTTGCTGGGTGGAATGTTGGCTCGCGGCTTGAGCTAAGGACTCGCAGGCAATACCCGCTCGTCTTGTAATAGAGCCGATTGGAATCCACTATCCGCCGCGTGAACGCTCCGGGCGCCACTGTCTATGCATTTTGAATAACTGGAGCAAAATCGCACAGCCGCAGTACAACGACTGCTCGTGAATGCAACTCCAATTGGCGTTTCGAAAGTCATTGCGTCGTCAAGGCATCTCCTGCTGCAAGCTCGAAAAATTCTTTTTTGATTGCTGTCAAAAACCGCTCCGAGAGGAGCACTACTAGGTGAGGCGATTATGTTTCTAACAAGCTTGGGCTCCGGGGCGCCCCAGCCTTTCGGCGGTGGAGGTGCTGCAACTCGGGGGCAGGTAGACACGGCAGTTGATGGATTGACGCTACGCGAACACTTGGTCCTAGGGTACTGGGCAGTGAAAATCTGCAGAAAATATCCTGAACTGTCGCCGGACAACGGCGGAGATCTGCTGCAGGATGCTTTTCTGGCGGTAATGGAGGGTCGTCGGCTCTGGCAGCCGGCAAATGTGTCGTTTGTGCCCTTTTTGATAGGGGTGATGCGGAGTCTCGCTCACAGCCACCACAAACATTTGATGGGATCGCATTCCCCGGACATTACCTTCGAACATCAGTTGCCCGCGACCGGCGATGGAACATCTGCAATTGACAGTTTTGCAGCGGCATCACAGGCCTCACCCGAGGATACGGTCAGCGAACAGCAAGAGCATGCCTTTGTGGAGGCTGGAATCGCGATTTTGCGAGCGCAGTTGAAGGAGCAACCAGTATCCCTCGCCATCCTTGACGGTTTGCTGGATGGGAAGGAGAAGAAGGAGATCCGGGAGAGCCTCGGTATCGCCGACAAAGTTTTTTGGTCAGCGGATCGGCGCCTCACCCGCACGATCGAAAATTATCTACGGAGCATTTGATATGAATGACAGCAAGAAAGTCCAGTTCGAGCAAGTTCTTGAACACAGCGTTGCCGACTTCCTCGCAAATGCACCCGACGAGGAACTATCGGCGTTCCTGAAGGAGGAAGGTCTCGACATCGCCACGCTGGCTCAACGGAGTCGCGATGCGCTCGTCCGCGCCCGCATGGCAGCCGCGACCAAAATAGCCACAGACGCATCAACCGATGACGTGAACCCCTTCGCGAGAATCCCGCGACCGGAATATCGGAACCTGGCCGAGACACTGGGCATCAACACCTTGTTCCTCAATCGCATCAGGGACCGCGAGGTGCTGCTGGCCGAATTCCCGACTAAGTTTCTGGATCGGCTTGCCGCCGGGTTGCGTGTGACACTTGACGCGCTCCGACTTTACCTCTCTTTGCCCCCTTCCCCCGCCGTTGGGAACATGTATCGGGCGGAGTCGAAGCCGGAAATGAGCAGCGAAGCGGGTTCTTTTAGGGCGGTGGCAAGCGAGTCGGGACTTTCTGAGGAAGATATCCAGCGCCTTTTCAAATGAATCGGGCGCACGGTGCCTTGAAATCTGAAAAAATTTGCCGGTTTCGGAGCGCTCGAGCGGTTTACTGGGATGGCGCCCGTCAGTGGAGGACATCTTGCCAAAGCCCTTAACACGAAAAAACGCAGACGGCGACGTTTACAAACGCCTTTCGCACATTGATGCCGCCATTGCTCAGTGGGAGACAGTGGACGCGAAAGTGGTCGCAAGTTCGGCGACCAGCACTGACTACCGCTCGAGCGGCTACATCGCTCACGAAACTCTGCTCAATTTGCTGCGCACGGCCGGCAAGGAGCAGAGATCCGGCGATTTCTACGCGCTCTTCGAAGTTTTCATGGCGCGCGCCAGAAGGTTGATACGGCCTTGGCTCGCCCGCTACCCCGTCAACCCCGACGAACTGCTGGAAGAAACCTGCTCGCAGCTCGCCGTCATGCTGGCCGAAGACGCGGCTGACCGGGCCAACGATGAGCTCGACTTCTTCGAGGTCCGCTTCGCGGCCGCCTTACGCTTCTTCGTACTTGATCGCCTCAAAGATAACGAGCATTGGTATTCGAAGCACCAGTCCGAAGAAGATCTGGCCAGCGACTCCGAGCACGTCGAGTTCCCTCACCTGAACGGGAGCCACGATCTGACGGAACCAGAAAAGGCGGCACTCAGTGCCCAGATCAATAGTGCGATTCACAATCTGTCAGACGAGGAACGTACGATTCTTGATCTGCGCTATTTCAAAGGGATGAAGACGAGTTCCAAAGATTTGGATGAGGAAACGATCTCGACGAAGCTCCATCTCAGCGAACGGACTATCCGCAACCGTCTCACGAGTGCTGCTACCAAGCTGTCGAAATTCAAGGAGCGTCAATGAATACCATCAAAACGCCGTCTCCTGTGCTGCGAGAAGTATTAATACAATTTTCCGTTGAACAGGACACTCCGGACCAGCAGCTTCTTGACTCTTATGTCGAGAGATATCCTCAATTTGAGTCACAGTTGAGAAGTCTTGCCTCTCAACTCGTCGACGACAGGTTGGAGGTCTGCGATCAAGAGACCATTAGTTCGAGTGATATTGAGGAAGCGGCGATATCAGTAAGTGCATTTCAAACGCGGTATTTCGAGCGAACCGGTTGCGTTTTCGGAGAGTCACATGAAGATGTCCATACCATCGAAAATAAGTTAATTTCACTTGGGAAGCCAGCATATAAAGGCCTCGCAGTCCGTCTCGGGATAAATACCGTGGTACTCAATCAGCTCCGTGACCGAGAGATTGAACCCGCTACAATTTCTCAACGTTTCAGGAGGCGTCTTGCAACTGAGTTCAACGTGAGTATCGAAGCGATACTGCAATTTCTTAGCTTGCCCTCCGCTGTATCACCAACAGCTAGTTTTAAGGCTGATGACAAGCCACAGAGCACTTCAAAGGAAAGCTTTGAACATGCCTTGATGCACTCTGGACTGAGCGAAGACCAAATCAAGTCTCTTCTCGACTGAGGACAACCATGAGTTCGTTTCGCGGTGCAAGACAGAGGGCAGCGGAGCTGCATACCGAGCTGGTAGCCGAAGGCGTGAACCCTCTTGATACCAAGGCCCTCGTAGAAGCCGCTGCTAAGAAGTTCGAACTTGAAATTGTCCCTCTTCCCGCTGGTCATAAACAGTTGAAGGGAGCAAAGGGCGTACTTGATCCTCAAAGCGGCGATATTTATCTTGAGAAGTCGTCAGCTCCCATTGAGATGGCTGCGGTGGCCGCCCATGAGATTGGTCACGCCTGCCTCCACGTCGAGCACCTCTTTTGCGACGAGGCTGACACCGCCGGCGCGACCGCGCAACCAACCCAGACAGGAGCTAGCAAGGTCGGGGACTATGGTCCGCACGAACGACGGGAACTAGAGGCAAACGTCTTTGCCCGCGAATTGCTTCTACCTCAAGATCTCTGCAGACAGCTGTATCTTAGAGATGGCATGAGCATAGCAAGTATCTGCTCTTCGACCGGACTGCCTGCCAGGCTGGTCAAACAGCAATTACTGGATGCACTACTGCTTCCGCCGAAATCTGGCTCTTCTCGGGGATCTGAGCCAACTGCCGCAGTCGGACTTGACGCGTCGCAACGTGTGGCAGTCCAACACCGTTCAAAGCCTTTCCAACTAATTGCCGGTCCCGGAACCGGCAAGACGCGAACGCTCATTGCCCGCGCCGTCGACCTTGTTGGGGAAGGTGAGCCGCCTGAGTCTATCCTGGTTCTCACCTTTTCAAACAAGGCCGCCGGTGAAATAACGGAGAGACTGCAATCGGCGCTTGGCGAGCAGGCCAGAAGAGTTTGGGTTGGGACCTTTCATACGTTTGGTTTGGACCTGATTCGTCGTTACTACGACCAGTTCAAGCTCCCATCCGATCCGCCTATTTATGACCGCAGCGATTCTATCGATGCACTTGAGGAGCTTCTTCCGGTGCTACCGCTGCAGCACTACTATAGTCTCTCGGACCCTGCGAGAATCCTGAAAGATGTTCTCGTCGCCATTTCAAGAGCCAAGGACGAGCTAATCGACCCACAGGCTTACCGCAAGCTCGGCGAGCAGATGCGAAGCGCTGCTGCGGATTCGAGCGATCCCGCAGCACAGGAGGCCGCGGAGAAAAGCCTGGAAGTAGCCGTCATCTATGACGAATATCAGAAGATGCTGCAGAACCACGGTGCGGTCGACTTCGGCGACCTGGTCATGCGCCCCGCGCAACTTCTTGCGGAAAATGCCGCCGTGCAGCAGCAAGTCCAGGAACGTCATCGACACGTGCTTGTAGACGAGTATCAAGACGTGAATTCCGCGAGCGTGGAAATGCTTAAGGGCATCGTAGGTGATGGCAGCCGCCTGTGGGTCGTCGGAGATCCTCGCCAGTCAATCTACAGGTTCCGTGGCGCGGCCCCAGCCAACATGGCGCACTTCAGCTCCGATTTTGCTGGCGCTGACCAGTCGCAGCTCAAGATCAACTACCGCTCAACGACTGAGATTGTTGAAGCCTTTGTCGGCTTTGCTTCCTCCATGGGTGCATCGAAAGGCACATTGCCACTCTCGCTCAAAGCCAGTGAGGGTAAAAGCAACACACCGCTCTTCTTCACTACCGCACCGACACTCGAAGCTGAAGTTGACAAGATCGCCTCGAACGTTCTTGCGCTGCACGGAGAGGGATTGGGGTATTCACGGCAGGCTGTCCTATGCCGGACAAATGCACGGCTTGCAGCAATCGCGAACGGCCTGGAAGCGCGTGGCATTCCGGTCCTCTACCTCGGCAGCCTCTTTGAACGTAGTGAAATCCGTGACCTGCTGTCCCTGATGAGTCTAGTTGTGGAGAAGTTCGCCGGTGGCTTGATTCGTGTGGCCACCATGGCGCGCTACCGTATGCCGCTTGAGGACGCAACTGCTGTCATCCGGTACGCACAATTCAACGAAACTGCTCCTCTGGAGTGGCTGAAACCAGACGTTTCAATCGAATCGCTGTCCCCGGTGGGGCGGTGTGCGCTCTCCACGTTGCGACAAGACCTAGACGGTCTCGCGCTCGACTCGCCTTGGGAGTTCTTGAGCACCTATCTGTTAGAGAATTCAACTGTCGCGCGCGATCTTGCAGTATCTGACTCAATTCCTGATCGCATGCGAGCCGTCGCCATTTGGCAATTTCTCGACTTCCTCAACCAGCCAGCGAGGAAAAAATCAGGACACCCAATACAGCAATTGTTAGATCGTATCAGGCAACTGGTGCTGATGACCGAAGAGCGCGACCTGCGCGTTGTGCCCGACGAAGCTGCCCATCTCGATGCGGTTCGCCTTCTGACGGTACATGGGAGCAAAGGCCTTGAGTTCGACGTCGTCCACCTTCCCGGACTATCAAAGGCGAGTGTTCCTGCCAACCGACAGGCAGATAGGTGCCCACCACCAGACGGAATGATTGCCGGCTACGAAGGGCTATCGGCAAAAGAGGCACGAGAGGCCTCGCACAACGACGAAGAGGAATGTCTCTTCTTTGTAGCGCTATCCCGCGCTCGCCGACGACTACACCTGTACCGTTCGGAAACACAGAAGACACAGGCTAGAGCAGCCTCACCCTATTTGCAGCGCCTCGGACAACACGTCAAGACGGTGATGGCGGCCCCCTTCACATCTGGGATCGCACCTCCTGCGGTTGAGCAGCCCCGCGTCCGCTGGCCGACCCAGCTAATCGTCAGTCAGGCGTGGCTAAGAGCGTACAGTAATTGTCCCCGGCGATTCTTCTACAGCTACGTTATCGGGATTCAGACCGCCCAAAGAAACAGTGCGTTTGCGCGGACTCATGACTGCATTCACCGTCTGATTGATTGGGTGAGCGAGCGTCCCGAACTTGGCCCGTCCGACGAGGCAACCGTCGCAGCCGAGTTTGAACGTCTTTGGAGCGAACGCGGGCCAACCGGACATGCCTATGCCGCCCGCTACAACGCTCTTGCACATCGGATGGCAAGGCAACTCCTCGCATTTAAGGTTGGCGCCGCCGTATCGGCGGCCAAAGATATCGACGTTCCCTTCCCAAGCTCGGCAACCAGCGTTCGCGTCAAGAGCCACGATGTGATACGGACGGGGACAGGTTCTAGCGTTATCCGCTACGTCTTGACGAAGCGCATCCCGAAATCGGAAGACGACGCACTCGACGCAACCATGCATCATCTAGCAGGACGCAAGCAGTACGGGGCTGGCTACTCTGTCGAAGTCGTATCGTTGACAACTTCGGAACGAAGGATTCTTGAGACTTCGGACAAGAAGCTAAAAACCCGCTCGGAGAATTTCGGGCAAATGCTCAGTTCGATGCGTCAATGCGAATTTCCGGTTTCTCGGGATGAAATGCGTTGCCCCCGTTGCCCACACTTCTTTGTCTGCGACGCCTTTCCAGAGGGGGAGATAGACCCGAAAACACCTTGAAAAAGGGTTTGCCGGTTTTATATACGCTGAGCGGTTTACATAGTAAGGGAGCGCAGTAGCGCACTTCGCACTAGACGGCTCCCACTCTATGGAAAACCACACCATGGCGATCTTTTACCAACGCGCAGGTCAGCGCGAATATCAGGTCCTCGAAGAGGCGGTCAAATTTCAATTCAACGCGCTCAAAGCGGCAATGAGCGGTAATGTCATGGCTGTCGAGGAGACGTTGATCTTTGTCGAAGACGGTGACGAGCCGTTGACGTCCGAGTTGCTTGAGATCGTACTGCTCGAAGGCAAACACCACAAGCTGCATGCCCATCACTGCCGCCACGTCGAAGTCACCGTGAACTACGACATGCACACGGCGCATCACCAGTTTTCACCTTCGACAACAGTCGGCAAGGTTTTGCGCTGGGCGGAAGACAAGTTCAAGATCGCCGAGACCGAAAAGGGCCATCTGCAGTTGCAGTTGGTCGGCACCAGCGATCGCCCGGTGTTGACTACGCATCTCGGTGCACTCACGCACGACCGTAATTGTTCGGTCGCGTTCGATCTGCTGGCCAGCCATCGCATTCAAGGCTGAGTTGACGGAGGTCCACGTGATCACGCTCGATGAAAAGGCGTTTCGCGGCGACCTGCTGAAGGCGCCCTTCATGCTCGGAGAGCTTGAAGGGCGTTGGAAGCTCGTTTCGCTCGAATGGCCGATCGCTCTCGTTGATGTAACCGCGCGGGACGGACTGAAGTACCGCTTGCGGTTCGATCTTCGCAACTATCCCGCCTCTGCGCCTACGGCACGTCTGTGGAGCCTAAACGGGAATGTTGCGCTCGCTCATGCTCTTTTTCCACGAAGCCGCCTTGGAGGCGGACGCATCCAAGATGTTTTCCGCACCGACTGGATGCAAGGCCAAGCGCTTTACCTTCCCTGTGATCGCACTGCGTTGGCCGGACACGAGTCTTGGTTGCAGCAGATGCCGTCAAAGCAATGGCAACCCTCAGTAGGCGTTACACATTACCTGGAACTTGTTCATGAGCTTCTCAATTGCCCGGATTATTCGCCGCCTGCTAGCGCCTGACCACCGTCTTTCGTGCCCTAGCCACCTTTGGGAACGGCTTCTCGATGAACTGCGTGCGCGGGGAGGCGGCCATCGCGAGAGCGGAGCATTTTTGTTGGGATCAGAAGATCGCGGCCGCAGACATATCACTCACTACGTTCTTTACGATGACCTCGACCCGCACAGCCTCGATACGGGAATCGTGACGTTCGACGGTCAACATTATGGAAAACTCTGGGCAATCTGCCGGGAGCGCCAGGAAAGTGTCGTGGCCGACGTACATGTACATCCCGGTTCGTCGCACCAGAGCCAGTCCGACCGTAACCATCCAATGCTTTCCGTCGCTGGCCACCTGTCGTTGATCTTGCCGGATTTCGCACGCGCGCCAGTGAGGCGCGATGACATCGGCATTTACGAATACCGCCACGACGGAGACTGGAACACAGTAAGCGGTCGTGAGCGGGAGCGCTATTTCTATATCGGATGGTGAAAGCAATGATTGATATCGGACCCGAAACGCTTGACCGGACCATCAAGCAACTGGTCGACAGCGGTGAAGCTTCCATCGAAGAAGCATACGCCATTTTCGCCGGATACAAGCTCATCATCGACGTCGACCCTAGCCATCTCGAACGCGTAGACGTGCAAATTGCACTAATCACGCTCGTGAATCTCGCCTCGCGCATTTTTCATGGTGGTGTGTATGTCGACGGATTGGAAGCAAGGCCTCTACACTTACCGTTGCCCTTGGGCGCAACGATCGCGAATGCTGTAATCGCATGCGGCGGCAAGATGGATGGAGTCCCTGAGGACGCTCCGCGCATAACCGTCGGGAGCACGTGTGAGTACCGCGGTCGTTTTCATATCCGTACGTTATTTGACGGCTGGCGCGCCGGCATCGTTCCAGCGGACTATGCAGATCCACTCTCAGATGTCATACGACCGCCTGCAATGCCCTTGGCACCAGTTCTTGCGGCGTCCCTCGCGATCGCCGAAGCCTTTGAGTATGTCAGAACTGGGACTTCTACTGCGGGGCATTTCCCTAGCGGAATGTCGCTCTGGTCGCCGCACGAACTTAATTGGCTAACTGTACCAGACAACGCGCCAAACCTCGCGGTCCTGCCAGAGAAGCTATGGCTGATTGGCCTTGGGCATGTTGGTCAGGCGTATCTATGGTGTCTCGGCCTGCTTCCCTACGAGCCATCGGCAGCCCTGCAGCTTGTCCTACAAGACACTGATACGGTTGGCCCGTCGACCCCAAGCACATCAATGTTGTCGGCTGCCTCAATGGTCGGCCACCGCAAGACCCGCGAGATGAGCGCGTGGGCCGAACGCAGAGGATTTCGGACATCGATTATCGAACGGCTCTTCGATGATGGATTCTCCATTACCCACACCGACCCGTCTGTTGCATTGTGCGGTCTCGATAACCTTCCGGGCCGACGCGCGCTCGACAAAGTTGGATTCGGTCTCGTTATTGAAACTGGATTGGGGAGCCGATACGACGATTTCCGTAGCCTGCGCCTGCACACGTTACCTTGCCGGCGTACAGGGGACGACATCTGGACCGACATGTTGCCGGAAAAGACTGAAGAAGTCCCGAGTGAATACGAGCGACTCAGACACTCTGGCGTGCTCGATCAGTGCGGCATGACGACGCTAGCAGGGAAAGCTGTGGGCGCGGCGTTTGTCGGCTGCACCGCCGCGACGCTGGCCGTTTCCGAATTGCTACGGTTTCTTCATGGCGGGCAGCTGCATGAAACGATCGACCTAGATTTGCGCGGGCTAGATCATCGCCGTGTCGCGACGAACCCATCGTTTCTGTCAACGTTCAACCCAGGCTTTGTCTACGCCAAACAACCCGATCATTGATGCGAGATAGCAACGGCAAAAGCGAGCAAAGGGGAGCCGCGCATACCGCCATCCCTTCCCTTTGCGAAGATAGGTGGGCGGCACTCGCGAATCAGTGGCTAGACAAAAAAGGCCACGAAAACGACCAGAATGTCGACCGTAGTCATTCGCCTCGTCCTTTGTGAGCCTAACAGGTTGCTGAAATACTTCCCGCGACAGGCGCACAAAAATTTGCCGACCGCATAGGAAGCCGTACACGCTGCTCGCGCGACTTGGCTAAGGGGTAGGCCACCCCCGAAAACGACTTACGAGCACCTCAGAAAACGGTATTTCAGCAACCTGCTAAGCTTAGTCAATCGGCCCAAGATCCATCAGCGTCCGTCGGAACGCGCCAGTTTTGGTCCCCATCAAGATCCGACAAATCGTCAGCAATCGCCACCAAATCAGCAGGCAGCGTTTCCCGACTTCGGAATGCCTGCATGCGGTATTCCCCGGTCGAGCGCGTTACTGTAACTCCTGCCGGAACGGGAAGTTCGCGCGTCAGTTCAACAGCGCCGACCGCCAGTTGCGCCTTAATCCAGCCGATCATCTCGTTGCGTAACCGCACACGTTGCCGATAGAACGCCTCGCCGAACGGAGCGCCGATGTCGGGGAGCTTCGTAAGTGTGACGTACTCACGGGGGTTGACTTTATCGCCATCGCGCCTCGGCATCACCTCCGACAGCCGCACAAGGTAGCCCTCTTGCGAGGAGCGCAGCAAAACGTTGAAGACACGGTTTCTGCCGGAGATCTGCTGAAAGACGCGCCACGTCAAGACTCGAGAGTATGTCAGCTCCTTGGAGGCTTGCGCGGCAGAGTCCACGGTTTGGACAAACTTATTCATGTCTTTTTCCATTTTCCTATGCTGACGCACTGCAAGCTGCAAGGTCGATGCCCCGCGCGCCCAGGAAGCTCACTAATTCATCCCATGAGCCGGCAACTCGAGGAAACACACTCTCGGGTATCGCTGGGCGTTCGATGATGGTCGTCCCACCGGAGTAAATCAGCATTAGGTGCATCGCTCTGCTAATCCCCGCATTCTGAAAATCGGATGCTTCCTCCTGCAAATATTTCAGCGCGACCGGTCCAGTTGGGATGACCAGCGCAGGGAGGTCTTCGTCTGGGTCCTCAACCGAGTATCCGGGAACCGAATGACGCTCAACGATCTCGCGGTAGTCACCGACCTCTGCACCCGAGCCAATTTCAAGCATGTGAAAGGCTCTTTGCGGCGTCTCAAGCTCGAACTTCGATGAGCAGACTTTATAGACACCTACGTCACGATCCATGCTTGATTTGTTGAGAATAAAAAGCAAGAAGCTTACGCGCTCGCCCTCCTTCTTCTTGGCTTTCGAGTATCCATGCTTGATGTGCCGGACTACGCGCCTCGCGACTTCATCCGGCTCTGAGAACAGATTGGCCGTCAGCGTCGGAACACACACGCGCCTCAGCCAATCGATGACTTCAAAGGCGATCCGGATAGTGCCGGAAAATGCGATTACCAGGCCATCGCACAAGATGTGAATTTTCTTCAGCGCGTCGACGTATTGAGTGGGCCTGCTCGGGTCCTCCCATTTCAGCGTGACTTGGACATCTGCGAGGACCGGGCACAAAATGCGTGGCGTCCGCCAACCACCCAAGTCATGCTCCACTCTCCGAAATTGTTGCTATGTGCAGTGCCATATTCGCTTTCCTAGTCAGCGTGGGATGTTGTTCCTTATCCGAGCCACAGCCGCGACAAACTGATGCTCCGGTGTGGTTGGTTTGGCCATTAGCTAAGGCCCCATATGGCCGCAAGCACCGCATTGGAAATATCCGATGCTCGCAGCCTGCGCCGAATTGAGCCTTTTCGGTTCTCGGCACTTCGGGCACGGAGGACATGTTAGCATTTCGAAGGCCATCTTGTTTTTCACTTTAAAACACTTTAACCGAGACACACTGCGGCAACGGATGAATCGTCGCTCCGATCGCGGGCTCGAATCAGACAGGTTGCGTCCACTTGCCAAGCCCGTCGAACCGCAGCTTGGCGATGCGCCCTTCCTACGCCAGGGTGGCACGCCGTATCTGGAATTCCACCATATCGTTCAGCTCGCAGATGGGGGCGAAGACACGGCGGAGAATGCGGTCGCCGCCGGCCAAAACTGCCATCACCAAGCGCACTCTTGCGCCCCCGCGCAGGAATTGCCGTCCGGCCCGCAGGCTAGTTCTCAAGCTCGAATTTATGCTCCTTCAGTTTGAATCCCGGGTGATAAAGCACAACGAGTCCTTCAACGAAGGTTCTGCAATCCGCAATAACGGCGTCGGCTTCGTCGACATTGCAGAATTCGCCCGCGTGCGCCACGGCGTTGCGCTTGAAGTTGATCCGCTCCATGACGGCAACCAGTGGCGCCAGATCCTTTGCCTTGGGACTGCCCTTATACAGGGGCTTTAAAAGACGGCTCACCTTGCCTTGCAGGCCATTTGCCCACACGAGCATGGAGCCAACAAAGTCCGCATCGAACTTGCTGCGTGCTTCGAACTCGTTCCGGATAGCCAGATTGGCGGCAATTTCAGCGGCGGCGGCCGCCCGCATGACGACCGCGGACCATTCCTTCCGATGATGCAATCCCGACAGCTTCCGCCACTGCTTCCCCAGCTTTTCAAGATCATCGAGATCTTGGTACGACTTCTTCGTTGCCATCGTCAGCTCATCGTTTCCATAGATGTTTTTGCATTCCCGCCGCCTGCAGCTACTGTGCGAGCGCGTCGGCAAACTCTTCCCAAAAGGCAATCGCCGCGCGGCCGTACCCCTGAAGATCGCCGAGCGTCAGGTACAGGTCTTCGCCCGACATGGGGTGATAGACACGATGCTGACAGGCATGCCGGATTGGGTTCGCTGCGCTGGCCCCACGGTCCATTTCGAAGAGTTCCGGCCGCACTCCCCTGAGCCGGTCGGCCGACTCGCCGTCGGCATGCTTTACCGTGTTCGCCACCAGTTTCAGCTCTTCGAGGCTCGACCATGTAGACAGCCGGGTGACGTCCAGCCCTTCGTCCATCAGCCGCTTTCTCAGGATCTTCACCTGCAGGAGCCGGTTGTCGTTTTTCTCACGCGGTCTCAGCACCTCCTTACGATGGAAGCCGATGAGCTGCTCTTCCCACGTATGGAATAGCAGTGGCGCAAACGCGTTGATAAGCGACTGTCTGACCGCCTCCATCCCCGAGTAATGATCGTAACCCGCCTGGAATGCGGCGTCAGCCAGCATGGACTCGTCCGTCATGTCGGGATCAACCGGCATCGCCATCAAGTCCTCATAGGTTTTTTCCCGCACCGCGGTCGCTTCCGCCTCGATCCCGTCGAACGTCGGGATCAGCCGCTTCTCAAGTACCTGCAACGTTCGCTCCAGGTGAGGCTTGAACATGCGCTCGAAGTAGCCGCGCCAGAACAGGGCATTGTGCATCGGGGTGTCTCTCCATGTCGTAGCGACAGTCGCGTGCGCATCTAGAGCTCGGGTAACAATTGCGGCTCGTAGGGGGCACCGTCGTCCGGCGGCGGTGCCAGATTCAAGTGATGCTCCCAAAAGGCGAGCGCTCGATCGGCGGGATCCAGTGTCGTCACGAAGCGTGCGGCCATCTCCGTCACACCAGCATTCTTTCGACTTCCTGTAGGACCTGCAAGCGCACGTAGATCTCTCCCACGAGGTTAATCTGATGTGCGTGCTGTAGGTGATTGAATTCGTTAGCTACGATGCGCAAATTTTGCTGCGACGTCTGCAGGTTTATCCCGTGCCGCTGCACTGCTTTTCCTACCTAAGTTGTCTCGGCTTACCGATGCACTTTGAACAGGTTCGGAAGAAGGCTTTCAGTTCCGCACGTCACGGGGTCTTCCGCTCCGCTCACGGACAGCACGCACCATTTGCTGAGGTTAGCGGCTACGAAGGAGAGCACGACTTCTCGGATCTTGAGGCTGTGCTGGTTGAGTTGGATGCAGGCAACGTCACGCGACTCGCACCGTTCATGTTCTGGACCCAGCGTGATCCGCGCGGCGAAAATTCAGTGGCTCTTTTCGACTCATTCGATGGAAAGAACACTGGCTACCGCACTGTTGAAGGCGGAGCCCATCTTTCGGTGGACTCACAGCACGAGCTTAGCGAACTCTTCGACAAATGCAACGAATTCTGGAGCGCCGATCCAGTCGGTAGTAGCCCCGTATGCACTGAAGCGAAATTCAAGGTGACGACAAGATGACTGTGCGTGTAGGTGACCTCGCTCTTCGCCAGTCAATATCGACGACGAAGTCGTAGAGCGAGCCTCTCGGATTGGCAAGCCTAATCAGAATTGGCGGCACACGCGCGTTCTTGCAAAAAGCCACCGATTTAGCTTTGTGATAGAAATCTGGTATGTTTATCGGCCTTACACCTTAAATACACAAAAAATCATGACTACCTCGAATGACAAGCCGGCGCCACGGCCAAATCCGCAGCCGGTCTACCGTGCTCCGATACAAGATGGCTTCACCCGGACGCCCCCCAAAAATACCCCACCGCCCAAACCAGTGCAGAAATAGCAAACACCAAGGGACTGGCAACGGCCAGTTCCCTGATTCTATTCATTCTATTTGACAACTCGCCATTCCGTTTTGCCGCTTGGTCGATTCGATCTTGTAAACCTTGGATCTCCGATTCCCGCAGTTGGTTCAAGGTCAGTTCAGGAGCTTCCAGATTCCTAGGCTCGTTGTAAATCTGCGGCATCGGAGCGATCATCAAACACTCCTTGACGCATCGATAGCAAAGCCAAGTTAGCCAGGCCGTGAAGGCCACCGCACCGAAAGCAAACCAGCTCCAGCTATGCGAATCCAGCGCCTTTCCTGCGTATGCGAGACCGCCCGCCGCGCCAGCAAGCAACACCGTCAGGGTTGTCGCCGCCTCCTTGGCGATGATGTCCGCAGTCGCATGGTGTGCCTTTAAATTCTCGATCGCGAGCTTTTCAATCCAGTCGATCCGTTCCTTCAGTTCTTTATCGTCGGTCATACCGGTCGGTCTGTCGGTTAATCATAATCGGCCTCCTCTACGGGTCCTCGAAGACCATTGCGCGCCATATTGCTATGCGACTGGCGATCTACGAGGAACCAGCCGACGTAGCAACGGCCGTCCGCAACAGGTTGGCGATGCGTCTCTTCAAGTTGGGGTTGCAGTCGAGTATTCCCCAATGGAAAAAGCATTGTGCCACACGAGGTCTACGGCCCTGCGGAGACGTCCGGCGCGCCAAAAGATGGCGGAACGCGCAGCAGGTAAGCACCGCGTAGCATGGGCAAGCGGAAATCGTCCGACGCGCTTTCGGCGATTTCTTCGAGAATCGCATTCGCCGAACGGCTTATTAGGCCGACGTCCCAGTTGGCGGCGCGCACGTCGGTTCGCGCAGATGCCCGGGCACGGCAATAGCGCGTGGCTTGGCTGACAGCGATGCGCAGCCGCTCGGCACGACGTAGACCGCCCACCCGCTGTTCATCCGCAGATTTGCTCCGAGGCGCGAGTTCCGCTAGGTTTCATTCACCAGTGTGTCGAATATGTGCCATCGTCCGTTTTGCTGTAGCGCACAGCAGCGCCGACCAGGTAGTCTTTTTCATTCTTTTCTTGTGAGAGTTTCCTTCTGCGCCATGATAACTCTTCGGTAATGAATACCGAACGGGCAGAATCAGACGTGTACGCCTCAGAAGCATTGCGAAGCGTGAGCATCTTCAACATCTGCGCTGCCAATCGCATCCCGGCTGGCCGAGTCAGAGTCGCACACCAAACTTGCGTTTTTGGCACGAAAAAAACCGCTCGCGTGGGCGAGACAGCTAGGCAAGCGAAAAAATCATCACGGTCAAACCAGGCGCAACGTCCAACTGGATAGTTCGATGTGAAGAATGGCCGGGACGGCTCGGTACGCAGTTCGACCCACTGCCGGTCCAAAATGGCGCGCGCGTGCTCTTTGCTGCCCCCACCCACATAGGCCGCAGCTGCAAGTGCTCCCGTACTTTTCAATTTCTTTAGAATTCCCGCGATCGGTCCAAAGCTCCCCCGCTCTGCCTTGTGCTCCTGCTCTAGCTTCGCTGCGATCCCGTCGATCACTACGGCAGAAAGATGCATCTGCTCCATCACCATAGGATTTCGCCCCTCTAGCGCAACCAAATAATGTGCGAATGCGCTTCGTTCAGCAGCACTCAGTTGGCCTATACTATCCACCCGGATCTTTTGAAGGATTTCACTACCCGGAGTATCTAAGCGTGCCGTCATGATGGATGTTTCGAATTCGCGCGTCACGGTTGAATCCGATAGGGTGTAGAGATCGTGCGCTGATGCTGACAATTCGATCGATCTTCCAGTTTTGAATTCCACCTTGTTGGTCGCAGATATCCACTTATACCGATGAATTTTGTTCCCGCTTGAATCCACCGACCATGCCTTTAGGAAGTGCTGCGGGACATAATGATGATTGTGGGGCACATTGCTCGATGATGGGTCTGCCTTCTTGTGGGTGTGGTTGTTTTCATGTTTCATAGTCTTATGCAGATTGTTTTTGTGTCGCCGAAAATGTAGCCTCAATATACCGGATTCGAGAAGCTCGGTCCGGACGACTGCAACGGGTCCGGCGATCCACCACTGATCAAAGAATGAAGGGGGTTTCATCTGCCCGCGCTCTCATCCATGAACGACCGAAGTTGAAAAATCTGAAGGTCAGCTTCGGGTCGCACTGAGCCGTCCGTCCGCGGCAAGTCGCCGGCTCGACCATACAAAGCGCATAAGTTAGTAGTCGGCCACCGAAGAAAGATTCGACGGTGGCAGCGTGATCGTTGGCAATCTGCTTGCTATCGAACTTCAGTACCGTCGCAAGCAGACGATGACCAGGTGGAGCTAGAAGCTACGGTTACCCACCCTTTCAGTTCCGCCTGCGTACCGGTGGCAACAGATCGGCTCGATGTGTGAAACTGTTCGCCACGCGAATCTTGACACTACAGATCGCATGTCAACGAGACCACGGGAGCGCCGGGACCGCGGCAAGTGTCCGTCATCGCTACAGATGAACTGTCACAGTCGGGTTAGCGGCGCGCTGGTACGTCAAGCCGGCATGTGCGTCGCCTCAGCGTGTGAAGAAGCCGAAGTTCAGATCGCGAGGAGCCCCGCTTAACGCATCATGCCGTACGCCTGACTGAACGTGGATCTTCAGGGCAAACGGTCACGAATGGCGAGCAGCAGATCGAGGTGTCTTTCAACGAGTAGCGGGATTGCCGATTCACCACGGGTCCATCGACCGATGGTCCGGCGGTCGTAGCCCGAATATTCAGCGAACGTCACCTGCGTCCAACCGAGGCGCGCCAATGCGTATGAAAGGTCAGCGGGTTTCATTGCGAAATGGAGAAAATGTCCCACAAGATTGGCGTTAAGTGACGCATTTTGTCATGAAAGGCGGCAATCTCAAACCTCGGCCTGCTGGCGGCGATGCGCGCGGCATGGGCGCTGACCCGGCTGGCAAAGCGGACGCAGTTGCCCCTGCTGTCTCACTGCCCTCCTGACTCGTCTCCAGCACCGTCTCTTCGCTGTTTTCCGTGTTCACTGTGGCAGAGATTCTGAATACCAGTGCTCGATCCGGTCGAGCGTGAACCGGGCGACGACCTTATCGCCCTCGCGAACAATGAGGCTTACGATCTCCTCGACCGCATCGGTAGCCGGGATAGCCTTAACGTCGTCGTCGCCCTTCAGTTTCACGTACAACGTGATCGTTGACATGGTTGCTCCGTTAATTCTGTGCGAGGAATCTTCCTATTTCGCCGCAGTCTGGCCCTGCGCTGCCTGCGCGAGCCCCGCCCGAGCCTTTCCGAGCGCATCCTTAAATACCGCCAACTGTTGCGCGCGCAGATCCATGTGACGTTCCAAGAATGACTGCTCATCCAAAGGTAGTTGCAGCTCTCGACGCATGGCGAATAAAGCCGGCGGAAACAGCGGGCTGAGCAGTTCGAGCTGCTTAGCAAGCATCTCATGGACTTCGAGCTGCTTCAAATCCCGACTCTGGATTACATTTCCACGTTCTGTCAGCGCTTTATTTATTTCGCTAACATGCTGCGTGAAATGTCCTCGAGCTGCTGTCCATATCTCTGCGTTCTTCTCACCTTTTGCGACCAGGTCTTGTTGAACTTTGATCCACGAATCGCGCAGCCCCTCGTGAATTGCGATGTACCGGTCCAGTTCAGCCAAGCGATTCTGGTATTGCTGCAATGTTCCCCGTTGAAGCGAGAGATCCGTAAATGCGCCACCTAAGCCTGCGCTGAGTTGCTGGCACGCTGTAACGGTCTCTTGCGCCCCAACCACGGCCACCTTGGCAAACGTTGCGTTGCTTGCTTGAAAACGCTCCACGACAGTCGCAACGGACATCTCTAGATTGGTCACTGCGCCTATCGAGGATTGCATCACCAACCCTGCCTCGACGGCAGGCAGAAAAACGTCACGTCGCAGCGCCATCTCCCGTTCGCGGTCGCGCTGCGCTGCAGCATGCCCGAGTTCGTCTCGCTTGAGCCGCCTGTTATGCCAATTGGACAAGAGGACACCAAACAACGTAATAACGGACCCCACCACGCCGCTGACGACATTGCCGAACACGGTTGCCGGCAATCCCGCAATCGTCGGAGCGGACGGTACGCTAGGCAAGGCGTGCGTGAGCGCAGTCATCGCGAACACGTAATCTGGCGGCATAAACGTCATTGGACTTGTCCCGTTTTCCGTGTTGTGGCGGGTCACTCGCCCTTGAAATGCAGAACAGTCGCAAGCACGCCACCCGCGACGATTACCGCAAACCAAGCGGCCTTGGCGACATACGGCAGCCCGTGCGTGTCCACAAAGAAGCTCGGGAGACCGATTGCAAAACTAAGCAGCAAAATCGCTGTACTCGCCTTGAGTTCCACCGTCGTATTCTCCGAATTTTCCGTGGTTAGGCGAGATCGCGCTCAACGGGCTTGTCATCATCAGAAACACGGCCCTTCGCACGAAGCACGGATAGTACGGTCTCACGGTCATCGTAAAAGTCATGCAGCAACCGCGCCGCGTAGTCCTTGGCTGTTTGCACCTCTTCCGGGAAGACCTTGCGCCATTCATCGTGCAGAACATCATTACCAAGCGTACGAATTTCATCATGAGCACGCTTGCGTCGCGATGCAGTTATCACACCATCTTCAGCGGCCAAGTCAATTTGTTGCTCAAGGGGCGTCCCCTTTTTGAGCTTGTACCCATTAGCCCGCAGCGTCTTGTCGAGGACAGATCGAAACAATGCTGCGGCAGCCCGATAGCAGCCGGCCTCAGCACACTCTTCGCCTTCTCGAAACTCATTGACGATCCCGTCCGGAACGCCCGCAGGCAAAGTTTGGCGCTCTTCCGCTTCGGGGTAAAAATCTTCGAGCGTCGTGTGCCGTCCGTCATTCAACAGAGTGATCAATGCGCCTGCGCCACATCCAGAGCAGCATGCCAATCTGTAGGTCTCAACGCCCCCGCCTTCCAGCTGCCGGAACACCTGCCCGTAGTGCCCACGCTGAGGATCCCCAACCTGGAACGAGGTTAGCGCACCGCTGCATGTCGGGCAGTGCGCCTGCACATGTCCATTTTGATTTATCGTCGCCATTCAATTTTCCGTTGCCGCGCGTGGCGGCGAACTTTCCGAGAGAATCAACGATTCCGTTGCCGCCACCGCAGGCGGCGTTGAAAGTCTTCTTCCTCGCGGCGTCGCGAGAAAGCGCCGCCCGTGGAATCCCCTGCGCCGAAAAGCTGGAACGGCAACAGAATCAGGAAAAGGGTTCCGAAGAATAAGAACTTCACCAAATGTCCGATGCTTTTCATTATTCGTTTTTCTCTACTTTCGTTCGCTAGGCATCCGGCCCGACTGCGGGGCGCTCGCGCGCCGAATAATTTTCCGATGGTTCGGCGTCTAGCGCCATTTCGACAGATCAAGATAGGGAGCGAATCGCCCCGTAATGGCCCGAGCTTCCGTTTGCGCCCATTCCGTCGTCCCGTTAAAAATCTTCGTTGCGGCTATGCGTTCGTCCTCGGTCGAAGCCTTCCGTACGGCGATGTACGCATCGCCGCGCGTTAGAGCCTTCTTTTCGACCACCTCAACGAAGCGGGCAATCTCCGGCCCAAACGAAAACCTCGCATTCGCAACGTGTTGCCGAAAAACCATAATGTCCCGACCGTCGAACCAGTTTGGGTCAAAGAACTTCGAAATGAATGCCCAAGTCTCAAGGAAAACCGCATGCCTTTTTTCAAACAGGTCCAACTTGAACTTGGCCCGCGCAATTCGGTACTGTCGATACGCGATTCCGGCAGCAATCAACCCGATCACGAGGGTCACAAATGCCGCTGGTAATCCCTTCACCAAATCCGGTAACGCCTGAGCGAGATTCATGTTTTCCATTGCCGCGCGTTGCGGCGAAGTTTCCGTTGTTCAGCGGGCGGACGGGTTCGCCGCCTTCCGCGCCGAAAGGACCGCACAGACTGCGTTGACGACCACAGCAGCAGTAGTGTCCGGCACCGTGGGTTGCATCTGTTGCGGAACGTCCGATGAACCAACCACCTCCCCGGCGCCATCGTATGCAATGCTGCGAAGCACCGCATATTTCTGCGTATCGCAATCTACCTCGTAGTGGTCCATCAACTTCGCCACCTTTTTGTCCCCAAACTTGCTTGGCGGATTGAATTGCGTTCGCGCCCACACCTTGCCGACTCCCGCCGGTACATTAAGCTCCAGCGACTCGACATCGAGCGCAAGCTTTGTTTTGCCTTGCTGTCCAACCGTGGACCAGTCAGACGCGATTACACTTGCCGGAACGCACGCGACAAGCATGCAGACGACAACATGGCAAGCCTTGGGCAAAATGGTGTTCATCGTTTTCCTAGTCGCGTGGCGGTTCGCCATCGATTTCGAGTTTTGCCAATGTGGCCAAGCGGCTCAGATAGGCATTCATACCAGCCGCTTCGTCATGAAGTCTTCCACTTTCATCGCGGCACTCTTTCGTTTTCCGACTCAATGATGTTTGTGTACGGGCCGCCGGTGGGCAGTTGTAAGCAGGACGTTGTCGCCGGCCGCGGCGTCAAGCGATGACACCGAGGCATCAGCCACGACCACGTGGACTTGCTGTGCAAATGCTTCCTCAAACCGCTTCCGGGCGTGTGCAAGGCACTCAGCCTCCGTGCCTTCGCCGGCCGCCGCCGCAGCCTGAGCCGATGCCTTCGCCGCGAGACCGAACACGGCGACGGCTTCGTCCCATGTTAGGCCGGTCGAGATTGCCTCTTCGATGAATCGTTCGACCAGTTCGCTTGCTTTCGTTCGTAGGGTGCCCATGAATTCTTCCTTGCCTCCTTTAGCAGGTTGCTGAAATACTTCCGGCGAGGGGTGCACAAAAAAATCGCCGACCGCATAGGAGGCCCTACAAGCTGCTCGCGCGACTTGGGTAAGGCGTTGCCACCCCCGAAAACGGTTTTCGAGCACCCCGGAAAACGGTATTTCAGCAACCTGTTAGAGCAACGTCATCTGCTCGCTGCTGCGCACATCCGCGTCACGTGAACCTCGCACGGTTGCTCCAGCGACGGGCGAAGGCGCGTGCACGCTCGGAACATGTGGAGATGGCGCGGCCGTTCGCTGATACTCACGTCCCCATTCGGGGCTCAGGACGACAGCAGAGAACAGTACGCCGGGCCCGATCCGTATGCAATCGTCCATGATGTTCTTCCTTGATTCCTAGGTTGACGCGCGGCTATGTGGCGGTTTCCCCGTTGTCCCAGACGTGTCACCTGCGTACCGATTCCACTAGCCGCGCTGACATGTGCTGCGAGTTCGTCTCACGTCATCCGCAACTGCTTCATCGCGAAACGCAAGAAGTCCCGCCGGGCACGGTCCGAAGACCGCTTTGGTGCCTCTGTCTAACCCTTCTTTATCGGCAACTCTGTCCAAACCTGTATATCCGAACGAGGAGCTCGATCAAAATTTATGCGAAATGCATTTAATCGCGTAGGTTGACTGCAGCGACGGCTTCACGAAGCTCTCGCTGCGATACATCCAGATATGGCGCAATGTGATCGAGGTGCGAATGCCCAAGGAGGATTTGAACAGTCTCGAGCGAGTGCCCCTGGGCGACAAGACGGCTCGCAAATGTCCTCCTCCCCGAGTGGCTGCTGTATCCGGCACCGAGGCCTGCGGCGCGGTACAGACTCGTCACGTAGCTCTGCAGGCTGTCGGCAGCCAGATACTCGACAGCTTCGCCTTCAATATTGACACGGCGCTTCACACTCAGCTCGAACGGACCGCCCTTCTGCGTGAGGATGAGTCGTGTGTGAGGCATGAGGCCGCGATATTCGCACTTGTCCAGCAAGACGCCATCAGCACGTATGTACCGCCACTCGACATATCGATCAAAGGCCTCGAGTGCCCGCGGATGTGAGAGGAAGACGCAGCGTGGCCGGCACCCTTTGGTGATGGATCCCGGCAAGGCGATTTCTTCGCGACGCGCGCCCGAGCGTGTGAGCACGTGACTTACCTCCAGTCGGGCGATCTCGGTCACCCGCATACCACACGTGACGCCGAGTAGCAGGATCAACGTATCACGTTCGGGGAAACGGCTCGTCGCGTCAGTGACGCGCATAAGGTGACGAAATTTGGTGGGTGTGAGCACTTTGGAGTGTCTGGGATCCATGCTTTCCTTCCTCGTAATACGCTCGTGTTCGAGCTGTGTTACGAGAGAGAAAGCGTCGGTCGCTCCTTTTCAGTCTAACCCGCGTAAAACCTCGCTTCCCCGGAAAAATCCCGCTTGCCCTGCCTGCCGTCGCGGTGCGCCGGGAACCGGCGGGTGCGGGGTAAAGATAGCGCAGCCGGTTAGTTGCGCAATGGACGAACCATCGTCCTCGCGTCCAACTGGATACACGAGGCAGGGTCGCGCACGGCTGCGCCCTGGCGCCGCCCGAATCGTTGGCCATTTCGCCGCGCCAGGTGCGGGCCCGAAAGAGCGCGGTTTGGAAATTGCTGGGTCTGGGTGGTAGCCGGAAGCCGACTAACGTCCCATGGAATCCACCCTCATCACGCCTCGCCCTCTCGGCACGCTCGCGCTCCCCGACAACCCGGACGGCCGCAACCGCCACCAAACGCCGCCAGATCGGCGCCGATGACGATCTCGACGCCATCCGCGCCTGGCTTGCACGTGTGCCGTCCCATGTGCTTCCGAGTTCGCCCGCGAGGTGCACCTCGATGTGAGCGTGCGGATAGGACGCCCGGATCTCTTCCACTGCATCGCTGCAAAGCAGCCCCCATGTCTTGCAGGGCCAAGCTCGGATACCTGCCCACCCTCGCCGCACGTCTTTCCAAAGACGGCCGGCGTGCCACCGAGTTTGGGCGGACACAAACCATTCGATCCATCTTTTTCGAAATCGCTTTCTGGCCGAGTTAACCCCATGTTGACTCGTAATATTGATCCTTATAGTATTTTTACCGAAATCGTTTTCGTTCAGCGGCGCAGTTCTTTACTCAAAGCTTCCCGCACCCAAACCCGTCGATGAGGCCCATCAGTTCACCGAGGAGACACTGTGTCCTACCTGTTCCGTTTGCTGGCTTTTGCCCTGCTAGCCGCCTCCCTCGTCCTTCCTTACGCTGCGAGGGCGGATACGCCCACCCGCACGAAAGTGCGCGTTGCGTCCGTCGTCTCGGCAGCATGGCTACCGTTATGGGTCGCCAAGGACCAAGGCATGTTCGACGCGCATGGGCTGGACGTCGACATCACGACCGTGCAAAACGTTTCGTCCGTCGTTGGCGCGCTGGGCCGGCAGTTTGAAATATCGGGCTGCACGCCGATCGATATCATCAAGGCACGGCTCAGGAAGCTCGATATCGTCGGCACTTCAGGTAATACACAGGAGCGGTCCTCGAATCAGCAGATGCGGTTTGTGGTCACGGCGAACGGCCCGATACAGAGCATGGCCGATCTCAAAGGACAAGTCGTCGCCACGCCATCGCTGAACGGGGTGATTCACATTGCTACGCTGAACGCGCTCCGCGAGCGCGGCATCGACCCAAAGGGCATCCGTTTTCAGGAGATGTCCTTTGCAAATATGGGCGACCAGCTGGCTGTGGGACGCGTCGCCGCCGCGGAGATCGTCGAACCATACGCGTCCGCATCGATGAAGAAAGGCGTCAATAGCCTCGGCGATCCGATGCTTTCCGTCGGCGACCCCGTGGTTTTGACTTGCTGGATGGCCAACGGTCAGTGGGCCCGGTCGAATCATGCGACGCTCGTCGCATGGCGCGCCGCGCTCAGCGATGCGATTCAGTACATCCAGAAGAACGACAAAGCATCCCGCGCGGTACTTGCGAAATGGACGCACCTGTCGAACGAAATCGCCAATTCCACGCGCCTGCCTGCCTATCACACACACCTCGACGATAACGATATCGAAATCTGGATCCGGGCTTCACTCGCCGCCGGTGTGATTAGCGGGAACGTGGGCGCAGCGGGATCGAGCGTCAACTAGCGCAGACGCGGTAGTGGAGCCCCTCAAAAAAAACTGGAGACGCAGTAATGAAATATCGGTATCCGGCAGCGACAGTCCGTCTTACCCGGTACGCAGCAGGTTTGATAATCGTTTCAGCTGCAGCCGCCGTCCATGCGCAGTCGAGCGTGACACTCTACGGCATTGTCGACAGTGGCATTGCGTACGTCACCAACGCGGGAAAAAGCGGCGGCCAGTATCAAAGCGTGGTTCAGATGATTACCGGTGGTGATGTAAGTGACCGGTTCGGGATTCAAGGCAAGGAAGACCTGGGCGGCGGGATCAAAGCAGTATTCACGCTTGAAAGCGGCTTCAATATCGCAAACGGTACGCTTCAACAGGGCGGGCGTCTGTTTGGCCGGCAAGCGTTCGTTGGCCTTCAGACACCGTACGGGACGGTAACGCTGGGTCGTCAGAACGTTCCCCTCTTCGACTACTTCACGCAACTCGATCCGCTCGGCTATTACAACTGGTCGCTGGTCGCCCAGGACGCCCAGTACGCGAACCGGGCGGACAACTCCGTCAAATACGTCACCTCGACCGGACCCTTGCGCTTCGACGCGCTTTTCAGCACCGGTTACGACGCAACCATCCCGAACGGCGCACAGGTTCCGGGCGAGTTCCGCGTCGGCCAGGAAGTCAGCGGCGGTGTGAGCTATGCCGCCGGCCCGATTCTGGCGGCTCTCGTGTACGAGATGCGCCGTGGCACATCGACTGTCACGCAAAGCAACAAGGAGCAACGCATTGGCGCCGGACTCAGTTATCGGGTGATTTCACCGCTCACACTATTCGCCGGATACAAGTGGTTCAATAGTTCCATTCCTGCCACTGCCGCGCGCTCCAATATGTACTACGGCGGACTCCAGTATCACGCCACCCCTGCCTTGATCATTTCCGCGGCCACTTACTACACGGACATCGTATCGGCAGGCCAGCATCCGATCGACTTCGGCATCAACACCGCCTATTTTCTTTCGAAACGCACCAACCTTTACGCAGCAATCAGCTACGTGAAAAACAGTCATGGATCGAACCTCGGCGTCGCGGGCTTTGGGTCCGGTGTGGTCGCCGGCGCCAATCAGACGGGCGTCGAAGTGGGTGTAACCAATCGGTTTTAGCCGGCGCATCGGCTGCGCCCGATACAACAGCCAATTTGATGGATAAATATGAACCCACCTGCATTTTTCTGTGACCAGACCGAAGTCAGATTGACATCGGCGAGCGGAGAGAAAGTCATTCTCCAAAGCATCGACCTGCGTATCGGCCGCCAGGAATTTCTTTGTCTGGTCGGCGGGTCGGGTACGGGAAAGACAACGTTGCTGCGTGCTTTGGGCGGTTTTTGCGAACCGACGGGCGGCAGAGTCCTGTATGAGGGCAAGACTTTCTGCGGACCGCCCGAGGGCGTCGTGACGGTGTTTCAGGACTATGGCAACGCGTTGCTGCCATGGAGAACAGTCAGGGGCAACGTAGCGCTCGGCATCGAGGGAAAGATCTCCGGAGCGGAACTCGACCAGCGCATCGACACGGCCCTGACGCTGGTCGGTCTCAAACATGTCGAGAAGGAATATCCGGCCAAGCTATCCGGCGGCATGCAGCAGCGGCTGCAAATCGCGCGCGCGTTGGCCCTGCAGCCGAAGGTCCTGCTGATGGACGAACCCTTCGGCGCGCTCGATGCGATGACCAAAGCGAAACTGCAGGACCAGTTGCGCCATATCCAGGCCAGCACCGGAGCCACCATCGTATTCATCACCCATGATGTCGACGAGGCAATCTATCTGGGAGACCGGGTCGTGCTGCTGGCCGGCTCTCCAGGAAGAATCGCGTCGGAGATACGCCCCGCACTCCCCGCAATGCGCGATCAGATTTCTACGAAGGAAATGCCCGAATATTTGCAGGCGCGCCACGAACTTCTGAACCTTCTACACGGAGCGGCGCGATGACGCCCCTCTCGCGCAAGGGGTGCCCGTGGCTGTTGCCCATCGCGCTACTGGCAGCCTGGCAACTGGCGGCTAACACCTCCGACGGGCTTAACGTTCTGCCGGCGCCCGTGCAAATCGGCGAGGCTCTGCTCGATGCGCTGGTGAGCGGACGTCTGCCCGCCGACGCATTGCATACCTTTGGCGCAGCGCTCGCGGCCTGGGGCATCTGCCTTGTCGTCGGCATACCGCTAGGCATGGCACTGGGCAGTTCGGCAAAGCTTCGCGTCATTTTGTCGCTCATTATCGAACTGCTGAGACCCGTGCCCGCCGTCGCGCTGATACCGCTCGCGATTCTGGTATTCGGATTCTCCTTGCAAACCGAGATTAGCGTCACGGTGTTTGCGAGCGTATGGCCCGTGCTCTTTAGCAGCAAGTCAGGCATCGAGCGACTGCACTCCAGAATGTTCGAAGTCGCCGCCACCTTGCACCTCAGCAGATCGCATGCGCTACGGAGCGTCGTCACCCCGGCCGCCCTTCGTGAGATTCTCGTCGGCGCGAGACTCAGCTTCAGTCTTTGCCTCGTAGTGAGCGTAGTAGCCGAGATGGTGGGCAATCCGGTCGGCCTCGGATGGGGCCTGGTCAGCGCGCAAGAAGCAATGAAAGCGAGCGAGATGTTTGCCTATCTCTTTGCCATTGGAATGCTCGGCGTGTTCGCGAACTTCGCTTTGGACTTCGCAGTCGGACGTCTGCTTCCTGGCCTGTACCAGCGAAACTGAAAGGAAAGTCATCCGTGAACTACATATCTCGTATGCTTGCCGGCCTCGTCCTGCCGGTTGCCTTGTTAAGCGCATGGTGCGCGTGGGGAGACCCGTCATCACCCGTTGCGCCGGCACCGCAAGCCTGGTTGACGCAAGCAGCCACGATGCTCGGAACAGGCGATCTTCAATTAGCGGTGTTGGCGACGCTGAAGACCGTCGTGCTTTCCACCGTAGTCGCGGGCGTGATCGGCACGGTGATCGGCGCGATCCTCGGCGCGCGGCTTGCCATCTCCGAAGCCGTCACGCCGACTCTTGAATTTCTTCGTTCGATCCCGCCGCCGACGATCGTTCCCGCCGCGATGCTGTTGATCGGCACCGGCGCCGGACTGGAAGTCTCGGTCGTCACGCTGGCGACGCTCTGGCCGGTCCTGCTCAATGTGCTACAGGCGACCCGGACGATTCACCCGACTTTGACCGGCACAGGCCGCACGCTGAGACTTTCCGCGCGGAGTATGCTGCTCAACATCTACGCCCCATGCATTTTGCCCGGCATGATTGCCGGACTGCGCGTCGCAGTGCCGCTGGCGATCATTGTTGCGCTTCTGGTCGAAATGCTGGCGACACTGCCCGGCATCGGCGGCATGCTTCTATCCGCTCAACGCGACTTCGATGCTCCGTCCGTCTTTGCGTTGCTCTTTATCGTCGGGATCATCGGCGTATGTCTGAATTCCGCGCTCGAATGGCTGGAGCGATATGTTTTGCGAAGGCCGCCCAACAGCGTGCGCTGAACATATGCGGTAGATCGCATGCCCGGACGGCATTGTGCGTCCCCTTTCCACACCTCTGCCCGTGTCACTGCTCAGGATCACACGCAATGGCCGGGCGCTGACTTCAACGATACATTGATGTCCATCGACTTCCTGCTCATCGATCACGCTATTGCCCACATCGTCATCAACCGCCCCGAGCTTCACAACGCTCTCGACGTGGAACACGATCGCGACCTCGCGCGCGCGTTCCGGCGTTTCAATGAAGACCCGCAGTTAAAGGTGGCCATCCTGTCCGGCAGCGGAGGACGCGCGTTTTGCACCGGTGCCGATATCGGCGACTACCTGCCGCATAGGCGTCGCATCGCGGCGAGCGATGTGCCGACCTCGATCATCAGCTTCGGTGGCCTGACTGGCGCCACAGACGTCGTCAAGCCGACGATCGCCGCGATCGACGGGTTCTGCGTCGCTGGTGGCCTCGAGCTGGCTCTCGCTTGCGACATCCGTGTGGCCACGTTTGAATCGCGTTTTGGATTGCCCGAAGTCAGGCTGGGCATTCTCCCCGGCGGCGGCGGCACACAGCGACTCGCCAAAGTCACGGGCATGGGCGTCGCGATGAGGATGATCCTGACGGGCGATACCTTCGACGCCAATTTCGCGCTCAATCATGGCCTCGTAACCGAACTGGTATCCGCACAGGAGTTGCAGCAAACCGCGCTGACGATCGCTCGCCGGCTCGTCGCGAATGGTCCGCTCGCGGTCGTTGCCGCGCGCCGCGCGATCATCGCAAGCTATGGCCTCGATCTCTCGGAAGGTCTGCTCCAGGAAGCGCAATTGCAGAGAGAACTACTGATGAGTCGTGACTCGCACGAGGGCGTCACCGCATTCACCGAGCGTCGGCCGCCCGACTATAAGGGGAGCTGATATCTGTCGACTTGTTGGGGAGCGTGCCGTCCATGCCAGGACAGCACCGGCGCTCAACGATGCTCGATAGATCGCTTTCACGCAACCATCCGGACTGTGCCGCGAGAGAACGCACTTCGATGTCCGGCCGAACTTCCAGTTCTTCAAAGAAGCCACCGCCGCGATTGATCCATGCGACCGTGTACCGGATGTCTCTAGCGCCAGCGGCATACGGACCATCGGCCAAGAAAACAGGATCGTTTCTCGCGATGCGCCGGGTGTCTGTTCGCCGAGTTCATAGGCGGCCGCCCGGGGCTTGTATGCTCGTATGGGTTCCGTGCTGATCAGGTGGGGGAAGTACTTTTACAAATAGGGATGGCGAACGACCCTGCGTATGGATTTTGCAGAGCCATTAGACACGATTCCACCGGGAGCGCCGATACTGCGCAACACCTCCAGTGCGGCGACCATGTCAGGCTATGTGCCAACGTATGTTCGAACTGCTTCTGTCGCCAAAGGGCACCGATCGCAATGCCGCGACCCGGGAACAGCTCGTCGGATCGCTCCACGATTGAATGTACGTCGAAGAGTGCGCCGTACAGGTCGCACAGAACGCCTTTAATTTTCGTCTGGGAGTGCTCCCACTCGGACTCTGTCACGGACTCAGTGCAAAGCGGGTAGTGCCAGTGACAGGTGCGAGCCATTGCACGGCGCGCTCCGTGTAGATTTCGATTTGAGGAGCCTGCAGGCCGTCCATGCTATCGAGCGTGCCTGCCTTTACCAGAACCTGCGCCGGAAGCGTCGCCACCTTCGTGATGATCGGAGAACCGCAATTCCCGCAGAAATGCCGATAAGAGGGCTGACCGCTATCGCCCTTGTCTTCATAGACCATTGTTTGCCCTTCCTGCTCGTAGTCGGCTTCACTTACGAACAGGTTGAAGGAAAATAATGTTCCGCCCGCTTTCTGACAGTGCCTGCAATGACATATCGCGGCGGCCGCCGGCTCAGCCTTGATGACGTAACGCACGGCGCCGCATAAGCAGCCGCCTTTTCGAATCTGCATGATTTATCTACCGGACTAAAAATTGCGGAGGAACCGGCCGGCTCCTCCGTGGACGAATGGCGATGCTTATCGCCACAAACTCGCGCAGCGACAACGGCGCCGACACGCGATGCGATCAGGCTGCGCCGGCGACCCGGACGAGCTTGCGGTTGAGGAATTCGCCTATGCCCAATTCCGACAACTCACGACCGAAACCAGCATTCTTGACGCCGCCAAAAGGCAGCCCCGGCGAGTCGACGAAACACGAATTGATGTACACCATCCCCGACTCGATGCGCGACGCAACCTGTTTTGCACGCGCGATATCCGCGTCGAACACATAGCCTCCGAGCCCGTACTTCGTCGCATTGGCCAGCTTGATCGCTTCTTCCTCGCTATCGACGACATAGAACGACAGCACCGGGCCGAATGCCTCCTGCTGAAACAGCGGATTGTCCCCGGTGATATTCGTGATGATCGTCGGCTCGAGAAAGAAACCGGGACGATCGACCCGCTTGCCGCCATGAACGATTCGCGCTCCGGCAGCCTCGGCGTCCGCGATCTGCTTGAGCAGACCTTCCAGCGCGCGCTCACTGACGAGCGGGCCGAGCACGGTCGCTTCGTCCCTTGGATCGCCCACCTTGATCGCCGCGAAGCGCTCCTTCAGCGCAGCCAGCATCAGCTCGCCACGCTCCTTGCCGACCACGATGACGCGCTTGATATTGACGCAGCCTTGTCCCGAGTTGAACGTGCGGCCCATCACGCAGTGCTCCACCGCATGTTCGATCGGCGCACCCGGCAGAATCAGAGCGGGGTCACTACCTCCCAGCTCAAGGATCACTTTCTTGAGATTTCGCCCCGCGCGTTCACCGACCGAAACCCCTGCTCTTTCGCTGCCGGTCAGTGCAACACCGCGCACGCGGAAATCGTCGATCAGACTGGCGACCTGCTCGATACTGCAGAAGAGATTGGTATACGCACCCTTCGGCGCTCCGGCTTCCTCGAACAGCCTCGCGAAAGCGAGCGCGCACTGCGGCACGTTTTCCGCGTGCTTCATCAGCACGACGTTGCCTGCGATCAATTGAGGCGCGGCGACACGGGCGAGTTGGTAGTAGGGAAAATTCCATGGCTCGATCGCGAGAATCACACCGATCGGCTCGGATACCAGCGTAGCGCCCGGTTCTCCCGGCAACGACTGCTCGGCCAGAAGCCGCTCGCCGTTTTGCACGTAGTAGTCCAGAATGTCAGCGACCAGATCGATTTCCATGTACCCGAAGCGAACCACCTTGCCCATTTCGAGCGTCGGGTACTTCGCGTATTCGTCGCGCTTCTCGCGCAGGATCTGCGCAGCTCGCGCGACAATCCGGACACGCTCGGCAACCGGCCTGAATTTCCAGTCTTCGCGATAAAGTTCGTCGGCCGTTTTCAGCGCCGCGAACACTTCTTCGTCGGTCTGCAGCGGGAACTCCTCGATCAATTCGCCCGTTGCAGGATTGATACTGCGAAAGCTCATGTTCTACTCCGTAGCTTGACCTTAAAAGAAGAAGTGGCGGTTCCGTCGACCCTCGCCTTTGCTGCGCGCATTGCCTCGTCGAAGCTCGTTTCCGTCGCCACGTGCCGGTGGTCGACCGACACCAGCCAGGCCCCATGGGCCAGACGCCACCTGATGCGCGAGTCCTGCACCATCAGCGAGAACCATCGCCACAGGCTGGCATCCTCAGCATTCGCGCTTGCGACTCCCTGCAAGCGGCCAATGTCGACCGGGTTCGCACGGTCTTTCCAGCATGCTGAAACTGGCGCCTTCATGAACCCAAGTCAAGTTCGTGAAGGAGCGAAGGAACACAGTCGAACAGATCACCGACCAGGCCGTAGTCGGCAACGCTGAAAATCGGCGCCTCTTCGTCCTTGTTGATCGCGACGATCACCTTCGAGTCTTTCATCCCGGCCAGATGCTGGATCGCACCGGAGATGCCAACCGCGATGTACAACTGCGGCGCGACGATCTTGCCTGTCTGTCCGACCTGATAGTCGTTCGGCGCATAGCCCGCATCGACGGCGGCACGCGACGCGCCTATCGCCGCGCCGAGTTTGTCGGCCAGCGGTTCCAGCACGCTTCGGTAATTCTCGCCACTGCCCAGACCTCGTCCGCCCGACACGATGATGTTCGCCGAAGTCAATTCCGGACGATCCAGCTTCGTCACTTCGCGGCTGACAAACTTTGAAATTCCCGAATCCGCCGCAGCCACAATTTCCTCGATCGACGCACTGCCGCCTTCAGACGACGCCGGATAGAACGCCGTTGCGCGGACCGTGATCACCTTGACCGGATCGCTTGATTCCACCTGCGCGATCACATTGCCGGCATAGACCGGCCGCTCGAATGTGTTGTCGGCAATGACGGCAATGATGTCGCTGATCTGCGCGACGTCGAGTCGTGCCGCAATGCGTGGCGCGATGTTCTTGCCATAGGCGGTAGCCGGCGCAAGGATGTGCGAATAGCCGCCCGCAACGCCGAATACCGTGGCTTCGACGTTCTCCGCGAGACCGTCGGCCAATGCCGGCGAATCCGCGAGCAGCACTTTGGTGACGCCAGCGACTTTCGCGGCGGCCTGCGCCGCGGCTTTTGCTCCGTGTCCGGCGACCAGCACGTGGACAGCTTGATTCGTGAATTTCGCAACGATCACGGCAGCCGCAATCGTGTTGAGCGTTGCTGCTTCCAGCGACGCGTTATCGTGTTCAGAAATGACCAGAATCGACATTAGATCCTTCTCCGCATATCCGTGTATCAAAGCACTTTCGCTTCGGTTTTCAGCTTCTCGACGAGCGTCCTGACATCCGCCACCTTCACGCCAGCGGCACGTTTCGGCGGCTCGCTGACCTTCAGGGTCTTCAGGCGCGGCGTCACATCGACACCCAGATCACCGGGTTTCACGATCTCCAGCGGCTTTTTCTTTGCTTTCATGATGTTCGGCAGCGTCACGTAGCGCGGCTCGTTCAGTCGCAGATCCGTCGTCACCACGGCCGGCAGGGTCAGCGCCAGCGTTTCGGTCCCGCCGTCCACTTCGCGCGAAACGGTCGCTTTGCCGTTCGCAATGACGAGCTTCGAAGCAAAGGTCGCTTGCGGCAAAACCGATAACGCGGCGAGCATCTGGCCAGTTTGGTTCGAATCGTCGTCGATCGCCTGCTTGCCCAGAATGACGAGCGAAGGCCGTTCTTTGTCGACAACCGCCTTGAGCAGTTTTGCGACTGCCAGCGGCTGCAACTCTTCGTTCGACTCGATCAGGATCGCGCGATCCGCTCCGATCGCCAGCGCGGTGCGCAGCGTTTCCTGACATTGTGCGACGCCCGCCGACACCGCGACCACCTCGGTCGCGACGCCGGCCTCGCGCAAACGCACCGCCTCCTCGACTGCGATTTCGTCGAATGGATTCATGGCCATTTTCACATTCGCGAGGTCGACACCCGTCTGGTCCCGCTTCGCGCTGACCTTCACATTGGCGTCCACCGATCGTTTAACTGAAACCAACACTTTCACATCGCTCTCCTTAACAGACCGTGTTTTCCTGGCGAATCACCCTTCAATCCGGATGCCGCGACCGTCACTGACTTTGCCCCAGAAGCGCTCGTAATCGGGCGCTCTCTTCTGATTGAACGCGGCAAGACCTTCTTGCCACTCTTCTTTCGGCACGTCGAGCGGCGACTCGACGACGCGGCGCCAGTCGATTGCCGTGTGCGCAAGCAGATTGCGCTTCGCTGCCTTGAGCGCGCCCGGCGGCACCGATTCGATGACTTTTCCGGCAAGCAACAACGCTTCGCCGAGAAGCTTGTCAGCGGGCAACACACGATTGACGAGGCCGATGGCCAACGCCTCGTCCGCCGGCACGCGCCGGCGCGTCAATATCAACTCGGATGCGCGGCGCAGGCCTATCACGCGCGATAGCAACGCGAGCCCGGTGTTCGGAATGACGCCGTGGCCCAGTTCGGGCATGCAGAACCATGCAGAGTCGGCTGCCACAACGAGATCCGATGCAAGCGTGAGTTCCATCCCACCGCCCACCGCGGCACCATGAACAGCGGCTATCACGGGCCTGTCGAATTCCGTGATACGTTTGAACATCACCGCGGGATCTTCATCAGGTGCAGGGCTTTCCATCCATCCGTCGCGCAGGTCGTCGATATTGGCGCCCGCGCAAAAGGTCGGCCCCCGTGCGGCGATCACGACCGCGCGTATCCCTTCGGCCAATGCCGTGTCTAGCGCACGCGACAGTCCGCGGACGATTTCCCGCGACAGCGCATTGCGGCGATCGGGGTCATTGAGTGTCAGCAGCGCAATGTCGCCACGCCGTTCGTAAACAACTTTATTGCCACTCATGCGAAAGGCTCCTTGCCATTGCTGGCCAGAAGATAGGCGCGCAATTCAGAGGTGACAGGATGCGGACGTCCGCTCTCGCCGTGGACCAGCACGCAGACGGCTTCCGCCTTCGCGCGACAGCGATCGTCCACGTCCACGAACAACCCCTGTCGTACCTTGAACGATGTCTTTCCGACTTCGATGACCGTGGTTCCGACACACACACGTCCGGGAAAATGCACCTCCGCGCTAAACTCAATCAACAGTCTGACGACCGCGAGGTTCGTGCCGCCCATTAGCGCGCGAATCGATGGCGGCGCAAAGATCTCCATACGCGCAGCTTCGAAAAAAGTCGCGATAATGGCGTTGTTGACGTGTCTGAACTGATCGGTATCGGCGTTCCTCAGCTTCTCTTCCGTCCAGAAACGAAAGTGAACGCACTGCGCAGCCGCGTTTGCCGTCGACGGCATCCGGTCCGATTCGAAGGCATTCATACCTGCTCTCCTGTTACTCCTTCGTGATCAAATGCGCGCTCGCTTCGTGTTCGGTGCGCAAATAAAGCGCGGTAGCGAATGGTTGACGCATTTCTTCGAGGATGTGCCCGACAAGCCCAACCGAACGCGCGGCAACCGCTAGTCCCCGGCAAATTTGCCAGGGGATCTTCATTTCGGATGCAACCGCGGCCATCGCGCCGGTCACGTTTACCGGCAACGGACGATTCAGCTGTGACTCGGCTTCTTTCCCGATCGCGTTCATCAGGCGAATGTAAGGGCCGGCATATCCAGTCTCCTCAGCGACTTTGAATAGTGCCGGCGCGCGCGGATCGATCGGCTTATGAAACGGATGTCCGATGCCCGGCAGGATCTCCTTGCGCGCGCGGTAGTCATGGACGATCTCACGGGCGAGCGCGCCGATGTCAGGCACGTTGGCGGGATCGGGAAGCGACGCCTGCAACAGCCGCGCTGCGTTGTCCAGCGATCCGACGAATACCGAACCCAATCCCAAAAGGCCCGCCGCGACGGCAGCCTGGACCGCTTCAGGCGCGCCCGCATAAGTCATGCGCGTTGCCAGCGACGAAGGTGTAATACCGTGCTCGACCAGAATGACCATCATCGCGTTGAACATGCGCAGTTCGAGCTCTTCAGGCAATCGCCCAAACAGTTGCAGAAACGCCATTTGTCCGAAGTCGAGTTTGCCGACGATGTCCTCACACAAGTCCAGACCGTGAACGACGACCTTCGTCGGTGTCGCCCACGCGATGTCGGAGCGAATTTCAGCTTGCTTCATGATGGACTTCTCGCGTTGCAGATGAATGTTGAGCAACACCAAGCGTTTGCGCTGCCATGTCGCGCAATACGCTCTTCAGGATCTTCACGCCATTGGGGCCGTCCTGTTGCGGAAAAGACTCCACTGCCAGAATGCGTCGCGGAATCTTGAAACCGGCAATCCCCTGCTTGCACCAGACGAGCAATTCCTGCTCCGTCGCGGGGGTGCTGGAATTGCGGACAAACGCAACCGCAACGTCTCCCTCGCCGTCGATGTGGACCCCCACGACTTGCACCGCCGCAACACCCGGATGTCGTGCGAGAAAGTCCTCGATCTCGACCGGATCGACCAGATAACCGCGCAAACGCAGGCTGTCCCTCATCCGCGCCGAGTAGCAAAACCCGCCACCATCGGCATAAGCGAGATCGCCAGTCCTCAGCCAGCCGTCGGGTGTCAGTGCTTCCGCGGTCGCGGCGGGATTGTTCAGATATCCCGCCATCACGTTATAGCCGCGAAGCTGCAATTCGCCCTGCTGTCGGTCCGGCAATGGCGCACCGGTTACCGGGTCGACGATCCGAAACGAAATCTCGGGGGAAATCGGTGTACCGCCGGGTAGACCTCTTTGCTGTGCATCGCCGTCGCGATCGCCGATCGCGGTCATTGCAAGGCATTCGGACATCCCATAGAGCCCCGTCAATCGGACGCCCCAGGCCGAGCATGCCTGCGCGATCACGCTTTGACCGAGGCTCGCATACTCCGCAAATGCACCCCGACGCCATGTGGCCAACGAGGAATCTCCGGCATTCAGCACCATGTCCATCATCGCGTCCGAGCCGAAGAAATGGGTGACGCGGTGACGCTCGATGGCTTCGGCAGCCGCTTGCGCCTTGAACACAGGCAACAGCACGCATGTACCGCCCGAAGCGAGCGCTGCGATCGCCTGAACGAATCCCAGCACGCCATAAAGAGGCAGCGCACAAAGAACCACATCGCCGACCTTCATGTCGTTGAAGCGAGCCGCATTGCGCGCATGACGGGCAATGCCCCCTGCAGTGTGAACCGCGAGCTTGGGCCGACCGGTTGTGCCGGATGTGGTGAAGGTGCACAACAGATCCGTGTCGCGGCCTTCCCACTTCGAATACGGTTCATAGGCATCCCATTCGAACGCATCGAATTGGCTCACCTCTACGACGTGCTGCAACACATCGCTGGACGCTTGAATTTCACGGGCCGCGCCCGCATAGTCGAAATCCAGAAAGCGCCGTGGCACGAGCAGGACGCGCGCTTTCGCAGTATCGACGACGTGTTGGGCTTCCTGCTGTTTGAAGCGCGTACTCACCGGCACCATCAGCACGCCGAGCTGTGCTGCCGCGAAGAACAGTTGCAGCCACACGCCGCCATCCGGCAACCAGACGGCGATGGTCTCGCCCCGCCTTACCCCCAGCTCGAGCAGAAACGAAGCTGCTCTTCGCGACGCGATCCGCAGCTCACCGCGGCTCATTGTTCTTTCGCCGTGATGCACGGCGACCAGATCGGCCTCGCCCGATTCAAGCAGATCAAATGCCATGACGCCCTCCGGACACGGCAAATGCGGCGCGAGCGATCTGGATACGCTGCATTTCCGATGTGCCTTCGCCGATACGAAATGCGCGCGCGTCACGATAGAATCGCTCGATCGGCAGTTCGGTCATGTAACCCATGCCGCCGAAAATCTGCAGCACGCGATCCGTTACCCTGCATCCCATTTCGCTCGCGTAGAGCTTCGCACGGCATGCAGCGACGTGAGCCCGCGAATCTTCCTGCTCGATCATTTCCGCAGCCGCGCGGATCAACATTCGCGCCGCCTCGATCTCCACGTCGTTATCGGCGACCATGAACTGGATAACCGGATGCTGCGAAAGACTCGCGCCGAATGCCTTGCGTTCGAGCGCATATTCGCAGGCCATCGCCTGTGCGCGCGACGAAAGACCGAGTGAGCGGCTGGCCGACAGCAACCGGTCCTGATTGATCGATTGCATCATGCCGAGAAAACCTGCGTCAGGCTCACCCAGCAGATCTTCGTCGGGAACGAAACAGTTTTCGAGGGTGAACCCGTTGAGGTGATAACCACGCCAGCCCATCTTCCGGTAACGCGTCATTCCCACTACACCGCGATTGCCGCGCCGGACGATAAACGTGGTCAGCTTGTTCTTCAACGCGGCCGACGGTTCAGTGACAGCGAGCACGATGATGTAGTCCGCGGTCTCGGCGTGCGAGATGAAATGCTTGCTGCCATTGAGCACCCATCCGCCCGCCACTTTTTCCGCTCGGGTACGAAGCCCGCTGAGGTCCGATCCGGCGTTGGGCTCGGTCAACGCATAGGTGACGATCTTCTTTCCGGACAGGATGTCCGGTAGAAGCTCGGCTCGTTGACTTTCATTGGTCTGGGTCAGTTGCAGCGGAAGGTGACCGAACACCTCGCTCAGAGGCACCGACGTATGCGTGACCTCTTCCAGAATGGCCACTTTGGCAGCCGCCGACAGCCCCGGTCCGCCGATGCTCTCGGGAAGATTGAAGCCGTACAGACCAAGCGCGGCAACCTCCGAACGCAGTTGCGCCAGCAGTTGCGTACTTACATCGTCATCTGTTTCGATTTGCTGCTCTAGCGGCACGAGCCGGTTGCGCACGAAACGTCGCGCGGTTTCCCGGATCATGGACACTTCGCTGTCAGTCTGAGTCATGGTCATTCTCACTTACGAAAACGATTTCGATAAAAATTAAGGTGGCACAACAACAATTAGCGGCCAAGCACAAACATGGGGTGGTATAAAACGATTCCGAATTTTTATGAGCGACTCAAAAAATTCACGACACTGGGCGAATCATTTCAAATCTGTCGCCAATCCCGGTGTAATCACCGCGGTAGCCGGCCCGCATGATCGGCTGTGCGGCATGCGTGTCGAACAGACCGTCCTTCAGATACGCCTTCAGAATATGCACGCCGATCACCTGGCCGAGCACGAGCCAGTTATCCGTCGGTTTGCCGTGCAGATCGTGAAGCTGAGAAACCTGCAGCAACCGGCATTCGAGCGCCGCAGGCGATTCGCCGACACGCGGCACCGATACGTTGCGTCCCGCGACCGGTGTCACGCCCGCCAGTAGAAACTCGTCGACATCCGGAGCGACAGTCGCCGACGTTCGGTTCATTTGCTCGGCGAGCGGACGCGTCGCCAGATTCCACACGAATTCGTGCGTTTGCTCGATATTGCGGAGGCTGTCTTTGCGGCCCTCACTGCAAAACCCGATGATCGGCGGGAATGCCGCGAATGCACCGAAAAAACTGTACGGAGCGAGATTCGGCTGGCCGCTCGGCGAACATGTCGATATCCAGCCAATCAGGCGCGGAGCGACGATCGCCTTGAACGGATCGTGGGGCAAGCCATGGCCTGCGGCGGGATCATAAAATTGGACCTCCGCTCCGGAATCGACGACATCGATTCCCGAATTGCAACTCATGCGTATCTCCAATGTCTGAACGTGCGCAAAAGCAAGGTGAACAAAACCGAATGTCCGGGCGCTCGGGAAAGATCGATACTTCTATCTGCGTATAGGGGTTGCCGGCTCCAACATATCTGCCTGATCGTACGAATCGTCGATCGGCGCAATATTCGAGAGATCGCGTCCGCGCGTCTCTGGAAGGAATGCCAGCGCAAGCAGCGCACAGGAATAGCCGATAATGCAGAACAGCGCGATTGATCCGACCAACCCGAGGTGTTCTGCCGCAACGCCGACGAGCGCAACACTCAGTGCTCCAAGCGACTTGCCGACGTTATACGAGAAGCCCATGCAAGTAGTGCGGATCTGTGTTGGAAAAAGCTCGGACAACATCGGGCCAATGCCCGCGAATGCGCCATTAATTCCCATCCCCACGGGCAACCCCAGTAGCGCGAATAACCACGGGTTCATTGGCACCAGCAAGTAACAGCCAGTCAGGAACGCGGAGAACAGACAGAAGCCAATCGCGGTGAACCTGCGGCCCAGTGAGTCGTTGATATAAGCGAAGCCCACCTGTCCGATGAAAGAGCCGATACTCATCATCGTCACCATCATTGCAACGGACGACGGCGGCAGATGGCGGATCTGAACCAGCATCGTCGGCAACCAGATCATGACCGCATAGCTGCTGCCTTGAAGGCCGGTAACCAGCAGCGCGGCAAGAAGGCTCGAACGCCGGACATCTTTGCGAAACGACGAGCGCCAGCTTGCCAGCGTTCTGCTTCCGGTCGCCTCTTTCATCTCGCGGAATATTGCCGGCTCCGGAATATATCGGCGGATCGCCAACACGATCAGTGCGGGAATGACACCGACCCAGAACGCCGATCTCCATGCGAGCCATGAAGGCAGATACGCGAGAAGCAAACCCGTGACGACTGCGGCAAGCGCCCACCCTACCGAAAACCCGCTCTGAACCAGGCCGAGCGCTTTCCCTCGATGGGCGGGGTTGATCACCTCTGCCATCAGCGCGGCGCCGACGGCCCATTCAGCGCCGAATCCCAAACCCTGCAGCGCTCGCACGACCAGTAGCTGATAATACGAATTGGTGAGCCCGCCGATGATGCTGAACGCAGTGAACCAGATGATCGACCAGGTCAATACTCGCACGCGCCCGTGGCGATCGCTCAAAATTCCAGATACCCATCCCCCGAACGCCGCGGCAAGCAAAGACGAAGTGGCGATCAAACCCGCCTCCGTCTTGGAGAAGTGCCACGCCGCCATCAGGACCGGCAAAAGGAATGCCAGAACCTGATTGTCGAACGTATCCAGACTCCACCCCAAAAAGCATCCCCAGAACGTTCGCCGTTCCGCTGGCGCGGCCACCCGATACCAGTCAAACATTTGCATTTCGATCTCCCCTGCTCCAGATGGTCTGCGTATGCAGTGCCGCTCCCAATTGCCGATTGCCGATTGGGTCGCGCCGATAACCTGGCCAACCGCCTTCTCGACCCGGCGCGCTATTGATCTAATTGGTCTTTAGCGCGCGTCATTGCTCAGCGCAATTGCACTGATTTCCACCTCTGCACCGTAGTGGAGATGTCCACACGGCACGACCGTTCGCGCGGGCGCAGGGTCACCGATGAATTCCCGGTAAAGCTCGTTCACGCGCGGCCAGACTTCAATGTCGGAAATGAACACCTGTACGCTCAGCAGCTGGCTGAGGTCGCTTCCCGCCGCCACCAGCACTTCTCGCACGTTTGAAAGTGCCTGAAGAACCTGCGCGTCGAGACCTTCGACGAGCGTGGAGTTGGCGCCGGCTGTCAGTGGCAGTTGGCCCGAAACGAATATCAACCCGTTTACTTTGGTCGCTTGTGCGTAGTGCCCGCGCGGCAACGGTGCTTTGTCAGTCAGGATGTGTTCTATCAAAACGCTCACCATCAAGTAGAGATACCGGTTAATCGCGAATCACGCTGTCAGCAAGAGTGGAGTTACGTGGCATTTGTCTGCGGCCGTCGCGCGTCTGCAGTTCTTGTCACGCTTCTCGGCCACACGAGGCGGCCTCATAAAAAACTGATGTACCGCCCACTGCGGGTAACAGGGACCGACCTTATGACCGCCGTTGGCACGTTGTTTCGAAAACGATTTCGAAACAAAGATAGCAGCGTCATACTCAATTTGCAAGCGTCGTATAAGTATTACGAAATCGTTTTCGATCCTCCGAAGGCCGACGTGTTGGCCTCAACCCGTGCCCCGCAGGGCTTTTGAGCGGAAACGAATGGCACCACCAGACGGTGCATTTCGCGCGGCCGCCACGGGTAAACACTGATAACGAGCGATGCCTGTGGGCATGTCGTCGTGGATTGCAAGCCTGTTAATACTCACCTGCCCAGGAAGTACGAAAATCGCCTCGCAAAATTCGTAGCAGGAATCGAAATCGTTTTTTGGAGTGATTTGCCGCGGCTGGTTCTCAATGATTGACCGGAACGAGTAGAATTCAGGAATCGTTTTCGATGTGTCGACGAAGCCCACTTGAGGAGAACAACCGGGATGAACATCCAGGAATTTGCGGCCATGCTCAAGCTGTCCACCAGCACGGTTTCGAAGGCACTGAACGGCCGCGACGACGTGAGCCCGGCAACTCGCAAGCGCGTACTCGCAGCTGCCGAACTGCACGGGTTTTCTCCGGATCCGTCCGCACGTCGCTTGCGCCGGCAAACGGCTGACACCATCGCGTTCGTTCTGTCGCCTCCGCAAACGTCGTTCGCTCACCCGTTCTTTCTCGACATGCTGATGGGGGTGAACGATGCGATGGACAATACCGGCTATCAGGTGATCGTCGCGTCCGCGCGAAGCGTGGAAACCGAACTGGATGTGTTCAAGCGTCTGATAGAACGCCAGCGCGTCGACGCACTGCTCTTCGGGCGCACGCGCCGGCAAGACGAGCGCATTGCCTACCTTCTCGAGCAGGAGATTCCGTTCGTCGCGTTTGGCAGAAGCGAAACGTCCAACGATTTTCCTTACGTCGATATCGATCATCATGTCGTGGGGCGGGCCGGATGTGCGCGATTCATTTCGCTGGGGCATCGGCGGATTGCCCTCGTCCATGCACCGGAGTACCTGATGTTCAGCCACCTCGAGCGTGGCGGATATGTCGAAGCGCTGCGGGCCGCCGGAATCAAATACGACAAGACACTTTGCATCGAAACGGCGATATCGGAAGAAGGCGGTGCGGACGCAGCACGCCAGTTGCTGGCACTTCCAGAGCCGCCGACGGCCATCGTCTGTGGGCATGACCTGGTAGCCCTGGGGGTGCTGCGCGGGATCTCGGAAACCGGCAAAGTCCCAGGGCGTGATATCGGCGTGATCGGCGGAGACAATCATCCAATCGGACGCTATGTGCAGCCAGCGCTGACGACTTTTTCCGCGGAGACGCATCGTGCTGGAAAGCGGATGGCGGAAATGCTGCTTGAGCGGCTTGCCGGCAGGTCGCCGCATGAGCTACAGGAGGTGTGGACTCCGGAATTGATAATTCGCGCGTCAGACGGTCCCCACCGCATGTTTGAATCCGCCCAAGTTAGCCAAACCTCTACGCGCATCCGGGGCGGCCGTCGAGCACAAGGTCAACAACCTGTTACTTGAGGCAGGTTCCAGATTGGGAAGATCCTTGATCGGATTGCGCGTCCATCCTTCGTGCGTGGCGTCCTTCCAGCGTTCGCGAAACAGGCCGTAAGTGCGAGGGGCATCAACAAGTTGCGCAACGCTGCCGGATATAGAACACAGGTATCGTAGATAGCGGCGAAACTCGATTGAGTGAAACGTTTCTCGATCGCTTAGCCGGGAGATCCAGGACTCGCCGTTTCGGTCGCGACAGATTGCCAGCTAGCCAGTGTCGCCCACCGGCCCGAGTTTGCCGTAGACCGCCGCAGCGCGTTCAGCCGGCGGGACTGGCCTGGTGGGGGCTGAAACAGGAAAAACATTCATGTCCTGAACGCCGCAATCGGCCACCTTGGGACGTTGGGTGGAGCTCTAATACGGACGTCCAAGTGGCGGCTCCGTCGTTGACAACGGACCACTACGCACCGATGACATCTGTGGTGCGGCCAGGGGACACCCTCACGTTCGCTCAATCCTGAAGGCGATGAGTTAGCACAGTAGAAAGGTAGGATTGTCCCATTCGATGTCCGGCCGAATGGCCGTCCCCGCTGGCCCCCGTTCGCCAGTCGAATCTCGACATTACACCCCGAATGTCAGATGCGGCGGATCTCGAAGCAGCACGCATCCTGAACGATGTGAGGCAAACACCCGCGCCATCACCCGACTGACCGAATGTTTGGGATTTCTACCGCCGTGCGGACTGTTGTGTGCCCGGCCTGCGGGCGAACCACGCAAGAGCTTCAAGAGCTGGCAGTACGGACGCTGCCGCCATGACTGCAGCGGGGGTACCTGCGGACCCACCAAGCAACGGTCATTCGGAGGGGCCGGTTCAAGCCCACGCAGCGGCGATGTCTTTGTAGCCTGCAGGCTGCAAAAAGACCGATTCTCCGCCTTTTGGTCGCCCAATGGACACAATCAAGTCTTGCCGGCTTGTAGCCTACAGGCTACACTTTTCTCGTTTTCAGCCAATTGTGACGCCCTGGGGCTACAAGTGACGAATCTGGCAGACGTTGGAGAGATGCTCAAGCAGGCGCGCAGCGACGCGGGCCTCTCGCAAAAAGACCTTGCTGAACGCGCAGGCGTCGCTCGCACCACGCTCGCGCGCATGGAGACGCTCGCGCGTGGCGACATGAGCGTGGCGGTGCTCGTCCGGCTCCTCGAAGCGGCCGGCTACGACCTGCGGATCGTCAAGCGCGGTCATGCCCGCACGCTCGACGACGTGCTCGCAGAACAGAAACAGTCCGGAGCCTGAGCATGCGCCTTCACGTCTACGTCAAGGGCAAGCCCGTCGCGCAGTTGTACCGCCATCAGGACAATTATGCGCTTCGGTACGGCACGGACGCGTCACCCGAGGACTTCGTCAGCCTGACCATGCCGGTTCGCGAAGAGCCGTGGGTGTGGCCCCGCGATTTGCACCCATTCTTTCGCCAGAACCTGCCCGAAGGATTCCTCCTTGAGGTCATTCGAGAGGAATTCGGCCCCCTCCTCGACGGAACGGACCTGTCGTTGCTCGCCGTCATAGGCGGCGCCGGCATTGGCCGCGTGACAGTGGCGCCTGAGGGCGGCCAGCCCGGTGGTGAGCTCGACCCGCTTGACCTCAATACCCTGCTTCATCAGGACGTCTCGACCCAGCACTTCGCGGAGCTGGTGAGGTACTACGCGCGCGCCGCCATCTCGGGCGCGGTGCCGAAGTTCCTGGCGCCGGAGGTTTCCTCCGCGCAAACGCCAGTCGGCAAGCAGACGCTGCGCACCAGCCGGCACATCATCAAGGGTTCCGACGAGCAGACGCCCTACCTTGGGTTCAACGAGCATTACACCATGCGGGTGCTCGCAAGGCTCGACGTCGCTCGAGTGGCAAAAACAACCATGTCTGACGACGGGCGTGTGCTGGTCGTCGACCGCTTCGATGTCGATGGAAATGGTATGCCTGCATACGGCGTCGAGGACGCATGCAGTCTCCTCGGTCTCCCACCGCATGAGAAGTATCGGCCCTCGACAGAGCAGGTGCTGAACGCCACGAAGCCCTACATCAGCAGCGCGAACTGGAGACAGCAGGCCGAACATTTTGGCTGGCTGATACTGACAAACTACGTTGTTCGCAACGCGGACTGCCACTCGAAGAACATTGCTCTTCTCTACTCGAACATCGACGACGTCGTGTACACACCCGTGTACGACATCGTGACCACCCAGGCTTACCCTCGCTTCGCCAGCAATCCACCCGGGCTTGGCGTCGACGGGCGCAAGACCTGGGCACCGGGCAAAACACTGGAGCGATTCTTCAACACGCGGCTGGGCATCCCGCCGCGGCGCTATCGCGAGATGGTCGAGGCGCTCTGCGATTCGGCCGTGTCAACAGGGAAAGAGGTTGTCGAAGCCGCAAAGAACGAACCCCGATGGCACTGGATAGCAAAGCAGATGCTGCACGCGTGGAACGAGGGCATGGCGACGGTGCGAAGCGCCAAGCCACAAGCAGAACTCAAGGGCCTTACACCCATTCTTGAGGCGGCCGGATTCTCGGATTCAGACAAGCCGGAGAGCACGAGAGACGTGATCGGACGTTCCGAGCTTCTCGCTCCTGCGAGAAAGAGCTGACCCCGGCAGGTCCGGGTTCTGCACCGCGTTGCCTACCGGTCCGCTGCACTCGGGATTTTGGCAGGCATCCGGCGACAGTCCGCGCGAACACGCCGGCTTGCGCCAGAAGCTCAACAGCCTTCTCGACGGCAATGCGCAACCTCGTCGCGACGCTTTCGGCATGGGCCGCCTCGCCCGGTGCAACGTGGGCGCCGTTCCTGCGCACAGCCGACCAGAACTGCGAGGCGTCGACGCCGCCGCGCGCCCAGCAGTATCCGTGCAGGGGAAGCGTGCGTAGTACGGCATCAACGGATTAGTGAACGAAAGAAACATGCAAACTGTTGCAGTACTCGACTTCGAAACAACGTAAGCATCAGAACGAGGCCGTAGTGCTGGGAGTTGACGGGCGCGGCGAGAACGGCTATCGAATGGGCCTGGCTTTCGCGGCTGCCTGCAAGTGCGGTGCGACGTTCCAAGGCAGCAGCTCGTCGATGCGGTTGGCCGGATGCTCGGCAATGCGTTCGAGTACGTAGGCGAGATACGCTTCGGGATCCAGACCGTTCAGACGTGCGGTCCCAATGAGGGAGTACATCGCTGCCGCCCGCTCGCCCCCGCTGTCGGAGCCGGCGAACATGAAGTTGCGGCGATTATGCTGATCTGAGCGTAATCGCCGCAACTGGCTGTTCGCAGGATCGTTGCGCGCTGGCCAACGCGCCGCTGCGATCATGAGCCTGATCCGCTCCGCGCAGCTCAACGGTCACGATCCGTACGTCTACCTCAAAGACGTCCTCAATCGATTGCCTACCCATCGAGCCGACGACATCGCCGCACTTCTGCCGCATCGCTGGGCGCCTGCTGCAGCTTGATTGACGGCAATTTAGGCTGAGGGGTGTCTTTGCCGGGCGCTTACTCTGCTGTTCCGCAATTTACGGATGCATCTCTGGCAGCGTATTGACCACTTCGATGAGACGGCGTATCGGTGTCGGCTTCATCAACAGGACGTCTCACAAGCGTTCGCCCGAGTGAGGCGGCTGCGCGGCTGAAAGCATGACAACGGGAATGGCCGCCGTCACTTTGTCGTCTTTCAGCCAGCGGCACGGAGCAACGCCATCCATACCTGGCATCATCCAATCCGTTACGATGAGGTCAGGTCTATCCACTTCAGTGATGGAGATGGCCGCTTCCCCACTGAGCGCAGTCAGCACACGGCATCCCTCTTCTTCCAGAAGTATGCGGAGTGGGCGCAGGGTCTTCCGGTCATCGTCAACTAGAAGAATCGTGTTCCCGATGGGGGGCTTGTTGAGGAAGCGGAATGAACCGTAGAGCAAATGTCATTTCTTGCCAGCGGATTCATTTGCCTTGGTATGCTGACAAAGTGCGGTCCACGGAAAACGGCCCCGACGGTTCGGCCGGCTCCATTCGATGGATAGCAAAGGCACAGCACTAACGCTGAGCGATTACAGCGTGCTATTTGAAACCTTGCGAGGGGGTGTGACAGACCATCGGGACGACGAAAACGCGAGTATTCTCCGTGACTTTTCGAATCACCGAAAACTGAAAATCCTCCCCAATGACTTGTCAGGCGAAGCACGTTGCACTCGAAAATGATCGAGTGGTCGAGCTGCTGGTCGACGGCGGCCGGCGTGATGAGCAGGTCAGTAGAGCCCCCGCTCCATTCGCCGAAGCGCCGATTGCTGTGATAATCAGAATGCCGCGCCCTGCCTTGAAAGGGATATCGGCTTGCCGTCGGCACCGTTGACCAGGGCGCCGGGTTCATCGCGGATCCATGAATGGTTACCTGAAATTCCTGCGCGACTTCATTCGTTATCCTCTTTATTCAATACCCGTTCACGGAGAACCGGTACTTCAAGGAGCCCGCCGCCCTCTCCCGGGCGTACATTTACGCGTCATGGTGCGAATGACGCATCAAATACCCACACCACCCCATCTATAATCAATACATTCCAACGATCGCATGGAGCCCTACTTTATGAATCAAGCCCGCGGGCGATATGCGGGATCCCGCGACAGCGGCCAACGCCAGGCTCGCCACGAAAAGAAGTCTCAGCCCAACCGGCCAAGACAACCGTATGTGAAGGCGCCCGCTCAGGACTCCGCCCAGACCGCCTCCATTTTCAAGACACGGTCGTTCCAGTTTCTGGTCGATACGGTAGGCGCAGAGAATATCGCCATCGCGCTTGAATCCAGCATGACGCGCGTGGCCGAACTGCTGAAGGGCGAAAGGTTCACACCCGAGACTGCCTTTCACATCGAAACCACGCTCGGGTTGCCACAAGGTTTTTTTGACCAGCCCAATCCTGGGCTCGCAGCCGAGACTATCGCCCGGCTGAAGGCACCACTCGACTTCATTCAACCCGACGACGAACCAGACGCAGAGTCCGAAGCACTCGAGCCGGCTTCTGCCCTGACCGTCGACCCGCAACCCTCTCTTGAAGACAGTTTGTCCGAGGATGCACAAATGCCCAGAAAAGCAACTGGCCGTACGCCCAAAGCCGTCAAGACCAGTCCGGGCGAAGCGGCTGGACAGCCCGAAGCCCGTACGCCGCAAAAAGCTTCGCGTTCGAAACACGGCACGTCGCCTGAACCGGCCCAGCAGCAGTCACTGGCACTCAACGATGGCGCCGACGTAGAAAACATCCGGCGCGCGAACCTCCACGTTCTCACGAGTCGAAACGGCTCGAAAGCAAGACTGGGTGTGGTGATGGACCTGAGTGGCTCCAACATGGCCCACCGGCTGCATGGCAAGAAACGCATGGACACTGTTGAAGCAAACCGGTTCACGGAACGGCTTGGCTTGCCAGCTGGCTGGCTGGACACCCCGCGCTCCGAAGCCGAGATTCCAGCGTCGGTGTCGCGTATGCTTGCGCCTGCTTCGCGCGCACGCGCATCCGCTCAACTGCATGAACCGGTTGCGCCCGCAACAAATCATGACGTACCAGTGAAATCCGCTGGTGCGAAAGCGCGTGCGCAGCGTACGCGGGCGGCCGATCAGGGAAACCCGTCTGCTGTTTCGGCGGATGTCGCCGCAGAAGAAGGGATGAGCGTTGTCAGCCCGCAAGATCATGAGCATGGTTTTCCCGGCGACGTTACCGGTCACCTGCCTGAAGAAGGTCGTGACGGGGCTCCTGCAGCGACACCGGCAACCCCGGAGTCGTTCGCCGCGTCCGCAGTCCCGCAGCGAAACCCGGCAGCTCTCGCGCTAGCTTCCATGACGAGCCTGGACAATCTTCACGGTATTGAGCCGATAGCGGAAGCCTTGCTCAAGACGCTGGCAGGCAAGGCACGCACGGGTCGCCTGGACGAACTGAAAGCGCTGGAACTGCTGCAGCAGGCGGTCCTGCTATGAGCCTGTGGTAGCGTGCCAGGCCCCTCGCGCGATGACACATAAAGCGCATCGAGGTGACCGGGTCCCGGTACGCACAAAATTTACGCCGTGTCAGGTCGACTTACCACCGACCTGCATCGCCGGGCTGACCGGAGAGGTCAATCATCTGACGCTGCCGTGGACGGCGGGGACTGGATTTTTCGCCCGGGTTTTCCTGGGCATACCAAACAGCGTGTGCCACGCTATCCGCGGCGCGGAGTTCGCCTGCCGTTCAATGGAGTCTGGACATGTGACGACGGCGGGCAGTTGCCAGAAGCGGATTCTCATCGGCTTCGGCTTCGCCCTTTGGCGCACCGCCATCCGCAATGACGACGTGGACGTCCTGCGCGAAGGCATCTTCGAAGCAGCTGCGCGCGCGTGCAACGCATTCATCTTCCGGCGCATCGCCCGCACTCGCGGCCGCCTGGGCGGTCGCTTTCGCCGCCAGGCCAAATGCGGCGACGATCTCTTCCCACGTCAGTCCGGTCGTCATTGCTTCCTGCGCGAGCTTGCCCGCGACAGCACCAATCTTCGCTCTTGGTTGATCGTTCATCTGCTTTTGCTCCCACAATCCTTGCGCCGCGCACCTGCGGTATCACGCTTCCTGTTTCCGCGGGTCAGGCCGATGCGTCACAGGCGGCTACAGCTACCAGGACGGCTATTCTAGCGCCTGCTCATAGCTCACTACTCACCGGGTCCGTTGTTCCGATGTCCGCTGAACAGCGGAATCGCTCCCGCGTACCATTCCTCGAAGGTCATCGCGGGCAATGCGGCCCGCGACGCCATTTGACGGGCCGAAGCGCGTTTCAAGGTGAACCAGCCCATCTTTCCCGCGTGTCTTCAAGGTCCTCGACCGAGCCGGTATTGCGCCTCCCATCGTGAACGTCAGTTGGCCGACAGACTCCGGCTCCGCGTGCGCAATCAGCGCGAGGAAGGCACACCTGTTTTATTCCTGACCCGGGCAGCAATGCCCCTCTGCCTGCTCCGACTTTCCAGCAGTTCGTGGGGAGTGTCGCCAACGCAGGAAAGCGGAGGGCGCCGTCAGGCGCTTGCTGGAGTCGCGGCGCGCGGACAGTTAGTCGCGTTTATAGGCGGTTTCGCAACAAGGCAGCATCGAGGCATCGAAAGGCGACCACACAGAAAACGCGACGACCCGCGAGACAGGGACAAATTTTGACGGGTGCTCTTGCGCTGCGGTGAAGCGTCCCAATATGCGAACCCGAAATCCATTCGCCAGCTGTCGAACATGTCAAACAAGAACTATCGCGCCCCGCGTCGTCCGTCTGCCAGTGCGCATGCAAAATCGCTCTTTCTGCCCATGCCCCGCAAGGAATCCTCGGATCTTGCGCTGCGTGCACGGATTGCGCTCGAGCGTCTGCGCAGTGGAGAAGCGGACCGCTCGCTGGTTAATCTCCTGTCGCAGATCATCATCATCACGAGCTTCATCACCCGGGCGGGACATGGGCAGCTCGATATCGCGGACATCGAACGCGTTGAGCATGGCCTCGCAGAGGTGCTCAATCAGGCAGACCACACTGGCGTCTGGAATGTGCCTGAATCGTTGACTGACGGTCTCACCGCCGTGGTCAATGAATACGACCGCGCGCTCAGCGTGACCCGAATGGAGATCGTAGTGAGGGCGAGTGATTACCTCGGAAAGCTGGTGGGTAGGGTCGCGCATGACACCCGCACCAACGACAGTCATCTCCAGGTTGCACAATAACGTCATCAATGCGCCCCGTCGCGCATTCGCACATCAGTCTGCTCATGCGCATTAAAGGCTGTCGGTGAACAAGGACGGGCGGACGTGAGAGAGGCTCACGCGAACGTCATACGGTTATTCTGGCATCGAATGGTAACCGCCCCCCATAGACGGGCACCAAAACGCCGGGCTTGCATCACAGGGAAATGGAGTCGCGGGCGGTATAGCCTGCGATGGTCGGCAAAAGCGCGCAAGCGCTCACAACAGAACAACGACAGGTGTATCGCGCGCTACACTGGGTCCATAACGCTGCATAGCCCTGTGCACATTGCATGCGCGCCCGGCAACCACATCTCCGAAAGATAACAGCATGGACATCCGCGTTGCGTACGAACATAGTCTCGCCACGGCGCCGGAAGAATTCATCGTTCAGGTGCCTTCGCAGCTCGTGACCGATATCCCCGCGAACGTGCCGCGCGCGCTGCTGCCGGAGTTCATCGCGAACCTGATCGTCGAACGCTCACCGGCAATCGGAAAGATTCGCAATCTCAGAATTCTCTAGCGGGCTTTTTTCAGCGGTGATGCCTGGGTGTCGACAGGCATTGTGCCCAGCCTCCTGAAAACTCAGAAGAGGCTCTGCTGCCGGATATCGCGCGCGGGAGGCAATGACGGTTTCTGGCGTCGCGCGCCCGTGCGCCGGCGAACAACACGGCGTACATGGGCGATCAGCTCGAAGCTTCCGTTCGCAAAACTGAGCGTGAGCCTGAATTGCGTCAGCCCATCCGGTCCGATACCGGGCTGCACCCGCAGCGACGCACGCATGTCGAGCCGACGGGCACGGTCCACGAGCTGCGCGCGGCTCATCCCATTCCAGGCGACCGAGATCAGCCGGCTAACTGTTGAAGGAACCAACTCCGGTGGACAGTCAACTGGCAACGCGAGCGATACAAGTTCAAGGCGGTAACCCATGGGTTGACGGCGCGGCTCTGTGTCCGCACCTCCTCATGTACAAACATGGCGCCGCTCTCAGCAAGGCGACGCGCGAAGGGACCTGAGTGATCAGTCGTAGCGGGCCGCGAATGCGGCGTGGCCAGCATGTCACTCCGCCAGCTACGACTGGATCGCCCGTTAGCCGTTACGCTGCTGCGACTTCAGGCGTGGCAGCAGCCTCAACTGCGGCCGGTGCCTTTCTGGCTGCAACCTTGCGCGGCGCCGATGCCTTTTTCGCGGGTGCTGCGGCCTTGCGCCCACGCGCCCCCTTTGCCGGAACCGCTGCTGCACGGCCAGCCTTTTTAGTGGCGACTGCCGTCTTCGGCGCCTTTTTAGCAACGACACGCTTTGCGCCAGCCTTCTTCGCAGGCGCTGCCTTTGCGTCGGCAGTCCTGGCCGTTGCCGCAGCTTCAATCAGGAATTTCGAACGATCCTTGACGTCGCGAATCCAGAGCGGCGCCAGACCACGGCCCGACCACGTCGCACCCGTTTTCGGATCCGCGTATTTCGGCGCAACGTGATGTACGGCCGCACCTGGGGCTTTTGCTGCCGCCTTTGCCAGCGTCGTCCCAGGTTTGCGACCGCGGCGCTTTGCAACAAAGCCTTCGATGTCAGCGACAGTCAGGCCGTGTTTTTGCATCAGGTCACGGATTTTCGTCAGCCCAACCGACGTCTGTTTTTCAGCGATCGTGGCCGCCTGTTTTTGCAGCTTTGCAATTTTCAAGTTGATTGCGTCCAAAGTAGCCATATTCCAATCCTCCCTGTGAGTTTTTCGACCAGGCGATCCTGAAACTTCCCTGGCTTGTTTGCCAGGCACTTCGAAGTTTGGTCTGTCCGGCAGAGCTGACGCCATCGTCAATGGCGGTGATTATGACTTTATCAGTACGCCCGTGCAAACTGAATGCCCAGCGCCCCAGCAGTTCCAGTGTTACTGGACGTTAAAACCTGAGTTTGATTCTCCATTTCCCAGACACGTATCCCGCGTTTCGTCGCTCGCGTGACCGATACTCTATTCCGTTCATGAACTCATGAGTGAAACACAAGATTACAAACTGTGCGGGAGCTAACCAGGCAGCACCTTCCGGTTGATTTATACTGTCTGAAAAGAAAGCGACCGCCAGTCGCTGCGTTTTCGTGTGCTGTTCCCAACAGAGCGCCGTTCGAGAATACCCCACCTACTTCGCTACCGCAGCATGGCCTGCTGGAGTCGGGTGTTATCCTGGCGGCACGCGGTTTGCAATTACCGGCCCAACAACAGCTTGTTGTGCGGAGAATACCGAATGGATGAAAGAAAGCGCGATAGCATCGTGGCCTATCTGCGCAGACGGATGGCCGAATTTGGAATCAGACCGGAAGACATCGCTACTTCACTTGCGGCAGATCAGGCGCGTTTGTGTGCGGTGCGTTTTCGCGACGCTTCCGGTAATACATGGGATGGCAAGGGCGCTGCGCCGCAATGGATTGTTCAGGCGACCAGCGCCGGGCAGTCTCTTGAGCATTTCGCCCTTGATGGGGCGCCGAACCGGCACGCAGACAAGCGCACTGGCGCCGACTGGCACAATGACCCGTTTGCTGGCACCAGACTGGCCACAATCAGGACAGAGGGCATTCCCGCCGCCTGAAGTGATGATCAAGGGTCAGCCAGGATCTGAAGCCAGACCGCATCTTCCTTGCGCCAGGATCGTGGACGTGCGCGAGTTGCGACTCGATGCCGATCAAGAATAGTGCTTCCACCATGGGGCAAAAAGCCATGTAGTACGCGACGCGCGCGAGCTGGCCAATGACTGGAAATACACCGGCTGGAGAGCGCCTGACGAGCCAATGCGACGGGATCATGGCGAGGGGCAGGACTTCTGGCGCCCCGCCCTTCGCTGGATCTGCGGCACCTGTTTCAGACATGTCCGACTCTGGAGCGCAGCCGGTATCGTCAATCAGTTGCAGCGCGCGATCTGCACCGGCAGGCTCGCGTATGAGCGCGCACGGCGCCGCGACGAAATGATCGTGATATCCGGCTCGTTGATGCTGCTGGCAACCGTGGTGGTTGCGAGGCATGCGCAGAGGATGCGGGCGCCCCTTGACCGCCGGTGGAGCAATGGTGAAGGGATCGGCTACGACGGGTTGTGACGGCGCACTTCGCGTACCTAAATTCTCCGGCGACAGTCCCATGTCGCAGTCAGCCCCGTCAAGACGACTCCGGGCTTGCCGCTAAAAGCGGCTTCAGGAGCCCGGCGTCACCATGTCGCCTGTCGTTCCGGACGCATCGGTTTTCATCCCGCTCTTCCGCTTGAACCAGTCTCCGAATGACGAGTCATCTAACGCGTATTCCCCGCGAGCCGAACGCCAGACCAGGTCTTTCTTGCGGAGTGCGTCGAGCGCCTTCTGGATGTGAGTCGCGGCGAGAGTCGAGCCCACAATCCGCGAGCAGGCGGTGATGGTCACTTCAGAGAAGGGTTCGAATTGTGGTCCGCCTTCGACAAGCAGGCTGAGCACCGCCTGCTGCGGCCTGCTCAGGTTGTCGTACGCCCTCGAATACTCGTCCCAGATTTCATCCTGCCGTGCGATCGCCCCTCGAGCCAGCCGCTCTCCAAGACTGTGTGCGGCGCCTTCATCCAGGGCGATTTCCGAAATGATTTTCTTCAGGACCTCGGGGCGATGGCCCACCAGCTTGAACGCGTCAAATACGGCATCCGGTTCAAACCGGTTGTCTTCTGCCAGGTGCTGATTGATTCGCCCGGTGTACCAGTCAACGTAGTCGCGACCAAGAAACGGGAAAGGTTGAACAGAACTTCCATAGAACGGCTGCTTCTTCGTGAGCACGAGGTGCAGGAGTTTGTCGCGATGTGAACCCGTGCATACGATGAAAAGTCGCCGGCCACCGTGCGCATCGACGCCGACGGTGTCGCGCGCCGACTTGAGCGAGAACATCAGGTCATCGGCAGAATTGAGTACCTCCTGCGCTTCATCGACGACGAGCATCACCGGCTTGCCGGCTACTTCGGACAGTGTTCGAAGGGCAACCGCGAGTGTCTTGCCCTCCGGAGCGCCGACGTTTTCAAGCCCGTAATCCTCAAGGGTTACGGCCGCGGCGCTTATGCCGGACTTCAGGGCAAGTTCGCCGGCAACCCGGCTTTGCTCGATGCGCAGCGCGTTGACCACGGCCGTCGCGACGAGTCGCGTTGGCGGGGTCTGCTGCGACTCCCACAAGTCCACATACACCGGCAGCCATTGCCTCTCGACGGCCTCTGGCATCAGGTCGCGCCGGAGAAAGGTCGTCTTGCCGGTGCGCCGCGGTGCGGCCAGGAACAGGCCCGAACTCGCATCCACAAGTCCGTCGCCCGTCAGTGCGTCGCAGTAGTCTGCGGCCAGCTTCTGTCTGGTGAAATACTGCGACATGGCAATTACCCGAGATTATCCATTGGAGGATAAATTATACTAGTAAAAGATAATTTAGTATAACCCAGAGGACACGCGATCCGACCGGCCTCCCAGCCACAGTCGGCGAGGGATTCTGGCTAGATTCCGCGCGGCGCAATGACGACTCTCAGCGGGGGTGGCTTGCCGCCCGCCAGCTTGCCGTTGCGCGTTTCGTTGTCTCGCTCGAGCACGAGCGCGGCCGCAATGCGATTCCCCCAACGGGCGTGGAAGTCGCGCTGGGCGAACCGACGTGGCACGAAGAACACCTCGTCCGGCTGCTGAAGGAGCGACTCTCGCGGATCGAACTCGCGGCCCCGGTCATTGCACTCAGGCTCGAAGCGAAGGACGTGCGGGAAGCCGAGGCTCCGAGCGAATCGCTGTTTCCCGAACCCGGAGGATCGCCCCAGGATCACGCGCGCCTCATGGAACTGCTCACGGCAAGGCTGGGTTCAGGCAATGTGATGAGAGCGGCACCCGTCGCCGATTTCCGTCCCGAAGTCGCCGCGCAGTGGGTGCCGGTCAGCAGCGAATCCCAACCCTCACGCACCGATCTGCCGCGGGATTTGCCTCGCCCGGCATGGCTCCTCGAGGTGCCCATCCAGCTCATCATGCATGGCCACCGTCCGTTCTACGGCACGCCGCTGCGGATGGTATCGCCCGGCGAGCGGATCGAGTGTGGCTGGCAGGACGGTCACATCGTGACGCGTGACTATTTCGTCGCCGAAGCCGAAAACAATCTGCACTACTGGGTATTTCGCGAGCGCGTCGGCAGCCGTGATGAGCGCGAGCCATGCTGGTTTCTTCACGGCCTGTTTGGCTGAAATGCCGGAGTTGGCACAGGGGCGTGAGCGCTGTGCTCCAGTTATCCGCCGCGAGTGCGCTTTGGCGCCGAACGGCCCCAGACATCCTCTGGCGGGATCGTCATGCCGCCGCCTGGTGGACGCTACGGATCCCGTCTGCCAGACTCAGGTGCCCGGGTTGTGAGAAACGGGTGACGGCTTCGAGTGGAGCGAGATGCAACTGCTCCTCGTGTAACGTCAGCAGTTCTGCGAACAGTTCGAAGATTGCCTGATCGATACCCCAGATGCCAGACCCCAGCGCCGCGCGCAGGCCGCGCTCGAGCGCGTCGTGCGCTTCGGTCAAGCCCTCAATGCGCGCCCGGCCATACCCCGCGTCGAAGAGGTGTGAGGTGCTGACGATGAGCTGTGCCATCGTGACGAAATGCGCAAGATCGCCGCGCTGCAGCCGGAGGCTGGACAGCGTGATGGGGTATGCGATCATCCGCTGACGCACCGCCCTCTCCGGGAGGGGAAGCAAACGAACAGCCAGTGGAATGCCGCAGCGGCGCGTCTACGCGCCTTGCCTGGTTCGGGACATGACAGGAAAGGATTAACGATGCTTTCCTTCGATAACGGCACGATTGTTGTCGCGCTTCAATCCGGTGACTGCTTCATGAAGGCAAACCACGGCAGAACCCGCGTCAGGACGTCGACCTCCAGGTCACAATGGCAGCCACCCTCTCCAGTTCCGCGACATACCAGAACCAGAGCGCTTCCATGTCGTCAGCAACGCTTTCCTGCTACTCGTTATCTTGAAATCCGCTATCCGAAATCTGGTGCCTGCAGGACTCCGTCGACAGAAGCCGGGGCGGCTCAAGAACGATGCCCCATGCGGTCAGCAGACCATCAAAAGACAGCTGGCCTGCCTGCGCCCGGGGCGCGGGCAACGCGACTCCGGTTGCCCGATAGTGAACCCGGTCCTTCGCGCTTGCACCTGAACGCACGATGCGCTCAAGCGCCCCATTACGCAGCGCGTACTGCACAGCATCAGAAGCCGTGCGCGACTTCATCAGTCCGGACGCCGCGATCTCGCTTACCGTCGCGCTCGCGCGTTCGCGAAACCACGCGAGGAGTACCTCAGCGTTGGCGTGCGTGCTCATGACTGGCCCTCCCTGCGCGCGGGGCTTTGCCGCGCGATATGTGTAGTGGTTGTCAATCCTGTGTCTGGCCCGTCAGCTCGGGCCATGAAATGGCACGCTCTTGCGCCTGTAAAGCGTCATGAGTCTTTCTGTTCATCGAAGGGTACGTGTTCACCCGTCGGCGACTGCTTGCCAAGCTTGCCTTCATTTTCCATCGCGTCCTGCCATGCCAGCATGGCGTTCGCGACAGCGTCCTTCTCGCCGCTGAAGGACAGCACCGTCTCCCCGCACGACGGACAGATGCCGCCGAACGCCGCCTGGATACCCGCCATGTTTCGCGTGTCGAGTGCGTCGAAGTCGTTGAATGCGGTCTTGCACGCACCGCACACCAGCTTCTCCGGGCGCAACGCATCTATCTTCGCCTTTGCCTGCGCGATGCGTTGTTCCTGCGTCCCGCGCTGTTTTGCCTGTCCCATCGTTTGTGCTCCATTTGCTGTGAACCGGTTGTGGCCGGATTTTCCGCGATGTTTGCCCGCCTCAGTCCGGTTTATTCCGGGGAAAGCCGATATTTTCGCCAGCCAGCCGGTTTGCGCTAGAATACCACTGTATAAATATACAGTGTCGAGGGCGGAAAGACGGAATCAGGGTGTCCGGGTCCAATGGATCGGGTGCCGGCTGGGCCGCGCGCGCAATTTATGCCTGCACCTGACTTTGGCGGACTGCCGGCGTATGCCGAACTCCAGTGCGCGTCGAATTTCTCCTTCCTCCGCGGTGCCTCGCACGCCGACGACATCGCCGCGCGTGCGGCACAGCTGGGTTATGCAGCAATCGCCGTCACGGACGAATGCTCGCTGGCCGGGGTCGTGAGAGCGCACGTCGAAGCGAAAAGCGCGGGTATCCCATTCATTGTGGGGTCCGAGTTTGCGCTGACGAATGCCGACGGCTCGCACGCCTTGCGCTTTACCGCCCTTGCCATGACGCGAGAGGGCTACGGCAATCTCAGCGAGTTGATCACGCTTGCGCGCATGCGCGTGGAAAAGGGAAGCTACCGGCTCGCCGCACGCGACCTGGATCACCCGGAGGCTTCTCACGGACACCTGAAGGGACTGCCGGACTGCATGGCGATCCTCATCCCGGAGTACCCGGCCAATGAGGCGCGCCTCGATGCGCAACTCGAATGGTTTGCGGCGACGTTCGGTGAGCGCGCGCGGATCGCGCTCACGCTTCATGCCCGCGCGATGGACGACCTGCATCGCGGAGCGATCGAGCGGGCAGCAGCGCGCCACGCCGTGCCCGTGGTGGCCACCGGCGCTCCGGTCATGCACGTTCGCTCGCGCAAGCCGCTTCAGGACGTGCTGAGCGCGATCCGCCTCGGGCGGCCGGTTGCCGAGTGCGGCTATGACCTCGCGCCCAACGCCGAACAGCATCTGCGTTCACGTCTGCGTCTGGCCAATCTTTATCCGGCGCGAGCGCTGGCCGAGACCGTCGAGATTGCGCGTCGCTGCACGTTCTCTCTCGACGAGCTCCGCTACGAGTATCCGGACGAACTTGTACCCGAAGGCTTCACGCCCGAGGCCTACCTGCGCCAGGAAACCTACATTGGCGCGCACCGGCGCTGGCCGGCGGGCATTCCGCACAAGATACAGGCGCAGATCGAGCACGAACTCGCGCTCATCGCGGACCTGCAGTACGAACCTTACTTTCTGACGGTCTACGACATCGTGCGCTTCGCACGCAACGAGGGGATTCTCTGCCAGGGTCGCGGCTCGGCTGCCAACTCCGCAGTCTGCTATTGCCTCGGCGTGACCGAGGTGGACCCGGCACGCTCGTCGATGCTGTTCGAGCGCTTCATCAGCAAGGAACGCGGCGAGCCGCCAGACATTGATGTCGACTTCGAGCACCAGCGGCGCGAGGAGGTGGTTCAGTACATCTACCGCAAATACGGGCGCGAGCGCGCAGCGCTGACGGCTGCCGTAACGACCTATCGACCTCGCAGCGCGCTCCGGGAATCGGGCAAGGCGCTCGGCGTTGACCTGGCCATCGTCGATCGGGTTGCCAAGGCCCATCACTGGTTCGACTCGAAGGAAGACCTGCTCGTCCGCTTTGAGGAAGCGGGCCTCGACCCGCAGGCGCCACTCATCGTGCAGTGGGCTGAATTCGCCACCCTGCTGCTTGGTTTTCCGCGTCATCTGTCCCAGCACAGCGGCGGGTTTGTCATCAGCCGCGGCAAACTCTCGCGCCTGGTACCCATCAAAAATGCCGCGATGGTTGATCGATCAATCATTCAATGGGACAAGGACGATATCGAATCCTTAGGATTATTGAAGATAGACGTGCTTGCACTGGGTATGCTTTCAGCCGTACGTCGCGCGCTCGACCTGATTTCGGAAAAGCGCGGCGAAGTGTTCGAGCTCCAGGACATTCCCCCGGAAGATTCTGCGACGTACGAGATGATCTGCCGCGCAGACACTGTCGGTATCTTTCAAATTGAATCGCGCGCGCAGATGAGCATGCTGCCGCGCCTGCAGCCGCGGCAGTTCTATGACCTCGTCATTGAAGTCGCAATCGTACGGCCGGGCCCGGTCCAGGGCGGCATGGTCCATCCGTACCTGCGCCGGCGCCAGGGTATCGAGCCGGTGACGTTCCCGAGTCCACAGATGGAGCAGGCCCTCGCCCGTACGTTGGGCGTGCCGATTTTCCAGGAGCAGGTGATGCAGGTCGCGATGCTTGCGGCTGGCTTTTCTGCGGGGGAGGCCGACCAGTTGCGCCGTGCGATGGCCGCGTGGCGTCGCAAGGGAGGCCTCGGCGTCTACTACGACCGCATCGTCAACGGCATGCTTGAGCGTGGTTACGAGCGCGAGTTCGCTGAACAGATCTTTGCCCAGATACAGGGATTCGGCGAATACGGTTTTCCGGAAAGCCACGCAGCCAGTTTCGCGCTGATGGTCTATGCGAGCGCGTGGCTGAAGTGCCATGAACCAACGGTATTCGCATGTGCGTTGCTCAACTCCCAGCCGATGGGGTTCTATTCGCCATCCGCGCTTGTTCAGGATGCGAAGCGGCACGGAGTGCGCGTGCTGCCCGTCGACGTCACCGTGAGCAACTGGGACTGCGCGATTGAAGGTCCCACGACGCGCGATCCATTGCGGCTAGGCATGTCACTTGTTCGGGGCATGAAAGCGGACGCGGCGGCGCGCATCGAGATGGCCCGCGCCGTGCGGCCGTTCCGCGATGTGTCCGATCTCGCTCGCCGAGCGCAGCTCGACCGACGCGACCTCGAGGTGCTCGCGGCCGCGAACGCCCTGCTCTCTCTCGCGGGAGAGCGGCGCGCAGCGCTGTGGCAGGCAGTTGCCGCGGTGCCGGACCGTGACCTGCTGCGCGGCGCGGCCGACGACGATGAAACACCAGACCTCGCCCCGATGACGGAAGGACAGGAGATCGTGAGCGATTACCGTTCGACCGGTCTCACGCTTGGCCGCCATCCGCTTGCCCTGCTCCGCCCACGGCTGACGAAGATGCGGCTCGTGCCGTCGGATACGCTCATGCGCTATCGTAATGGGCAACTGGCGCGCGCCTGCGGAATCGTCACGGTCCGGCAGCGCCCGGGCACGGCGAAAGGGGTGATGTTCATGACGCTCGAGGACGAGGCCGGGAGCGTGAACATCATCGTCTGGCAGTCGGTCCTTGAAAAGTTCCGTCGCGAGGCGCTCGGTTCGTCGTTGCTCGCTGTGTATGGGGTCTGGCAGCGTGAAGGCGAGGTCCGACATCTCGTTGCAAACAGGCTCGTCGATGTTACCGCGCTGCTTGGCGAACTCCCGACCGTGAGTCGAGACTTCTGTTGAAGGAGACACCGATGAACATCCGCGTGGGTACGGCATCATGGACTGACCCAACCCTGATCAAGAGCAAACGGTTCTACCCACCCGGCTGCAGCAGCGCAGAGGCGCGCCTGCGCTTCTATGCGAGCCAGTTTCCGCTCGTTGAGGTGGATTCCAGCTATTACGCGATGCCAAACGGCAGCAATTCCGTTCTGTGGGTCGAGCGTACGCCTCCGAGCTTCATTTTCAACATTAAGGCGTTCCGCCTTTTCACCGGGCATCAGACACAGCGCGACATGTTCCCCAAGGATATGCAGCCTGAGCTACCTCAGAACGAGAAGAAAAACCTCTACTACAAGGACATACCCGACGAGATAAGGGCCGAACTTTGGCGGCGCTACTTTGAAGCTATCGCGCCCCTGCAGGTAGCGGGCAAACTCGGTGCTGTGCATTTCCAGTTCGCACCGTGGATCACTTCGGCGCCTGACGGGCGTGCGCACGTGGAGCATTGCGCGGAGAGGATGGCGGGACGCCACCTGATGGCCGTCGAATTCCGAAATCGCAGCTGGTTCGACACAAAACACGCTGAGTCGACCCTCGCGTTCGCGCGCGAACACGCGCTGGTCAACGTCGTCGTCGATGAGCCGCAGGGGCCAGCGAATTCGATTCCCTCTGTTTGGGAGGTCACGAACGCTGCCCTTGCGCTGGTGCGTTTGCACGGGCGCAACCACGAGACGTGGAACATAAAAGGGGCGACCGTTGCGAACGATCGGTTCAACTACGACTACAACGATGAAGAGTTGTCGGAAATGTCTGTGAAGATTAGGGAGATCGCCGCGTCCGTCGCGCAGACGCATGTCGTGTTCAACAACAACTACGAGGACCAGGGGCAGCGCAACGCGCGAACGCTCATCGGCTTTCTCGGTGATACAGCAGTAACGACGACGTGACCAGCGATCGTCCACGTCGGATTGCACATCTCGATATGGATGCCTTCTACGCGTCCGTCGAACTGCTGCGCTACCCGGAATTGCGCGGCAAAGCGGTCGTGATCGGCGGCGGCCGCAATGCGGCTCCGGAAATGTTGCGCGACGGTACGCGCCGTTTCGCGCGACTGCGAGACTATGTAGGCCGAGGCGTTGTCACAACGTCGACTTACGAAGCTCGCGCTCTGGGCGTGTTCTCAGCGATGGGCATGATGAAGGCAGCGCACCTTGCGCCGGATGCGATACTGCTTCCGACCGACTTCGACTCCTACCGTCGCTATTCGCGCCTGTTCAAGGACGCTGTCGGCACGTTCACCGACCAGATAGAAGACCGTGGGATCGATGAGATCTACATCGACCTCACCGATGTCGCGGGGGAGTCGTCCCAGTTGGGGCAACAGATCAAGGCTGCGGTGCGACAGGCGACGAACCTCACCTGCTCTATCGCAATAGCGCCGAACAAGCTGCTAGCAAAGATCGGCTCAGAACTCGACAAACCGGACGGCCTGACCATTCTCACGATGGAGGATATCGAGTCGCGCATTTGGCCTCTCGCTGCCAAGAAGGTCAACGGAATTGGCCCACGCGCGAGCGAGCGCCTGGCTAGCATCGGAATCGGAACTGTTGGGGAGCTTGCCGCGGCGGATCCCGGTCTGCTGCAGGAGCACTTTGGGCACACCTACGCGGCATGGTTGGCAAGAATTGCGCGTGGCGTCGACGATCGGGCCGTCGTGGTTTCCTCGGAGCCCAAGTCGATGAGCCGTGAGACGACGTTCGAGCGAGACATGCACGCGAGTCGGGACCGCGCAATCCTGACGCCGGCGTTGACCGGTCTTTGTGAAAGGGTCGCCGGGGACCTTCAGCGCAAGGGGTACGGCGGCCGCACCGTTGGACTCAAGATCAAGTTTGCGGACTTCAAGATTGTCACCCGTGATCTCTCGCTGCCGGAGCCAGTGACTGACGCGGCATCCATCCGGCGCGCGGCGGGTGAATGTCTGAAACGGGTGACGCTGGATCGGCGCATTCGTCTCATCGGCGTGCGTGTCGGCTCGCTTGAGCGTGCGATAGACGGTGCGTCCGCCGAGACCCCAATGCAGCGCGAACTGCCATTCGACGGCTGAGGCCGGTCTGTCCCGAACGCGCGTACACTAGGCCTAGCGAACCCTGATCGGGAGGGGAAGATGGTCACGACGACTCTTGAGAGCTTTTGCGCAGATGTCGGCATGCTGTTGCGGGACCATCCACTCGGGACCGCCGCGCGGGTAACGCAACACATCATCGCGTGGTGGGACGGTCGAAGCATCGTTTTCGCATACCTGCGCGAAGAGAACGAATCGCTCATTGAGGAAGAGTTCGACCCGTTGGATCTGAAATGGAGCGAATGGTCGGCGGAGTTCGTGTCTTGGCTGGCGAGGCCGGTCTTCGAACGGTTCGACGAGATCGAACAGTGGATCCGCGAGTCACCCCCGCGCGAAGCAGGTCGCATCGAATAGTCGCCGGCCTACGCAGCAGCAGGTGCCCTGCGGTCGAAGAATGCACAAAAACCACCACCTTCCGCCGCATTCCGCGTCCCAGTTTCGGGGGATACTAGCCTCTCCCCTGTGAGCCCGATGCGGATCGAAGATCCGTATTAAGGTGCGAATACGCAAATTCAGTATATTCGGTCGAAATGGATGCCCGATGCGAGTGGTTGGATGCTCCTATTGCTGCCTTCAGGCGATGGCAGGAGACGGACGCGGATGGCGCGGACCGGCGGCGTTTCGCCCCACGTTCCGCCAAACAGCACGCTGCGATGTTCGCGCGGTTCATGCGTCATCTCCACCAGCACGGAGCGACGGTAGCAAGCTTCAGCGACGAACACCTGGAGAGCTATCTGATGGATCTCGGTCGGCGTAGCGCGCCGGGCACCACTACCGCGCTGCGGTACGCGAAGCTCATCGACCGGCTTTGCCGCCACCTTATCGAACTGGACGTGCGCAACAGCAATCCCGCCGCGCGCGTGGTGCGCGACACGGCATGGCCGGGCAGCGAACCGGTTCCCGTATTCCTCGACACCGATGCCGGGTGCCGTCTGGAGGACTACGTTCGACCCCGTCCCACCGACATTCCCCTGTAGATCCGGGATCGCGCGATCGTCGCCCTGCTCCTGGGTACGGGCCACAGCCGCGGAGTTCCGCACGATGCTGATGACGGACGTCGCGGCTGGCTAGATGTGACAGTTGCGCCGGCGGACGGTCTGCTGTTCCCTTCGCCGCGCGGGCAGGGAGCGTTGCAACCGGTAAGTCTCTGGGCAACGGTTCACCCGGCGCTGGAGGCGGTCGATGTCAGGCTTCCGGACATGAGCCCGCGCGTCCTGCGCAACACCTACGCCAGGCGGCTATTGCTCGCGGGGAAATCCAACGATGAGGCGAGCAGCCTGTTGGGACTCGCGAGTCATCGTACGGTGGTCCGCCTTCGCGCGACGATTCCCGCTGGCGCCGTGCTAACTTGACTTTGTATCGCATGCTGTAGCCTGGAACGGTCGCCAGTCCCGGTGGCCCAACCAACCGAAGGAACATTCATGTCGTTTCGACATCCTGATAAACCAATTGTCTACCCGGACGAAAGAGGCAATCCTGGGGCGATGTTGTATCGCTTCATGTTCACGGTGCAGGAGCCCTGGCTGGCGATCATCCGTCTTCACCAGGACGATGATGCGTGCACAAGCCCCGTTGTTTCGGCAAGCGTGCGCGACCAGGTGCTGAACCGTGTTCTTGATGACGGGGCCCTGGCTGGCGATCATCCGTCTTCACCAGGACGATGATGCGTGCACAAGCCCCGTTGTTTCGGCAAGCGTGCGCGACCAGGTGCTGAACCGTGTTCTTGATGACGGTGTGCGCGGGTTGACGCTCGGCGCCGTGCGCCTGGTCGCGGGTGATGGTTCCGGCCTCTTCCACTACGAAATGACACCGGACATTCACGACTTCATCGAGCGCGGAAATCGCTACAGGACTACCCCGGAGCGGGCGGGTTGTCGAACGCATAGAGATCGACGCCGCCAACCTGATTGCTGGGCGTGTGCGTGTCGATACGGTGAAGCTTCGTCCCGTTTGGCAGGCGCCCGTCCAGTCCGTCCAGAATCGCATAGAGTCCGTGCTTTGGATGGTGAAGATCACGGCGACAGACGAACCCCAGGCCCAACAGCGTCGGCGAGGCCAACCACCGGTGCCGTTCCGACACTTCCATCGTCAGATCGAGGCTCTCTAGGAAGGTAATTCTGGAGTGTCCAGCCCTGAACGACAGGTACGGGGGGCTTGAGGGTCTCCGTAACCGTTGTGGCGCTCACATCCTTCGCATACTCGCACTGCCACGCATCGAGGATCTGAAGCGTTCCCTCCAGCATCGTGGCAGTCGCGCGAATGCGCCAGGCGGTATCAAGCCCGCCGTTGGTTACCTCCGGCTCCGTGCAAAGGTCCATCGCGCTATACCAGCTCGGCCGCATGAGCACAGCGAGCTCCAGATAGTCGCTATAGGACCACGGGTACATGCCACCGACGCCGTTCTGCCGTCCCTTCGACTTGAAGAGTTGCATGGCGACGAAGCCGGCTGAATCCAGTGCAACGTCCATGTCCTGCAACGGCGAATGCTGGGGCAGCCGGAAGCGCTGTGTCTTCCGATTGAAGAAGGCGTTCGCCGAAACCATCACTGGATAGTCGCTTTTGAAGGCGTGGATCGCGAGTTGACCACCACGGTGCGGGATGCCAACGCGCATCTGCATTTCGTCGTGGCAGCGAGCGTTCACCTGATTTCCGCGAACGACGCCGGTCTTTCCAAGCAGCCGTTCGCGAAGCCGGTCGAAGCTGGTTGTCGTGATGCTCTCCTGAATAGGCCACGGAGAGCACCCCAACGGGCGCGCGCCCGTTGGGAGTGGATAAGATGTCGCCCGATGGTGCGATGTCGATGCGCCAATGGCGCGGGGGTATTAGGACAGCATAAGCTGTGGTTCACGTGATCACGCGTGGAAAAGACGCCGGATCCGGCGCCCTTTCCAACCACGACCAGCGCTTGTTGCCCTGGTGCCACAACTGGCTGTCACGTTCGTTCGGGAGGAGAAAGGCCCACGCGTCCGTATGGATGCGCGGGCTTTGCCAGGTGTTGGCGCCAATTGGAAAGTAGCAGGCGCTATTCGCCGAACGGGGATGGTGAGTACCGAGCGACTACCTGTTAGCGCTTGCGCATGAATCTTTCAGGCGGTACGTAACGGCGGAGAAACAATCGAGCCGCGACGTGTACGACTCTCGATAAGTCCGCGGCGTGCCGCTTCGCGGAATGCGGCGTTGATGGTGTTGAGGTGGAACCCCAGATCGTCAGCGATACTCCGCTGGGTTGGCAGCGCATCTCCGGGCTGAAAGAAGCCGGAACGGATGGCCTGCTCGATCTGGTCCGCAACGGCGAGATAGATCTTCCCTCGAATCCGGGCAAAGTCCGGACGCCAGCGCAGTTGATCACGCGCCTGCACCGCCGTGGTTGTCGTCGTGCTGTGGCAGGAATGGGTGGCCGGATGCATCATCGTGCGCATCCTACACCGAACGCAGGCGAATCTGCTTCGCCCATTCCTGGCCACATGGCAGCGTCGCAACGAACGCAGCGAAGGTGGCACGTGTCGGCGGCAACTCAAGCGTGTGCTGCGCAGCGATTGCATTCGCGAGGTTGAGCGCGTCGGCGAAGGCACCTTCACCGGTCGCAGCTAGCGCCGTGCGCGTATTGTCATTCGCCAGCACGAGCGCGATGATTCCCTCGATGGCAATGTCTGCCTGTTTGCCGATGTCCGCGCCGGATACCGCCTCGGCGCTCACCACGTCGGCGTCGACGAGGCAACGCACAATGTCGTCAGAAAAGTCGTTACACGAATAGGTCATGTTCAGTTCCGGAAGGGGGAGCACGTCCCCGTTCGGGGCTTTGCGCCCCGCAGGGTAGGTGATGAGAAGACGTCAAACCAGGAGCGAGACACCCGACGGTGGAGGCCGGGTGCAGGCGTAGGCGGACATTGCGCACAGGCAGGCTGCGGCGACGAGTGAAGCCGCAACGGTCGCGGTCACGATCTGTCGTTTCAAATGGCTCCCTGCTTAAAGACCGAAGCCCCGCCCCGAAAGGGGACAGGGTGCTGGATGGGTCACGCGTGATGCGGGTCAGGCGCAGGACTTCGGATGGCTTGCCGGATAAACCAGCACGCGTCCGTCGTCACAGATGCTGAATTCGCCCTGCTCGCGCCTGGGGGAATGCACAACGATCACGGGCTTCTCCACCTGGTGGCGAAGCTGCGCGTGCGTGCATGCAGTGAGGGACGAGGTGCCGGCTGCTGCGACGAGCAGCATCAGAAAATTCATCATGGTGTGGTTTCCAGAAAACGGAGGTGCGCCGCCCCGTCAGAGGCGGCAAAGAAGGTCACGCTGCAGCGCGCCGCAGGGCGGGATCGGTCACGGAAACCGTGATCCATTGGCCATCGACGAGAAGGTCACGCAGGTGCGAGTGCGAGCCGTTCAGGGTGTCGACGTGCTCGCAGCCCATGCGGGGGGCTGCTGCGCGAAAAGCATGCGTAGTGCAGGCAGCAGCGGAAGGTTGCGGTTTGAACATGGTTGCTCCACGGAGTAAAGACGAGGAGCGCCCCTTGCGGGGATGCGCTCCCCACAGGGTTTGGAAACGACATCAGGCAGCCAGGGCCTCAACATCGATGACGCCGTCGGCCTCGAGTACGAGGTCAGGCGTCTGCGAGATGAAGAACTCGCGTTCATAGCCCCCCTGCCGGAGGACCTCACGCTTCATCTTCATGAACTGCACCTTGCGGGCAGGATCCAGGGGGCCGTCCGATTCGTCGCTGAATAGCGTCTGGTACGGTTGCCCCGCATTGCGAGCGAGATACAGCGCGATGCCACGAGTCAGACACTCGTTGATCCAGACCTTCTGCCCACCCGACATCACCGAAACCGTCTTGGTGCTGTCGTTGTCGGCGTCATGGACAAGGATCTCGAAGCCTTCGCGCAGATCACCCGACGCCAGCTCGCGCTGCGTGCGGATTTCCACGGCGAAACGCGGGCCGTAGCACGCAAGCAGGAGGTCATTAACCGTCTGTGTGAGCGATGGGCCCGCATCGTCGATCGTCAGTGCCACGACGCCATCGTTGCCGAGGCCCTTTGCCAGCAGCTTCCAGTTTGCGATTTCATCGGATAGCCGCACCGCCCGCTCCTGAATTGCACCGAATCCCTCGAGTTCCGCCTTCATCGCGTCGCGCTGTGTTTCGCGCGTCGCATGCTGACGGATGAGGGCTTCGATGCGTGCGTCGAGAGCCATGGTGGCTTCCCGGTTCACAAGCAGTTGACGATCAAGATCAGCGATGGCGGCCGTGACATCGAATGCGGAGAGCCTGGCGGTCTCAGCATCGATATCGCGAAGCGCCGCCTGCAGGCGGACCGTCTCCGCCTCACGGCGTTCGGCGACCCGTACTAGCTGCGTGTCGACATCGACTAGTTCAGCCCTGGCCTGCACGATGCCGCTTGCGGCCGCTTCGAGAAGCGGCTTGCGGGCGGCAAGCAAGGTGGCCGACTGAAACGTACGGCGGCCAGCAGCAAGTGCGTCGTTTGCCGCACGAAGCTCGGCGCGTTTCGGCGCAAGCTGCGCCACAACAAGCGTGAGTTCATCGGCCAGTGACTTCTTCTCGCGATAACTCTTGCGAAGCGACTCCACGGCGATGCGTTGCTCACCGACCTGCACTGACGCGCCGCGCGCCTGGGCAAGCAGCGGGCAGGTCGCATGCATGGCGTGGCCGGCACACGGAACCTGATCGACAACGGCAGCCTGCTGTTGCAACGTCGTGAGCAGTGCAGCCTTGGTTGCCCCCTGTGCCTGCACCCCCCCAAGGGCAGCATTCGCTTCGGTCAGCACCATCTGCTTCGGCTCAAGACCGGCGATCTCCGACTGGAGCGCCAGAACGCGCGCTTCCTGTCGTCCGATCTCCAGTTGCGCCTGATCGCACTGCGCTTGCGCGCCCTCAATCTGGGCCCGCTGTGCGAGCATCGCCTCGTGTGCGGTGATGCTGTTCGCGAGCGTTGCACGCCGATCACTGAAGCGCTTCGCCAGTTCCGTCGCGTCCGACTGCATGGATGAAAGCGACGACCGCGCTTCACCACGCTGCTTTGCCAGTTCGCGCAGGCGCGCCTCCGCTGTTGCGGACTCGGCCTGCTTCGCCGCGAGCGTCGCACGTTGCCGCCCGAGCGTCTGCGCGGTGGCCAGAAGGCCCTCGCGCTCGCGCCGTGCAGCAACGATCGCCTCCGCATCTGCTGCTATCGCCTGTTCGGTCTGCGCGAGGGTCTCACGCTTCCGGGACAGGGATGCAAGCTCGTGCTGGATGCCGTCGAGCTTTCCGCCAAGAACCTTCGCGACGTCCGCAGCCTTCACGGATAGTGCGCGAAGATGGTCGATGTGCAGCAGTTCGGCCAGCAGCGACTTGATCTCGCCAGCGTTGTATGACGCCAACGGCCGCCGGTTCTGCGCGGAAAATACGCTCGTGAAAAACGACTCGAGTGAGCCGCACACCGATTCGACGCATCGGTCATAGTTGTCCGCCTTGCCGTCGGAGCGTGTGCCGTCTGGCGCGACGAACGGTTGCCAGAGGCCAGCCTTGTCGCGCCACGCGAGGAAGTACTCCGCCTTGCCGGTTTTGCCGGGCTTGCGAAAAGCGAAGGTCGAGCGGTAGCGCACGTTGGCGTGCTCCCATTCGAAGAGCTTCTGCGCCTGGGCACCACAAAGGTGGTCCCAGTACGAGAAGGCGTCGACAGAGAGTTTCGCGGCGTGCGAAGGCATGATGCGGTACGGGTGGAGGTTGTCCATGAGGGTAGATTTCCCTGCGCCGTTTGCGCCCTTGAGCGCAATCAGCCCCGTAGGCATCGCTTCAAGGTCGAGCGTCACGCTTTCGCGCTTCATTCCGTCACGCACACCGATAAAGCCCTCGAGAGTGAGGATCAGCGGTCGCATGGCATCCCCTCCCCGATCGGCGCGTCGTGAAGATAATCGGACGGCAGCCAGGGCACGTCATCATCCTCCGGAAACAGCGCCGCGATGACCGGATCGACCGGCGTCGGCGCTACCGGCACGATCGAGCCGTCAATCGCACGTTCAAGTGCCGTGCAGGCCGCACGAAATCGCGTACCGGCAACCTTCAGAAGTTGCTCCCAGCTGTCACATGCCGTGAGCGCCTTCAGTTCGCGCGGCGACCACTGGCCCGCATAGCCATTGCTGTGCGACCAGAGCAGATTCGTCATCTCGACGTCAGGCGCCACGACGAGCTCGAACTCGCGGGCGTCCTCTTGATGGATCATTACGACGAAGCCGTGACGCAATGCGATCACGGATCCGCGTGCGGGCCCATAAGGTTGGTGTAAAACACCGGCCGTGAATCCGGCGTGCTTCACGAGAAGCTGCTGGATGTCGCGCGCAGGTGACGTTGCATTGAAATGCTGGACCCAGTCGGGGCCAGCGGGATAAAGACCAAACATGGGAACACTCCAGAGAGAAAGGACGGAGTGCGTCCCCGTTGGGGATCGCTCCCCGTCAGGGTCAAAAGAAAATGGATGCAGCGGTTGCTGCGATCGATGCGCCAGGGGCGCGGGTGAACCTTGTGCCGGCAGCACGCTCATCGGGAACATCGAGCGCACTGGCGGGACACGGCTGTGTCCACGCGTGAGCGGGCCGTACAGGCCCCGCTCACTTGATGGCGGCTACGTTGCTTCGTTAAGCCGCAAAGAGATCGCCCTCCAGCCAGTCGAGTGTCTCCGCCTGTGCCCCACCAGCGCCGGGCGTGCGTGGAATAACAGTGGGAGCTTCGTCAGGCGGGATTGCATCGGACGCTGGCGTGCTTGCGACGAGCGCGAGCGGCGTCGCCACAGACGCGTCATCGAGTTGCGCCAGTACCGCATCGGCGATCGCATTCGCGTCCCCGGTCTCGAGCAGTTGCAAACGTGCGAGCACGGGCGTTGCGTCGACGTTCGCGACTTCGCACCAGCGACCAAGCTTTGCATCGACCGACGTCTCCAGGCTGATGCCCTGTGCGCGGCTGCGCACGACTGGAAGAATGCGTGGTTCGAGCTTCACGCCCTGCGCATTTGCGAACATCGCCTCTATCGCTGCGCGATCGACCGACTGCCGGTGCTCCTCATTGACCTGCCAGCGAACGCGTACGAACGCATCGCCGGACTCGCTCGCGAACTTCGCGAGCCGTTCCATGTCGGGCGGACCATCAAAGTCGATACACAGCATGCGGCGCGCCGGTGTGGGGATCAATTCAGCCGAGGCCGAATTGGTATCCACTTCCCATATCAGGTAACCCTTCTCTCCCTGCTCGCCAAAGTGAAAGCGCCCGATAGATCCGGGATACGCGACAACCCACCCGCCCCGCTCCCACATCTGGTGTTTATGGATGTGCCCAAGCATGAAGGCCGAACACTGCGCATCGAAAAGCGCTGAGAGCGAGAACTCATGATCGAGCCCCGCCATCGTGACGCCGTGCTCCGTTTCGCAACCGACGACCGTACCGTGCGAGATACCCACGGTGGCGATCCCCGACTCGCGCAGTCGCGCATTCACCTTTCCGGACGCTGCCAGGTACGTCGCGAGCACGTCCCCGAGGTCCGTCGCCGCGGCGAGTGCGCCAACACTCGCTGCGAACTGCCCCTTGTTGACGGTCGGAAGACCGGTGAATACAGCCTCAGGCTTCTGCACCAGAACCTGCGCGAGTTCGCCTTCGGTGAAGATCGGCCCCTCAGATGCGAGAAAGCGACCGTCGGCGAAAGCGACCTGCTGGATGCGGTTCGCGATGTACACCTGATGGGTCGAGCCCAACAGGCCAAAGATGTCCAGCGTGCCAGGCGGCTCATGTGAGAACGTGCCCTGCAGCATGATCACTGGCATGGATGAGGCGAGGCGGTGAATACGCCGCGCGAGCGTGAGGAGTGCAGGGGAATGGGCGTCGAGCCGATGGTCGGTCGAGTCACCGGAGACGACCGCCACGCGTGCACCGCGCATGATCGCGTCACGCATGGCGAAGCGGAAACAGCGATCCGCTTCGTCCAGACGCTCCGGCGAGTAATGCAGGTCAGAAAAATGTGCAATCTTCAAGACGCACCTCCGTAAACGAAAAATGGCCGCCCGAAGGCAGCCTCGATGGGTTGAACGCCGTCACGCGGCGACGAAAGAAAATGGCCGCGATTGCGGCAGTTCCGATGCGCTGTTGCGCGGTCGAAAGCGTTTGAGCAAGCCACCTTGCTGAAACACTCTCCCGGCTCAGTCAGGAAAATCAGCCAGCCCCGGATGGGGCTGGCTGTGGTCATTCGAACATCGCCGCACGAACCGCGATTTCGATCTCGCGATCAAGCGCGTCGCGATTCTCGAGCGCAGCCTCGAGGCGCGCGTTCATGCCGTCAACATCGGCGGGACGTTGAGCCCAGCCGCGGCCGTAGGTGGCGTGACCGAAAACCCGGAAGTCCTTCTGCCGGTCCTCGGCGTTGAGACCGAGCCGGCAAAGCAGGTCCGTCATGCGTCCGCGCTTTTCTTCAAGCGTTTCGGCATGTTGAAAGTCATCGGTCTGGTCACCCATACTGCCAGCGGCCTCACCTGCGAGCGTTGTGCCTTCGAGCGGAACATCGCTCTGGGCGCCTGGGTGCTCCCCAGACGACATGAGCGGATAGACGTTCGTCGCGCCTTCGAGTAACGCGGCTGCTTCCGACGCTGCCGCCAGCGCAGGCGGATGATCTTCCGCACCGTCGAGCAACGCGCTGATGTCGATGTCCGCATCGAGCACGGTGAGCATCTGCATCTGTCGCACCGGTTCGCCCTGCTCGTTGATCCGCGTAATCTCAAACTCGCGCTTCGACATCCAGAACCGCGTGCCGGTGAGCTTGCCGCGCGCCAGCGCCACGGTCTGCATCGCGGAATAGGCCTTCTGCAGAACGTAGATCGAGTTCGTCGGCAGCTCCATGAGCCCAAGCCCCTTGATCTCGGGAATCGCGAAGATGAAGCGTGCCGAGAGGTTGCACTGCCGGGCCTGATACTGGGGACACCCCTGTGGATTGCACACACCATCGGGAATGGCGTTGTCCTGCCGCAGGATGATCGAGCGCGGGCCGAAATTGCGCTGCGCACGCTGGGCGCGGACATCGCGTTCGGGCTTCGCGTACTCCTTGCAGAAGCGCATACCGTCTACGCCGTACTCGGAGAAGTACTTTCGCCCGGTCGTGCCCCACGTCGCCATCTCGTTCGGGATGTTGGCCATCCAGTCGTTGAAGGCGAAGACAACGGGGAAGCGGTAGAGCTTCAGACCATCGCCGCGATCCTCGCCGTAGTGACGCAGGATTTCGTCGGCCACGTCGGGGTTGGTGAAGTCCGAACGGCGGCAGGTGAAATACGGAACGTTGCGCGGGGCGAGTGCGTTGCGGATGCGGCAGCGCCGCTCGATTTCGTCGCCGATCTTCTCGAACGACTCTCCGGCCGAGACAAGCTGCTCGTAGAGCCTGACAGCCTGCTCGTTTTGCCTCGCGGCGGAGGTCAGGACCTTGATGCCGGGTCGAATCCGGCCGATGACGGGGGCGCGTGGTGCACGCTCCTCGACGATGCTGCGTACAGGGGCAGCGCCCAGGGGAAAGACAGCGTTCATGATGGTTTACTCGCAAGAAAGAAGATCGCCGAAGTGCGCATCTCGCTGGCCGACTGCGCCAGGTTCGATGCCGCCGCCTCTCCGCGGTGTGCGGCGATGTGGGAAAGAAAATCGCGTCGCTCGCCGTCGGCGAGCATCGCGATCTGGGCGACCTCACAGCCGGCGCGCCAGGCGCTCGTCGTGGTGTCTTTGTTGGCGCGTTAGCTTTCGATCGTCGTGCTGATCGTGTCTGCGATGCGCTGGTCAAGACCATATGGAAGAAGCATGAGAGCGCCTCCGGACAGCGAATGTGAAAACACAGGACAAAAAAAACGCGCTCCCCTGGCAAGAGGAACGCGTTCTGGATTTGGATGAAGATGACCCGCACGCCACGTCCCTTTCGGGGACGCGGCGCACAGGGAGCCGTGAGGCTCATACAGGGAACGTAAGGTCGTTCCCGGCGCGACATGATCACGTCGCGCGAACAGCCCTTTTCCGAAAACATGAGTTTTCGCCGCAGGTTCACGGGTCAGTCCACTTCGATCGTTCTACCCAGAAGGGTCTGGAGAGAGACACCCGAATATCCGGGCTCGAACGATGTCGCGGCGCAAATGAATGCGGCCGGCGACGAGTATTACGACTGACGAGAGGGGAGCAGGTGGCGAACCGCTCAGCACGAGAGATATTCCACACCAGCAGCCAGCTGGTCGGAGCATGCCCAAAAGGCACGACTTGGGGCAGAAGATGGACTCCGGGCTACGGAGTCGAGGTCGATGCGTCAGGAGACGCGTGCAATGGAGTCAGTATCGCCAAAAATGCGGCTCCGTGTTGCCGGAATGGTGACCAATATCGTGCAGCTTTTCCCGGAAATCAGCAGACGAATCGGGAACACAATGACAGGTGAGAGAGACCACACCCGAATAACATCATGGCCGCCGTTCTTGAAACTGCGCCGCAGCCGGAGGAAACACCCGGCAACGCGGCACAGGGCGGGGCGCCCAACGCACCCGCCCTCCTCACCGCTGTTCCCTCAGGCACCGGGCTCAAGCCCATCGCACGCCTGACGAGCGACACGCGCTACGCGAAGATCATTCCCGATTCAGCCCAGGTGACGGTGCTGACGTACAGCTCGATCTTTGTTCGCAGCTATCTGCGCTCGGACTACAACTTCTGCGCAACGAAGATTTCGGTCGCACGCGACGGCAAGCTGCGCGCGCTTGATCAGGCCATACGTGAGACAAGCGAGTGGTTCACGAAGGCGATCGCGTGGACCGAGCAACTCGGCGCACGCAATCTTCCGCGGCACTACGAGACGATCGAGCTTGAGGTGAAGCGCCCGCTCACCGGTCAGCTCGTCCGGTGCCTGACGCAGTACGAACGCCTGTTCAGCCGCGCGTGGTCGGCCCACGCTTCACATCGGCTAAGCGACGAGCGCTGCGCGGCAATGCTCGCGAACGCCGAGAAGAAACTCAGGCACATCGTGATGCTCTGCATGCCGGACAACGAAGAGTACGACGTTGACGGCAAGCGCCGCGGCCGCTGAAAACCCGCCCAGTCTCTGAATGCTCCGGCTTGACTGTGACGCCGGACGGCTACGCTCGACAGTACCCAAGTGAGGAGAAAGTACATGGAAATCGATCTTCGTGAGGTCCAGGCGCTGCATGCGCGCTACGCCCGCGAACACGTCATCATCGATCTGGAAGGCCAGGTTCGGGCACTGCCCGCGCCGTTGCTGCTTACGCACGAGCCTGCCGCTGGCGCGTCGCCCGTTCGACGGGTCTGGAACGCCCGTTGGCGGCTAGGTCGCGGCGCACTCATGGCGATTGGCGGTGCCGCCATGTGTGCAGCTCTCGGCATGGGAGCGTCCCGCCTCTGGCCGATGGTTCATGGCGAACACGCTCAAGCTCCGGCTCCCAAAGGTCAGCAGACCCGCTCGCCGACGCGCGCAGATGGGGCGGCCGAAGCATCGGCGCCGGCGCTGACATCAAGGGACCTGCTCACGGATAGTGGCCGTGCCAACTGGAGCGCGGCCGTTGATCCCTCCGCATTGCTTCGCCAGGCCCCGCAGACGCGTGAGCCGGCAATCAACAACCCCAAGGAGTCGCCGCGCGTGACCGACGAGCAGAAGGCCCTCTCCTCTCCGCCGCGCCAGCACGTCACGCAGCAGGAGCAACCGGCGGCGAGCACGCCTGTCGCCATCAAACCAGCACCGGTGACAGCGCCGGCAGCCGCTGTCGCACCGGCAGCATCGACGGACGATCAACCGGCAGCGCGGCCCTTTGTACGGCACGTGGCACGCGCTCATGCCTCGCCGACGCACACGGAGCAGCCGACGGTTGCTGAAGCCGCAAAACCGACTGCAGCACCCACGCCGCGCAACGGCGACGTACAACTCTTCTGAAGGACCGGATCGATCATGAAACGGCAGAACACGCTTAATGTCACGTTGCTCGCGCCCGGCTCGACGATCGAGGGCAATCTCATCCTTGACCACGGCGTAAGCCTCTTCGGTATCGTCGACGGAAACCTCATCAGCAACGAAGGGCTGCTGCATGTCGGGCCCGCTGGCCTGGTGAAAGGACAGGTGGACGGCGAGCACGTGCGCATCGACGGCACCGTTGAAGGCGACGTGCGCGCACGCGGCTCGCTTGAGATCAACGGGCGGGTCAAGGGAAACATTTTCTACTGCGGGACGATCAGGCTGGGCGAGCGTGCATCGCTCGAAGGTCAGCTCAAGCGCGTGGCGCGCGAACTCACGATCGAAGCCCCCGCAGCAGCGCCTGAGCCCTCGAACGTGCAACAACTCTCGCGTGCAGCCAGTCCGGCCGGATAAATGGAAGTCTTTACCATGACACACAGACCCACACTGCCAGAACGGATGTTGATGGCGCCATGTCTGCTCGCCGCATCGGCGACGACAATAGCGGTCGCTGGCCCGTTGGCCCTCTACAGTTTTGCAGCGATGACTCACCGCGACGACGCCCTGAGTCATGCACTCGCCTGGGGACGTCTCATTTGGCATAGCTTCGTCTGAACGTCAGCGGCAACGATACGCATGAGCGGCTGGGTCAAGGGCCGCAAAATTGCGGCCCAATTTTTCGCCCGTGCGGAACAGGTATCGTCATCCGCTGCAAGATTCCGCCTCAGCGCTTTCCACCCAGTGCACCATCAAAACCCAGCGGGCTGAAGCAGGAATCCATGTTGAAAGAACCAGTCAGGCCTCGGGAATCTGGGATTCGTGGATGAAGCGCGTCGGTGGGTTCTTGCGGATCGAGGTGATTGTGAGCCTCTCGCGGGCGCGCGTCATTGCGACATAGAACAGGCGACGCTCCTCAGGCTCGGGGCTCTTCTGGTCGGGTACCACGTTCTCTTCCGAACGCGTGATCCAGACGTTGTCCCACTCCAGCCCCTTCGAACTGTGCATCGTCGTCAGCACCAGCGCATCGGGCGCCGGCTCGTTGTTCACCCGTTTCAGGAACTCGATGCGCTCACTGAATGATCCGTTCAGACGCGAGATGACGTCGTACGTGGCGACGATCGCACGCTCTGCCGCCTCCTTGCGCACGTAGAGCATCATCCATTCGCGTACGCCCTCAAGCGCCAGCGAATAGAACTGCCGCTCGCACAGGGTCTGCCACTCGGCGAGCCGCTTCATGAAGCCACGATACGCGGTCGCCGTCTCTTCGGTCAGGCCCAGCGCAACCAGATCCTTCTTCTGCTTCTGCACGAGGGTCGCGCCCATGGCGTTGTGCAACGCCGTCAGGTCGCGTGTGCTCATGCCGGCGTAGCCAAACACCGCGTCAAGTCCATTGAGCTTTGCCCGCTGCACGATCTGCAGCAGGTTGCACAGGAGCGCGCCTTCGGGCTGATCGAGCACGGAGCGTCCCGATGCGCGGTAGTACTTCACGCCGTGCGAGCGGCACACGGACTCGATGGGGTCCAGTACGCGATTGGTGCGCGAGAGGATCGCACACGACTGCCCGGCCGCGAGCAAAGGCTGCAGCGCCTCGACAGCCGCGGTCGCATCCTCGTATTCATCGTTGAAGCGCCGCGCAATAACGGTGCCACCCGCTCCCTTTTCCGCGTGTAGGACCTTCGTGATCCGGTCAGTGTTGTGCTGGATAAGCCGGTCGGCGGCCGCCAGGATCTCGGACCGGCAACGGTAGTTGCTGCCGAGCACTACGCGCTGCGCGTCAAACTTCGTGGCGAAGCCCTCCATGCCACGAAACCCCATCGCGGCGCGAAAGCCATAGATGCTCTGGTCGTCGTCACCGACCACGGTCACCCTCGCGCCGGCAGCCGCATGCAGTTCGACCCAGCGGTACTGCAGCGGGTCGGTGTCCTGAAACTCGTCAACGAGCAGATCGGTGAACGCGTAGGGTTCAATATCCCCTGATTCCATGCCTGCAATGGCCAGGCGCAGCATGTCCTGGAAGTCGATTTTCCCGTTGCGCACTAGCGCGTCCTCGTACGCTTCGTACAGGATTGCCTCGGGGGAGCCCTCGATCGCGTGCGTGATGCCGGTCTTGAGTTGCTCGATGACCGGAATTGCTTCCTCGACCTTCCAGTTCAGGCCCGTCTCGGCGAGCACGCGCATTAGCAGCCCGGTGCGGTCGCCATCCGATGCAATGTCGCGACGCTTGCCGCCTGGCCGTCCAATCTGCCGGAAGCCCAACGAGTGAAAGGTGCCCGCGATCAGCCGTGCTTTCGCGCCCGCGCCGGCGAGCGCGAGGATGCGCTCGCGCAACTCCAGCGCCGCATCCTTGCTGAAGGTGACTGCCCCGACCCGGCTGCCGGGTGCCGCGAGCAGCGACGCGGCCTTGGACGCGATTGTTTTGGTTTTGCCGGCGCCGGGGCACGCGACGGCCAGGCAATGCCGCTGCGCCTGCGCGACTTCGAGCTGCCGTGGGTTCAGGCCGTCGAGCATGGTGCGTTGCTCAGAGGCCGCGAACCGCGGTCATCAGGCGCAGATGAGTCATGTAGCCACGCACGCCGACCGGATGGAACTTGCGAAGGAAGCGCGCGGTTTCCTCGTCGACGTCCGACTGGTCGCGCACACCGTTCCAGACCAGGAAGTCAAAGTTGTCCATCACACGATCAAAACGCATGATGACCGAGAGCACACGCATCGAGAAACGCGAATATGCCTCGACCGTGATCTCAAGCGCCGGCTTGGTCACTGCCGGCCGGAACACGATGTCGCCGCGCGTGGTCATCTCGCGCTCGGTCCGTTCGCGAAAGGCATCCGCCACCTGGAACTGTTCGTCTACGTACGCCTCGAGCGCCTGCAACTGCTTTTCGAACCAGGCATTAACGGTCTCCTTGTCCCGATCGCCGAACGTGGAGTTGCCGAAGCGCTGCATGTTCAGGCTCATGCGGTTCAGGTACGGCCACCATTGCTCGAAGAGCGGCCGCAGGCGCGTGTGGTTCAGGCGAACCGCTGCTGGTACGATTGCCGCGCCGGACAGTTGCCTGTCGAGCAGTTGCCGGCCAATTTCGCGACGACGGCGAATGATCGCGGCGCGCTCGGCGGGCGGCAGGTCACGGAAGAGACGACGCGCACGTTCGACCTGCTGTCGCTTGTCGTCAGCTTCCGACGGGCTGATCATGCCCTCGCGCTGCAGGGTAGTGGCGTCGCTTTCCATCTGCTGGAGCTCTGTCTCCAGCTCGGCGTCGTCCGCGCCATCCGTAACACCCGCTCCGGGCGCTGCGTCAGACAACGCGCTACCCGCGGCCAGCGTCGTCGCGAGAGGGATACCGATAGCCGTTGCCGCGGCGTCGATCAGGATCGCATCTTCGGTGTTGGTGCTCATGGCTTCTGATTCCTGTGAAATTGCACGCGCACCAGCGCGCGGCATTTGTCTATTGTTGCGAGGTGTGCTCAATTCGCGCGGGCGAAACGAGTGCAAATGAAGGGGCTTTTGAGGTAAGCCGCTATGGCGTGGTCACCCTGCGCTGCGCTCCCGTTTAGGCGCCTAAACGGATAAACGCAAAAAGCTCACGTTTTTCGTGAGCTTTTCGACGGAAAGAGCGGGAACGTCTGACGGTTCAGGCCGACGAACTGACAATCCACAGCAGTAATGGGAGGAAGATCGCGAACACCGTCCACCACTGCACGATGAGTGGCACGGGCAGCACCAGGACGACGAACGCACTGCCAAGCACCATGAGCACGCCGTGCATCGCCAGGTGGAATGAGAGCGGGCTTGCGAATCCCGCAGCGGCCGCGCGGATCTTGCGTCTCATGGTCCCGTCGACCCAAGCTGCCATGCAGAGCACGACCGTTCCTGCGAGCCAGGCCTTCATCACCACCGCACGATAGAGCGCGCGATAGACGAGCATCCAGAAATGACGGGCCCACCCCTGTGCGAAGCGGCGGGTGCCATCCGCGTCGAATCCGTCTCCACCACCGGCCCTCAGGGTCGCCTGCACCGCTCCGGTCGTAACGAAGAAGCGGCGAAACATAACGTTCGTCGTTCCGACAGCGCGTGCGGCCCGTTCATCGCCGAGTGCCGCAACCGCCGATTCCGATTCGGCACCGCTGATCTCGAAGAGCCCGGTTTCCGGAATGATCGGGAGCAGTACGCTCGCGAGCAGTGGCACGACGAAAAACCACCACTTGACGTGGCGCACGAACCGGCTGCTGCTAGCCATGAAGCGACGCTCCGACGCGGAAGATCAGATAGGCGGGAAACGCGATCAGTCCTGCCACGCCGACCCAGAAGCGAACCGGATTTCGCACGATCACGATGGCAAGGCCGTAGGCACGAGCACCCCGACCGCGTGAGAACTCGCGCGGAGCGGGTGCAGTGGGATCATCCTGCGCCGCGGCCGTCGAAAGCGCGCGCTTTGCGTCGTCAGGATCAAGCCCCGAGAGTTTCGCTATCAGGGTAGCTGTGAGCGACATCGTAGTCCTCGAAGTAAAGGCGGAATCCCTCGCCGGTCAGCGCGCGGGCGGCGAGCTGGAACGCGGCGGTCTTGTGCGTGATGCGCTCCGGACAGGCCTCGTCGATCATCTGCGTTGCGCACTCGGGATAGCGCGCCTCGAATGCCGTCACCGCCTCGAACATCGGCGACCAGACGTGGAGCCGTTCGCCCTGGCGCACGACGTAACGTCGCGCGTAAAGCAGGTGCGAGCGGCGGAAGAGACCCTGCATGAACGCGACGTGTGGCTCGCCTGTCTTGCGCACGCGCTTGTATGCCGCCAGTCCGTCCTCGAGCATCTCGCGCATGAGCGGGCCGCTCTCGCCAGCAAACCGCTCGCCAATGAAATCTGCCAGGCGCGAGCACGCGAGCTCCAGTTCGGGTGCGAGCGTAAACACCGGCACCAGATGCGCCGAGAGCTTGTAGTCGCGGATGATTTTCTTGAGCACGGTGGAAGTCATGCCTTTTTAATTAGCCTTGCAGGATTGGAATGCGGCCCTGATACACAGCGCCACCGGAGATGCGCATGAAGTACTGCAGGTTCGGCAACCGCTGGATCAGCGCCGTCGGGATGAGCGGTGCCTTTTCCAGTTGCAGTGACCGTGTAATGCCGCCATTGAATTCGCCGATATGGCCTTCGCTGCCACGACTCGTGGAGCCTGAAATCTGGATGTTGCGGATCGCTGTCTCCCCGACCTTGTCAGAGAACCACTGGGCAGTGTCACTGTCCTCTAATCTTAGAATGACCTGATTATTGAGGTTACCCAAAACCTGCAGCATCTTCGCCGCGTTTCCGAGTTTCGCCTCGACGTCGGAGCGGGTCTGGAACGCAACGAACGCCTTGAAGCCCGCGCCGCGACCCTTGTTCAGGATCTGAATGACCTGTTCATTGATCGCTTCAGCAACCTCATCGATGATCAGGACCACGTCAGGGTTGGTCTTGTAGAAGTTGTAGACCGCGCCGCACACCGCCGCCACATCGGCAAGCACCAGTGACGCGATTGCCTTTTGCACGATGCTGTTCGAGAGGGAATCGAATCCCATGTAGAGCACAGCTCTCTGCTTGATGATGCGATCGATGTCCCAGATCTCGCGCTCGTCCGCGAAGTCCTCGACCTTCGGCGCGAGCATGAGACCTGTCTCGCCCGTTGCGAGCATCTGAAGCAAAGGCATCACCGAGGCGATGATGCGCATGTAGTGATCACGATCGTGCGTATGTGTCGCAATCAGACCGTCGATTGCCTCGTGTCCCAGGTTAGCGTGCGCATAGCGTTCGTTGTACAGCAGCACCATCGCGTCAACGTCCGACACGCTGCCGGGCTTGCCGCCGATCATCGTCTTCGTCGTCGCAACAAGCTCCTCCCAGTTCGCGAGTCCCGCTTCGCGGAAGAACCGCTCGAGGCTGCGTTCGAGCAGTTTGGCGACGCCGGCTTGGGCGTACTTCAGGATCGAACGGAGGTTCGGCTTGTCGCCCACGTACAGTTCGCCCTTCATGGCGCGGTCGATGAAGAGAAACGCGAAGTCGCGAAACGGTCCCTCCTCCATCAGCTGCGCGAGGCGCGCCGGGATTTCCGAAGGTTGCGACCAGTTTTCGAGCGGGTTAAGCCGGATCGATTCCGAGGGCTTCGCCTGGCTGAAGTACAGGAACTTGCGTCCGGCACGCTCGCACTCGCGTTCTACCCGTGCCTTCCAGTCCTTGTCATTTTTCGGGTCGATGATGATCAGCACGTCACCCATATGGATAACCTGGGTCGACAGTACCTCGTAGGTGCGCGTCTTGCCCGAGCCCGTGGTGCCCCCAACGGCGGTATGGCCGCCCATCGCCTTGTAGTGGAAAGGCACGAACCGCTTGTCGGGCTCCATCCCGTGTATCCAGGAAGCGCCCTGCGGCATGCGGTCCCGGATGCTGTCGGCTGGCGCGAAAATCTTTTCGATCGCCTCTTCGATCTGGCGTCCGCGCCGCGTCTTGCCGAGCCACTTTGGCAAGCCTGGAATGTCAGTCGTAGGCATGCGCAGGATGTCGTGCGCGATCTGGCAGTGCTTCTGGGTCCACTCGAAGCCCATGCCGAGGTACATCGAATCACTCTCTTCACGCATGCGCTTCTGGATGCGCAACAGGCGGGACACGGGCAGTGTCGTGAGCCACTTGGTCGAGATGGCCATGCGAAAGCGCAGCGCCTTCAATACCTGACGGCTGCGAAGGAGCAAAGGCAGAAGCGCCGCGAGGCCAAACGCCCAGCTATATGGCATGCCAGTGAACGGGAGGACCACGAACGCGAAGCACCAGAAAATCGTGGCACGAAACTCGTAGATCGGCCGAAAATGGTTGATGTAGCCCGTTGTCGCGTTCATTGTGCAGCTCGCTCGACGATCAGTTCCCCCGCACGCGGCGCGAGCACAATTTCCGCCTGCACGTTCGAGACGAGCAGGCCGCGCTTGCGAAGATGCTCAACGAGCGTGTCGCTTGCCACGCCATAACTTCCGACCAGGCGTTTTGGCAGCGCGAGCCCGTTGTCTGTCCAGTTCACCTTCGCCTTGCCTCCGGCCACGTCTTCGGCGAGCGCGCGGAAGAACTCACGGATCATGTTCGGTTGTCCCTCCAGAACCTCGTCGAAACCTGACGATACGGCGGCGCGGGCCGGCCGTCCTGCGGGCCGCATGGCCGCCGGATCGACGGACGCCGGCGGCGGCCCCTCTCCTGAAAACGGTAGTCCGAGCTGCGAATCGTCTTTCGCGCGCAAGGGCGACGCGGTTTGGTCCTGTGGCGGTGTATCGGTAGGGCCGCTCGAGGACCAAGGCGGCGGCGCGGAAACGGCGACATCGGCCTCGCGCGCCGTTGCCGGCTTTGGATCGACGACCGGATCGCCGGCCTGCGCCGCGGGCGCGGCCTCTGCCGCGGCGCCTGACGCGGTTGATGCTGCTGGTCGGGGCGCAGGCGGCTCGGCGGGCGCGGCAGCGGGTGCTGGCGTCGCTGCGGGTGGCTGCGTCACGACTGGCTGAACGGCGGCCGCGACGTGAACGGCAAGCGGCACCGGGTACTGCACCGCCTCATAGACAGCGTGCTGCGCCTTGCGGTCAAAATCGGCCGCCACGGCCACAGCCTGACGTACGACCTTGTGCACAAGCGATTCGCCGCCCTGCGGTTGCGCCACTGGGTTGATCGCGCCGAAGAGCTGTGCGAGCACCTCGGCCTCGTAACCGGCCAGCAGATCGTGGCCAATCAGGTTCTGCGCGAACAGTGCCGTGCGCATGCGTTCGACCGGCAGCGGTGCCGGCCTGCGCTGCAGCGCGTAAGCGTCGCCGGCAAGCCACGGCCCAAGCGCGCCGTGCGCCGCCGGATTCCATTGCGCGCGGTCCCGGTCGCGAAGCACCACGAAGTGCCGGTACGGTTCGTCAAGGCCCGAACACACCGCCGCAAGGAACACGGCGTGGTTATATTGCGGTTCAACGTCGCGGCGTTTCTCCGACGGCAGGTTGGTGCCGAACTTCTGGCCGCCAGCGAGCCGCATCGCATAGAACGCGGTCTCGATCGTGCAGCGAAACGCGCCACCGGGTTCACGGTAAAGCTCAGGCGAATAAGGCAGGCTCGAAAACCACGCCGCACAGCGTGCGAGCAGATCGTTCCAGCGCAGGCGGTAATCGTCCTCGCTCGCCTCGTTGGCGGCCTGCCGGATAAGTGCCACCCGTCGGTCGTGCACGGTGAGAAGCGCTACGGCCTCCATCGGCTGATGCATGAGTGCGCCGCTCACAGGATCCCTCCCGTTGCGACGCTGGCTGCCTTCTTCATAAACGAGCCAGACGCGTTAGCGCCACCGCCAAACATTCCCGCCATCTTCGGAATCTCGAACGAGAGCAGGAAGACGAAGAGCGAGAGATCGAACACGTACGACGCACCTTCTGCAGTCGAGAGCCCCATCGACGTGGCATCGGCAATCGCAGTATTGAGGGACGCCGCAACGAGTTTCAGGAGGATTGCCGAGACAACGCAGTACATGCCCGCGCTGACCATATAGTCGAGCCACGACTTGAAATACCCTCGCGTGTAGGACGAAAACCCGAGTGCCACGGCAATCTGGCCCATCACGATGCCAGCGGCCGCCTGGATCAAGCCGAGGTTGTTCATGAAAGCAAAGACGATGCTGGTAATCACCAGAACGAGGTACGCGAGCAGCATCGGGACCATCGAGATCGTAAGCGCAACGTAGTTGGTCCACGACGTGCCCTCGTACGCCTTCACTACCGCCTCCATGACAGCGCCGCCGGCGGCCGCCATGGACGCTGAGACGCCCTGCCCCGCACCCGCCTGGATCAGGTTCGCGAGCGTCTGGAACCAGTTGTAAAAGCCGGGCGCGAAGGTCTGGTAACTGACGTAGACCGAGGCGAAGAGGCCAAGCATGCCGACCTCCTCGAACACCGTGACCCATGCTGACACGGGGTCGCGGGTGGCGGAGTAGCGTACATACGCCAGAATGAGCGTGATGACGCCGAGACCGGCGGCGAACTTGTCGGCCTCGCTCTTTATGCTCTGGCTGACGGTGACCGCTGCCGGGATAACCGACGCAAAAAGCGAGGATGCCTTGGCTGCTGCCCTGGAAGCACCCGCGGCAATTTCGCCCTGCTTCATCGTTGAGCCGAACGTGTCATTGCCCGACGACGGTTGCGTGACGACCGTACTGCTCGTTGACGGCGTGATCTGCTGCCCCCCGGCCTGTGTATCGTCAGCCGAGGCACAAGGTGCGAGGAAGCCAAACAACGCGAAGCCCAGCATCACGGCAGCGAGGAACTGTCGAAAGCGCATCTTGTTTCCTCAATTGCCGGTGGGCAGCGCATCGAATTTCGCGCGCTCGCTATCCTGCTGTGACGTGTAGGCCTGTGCAGCCGTCAACCGGTTCTTCGCCGATTCATTGGTGATCGCCTGGGTTTGCGCGTCACTCTGCGTTTTTGCCGACATCATCTGCAGGAGGTCATTGTTCTGACTGCTGACGATATCGAGATAGTGCGTCGTTAGGCTCGCGGTGGCCTGCTGGGTTGGCGACAGCGACAGCTGCGACTGCAGATCCGCGCGGCGTTGCGCGAGTGTCTGGATATGCTGGTTCACCGTATTGCCCGTCTGGAACAGGTTCGTCGCAATCGCGTCGCCCTGCTTGTAGAGCGAGTTCATGTCCGAAAGCCATTGTGTCGGCGACTTGCCGGAAGTGGCAATCAGGTTCTGGACGCGCGAGATGTACTGGCCGCCCTGCTGAAGGCTGCCATACAGGTTGGTTAGCGTGCCTGTGTACTGCGTGGCCGTCTTGATGTCGGACTGGATTTGGTCATACTGCGCCTTCATCGCCACCGGGTTGAGGCCAGTCGCCTGGAGCAGCTGATTTGCCATCATCTGGTACTGATAGACGATGTTCGTGTTCTGGTAGATCTCGCCCTGCACCGCTTTCGCCGCCGTGATGATGTTCTGGCCGAAGTTGGTCGGATCAAACACAATCCATTGGGCTCGAGCGGCCGGGGACATGCATAGCAGCGTCACCGCCGTGAGAGCAGCACGGAATACGGTCTTTTTCATGGTGTGTCACCTGTCAATCGAAGGTAAGCATTTCGCGCATGTAGTTTTCGCGCCAGTTCTCGCCGCCTGCTGTGTAATGCCGGTCCAGCACACTCTGAGCACGGCCATCGGCGCGCAGCGCCGCGAGCGTTTCCTTGTCGAAGCTCGCCTGCAACATGCGTGTCTGCGTGGGCGTGACCCACAGGTAGTCGCGATTCGGCACGGCGTCGACGATCATGTCGATCTGACCTTCGCTCAGTCCGAACACGTCGCCATAGAGCTTCATATTGCTGCGCGCGTCGGGATTGGCCAGATAGAAGATGTTCTGCAACTGCTCCTTGAGCACCTCGAAGTTCGCGACGCGCTCAAGCTGCTTGAGCGACTGGGTGGCGAGTGCGAGTGTCGCGTTCAGACGCCGGATCGTGACTGCCCACAGTTCCAGGCGTGCGTAGAAGCGCGGATACAGGAAGAAGAAGCCACATTCCTCAACCTCGATGACCGTGAAGCGCTTGCCATCCAGCCACTGCGAGATGCGATAGAAGGCGTAGTCGGTGAAAAGGAGCGCGGCTTCCGGGTTGTTCTGGAAGAGGTCGCCGCATTCGATCGAGAGGTTGTCCGACAGCGAGAACGCGTCGTCGACGTGGTCGAAGAATTTCCCGTTCTTCTCCCCCTTCGTCCAGATACGCAGACGCTCACGCAATTCTGCCGACAGTAGCGTGGTCAGGAACGAGAGGGTCCAGTACTCAGGCCCGTAGCCGGTTGCAAGCAACGTCACGCGCTCGAATATCTCGCGCTCCTGCGTCGGCGTGCACTGGAAGGCATCGTCCTCGATCGCCATCTGGACCCAGGTTGCGACATAGGCATAGTGCTGCTCGTCGGAGAGCAACGAGAGTGGGTTGATCGGCGTCGCCGCCTCGTAGCGCCCCGTGACGTCGATGAATCGGCCGCCCGAGAGAACCGTCGGGATGCGCGTGGAGCGCTCCTTGTCGAAGCGGATGCGCCGCGCGTCGTGCCGTCCCATCTGGGATAGCAGGAAGTTCAGCAGCATCGTCTTGCCCGCGCCGTTGGGGCCGACGACCAGCAGGTGCGAGCGCCCACCCGGATGGTGGAGCACGACGCGCTGCAGGGTCCGGTGACGTGTGGGCAGAATCGTGGTCGGGCCAGTCCTGCGACCGAATTGCTGCGTCAGCCACTCGTTGACCTCCTGCCCTTCTGGCACGCCGCGCACCGGCGCCACGTCCGATACGGCGGCGGTCTCCACGAACTGCAGGCGTTTTTGCTGGTCCCAGCGGCCGGGCAGCGTCGACGCCCAAGCGGCACCCAGGTTGTCATTTTCCAGCACGAGCCCAAAGCCCGCGTTGCTCAGCCGGCCGACCACGTCAGAGGTAGCCTGATCGCACTGCTCGGCGGTGTCGCCGTAGACAATCACCGAGATATTCGCGTAGCCGAACTGCGCGCCGTCGACAGTCAGCCTCGTGAGCGCGTCTTCAGCTTCGTCGGCGAGCGACTCGCGCCCCTTGTCGTTCTTCTGTTCCTCCTTGGCGACAACCTGTTTCAGGATCGACCAGGGGTTGAATGCCGCCGCCTTGAAGAACTTGCGCACCGACTTGATGAACGCTTCCGCGCGGCTCGTGCTCAGGAAGCGGAACATCACGCAGATGTCGAGTTCCGCATCCACGTCGCAAAGCACATCGAGCGCCGCCTCCTGGAATCCGAGCCATTCCTTGACGGCGATGATCTTCGCGAACCGCTTGCCGTGTGCTGACTCAAACAGCAGGTGCTCGGCGCCGTAGGTCACAATGGATTCGGTCAGGTGCGTGTCTAGCATCGTAACCGGATAACGGACGCGCCGCGGCGGCACGGAGGGGTTAGCGCTCTGGTGCAGATGGGCGAGCGCATGCTGCAGTTCCAGGCGCTTCATCTTCAGTCGCCCCATACCGCCCCGGAACGCGTCGAGCAGGCCTTCGAAGCGGCGGATATCAGCAGTGAGCTGATCGACGTCGAACGCGAACGCGTTGCGGGTCAACACCTGGTCGCGGATGGCCTCGAAGACGGCGAACGGCATGGACTTGCCGCCGACCTTCAGGTGATAGCCCACCTTCTCGAAGAACTTGTTGAAGCCCGTCTCGGGCGTAAACGCAAGCGACAACGAGTGGGAGTTGCGAAAGAATTTTCCGCTGCCGACGTGCTCGCGGTTGATCTCGTCCAGACGCGTGTCGAGCCGGGAAGCGAATTCGCCGTCGATCTCCCCCTTCACCCGGCGGTGCGAGAGCCGCCACCATGCGGTAACGCGATGGTCGAAGTTCTTGCAGGCGTTGTCGAGGTTGTTCCGCGCCGCGGCGATGTCGCTGGTGTTGGGCGTGTCGGCGTCAACGCCCTCGAACGTGAAGGAAGTGAGTAGCGACCCGTCCTTGTCGAGGACGAGGCCGGGCGTCACCATCGTCGCCCATGGGGCGATTTCCTGGACAGGGCGCCGCGCGAGCGCGCGCAGCTTTGCTGGCTTCAGCATGGCAGATCCTGATCGAAACCGTAGGGGCGCCGAAAGCGCGCGGACCACTTCCCGCCCGGCGTCGGCTCGTGAACGTCCGGGTAGCGGTTGTAGACGACCATGACGAAGCGCCACCACGGATCGCGTGAAGTCATCCACCTCAGAAAAAAGTGGATACCCATTCCGAGCGCGATGAAGCCGAGAGAGCTCACGAGGTCAAAACCACACGCATAACAGAGCAGCAGCGTGACGAACGAATTGGCCAACGCCAGCAGCCGGTCGGCCCCGCCGACCTGCCGGGGCAGCGACAGCCCCCGGCTGACCTTGACACGCTCACGTACAGACATAGCTGATCTTGAAGTGGTCCTTGAGCACCGGAATCGCGCAGGCGGCAAGACCGATACCGACGAACACGCTGCCGAGTACCTTGCCGATCGTGCTCTCGGAGTTCGCGATGGCGATAAAGGCCACGATCGAGACGACAAGACCGATACAGAAGAGCCAGGGGCCGCTGATGTAGTTCGAGATCAGGCAGATCGCATCCGTTGCGGGGCCCAGGTCGCTCAGGTCCGTCGAGGTTGCAGACGCCATGGGTGCGATCGCGCTGAGCGCGGCCGCAATCAGCGTGGTGCGCAACTCGCGCCGGCTGAACAGGCGCGCGCACGCCGCGCGCGCGGTGTGCGCGGCGCGTTGAAGGAAGGGTGCGAAGTACTGCTTCATCGTTGGTCGACTCCAGTGGTTTAGAAAACACGTTTGAGGATGTAATCGCCGTTGTCATAGCCCCGGATTTCGAGGATTTCGGAGAGATGGCGCATTTCGCCGGTGCGCTTCATGTGCACGACGTAGTGAAAGCAACTGGCGATGTTCTGGCGCAGGTCGGAGATGTCCCAGCGCGTGCCGGACGGGACGCCGAGCATGGCGAGGCTTTCGAGCCTGCGCAAGCCTCCGCGTGCGTCGCTTGAGTGGACGGAACCGAGGCCACCGTCGTGACCGGTGTTCAGCGCCTGGATGAAGTCATAGGCCTCGCCGCCGCGCACCTCGCCGACGATGATCCGGTCGGGACGAAAGCGCAGGCACAGCGCCACGAGCATCTGGGTCGTGACGCCAGTATCGGTGTTGGAGAGAAGCCGCAGCTTGTTGGGCACCGGCAGCTTCAACTCCATCGTGTCCTCGATGCTGATCACGCGGTCTTCGTCCGGGATCTCAGCGCCCACTGCATTGAGGAACGTCGTCTTGCCCGAGGAAGTCCCACCGGCAACGAGGATGTTCTTTTTGGCGCGCACGATTTCGCCCAGCGCCAGGCGCAGGTCGTGATCCTCGATACCCGGGCGAAAGAACTCGACATCGCGCTCTTCCCGTGCGCGAGCGCGCGAAAACGCACCGGCCTGCACATAGTCATTGAGCGACAGGTGCTTGTCCCGGTGTTTGCGGATGGCGAGTGCGTCGCCGTCAATCGCGGTAGGCCGCATGACCGCCGCGATACGCAGGTTGCCGTGACCCGCATTCAGGATGCCCTGGGCCGTGCCTGCCTTCGCCGACTTCTCGACCGACGAGGCCAGCGCGTGAATCGCGCCGGAGAGCGTGGACGGCTTCAGCTCGATCGGCACGCGGGTGAGCACCCCGCGACGCTCAATCCAGACGTCCCTGGGGTTGTTCACCATCACTTCCGCAATGTCCGGCGCGTCGAGGAATTCGCGCAGCGGCGCGAGCGACGCGAAGAACATGCGCACCGCACTCTCTTCGAGGCGGTTGAACTTCAGCAGCGGGTTTTCGGCGGCATCGGACATGCTGGTATTGTTCCGATCTGCCCCACCCGGCAACGGAGCAAAAGGGTGGCGATATTCGGCAGCTTTCAGCGAGTCGGTCGCCCGCGATACCAGCATGCACATCCGGCCAGCGCCCGTTTAGGCGCCTAAACGCTTAAAGGCGGAATGGTGCAGTTTTTGTGAAGCTTTTCACCGGCCGCGTCCGGTCCGGTCGTGCTGCTCAACATCGTCCGGACGAAAAAAAACCCGACTCAAATGAGTCGGGCTGGTTGCAGGAAATCGGGCAATCAGATGATCACCTCCACCATTTCGCCAAACGGCGCCTGACGCGCCCGGCGAAGGGGCGTCGTGGACGCCCACAGCACCGGGTACGACGGCGGCACTTCGGGGAAGCACCCATCCATGTCCGTGAGGTAGACGAGGAAGACCGGATTGATACCCTCCTTTTCAAGGCGGTGGAACGGATCGGTGAATGCCGTGCCGCCCCCGCCCTTCACCTGCGCAAGCTCGATCGGGTCGCCCCGCTCGAAGACCTGCACCTGCGTGACACGTGTGTCGCAGTCCATCACGATGAGCCGCGCAGGACGAACGACCTCGGCCACGTGGATGATCTCGGCCGCGAACTGCGCCTGTGTCTCGTCGAAGACCGAACCGCTGCTGTCGCGCACGAACACCGCGTCACCGACCGCCGGAGAATGCAGCGGCGGCAGGTAAAACCCGAGATGCAGATAACGGCGGTTGGGCATGGCGAAACTGTAGTCGTCGTTGGTCACCTGCTGCGCGAAGCGCATCAGGATCGAACGCCAGTCCACCGACGGGTCGGCCGCCACCTCCACCATCGACGCCATGCTGCCGGGAACCTTGCCGCGCATCTTCGCCGCTTTTGCGGCCTGAAGCGTGGCCACCTTCCACTCCGCTTCCTTGACGGGCTTGTCCGGTCCCGGATAGGGGCGGACCTCGCCGCAGGACGGCGGTGCATCGGGATCAGGAGCCGCTGACGGTGTGTTCGCGCCGTTCGCGTCGGGCTGGCCGCCAGACTTCTCCTTTTCCTTTTGCCTCGCCTCCTGCGTGAGGACCGCGTAGATCTCCTCGGCCGACTTGCCATGAAAGCGCGCGTCGTCGAGGCTCCCCTTCACGAGGACGAAGCCAGCCTGCTTCAGGATCGGATTGATCGCGTAGTCGCACGCTTCGTTCCATCGATCTGCGTCACGCGGGCCCTGCCGGAAGCAGTGGCCGTTGGCGACGTGCAGAATCTCGTGCGCGAGCACGCCGCGGCACTCAAGATCGTTCAGGGTACCGAGATACGCCGGGCTGTAGCCCAGCGTCTCCCCGTCCACCCAGAACGTCTTGCATGCCGGATCCTCAAGTACCTTCAGACGCAACGCCAGCGCGCCGAAAAACGGCTGGTCGAGCACGAGCGCCGAACGCTGCTTCGAGATGCGTGGATCCATGCTCACCTCACGCCGCGATGCGAAGTTGCGGTGCCGGGCCAGCCTTGGGCATCGCGGCCTGCGGCTTACCGCCCATGAAGGCTTCCATCAGTTCCTCGATCTCGGTTGCCTTGGCGGCGACCTGCGAACGAAGCACCTCGGATTCCTTCAGGTCGTTGCCGTTGTGCACGGCAAGATGGCGCTTCGCCTGCTCGAGGATGTGGTTCAACTGCGGATCGTTGCTGAAATTCAGCTTCGGCAGCAGTCCGCACAGTTCGCGCACGTTGTCGGCAACATCGATACGCACGCCACCGGCCGCATACAGCCGGTTGGCCATTGCGGAGACGGCATCGTAGAGACGGTGAACGATGTCCTGGTTCGCGTGCTCGATCGAGCGCATCACATGCTGGTCGATTTCCGAGCGCAGGCTCGTGAGCACGTCCTCGGGAAGATGCACGCCGAACTGGCTGGCGTCCGGGAACGGCAGGACCGCCATGCGCACGCCAAACTTCTCGCCAAGCTGCACGAGTGTCGGATAGTCCGCCTCGTTGAACAGGCCATTCATCTCCTGCCGGGCCTGTTCCTTGAGGTCCAGGTAGTCGGTGAGAAAGACCTGCACGGCTAGATCGAACTCGTCCTTCATCTTTCGCATCTGTGCCGAGAACTCCATGTAGATGTCGGTCGGCAGCAGACGCACAGAGAGCTGGTTGTACTCCAGCGTGTGGTCGTAGAAGTAGCGGCGAATGCGGCCGCCGAGCGACACGACCTCCTTGAAGCTGGGGGCGTTCTCGGGCAGCAGGCGCTTGTTGAAGCGACCGATGCCCTTGGTGTCGTGACGGCTCTCGACCTCCTCGGTGACCTTCAGGTCAAAGCGCCGTGCGACCCACGACGAGATGGTGACCGAGCAGAGCATGACGCGCGATTGAATGTCAGTGATGTTCATAGAGAGACCCCGGAAAAGATATGAAATGGAATGAAGCGGGAAAGGGAACAGCGATGGGGGCGCGTGCGATCCGGATGGAGTGAGCGGCCCGATACAACGAGGGAAGGCGGAACTACGAAGCGCCGAGCTCTGCGTAGAATCAGAGGACGGGTTAGAGCGCCGTTGGCCAGCGGGCTGCCGGGGACGCCCGCAAAGGCGTACGCGGACAGGCGTTGACGAACGGGAAAGTCAATCCCGGACGGCGGGCAGGCTCCCGGATGGAAAGCTCACCGGCGCGCGGCGGAAGTTGATGCGAATGCCGGCCGACCTGGAGGAGTTCCAGTATTCCGGCGGATGGAGCGTCTTGCGTCGCGAATGGAAGATCAGTGGCCTGACGGACCAGAAGTGGCGCCGCCTGCGGCTGGGTCGATGCGTCAGAAACGCGAGTTACAGGAGCATCGTAGCCTGCCGTGTGCCGGGAGTCAGCGGGAATCGTCGCCAGATAGGCGCGGCTTTCGTCGTGCGCGCCACAGACGAAAAAGGGGACGCCGGTTACCCGACGCCCCCTTTCCTCTTCATCGTCAGTTCGTCGCCGGCGCCACGGGCCGCGAAAGCAGCGTCGTGACGGCACCACGCACCGACCAGCCAACGAAACTGTCCTCGAAAGGCTCGTGAACGAGCCGGTCCAGGCAGATCGTTTCAACACCATCGCGCTCGATCCTGCCGAGTATGTGGGCCACTGTCGTCGCGCTCGAACCCTCGCGCTTGACGGACACCACACTGTCGCCGACCGAGACCATCACTGTGCCAGTAAGTTTCATGCCGCCTCCTTGAGCAGCTTTCGCATGTCAAATGTCGTGGAGCCCTGCAGGCGCGCCACGTCCTCAACGAACTGGTCGAGCAGCGTGTCCATGTGCAGGAACGCTTCGTCTTCCAGTTCGGGCGTCGCCCAGTCGAGCCCCGCCTGCATCGCATCGCGCTTGTGGGCCACCATCTGGTCCTGGTAGATGTCGATGCTCCCGGGCAGATGGAAATACTCAAGCTGCAGCGTCCCCTTTCGGTTCCACCTCAGCGCGCGACGCATCGCCTGATACTCGGCGCGCCACGTCCACGAGCGGTCATAGAACAGCACATGGTCGGCGTTGGGCAGGTTGTAACCTGCCCGGCCTGACTCCTTCGTGGAGAGCAGCCCCATCGCAATGCCCGTGAGAAAGCGCGAATCCTTCGCCTTCACCCGTTTCTGGATCGAGATGCCGCCGTGGAACAGAACTGTCTCCACGCCATTGGCGTCAAGCTCGCGGGCGATCAGGTTGAGCACGCCGGGATTCTCCGCGAAGAGAATCGCCTGCTTGCCCTCTGCCGCGATTTCACGCATGCGTCCGATCACCGCGCGTTGCTTGCTGGTAAGGCCACCGACCTTCCCGACGCCCTCCATCCCGTACTGCGGATAGTTGGCGGCAAAATGTACAGCACGAATACGCGCGAGCACGGTGACCAGATTGCACGGTCCTCCATCCTTGCGCCGGTCGCGGTACCAGTCGGCAAACTCATCGGCTGCACGCAGGTACACAGCGAGGTGACCGCTGTCCCACTCAACAGTATGTATTCGCGACTCGGGCGGATCGATCTGGATGTACTTCGCCACGTCGGGCTCGCACACCAGACGACGCTTCAAGTGCGGCGCGAGCATGGCGCGATAGCCCGGCAGGTTCCCGATCTTCGGCACTTCGCGCTTTGCTCCATCCTGCAGGCTCTCCGCGAATTGCCATGTCACCCACTCCGTCACCACGAAGTCATCGCGGAAGCGGTCGATACCGCGCACCGCGTAACCGACGGAAGCCAGCCAGTTCGCCTCAAGGAAGCCACGGCGATACCCATAGGGTTGCGCGGCCGTACCGTCACCACCCGTGAACGCGATGAGTCCGAACGCGTCGCGCGGGTAGTTGGGGATCGGGCTGCCCGTCAGGACATAGCGCCGACGAGCCGAGAGTCGCCAGAGCGCACGGCTCTGGTCGCTGCCCGGATTCGCCAGCCGCTCACCTTCGTCGGCCACCAGCAGACCGATGCGCCGGCGCAGCCGGTGCGCGTAGGTTGCCCTTCGCGAAGTCGATAGATCAACCACCATGCGCAACCGCTCGTAGGAGATGAGATTGAATCTCCGCAGATCGTCCAGGTCGGCGGGCGACTCAATCACCTTCACCTCCGACGTGTCGATCGGCGTAAGCGCCGCTTCGGCCAGCATCTCGGCGATGAGCCGAGCCTCGACAACGATGAGGCCATGTTTCGCGCCCGAAGCGAGAATCATGGCAAGCGCGAGGCGTGACTTGCCGCATCCCTGCTCCCATGCGATCACGGTCCCCGACGGCTTCATCAGCGTCTCGACCAGATCATCCACCTGGAAGTCCCAGTCCAGCCAAACTGGAATCCCGAGTGCCTCGACACGCCGCCGCAATCCAGCCGCGTGCTCCGGGAAACGATGCGCCAGTCCCTCGTGCACAACCTCCCAGCCTTCGGACACGTTCTCGACGGCAAAACGCGCATTGAGTTCATCGACCGCGAGCCAGTGGGTGACGCCGTGCAACGAATACCGGTAGCGTCCATCGTCCTCACGCTCGAACGCAACCGCGTCGCCAACCTTGATAAGCGGACTTGCCCACCGGCTACCGTCGACCTTGTGGGTCGCCTTCGCCGTGCCGGTCACCAACTTCGCGGAGCCCGCCCCAGTTGTGTACACAACATGCCGCAACGGGATCGCCTGACGCTGCGACCGGCGGATACGGGCGCGCAGATGCTCGCGAAGCCCTTCGGCCACAACCGGCTCGCCGCCCGCGTCACGAATGCACGCGAGAAGCTGGTCGAACGCCGTGAACGGGTCTTCCTGAACCAGATATGCCTCTAGGTCCAGCTTCCCTTGGCCGGCGTAACGGAACCCCTGCGGAAGCCGATGTCCGTCCCGCGAAAAAATCCGGTGATCGTAGACCGCGTTCAGGACCATGGCCTCAATGAAGCCACATGCGAACCCGAGGCGGATGCGGCGCCCGTCGTGCCCGACCCGCACGAGTCGATCGCCGGTCACCGCGCGGGTGATCGCAGGTACCGAGTCATCGAGTGTCTGCAGGTTCAGTCGAGGCTTGGCGACGTAGTGGTCTTCCCAGTGAAGAGCCAATGCTGGAATCGGCCCACTGAGATTCGCCAGCACGCGCACAAAATCGCCCGGCTTCATCCGGTAGCGATCGAACACGAGCACGGCGGTACGGACCTTCGCCCCTTCTGCATCAAACGCATCGTCAGGCAGCTCGAAGTAGCCCGCCAGACGCCTCGCCGCTTCGCAATAGTGCGCCGCCTTGCCGAAGACTGCACCCGCAATTGCCTCCGCCATCGTGGCCGGAAGCAACGCGACGACGATGTTCGCCGCCTTGAGGGCCTGCGCGAGCGCATAGTCGTGGGAGAGCGCGCTCGTATTGGGTCCATAGCGCCCGGCAGTCGTACATGCGAACGGCTGCAGGTGCGGTGATTCCAGGTGAAGCGAGAACGGGGGGTTGATGACCGCCACGTCGAAGTTCGATGGCCGGATATCCTCCATGCCTGCTCGCCGGATATTGACCTTGAATCCGGCCGCCTCGAATGCGGACTGGCATGCCGAGGCGACCGGCTCGTGAACATCGACTCCAGCGAGCGAGTGGCGCTCAGGGTCTGCGTACTGCAAAAGGCGCCCGGAACCAAGCGAATTGTCGAGCACGTAGACCTTGCGCTTGGGGCTGAAGCGCTCGACAAATCCCCACATGTACCGTGCCACTGCGTCAGGCGTGAAAAACTGTCCGAGGTGACGGCGGCGTGCGGCGGCCAGTTCGCCCTGGTGCGCAACGCCCTCGTCCTGGGAGCCTAGGCTCAGGATCCGGCGCAACGGCGCGTACCAGTCCCTAGCTTCGAAATCGAAACCGAGTTGCATGAAAAACTCCGTGGAAAAGGAAACGGCCCGCCGAAGCGGGGCGTGAATGAAGGAAAGACTGGGCTCAGTTGCCGCGGCTTGCGAGGTGCTGCGCGCCGAACTCGCTGATGAACAGCGAGAGCGCCTCCCCCACACCGAAGGCGAAGCGGCATTGCCACTTGTCGTTGTAGCGCGTGACGTCGAGTCCGCTGAAGGTCAGCTTGTCTCGCGACTTAAAGTCTTCGCGAAGATAGCGTCCATCCTGAAGCTCGTTCGCCAGCGCTGCGAAGCCGGACTTTCGGGCGAAAGTTGCAATTCCCCTGAAACATGCTCCGACCCGTTCCGTCGAATAAACGCCGATCGAGCGCTGACCGTTGCCACTCCAACGCGCTTCACTCTGCACCGACATGTCGATGACCACGCCGCTGCTGGTGCGCTTCATCTCCGAGGTCGGCTTCAGATAGAACCCGTCGATAATGGCGCGCGCCGCCTGTTCGTATGCGACGGCGGCGCCGCCCGCGAACTTGCGTTCGAGGTGCGCCCAGAACGCGTCTAGATCAGGGATTCTGCAGCCTTCGAGCGCCTTCCCGATGTCGACGTTGCACGCGTGCAGTTCGTCGCCGCGATTGATGCGGAGGCTCCCGCCAGGAGGCGCAAACGCGCGGCTCGCGCGATGAACAAGGGCGTCGGCCAGGTTCGAGCAGAACGCGCCCAACTCCCGTTCCGTCTTGTAGCTGTGACGGGACTTCGTCGCGCGCATATAGTCCTCAAGGCCCGGAAGGGCCTCTGCCTCAGCGCGGGCCACCGCGTCGTAGGCCTCGGCTGCGGACACCTGCGCTGCCTTGAACTGCTCGATAAGGGTATTGAACATGGGTTGCTCCATCAATCTGGTTGAACGGAGCGCGCCTCTCCCGGGGCGTGCCCCGGATGGGAAAAGGTCTGTCAGAATGAAAGCAGCCCGCCAAAGCGGGCCTTAGCGGTGAAACCGGAATCAAACGTCGTGGTGACGTCGCGCGAGGCGACGCGCATGGTGGAACGTGATGCTATCCTCCATCGTGCCGTTCAGCCATGAATCAGCTTGCCAACCGGGCCGCCCTGCGCCTTGATGAAGGCGTGCGTGTTCGCGATCGCAGGTGTTTTGCGCAGCGCATCCGTCACTAGCAACGCTGCAAACTCGCTCAGGCCTTCACCGATCAAACGCTCGGTGTAGATGATGACGCGTTCGAAATTGCTTTCGTTCGCGTACATCGCGAGCGCTGCGCTGATCGCGTAAAGTGCAGACGGCGCGTCCGGAATCGGCGCAACATCGGGCGTGGCGAGAATGGCCGCGGGCGATGGCAACTGCCGGTAGATCTGGATGAACGACAGCAACTCGGTCGCTGCACCCTCACCCACCGAACCGGCGTGGGAGATGAGTTCCAGATCCTTTGGCACAACGCCCATCGTTTTGGCAACGAAGCCCCAGCTGCGCGGGCTCGGCGTCGCCTCGATGTCACGCGAGGCTTTCTGGACCGACAGCAGGTCTGGCCTGAAGCGCAGGAAGGCAATGAGTTCCGGCGCGACGTCGTTGGCCACGGCCCACGCTGTCCACTCCTCGATCGTCGCCTCGAGCTCCACTACGGTGGCGAAGCGCGAGATCAACGGGTCGAGGAAGCCGCTCACACCCGCATTGTCGTTACGACGGTTGGTGGCCGCGAGAAACGTGACGTTGTCCGGCAGCTTGTGCTCGCCGATGCGACGCGCCAGCAACAACTGCATCTTCGCGGCCTGGACCGCCGGCGAGGCCTGCCCGAGATCGTCGAGGAACCAGATCAACGGGCGTTTGCGAGGTTGCAGCGCGCGCTCGAGATCGCCAAACGGCAGGAAGCGTGCGGACTGCCCGTCGGCCGCCGCGAACGGCAAGCCCTTCGAGTCGGTCGGATCTTCGACGACCGGATGGCTGATCATGAGATCGTGGTCGACCTGGTCCGCGACCTGGGCCACGATGTCGCTCTTGCCGATGCCCGGACGCCCCGTGATCAGCACCGGAAGGCGCTTCGGAACGTAGGCGGTGAGCAGTGCATTGAGCTGGGAAGCGTTAACTTGCATTTGAGTTTCCTTGAAAGAAGAAAACCCTGTGCAGACAACGTCCCCGGTCGGGAACGCTGTCCCGACAGGGTGATTTGGATTGCCGCGTGCGCGGCGGACGATGCGCCGAGAGCGCGAAAAAGCGGTTAGCGCAGCACGGCCGTGAGGGCGTCGCGCTGCACGCCGTTGAGCGTCGAATACTCGACGCTCGTCGCGCCGCTGAAAATGAGAAGGCCGTAGACATCAGCCAGCGCGCGAGCCTCCGCGCAAAGCATGGAATGCTCAGCGTCGGTGGTCGGACGGCGCTCGCGCCAGTGATTGATCGCGCCTTCGATCTGCGCGATCGTCACGGCAAGAGGTTGCTGATACATGGGCGGTTCCTTGTGCGGAAGGCCCGGTAGACGCCGCGCCCGAACCGGGACGGTATCCCTTCCAGGCGGGTTGTATTGCCGGCTGCGCCGGCGGATCGATGCGTCAGGGACGCGGGTGACAGGAGTCAGTGTAGGCGCGCGTGGCCCTTCCCAGCCGCGCAATGCTTGTCAATTCGAGGTAGCTTTCGCGCGTGGACGCGCAGTATGCGGGCAAAAAAAACCGGCGCCAAAAGGCGCCGGTCGATTCAAGGACTCAGGTGAGTTGCAGGGGTGACTGCGCGGTTTCACGCGCCCGGATCCGGGCGAGCATCGCGGCGTCACTTGCGCGTAGCCTGCGGGACCGCTCTTCGCCTACGCCGTTGTGTTTCTCGACAATGTAGGTGAAATACAGCGGCCGGAGAGGCCCACGCCACTGGTTCCACTCGGCGATGATGGCGGCACGCATGACGGGCTCGCACGCGAAATACTCGTGCCGCGACTGCCGCCAGAAGCGCGCCTGCAGGTCACGCCAGCGCTGGTCGCTTTCCGCCAGCATGCGCTCGCGACGTTTGCGCTCCTCATCGACTGGCAACGTCGGACATGGCTGGAACTCATCAATGAACAACGGATAGTCGCGCGCTATCTTCTCCGCCTCGCGGGCTCCACGACGCAGGTAAAGCGCTTCCTTGCGGGCCGTCCAGCAATAACCTTCCGGTCGCGGTTCACGTTCGAAACGCATGGTCGCCTCCTATGCTGCAAGGCGACCGAGGATCGCCCGCGCGTAAGCGAGCGTGCCGTCTTTCGCGCTCAGTCTTCGAGCGGTACGCTCGTTGCCACGCACCAGTGCATAAGTGAAGGAGGCGCCACGTCGAAACCGCTCGATCGTCGAGTACCCTTCGCGTATGGCCCGATCGACATGCTCGACGCCTGTGATCTGTACGTTTTCAGGACCCATGTAACGGGCCCGGGCTGCGACTTCGCGTGCATCCTGCAGATCACGTTCGGCATCGACCTCGACCTTCTGCTTCGCGGCCGCCGCCTCCCATTGCGCCTGCTGTGCCTCGTTGTAGCCGCACAGCAGGAATACCGCGCGACGACGGGCCTCCAGGCGCAGGCCCAGCAACTTCACGCCGAGCACATCCTGGAATGCCGTCTTGCTGGCCCGATTGTGCTCGTCCGAAGTATCGAGCACCTTGAGGAGCGCCTGCACATCGCGATTCGCAAGAGACCGGGACATCCGGTTGCCGTAGTCGAAGGTGTGGCGACCTTGCTCCAGAAGCGCGATGTTGCAGCGGTGGCGATGCATGCGCTGGCTGATGCGACCTGCCTTCAGTTCGTCGTCTGCGTAGCCGATCGAGCGTCTGCAGACGCTCGCCGCGACCAGTTCGCGCACGCGGTCGGCGAGCGGCGAGACCGGTTGCCCCACGTCCACCGCCTTGCTGAACGTCTCAGGAAGCGGCAGGTCATCGATGAGACCATGCGCGTGCAGGACGTCCTCGACTTGCGGATACGCCGGATCGTCGGGCAGCAGATGCGCGAGCATCGTGAGGATGTCCGCGTTCTGTGCGTCGACAGGCTTGCCGTTGTGGCGCATCACGGAAGCCATGGCGCGAAGCTTTGCACCGGGGATGGCTCCGCGCAGGCTGGGAACCTGCAGGAGCACTTCGGCCCACTCCGAGTAACGGAAGGCCTGGGGATCGCCGCGGTACGACGCCAGCACCGTCTCCGGCACCGGAAGGTTGGCGAGAAGCGCATACGCAACATGCAGCGAATGGCGGCTGTTCACCTCGCGCGAACCCGCAAGCTGTGGCCCGCAATAGCCGAAGCCAAAGAGCTGCTGCATCGTCCCGATGCACACATCTGAAAGCACGAAGTGCTTGCCAGCCGCGCGTGCCTCAACGGTTGCAACTTCGATCTGATCCGACGACAGCAGTAGATTGGCGTTGCGGCAAAGCTCCACAAAGTCGAACAGTCCATCCCAGTCGCGCGCCAGAATTTCCCACGGCTCGCGATGCGAGCCATCGGAGCGGACGAACGAACCGGCACGCCGGATCTCGTGAAGCATCTCGGTCACGATACTGCGCGCGGTGCCAGGCATGCGCAGCGCCAGCGCGCCGTTATAGCGCGTGATGCGCTCGCCCGCTTCGGCACCGGCCAGCCGGATAAAGCAGGTGCCGGTCTCGCGCACACGATCGTCCCTGAACAACGGAAAGAGACCGGCGAGCGTCGGCGACGTGAGAACTGCGTCGGGTACGGAAAGCGTATACATGGGTCAAGCTCCTGTGAGCAGGGGCCAGCACCCATCGGGGCGAAGGCCCCGCGAGGGAAAGGGAAAGTGGTGATGAACCGGTCAGTCGATATCAAGCAGTCGCGAAACGACTGCGGCAATGGCCCAGGCCTGCGACCGGCTCAGCACCTTGATGCGTACAAGCGGCTGACTCAGCCAGTGGCCACCGTCAGCTTCCTCAACGAAACGAACGTGGTCGATCTGGACGAGCCATCCTTCCGAATTGCCGATCGAAACAGAAAGGCTAAAGCGGTCCAGTCGATCCGCGATCTGCGGCCACGGCGAGTCAGGTTTCAGGCCGTACCGGGATTCGTTCGCGTCTTCGATGAAATTCGCCGCAACGACCCACTCCGGCTCCAGTTCGCTCTTCCGCAGCTTTCGGCAGATCTGGTCTACGACTTGCCCTACGGTCTTGCCGATGGTTTCAAACGGTTTGGCATCCAGCACGCCGGGCGCGTCCAGACGTTCAAGGGTTGATGGCATGGAAATGTGTCCAGAAAAACAAAAGGCCGCACCATTGGTGCGGCCCTTGATTGGGATTGCCAGCGAAAGCTGGCTTACAGTGACTATTCAGTGTGAATGCGAGCGGCGCTCACGATCCGCGGCGCGGCCCTTGTTCGTCATGTAGCCACCGTAAAAATAGATGGCCAACGTGACGACCAGAGTAAAAAGTGCGAAACCCATGCTCATTCTCCGTTCATGGAATCCATGCCTCTCAAAAAGAGTACCACAAAGGCGAAAACCAGAACCGCCTCGCTCAGCACGGCGGCCAGGGTCCAGTCCGTCGTTGAGTGCCAGTAACCTACAGCGCCCACGATCGAGGCGGCCGACAGCGTGTGAACGAACCGCCCGAACTGCTGACGCTGTTCCTTGTTCCACGCGTGCCCAAAGCGGCTGAATGGGATGGGCGTGCGCGCGGTGGCGTCGCCCCGCTTGAACTGCGCCCCCTCACGAATCAGCGTGAAGCTTGAATTGCCTGCGAGCAGGGTGAGTCGCGGCGGGGATTCTGTCACATCGCATTCGCGGATTAACTGCTGCAGCCGCTCGGACGTGTGCACGATTCCGCTCTCCGGATCAAACGACGCGCCCTCAGACATCTTCAGTCCGCCCGCATACTGGACGACCACGGTAACGATCTCCATGGGCGTCTCCTACCGGCGATCCGAGCCGAGCCCGTTGGTAAGACGTAACGCGCAGAGAAAAGCATCGTAGCCTGAGTGCGATTCGAGCTGCTCCTGGCTGACGGCATTATCCCCGCCGCCCGACAGGTCCTTGCGGCCTCGGCGGGTGCGAAACGAGACCGCCACGGTGCTGCGCTCGGGTGCATCGGCTACCTCGAGCATGAGCCGGTTGGTGCGGAGCGTGACACGGCAGCCGCGGCCGCGTTCGGCCCGCTCGGTCACGATTTCGTGTTCGCCAGTGCGCAGACGCAGGTCGCCTGCAACACGGCGCAGGAAGCGCTCGGCGTGATGCGTAATACCTGTCTCCCGCGCGGTACCCGCGCTACTGCGCGACGCATGGAAGACCTTGCTGGTGTGGTTCATAAACACCTCGGAAAAAGAAACGGCGAGGTGCTCCGTGTGGAGTCACCTCGCCTTGCAGGAAAGGAGCCTACTGCTGTCGGCAAATGGAGAGCGTCAGTGGGTGACGCGAATGCCCGAGCTCGTGTCCATGAGGAGCACGCGATCGCCGGGCGAAAACAACTGGTCGTCGGGTTGGCTGATGACGCGAAGCGAGCCATCCGCCTTACGCACGATGATCTCGAGACCTGCGGTGCGCGAGAGCGCATCGCTCACGCGCTGGGCCACGTAGCCCGTCACGGCCCCCGACATGGCAGCAGCGACGTAGCGGCCGCTGCCGTTACCGATGGTTTTGGAGCCGAGAAAGGCACCGAGGCTTGCGCTCACGAGGCCGGTGATACCCGAGTTGTTGCCCGGGACCTGGATCGTGATACGGCGAACGCGAACGACGGTGGCCTGTTCGAGCGTACCGGCGCGCTGGACATCCGAACGCTGATAGACATCGGGCGAGCCAAAGTCAGGGCTTGCGCAGGCGGAAAGCACGGAAAGAACAACGAGAGCGATGAGAATGCGGATCATGGTGGTTGCCTCAAGGTGATGAGGGCAACCGGAGCCCGTTCGGGCAGAAGTTGCCCGAACGGGTATGGGATTTGGCTTAGCGCGCCACTATGCTGACGGCAAGCGAGACAGCGGGCAGGAACGTGAAGAACGCAAGCGCCGTCACGGGGAGGTCGCCCTGCGAGACTTCACGAGCTTGCGAACGGATGCTGCGGATAGCGCGGTTAAGCATGTACGGCTCCAGGAAAGAAAAAGGGGAGCCGTTTCCCGAATGGGAGCGGGCTCCCAACGGGGGTAAGAAGTGGCGGCGGAACGAAAGTCCGGCCGGCGAGAAAGGGGAAAGCACAGCAGCAAGCCGCTGTGGTCAGGTCGATGCGCGGAAAGCGCAGGGGATAGGGACAGTCTACGGCGCGTGGGGTGCATGCCGGACCGGAATGCTCGCTGAAACAGCGTACGTTTTAGCGGGCGGCTCCGTGCGCCGCGCGCGCACGATGATCGGTGCACCGGATCCCCGTCTCGAGACATTTGCCAGCGCAACCTTCGCAGAAGTACCGGTCAGCGACTGACCTCGCGTCCCAGTTCGATCCGGTGGGCAGCTTCGTTCCGAATTCGATCTCGCGCTCACGCGCGTAGAAGACCGGCTCGCCCGCACGCCCTCGCCGCACGCTCGCGTTAATTTCGTCGGCGCCGAACGCGACACGCAGCGCGTCGACAAAGCGCGCGATCTCGTGCATCGGTCAGTCGGTTCGTTTAACCACGCTAAAGCTCCTGTTCGTATGCACAGCATAGCCGCAACTCTCGTCCCTCCTGGCGCTCCGCATGTCGGTACCCTCCTTCACGCCAATCCCGACGCCGTCCCGCTCGCAGGCGCGTTCGCCGTTGGCGCCATTATCGGGATGCTCCTGCCTGCCATTGCGGAGTCGGTCGCAATCGCCGTCCTGCGTTCGCTGGGTGAACACGCGCCCAGCGCGGTGGCACGCACCCGGTTCCATCTCCCAGTCATTGCCCTTGCGAGCGCCGTCCTCTGCGCGCTATGCGCCGCGACGTTCGGCATTTCGCCAGCAGGTCTCGCCGCCTGGTTTCTTTGCTGCTCGTTGCTCATTGCCGCCGACATCGACCGCCGGCACCACCTCCTGCCCGACGCCGTTACCGGGCCGTTGCTGTGGATCGGGTTACTGTCCAACGTCGCGCGCCTCTTCGCCGCGCTTCCGGACGCTGTTCTTGGCGCGGTGGTGGGCTATCTCGCACTGCGGGCCCTATCGTGGGCGGCAACCGCCGTCATCCACGCGGAAGGCATCGGGCACGGAGATTTCAAACTGTTCGCTGCGCTTGGCGGCTGGCTCGGCTGGCAGGCGCTGTTGCCGATCGCGATCGCGGCGGCCGCGACAGCCGTCACCATCGGCCTCCTCTCAATCGCATTCACCCGGCGCCATGCGCGTAAGCCCCTCGCCTTCGGGCCGTACCTCGCTCTGGCGGCGATAGCCGTCCTCTTTGTGAGCGGCTAACGCCCGCGCTGCGCGACATCGACGCGAAAAAAAGCGCCGCCCGCTTTCACGGGACGGCGCTCGCTTCAAAACTATCCGGCTGCTCAGCCGCGAAGGCCAGGCGTCGGGACGTACTGCAACGACGACGTGCGTCGCTCCGGCCAGATGCACCAGAGAAGCGCGAGTGCCAGGCCAGTCACGTCGGCCGCCATCTGCGCCGGCTGGTTGACGTCGCCGGTCGCAAGGTACTCGCGTCCGTCGTACATGCAGGTCGACGTCACGCCGTACAGCACCGCGAACACGAGCCCCAAAAGGGCCCGGTTGCGCGTGGCCGGCGACACAAAGCTCGACCACAGCATGACGAACAGCACGCATGCGGCGAACGCCGCCGCGAGATGTTCGATGCTGCTGAGCGCCCAGTGACCGAGCCACCACACCTCTTGCACGCGCAGCCACGCGTGGTGGGGCTGAGCAAAGCCCCACAGCCGATGAAGCCCGGTTGCGCCGAGCAACGCCACCGCGAACAGGATGGCCTGGATGCGTTGTGCCGCGATGCGGCCAGAACGCGCCTGAACAGTTGTTGAGAAAAACATCTTCATGCAAAGCTCCTCGTTGAAGAAGAGCAATGGTCGGCCCCCGGGATGAGGGCCGAAATCATTGCGATGGGATATGAGTCACACAGATGCGTATAGCGCTGCGCGAGCCTGATGGCCCGTGACCCGGAGAGGCAGGCCCTCAAGCCGCCTTACGGCGACGTGCGGGTTTCTTCGCGGGCGGCGCTTCGTAACCGAAGCGCGCCCACGCGGCGGGGTCAATCGGAATCGGGTTCGTGCGTCCCGTTGCGAGACTCACGAACACACCCGAGAACGACAGGCCACCATTCCGAAACAGCGACCAGAGCAGGTTGAACGCCTGCACCGAAATCGCCTGATTGATGACGAGCGACTGCTTGCGCAGCGCGTCCGCCATCGAGCACGACGGGGTATCGTCGCCCTTGTCATTCTTCGCGTTCAGCAGGTCCGGAAACAGGTCACCCACATGGGGCAACCGGTCGTGCCGGGGCTTGCCGAACTCGCCGAGAATGACCTGACCACGGTCCGTCTCATTGCCGCAATCGAGGTAGTAACGACACCCGCCCCGGTTCGCCGCCTGCACGATTGCGTGACGGGCTCGCCGCGAATCGACGCAGCCGATCACGATGTCGGTACGCAGATTCACCTTCGAATCAACGCGCCGTGGTTCAGCAAGCCAGTTCGTTCCCATCAGCAGGTTCAGGCGATTCACCAGCAACGTCGCCTTGTACTGGCCGACGTCATTCGGATAGAACCCCTGCCTGCCGACGTTGAACTCGCTTACCGTGTCATCGTCGTACACCGTGCACTCGATACCGCCGGGGTGTCCCAGCTCGATCATCGCGTGGTGCAGTCGCGCGAGCGACGGGAGCAGCGCGCTGCCTGTCCCGCCTGCGCCAACCACAACAACCTTCCACGGCCCGTTGAGCATGTGGGACGGCGTGGTGTGAAGGGTCGGTCCGTTCATGCGATCTCTCCTTCCAGCGCCGTCATCCACTTCTGCGGGACAGCCTGAGCGGGTTCGAACCGCCCTTTCGCGCAAAGACGCAGCGCGACGGACGGTCTGCGATGGCAATGCCCCAGCACGAGCGCAAACTTAACGTCGTGCTGATCGTCGCGATCGTCCGTCGTCGAGAAGTACGCATCTCCGCTGCCATGCGAATGGCAATCGACGACCAGCCATTCCCCACTGCGCAGTTCCGGACGTTCATAGCTCAGGTGAGCAGGGCTGTGAGACAACGAGGGAAGCGGTACGAGGCGAAAGCACCCGGAAGCCGCATCCCACACAATCCAGGCACCCACCTCGTTGGGCATAGCTGCACGCGCCATGCGTGCAAACTCCGCGACCAGTTCGGCCGGCACGGCGCCGCACGGCAACCCGGTCAACTCGGTTGCCTCACCATAAGGCACCGGCGTGCGCCATTCGAACGAGGCCAGCCGACGAACCAGACGGATCCACGGTCGATTGATCTCCAGGAACACGCCGTTTGATGCGATGAGCAGACGCTCGCCCGGGCCGGCCATCGGCGCCACCGGTTCACGCGTGGGCACCATCACGGAGGGAAACGAGCCTTGCAGAGCGAAATCGACGGGATTCATGCTGCACCTCCCCCGTTGATCAGCTTGAGCACGGTTCCTTTCGTCGGCACGAGAGTCTCGAGCGGAAATGAACTGAATTTCCCGTCGACCATGTCGCGCCAGAACGCAAATTCTCCGTTCTTGTATGCGACGCGCTTTCCGCCGTGGTTTGGGTGGGTAAATGCCGACTCGAAAAAGCCGGACTCCCACCCGGCTATCGCGTCAACCTCAATGCGCGTCGGCACACGTGCGGTCCCGACGCAGATCAGGCCATCGTCCCAGGTGTTGAAGTAAGGCGGCTCGAACAACGGCGTATCCGGACCCGGACGCTCCGCAGCCTTGACCGAGAACACGCGAAAGCCATCGTGCGAAGCCTGAAAGACCAGACCAGGGTGAGGCACGATCGCTGTGCGCTTGCCCAGTTCCTTGTTCTCGAAGAACACGCGGCGAGCCGCCGACGGGCACCACCAGGTGACCGAACGGTTCGACAAACCCAGCACCGTCGCGGGAAGAAACGCCGACTTCGATGCCCCGTTTTGCTCGAGCTCACGAAGTGACGTGACAAGCGCTTCGCGCGTTACGGGGCGCCCCGCACCGATCACGGCGCGTTCGCTACGTGGATCGCGATCGACAGCATGGGCCGTCGCGTAGCAGGCGCCATTGCTCCCTTCGTACAGCAGGATCGCGGATGTCAGGCGCACAGCACTGCCGACCTTGCCGGTAATGACATTGTTCATGGCAAAACTCCTAAGAGGTCACCAGCGACAGCAGCGTGTCGAGGTGATTCATGATCTGAAAGGCGAGCGACCAGTCCGCGTACTGCCTGCGGATATCGGCTGCCTTGATGGATAAAGGGGAAAGTGCGGCGAACTCGGTGTGGTCCCCGCTCTGGTACGCGGATTCCATCGTGCCGTCGATGATCTGGCCGATGCGCTCCTCGTCGCCTGACATGACGAACGAGCACGCCGAGAACATCGGCATGAGCGCCGGTTCGCCCCGAAGCAGATCGTTGGTGCGACTCTTGCGCATCAACGCGTTGAGCATCAGCAACTCGGTGCAAACCTTTCGCACCCTGCCGCGCAGACGTGGGCGGAGCGCCCGCAACTGCGTTGGCGAAAGTGTCTGCATGCGCCGCCACCGGTCCTTGCGCCAGCTGACCGTGAGTGCATCGTCGGGGCATAGCTGGGGCCTGGCGACAGAGGGCAAATACGCTGCCATGTCCTCCTCGTCGTCGCCGAAGCGCTCCTTGAGATGCTCCAGAGCATCCTCGTCGGAAGACTCGGGGTCACCATCCCAGAACCAGCTCGCGAACTCGTTGAGAAACCACTCGGGCGAACGGATCATTACCGTGCGGTACGAAGCCCGGTCGATCGTCCTGAGAAGCGTGCGCAGCAACAACGGGTGCGCCGTGCGTAGTGCCTCGACGTGATGCTTCAGTTCGAAGACGTTCTCATCCGGCAGATGAAAGCCCAGATACAACGGCGAAGCAGCGACGAAATCGCTGTCCAGGCACACGTGCTCAAGCGTGGTATCAACCGCGTGCGCGTCCAGAATCAATGGTCGGACGGTGAGGCGAGCGTACGGTTTCTTCTGCCGCCCCACCCAGGCAAAGAATGCCTGCGCGAACGCGTCGAGCTCGTCTCTCGGGTCGCGCACGTCAGAAGCGCGCAACGGACCGTAGCGAAAGTGCGCAAAGATCAGCGCAGATGATTCCTTGCCGGTCCGCCACTTCGTCGTGCCCGTAAGCGGCACCTGCGCACAAACCTGCGGCAGGCTCAGAAGATCATCGGCAGATCGACGTCGGGTAGCGGCAGCGCGTGGCGGTTGCCAGCACGCGGCCGAGCCTCCCGCGACGACTTGATCAGTTGTCGAAGGGTCGAAGAACATAGTGCTGTTTCCTCGTCGGAAAGAAAAACCGCCCTTTCGGGCGGTTCCTGTGCATTGGAAAGGCTCCCCTCGCGGAGAGCGCGTAATAACATGTCCTTACGCATGGGTGCCTTTGGCACCGGCTGCGCGGACGAACTTGTAGCTGGCGACCTCGCCCTTGACTTCCGGGCCGTCGACCGTGGCAGTCGTGAGCTCGGGGTACTGGGCCGCGTAGAGATCGCGAACCTGGTCGGGCGAAAACGCCGGACCCGGATCCACGAAATGCATGCCGTTGTAGATAAATTCGCGAACGAGCGTGGCGATGGTGATTGCCATGGTGGGAGCCCTCACAGAAGTCCGAAAAGATCGGTCTTGCCGTCAGCAGGTGCTGCCGGCGCCGACGTGGAGACGCCCGTGGACGGCTGCGCCGCAGCGGCGTTGTCGTCATCGGACAATGCGTCATCGTCGTTGCCGTCCTCCCCCGATGCGGGCGCGGGAAGCGCCGGCTTCGAGCCCTTCGACAACGCCTTCTGCGCCTTGCCTGCCTGCGACTTTTCGGCCGCCTGCAGGATCTCGTTCGTTGCGCTTACCTGCTCCGCGAGGGAACGGTGCACGCCGTGGAACGATTGCAGGGCCGCGACAAAACCCTCATCGAGATCTGCCGGCGACGCCGTGAGCACCAGGGGTTGCCGCAACGCCGACTCTTTCGAGTCGCCGCCCGGCATGACCACCACTGCCATCTGGTCGCCTGCCATCTTCATCGTGAGTGTGACCTTGCCGGTCTCGCGCACGAACGCTTCGAGTTGCTGGAACATGAAAAGCCTCTAGAAAAAAGAACGCCGCGGCAAGCGCGGCATGTAAAAGGGAATGCGCGGGGCAAGCCCGCGGGATTTTCAGAACTTGAGGACCGTCAGCACCTTGCCGTCGTAGTCGAAACCATCGACGCTCACCAGCGCCTCGATCACCTCGGGCTTCGATTTCGCGAAGACCTTTTTGAAGTGATCCGCACCCATCGCAGCACGGATGCCGAGTTCGTCGGCCACGACCTTCATCTCCGATTTGGTGATGAGTTCGAGGAACGCCTTGTCGAGCTTCCAGTACTTCGTCAGGTCCAGCTTGTGGTGCCTGCACATCTCGGTGAGATACGGGACGTCGACACCCTCGATCGCGGAAGCCAGAATCGCGACGATGAGATTCTCCTGCGCGAGCGGTGTTGCGGCCTTTGCAGCGTCCGCCGCCTTGCCGAAACCGGAAGCGGGCGCCTTGTCGTCAAGCAGTCGCTCCCACAACGCGCGAAAGGCCGTCTCGCTGATGCTGCGAGCCTGCCCCGTTGCGACGATCGCGATCAGATACTGGCGAACCAGTTCGTGATTCATGCCGATGTCGCGACGCAGCGCCTTGCGCCAGAGCGCGACGCGGTACGTCTTGACCCGGTCGGATTCGGCAACCGTTGTCGCCTCCGGTGTCAGCGCAGCGGGCTTGTCGCCCTTTGCGCCGCCCGTGGCCTTCGAGGCACCGGCTGCCGTCGCGGCTTTCGCCGTTGTCGTTGCCGATGCCGGCGCCGATGGCTTTTCGCTCTTGATGCGCGCTGCAACCTTCTTCATGTTGCAGACCGTATCGAAGCACTGGCCCTTGTAGACGTTGCCCAGCGAGTCGGGCAGACCGCTCACCGCCGCGCCAAAGTTCTGGCACGCGTAGCACGCCTTCGCCTGCTCGGCGCCAACGCCTTTCGGACCATCCGCCACGAGCTGGATGCGCGTGTGGTTATCGCCGGGACGCACGATGCGGACGGTCTGGTACTCGTCGCGCAGGCCGGCGGCCGTTGCGTCGAGCTGCTTTTCCGTCCTCTCGCTGTAGCAGGTTCGATTCGTACAGTTGCCGGTGGCGATCGACTCGCCGAACATCTCGGCCTGGGCGGCAGAGTTGTGCTGGCAACCCGCACAGTCCACCTTGTCGAAGATCGCAGCTGACAGCGAGCAGGATGCACGCTCCAGCACTTTCTTCAGGTCGGCAACGCTGTGCCCTTCTTTCACAACAACAGGCAGAAGCTTGTCCTGCTGCTCCTTTGTGAACGCAGCGAAAAGTTCAGCATGGCCGAGCTTGATGCTCCGGGTGTTGAGCGCTTCCAGAACGGACGCACTGCAGTTCATGAGCGCGAGGCGGCCGTTGAGGGTCTGGACGCTCCAGCCGAGACGGCGTGCCGCCTCCTCCCGATCACCCTGACAGCGACCGACGAGCTTCGCTGCGTCGACTGCCTCCTCGCCTGGCGACATATCAGAACGCTGGATGTTCTCGATGAGCGCCATTTCCTCGGCTTCGAACTCGTCGACGTATTTGACCGCGACGGGCATCTCGTAGCTCTCGCCACGTTCTTCCATTGCAGCCTTGTAACGACGCCCCCCAGCGATGAGTTCGTAGAACCCATCGTCGATCGGACGAACGAGAATCGGCGTGTCAACACCGCGAACACGCACAGACGCACGCATCTCGTGCATCTCGGCGTCGTCAAAGTACGTTCTCGGGTTACGACCCAGCTTGATGCGGGACAGCGGAAGTGTGGGTTGCTGAATGAGATCTTGCATGGCGGGTCTCCTGGGAGGGAACCCGCCCCTATCGGGAACAGGATTCCCGAAGGGTAAAAAAAGAAAGGCCGCAAGGGCCGGGGTCGATGCGCCTGAAGCGCAAGAGGTACTGAAACAATAGCCCGGCCAACTGCCGCGCGCAGCCGGAAAGCTCGCGGATACGTGATGGCTTTTATCGTTCGCGCGTTATCCACAGATTCCGTGGACAAGCCTGTGGAGAACGACCCGGGCAAACCCGCGACCAGCGGCTTTGAACGCTGTATCGACACACATTCGGCGAGATTCGCGCCGCGCGTGCGCCGGAGAATGAACAACCGCGGGCATGCATGACGTCGGTTCGTCGTGCAGGTCCGGATCAGATTCGCCCCGTCGCATCGCGGCGGCCGTTTAGGCGCCTAAACGCTTAAACCCGGAATGGTGCAGTTTTTGTGCAGCTTTCCAGCGATCGGCCGGTCGAAACCAGCCTCAGAATCATCAGGCTTTTACCCGTCCATCTCTCCCGCATCGCGCGAAGATGGACGCATGTCCCCCACTGCATCCCATTCCGGTGTCGTTTCGCTTCGCCTGCGCCGCGTCCGCTACCTGATGGACGCGACCAATCCGCGCGAAGGCGTTGTCACCCAGCACGACGCGAACAAACAGACGGTGACCGTGCTCAATACAGAGGATGGCTCTTTCTGGCACGGTCCCGAAGGGATCGTCGAAGTCATTGCCTGACTCGCACGCTGCTCCCCAACAGGAGATTCCTCTCATGAGCGAAGTTTCGTTCGACGGGGCACGCGTGCCTCTCACCGAAGTGCAGGAGTATCCAGCACGGTTTGCCCGCCGCCTCGAGCGCGCAAAGGTCACCCCCGGGTTCGCGCAATGCCACTGCCGTACTGACGCGCCCCGCAAGCTCGTGATCCGCCGTTACGGATCGCTCTTCCATCTCGCCGGCTGGCCGGATGACGGTATGTACCACGCCGAGGAATGCGACTTCCGCAAAAAGCCGGGGGCCGCTACAGGCACAGGCAGCGACAGCAGTGCGGCCATCGTTGCAGGTGCGGATGGTCTCGATGTCCGACTCGATGCGTCGATGGTCCAGCGAGAGGTCGCGCCCGACTCCCGAACCCGCTCCGACACGATCTCTGGCGGCACGTCGCGGCGCGCCGCTCCGCTGCTGGCATTCGTGCAGGCGCTCTGGTCGAACGCTGGCCTGACGTCGTGGTCCGGCGCGATCAGCACCCGAGGCTGGGGTGCGGTCAACTCGATGCTGCTAGGCGGCCTTGGCGAGAACGCGCGGATCAATGGAGCATCGGCTCAAGACGTCCTCCATGTCATGCGACGGTATGAGGAGAGCGAGCGCGACGCGATCAACGAAGAATTCGACAGGTTTCTCGCCGCGATCACCAACGACGGGAAACTATCGCGTCGCGCCCTGATCCTTGGCGAGATCGGTGAAATTGCCGACACGCAGTTCGGGAAATCGGTGACGCTTCGCCAACGCAAGCAAAAGTACTTCACCACGCTCACGCTCATCGATCAGGCCGCAAGGAAGTATGCGCACGCCTGGCGTGCAATCGGCGAGGGTGCCGCCCGCGTGGTCGCGCTCCTGCTGGTCGAACGCACGACAAAGGGGCATCTGCGAATCCTGGATCTCGCCGCGCTGCTGTGCTCGTCGGCCTTCCTGCCGTGCGACTCCATCCACGAGGTCGCTATGGCGAACCGTCTTGTAGCAGAGCGCCGCGTTTTCGAAAAGCCGATTCGCATGACCGAGGGCGATGAGATGCTGCCCGACTTCGTGCTCCTGGATACACGCCCGGCAACGCACGTCGAGGTCTACGGCATGAACGCGCTCGAAAGTTACGAACGACGCAAGGTGCAGAAGCAGACACTGCGGCATGCCCAGGGGATCCCTGCGATCGAATGGAATGTCGATCGCGAGAGCCTGAGCCAGATCTCCCTTCCGCTGCCGAGCCGGCGCACTTGATTCCGTACGTAGCGCGCGACGCCGGGAGTAACTTCCCACGAAGAACGGCGGCTTCTCCGGCGCCGGCGCTTCGCGGACAAGCCTGCTCCCCGGAGTAGCGGCCCTGGAACCGTGCTGCTTGCGGGTTTGGAAACAGGCGGTGCGTGGATAATGGCGACCTACCTTCTACTCACCCCTCGCCATGTACGAGCAGCTGATTCCCTGTGAGCACTGCGGCGGCCGACCCACTGTCGGTCGCTCGCAACGCTTGCTGTCCGAACGCCCTAACCCTCAATACGACTTCACCGAATGGGGCCGTATGGCTGGACCGCCCCGCATTGGTGATCGCCTGCCGAGGCCTCCTGAGGCACCAAAGACCGAACCCCTTGTCTGCATCTACTGCTCGGAATGCGGCATGTCCACGCCGTGGCAAGGGATCGGACGCGACGAGAAGGCGGCGCTCGATCAATGTGGCGCAATATGGAATCGCAGGCTCAGCCGTCCGGAGGCCAAAAAATCAGACATTCAACGTCTGGTCGAACGCGAGGTCGGCACGGCCGATATTCCTGCCGTTCTCGAACTGCTGTCGCGAACCGACGGTAACTGGGATGAGTTGGGCCCGATGTTCGCGATGATCGCCCGTCGCCTCGTCGATGCCACGATCGTGACTTTTGATTCATGGCCAATCGACCCTGTGCTGAATGACGCGGCACGCTGGCGAAAGCTGGTCCAGCTCGCAAAATGGGGCGAAATGGAGGGGGAGACCTACGTCCAGTTCCCGAAGATCTATTCACCCGCCGAACACGGCGAGATGCTTTTCGAAGATCGCATCGCGGCAGCCGTCGACTCCATGCCGGACCGGGATCGCTGGTAGCACACGCCGGAGACAAAAAAACCGGCCACGCGGGCCGGTCGAAGGGGTTCTGGGTGTTTGCTTCGGGGGCCCAAAACCTGAGAGACACGCCTTCATTGTGCCTCGCGGCCGTACCCTCTTTTGCCCCGTATCGTTCGTTCTTGAGTGCTCATTCGGCGCCCCCCGGATCGCGTCGAGGCTCTGCCATCATAGCCACGCCGTGTTGGCTATCCGTGCGCGGCCGGACGTTTCTCCAGACAAATAGCGTTCAAGCCGCTTCGAGTAGCCGGTACAGTGCCTGCCGCGAAATTCCGAGCGCGGCCGCCGCGTGCGTCTTGTTGCCTCCTGCCGCCTCCAGCGCCTTTGCCGCCTCATCGATCGTCGGGGACGGTTTCGCCAGCCGTTCCTGGCGCGCGAACGTCGAAAGATAGGCGTTGGCCTTCGTCACCCGGCTGTGGCCGGCCGCCTCCACCACCCGACGCATCGCCTCCTTATGCAATTCGGGATCGGGCCGCGTGTCGGCAAGCTTGATCGGTGCAGGAACACCGCTCACCTTCTCGTAGAGCTCCTGCAGATATTGATGCCGCAGTCCGTGGCTTGTGATGCCCAACCCTTTCTTGACGATGCCGTGCTTTCGAAGCACCGCCTTATACCGGTTCAGCCATTGCTTGAGCGTGCGGTCCGCCGGGATCGTCGAGCCGGTCAACGGATTTGCGAGCCTAGCGGCTTCCTCGAGCACCGCGATCTTTACCTCTATCGGCACCTCGCGCTTGCGCCCTCCCTTCGTGCCGCGCGTCACATCCAGCATGCCGGTATCCTTTACCGCCTCGAGCGGCCTGAGCAGGAAACTCTCCTCGATTCGCAAACCGAACGCCACCTGGAGCTTCAACTGGACGGCCACGCGCGGACACGTCACCGCAATCTCCGCGATCTTCTCCGCCGCGTTGATGCCGTTACCAGACCATGACCTGTCCACCTCAGCGACATACGAACGCACCAACCCGCTGGCCTCTCGGTCTACGTAGTCCGAGAGCGTGCCTACCATGTTGTCCTTTCCCATCCACCCGGCGAGTGCTCGCAGATACGTGAGCTTGTTCTCGATCGTGCCCCCGCTTTGCTTCGCGTCGACCCAGTGCCGCACCAGCCACTCGATGTGCTTGCGCCGCAGGTTCCACGGGCTCTCGAGTGCGAAGCCTCCCTGCCGCAGCTCGACGAGCGCACCGCATATCGCGCGCACCCTGTATTCCTGGGTCTTGATCGACAGGGCCTTACCGCTAATGCGCGTGCGGCTGTGTATCGACGCCACGTGATCGTCCAGCAGGCGGGTCAGCGCCTCCGCAACCGTGGGCGTCAGCCGGTAACCGCGCAACACCGCCCGCACGTTCAGTATCGCCGCCATCTTTTCTCCATAGCCGTTGCGCTCCGCGCGAAGCCGCACAGACCGTGTCTGCCAGCGCGCGATGCCCGATGTCCCTGCCTGACACCGTTGCGGCCGCACCCGCCGGTCCGTTGTTCCGTGCCGCCCGTGCGGCTTCGCCGATTCCCCCTGAGCGGGGTTCCTGCCTTCCTTGCCTTTAGCGATTCCATCCGATCAGCCCGACGCACGGAAGAGATGCGTTCCGACTGTCCACCTTCCTGCGGCACGGGCCGGATTGCGTTGCGCGCAAACCCGCTCCCGCAATTGACGCTGTGCTGCCTTGCCGCCTGGTGTAGCTACCCGACCGACCCCGGACGCTTTCGAGCGTCTGGACACCACACAGCACCTTGCGGCATGCGGGTGCCCGGGCCAACTGCCGGGTAATTCCTGTTGCGCATTTCTGGTGACGGCTGCGCGGACCGTTCTATCTTCCGTACAGGGAGGCGCGAAACACTGGCGTGGCCAGCGCGCAGGCTCTCCCCCGTTCCGAAGCACGTTCATCTCCGCCGCGGTGTGTCGGGCTTTGTGAACGCACCCAGCACTGTGGGCTGGAGGAACGTGTGTATGACGCATGACACCGGCTCGCGAACTGTCCAACTGTCCGCGTCACCTTTGTCTCATTGCGCCGCATTCCGGCGGACACCCGCCGATCGTATGGATATCGCACTGTCCAGTGGTCCTCAAAGGTGACCATTGGAGAGTTGATCTGATTGAAAAAAAAGCCGCGTCACAAGGGAGCTCGGACAGTCGGGGGAAGGTTGCCCTCGCGGGCGGGGGAATGTTGGGCGGTTCGGCCAGAAACAGGACGCACGAAGTGCCATGCACTTCAGGTCGATGCGCCATCGGCGCGACAGGTACTGACAAGAATAGACACTCGATGCAATAGCGCGCGAGCAAAAGATGACCTGTTCCCGCGCGCTTTCGGAAACTTGACTTCCCGCTGCGCTCGATAGACTGGACACAGCAATGCCGGAGTTCATCTCCGGGTTTGCAATGCATTGCGAAGCAATCCCCGAGATTAAACCGGGGTTCGCGTGAAGTGCAAAAGCAATCTCCGGGTTTATCTCCGGCTTTGTCCCGAACCTACCAATTTCACCCAGTCTGAGGGATCCACAGCATGAAAACTCCCGTCTTCGCCATCGACGTCGGCTACGGCAACACCAAGTACGCATACCGCGCGGCGAGCGGCACAGTCGCGACCGGCATGTTTCCTTCGCTGGCTCCCCTTGCCGCAAGCCGCTCGCTCTCAGGATACGGCGAGAGTGTGCTCGCCTCACGCAAGGTGGCGACCATTACGATCGACCGGATCGAATATGAAGTCGGTCCCGATGTCTCCCTCACGGCAGCCTACGGCAAAACGGGGCGTGCGCTTGCGGACGACTACGTGCTGACCGACAACTACGCCGCGCTGCTCTTCGGCGCACTCCACTTCTCCGGTGCGACGCACGTCGAACGCCTGGTTCTCGGGCTGCCCGTTCACAACATGAAGAAGTACTCGGCGACGCTGAAGGAGCGCTTCGCGGGCGAGATCGACTTCGGCCATGGTCGCATCACCGTCGACAAGGTCGTTGTGCTCCCGCAGCCCCTGGGCTCGCTCGTGCTTGCGGCCAACGCACGCAATGGCGGCTTCGCACGCGACGACGCGCATCTGGTTGTCGACGTCGGCTACTTCACGACCGATTGGGTGTACGCAAACGGCTTCACGATGGACGACAGCCGCAGTGGCGGCATGCCGGGCGGCGCATCGCAGATCTATCAGCGCATCGCCAGCCTCATCTCCAGGGATGAAGACGAGGAGGTGGAGGACATCGAACTCGTCGACAAGGCACTGCGCGAGCACACCCCGTTCTTCTTCTACAACAAGCAGATCGACCTCGCGCCCTACGTTGAGCAGGCTGATCCGATCATCAGTGGTGTCGTAAAGGAAATGCAGAACAACGTCGGCCGGTTGCCGAATGTGCGTTCGGTCATCCTGTCGGGGGGCGGCGCAGCGCTCTACGCTTCGGCAATCCGCCGCGCATTCCCCCGGGTCGTCATTGAACTGATCGACTCGCCTTGCCTCGCAAACGCACGCGGCTTTCTCATCGTTGGCGAAGCCGGACTGACGCGTGAGCGCCGCGCGGCATGAGTGACAAGTTCGAGATGGAGGTGACGATTAATCCCCTCCTTTTCCCGCTGTTGCACGAACGACTTCGACGCTGCGCATCGGCACGCGAGCGCGCGGCGGTACTGAAGTCGCTCGCGGAAGGGATGCTTCGTCAGGAGTCCATGCGGGACGCGGCTCCAGTACGCGTTGACGCGGGCGTTCCTTCGCCCGCGCCGCTAGCGGCGGCGGCGCGCACGCCGCCGCCCCAGCGTGCGCAAGGCGTAGGACCGGCAAGGAACGCGGCGAATGTCCCAGAAGGCATCCAGGCACTGCGTGTCGGCGAGGCAGCGGATGACGCTCCCTCGTTCGATGACGCGCTGGGTGGCGATCTCGCGAATCTCGTCGACTTTTCCTTCTGACTTGACTTTCGCCCGCTTCTGTCAAGATGAAATCAGGCATCCGGTGACACAGCGCGCCGCGCTGTGCACCGGTGCATAAACCTCAAAGGAGAACCCGACATGGAATACGAACGCCTCCTGGCCATCGTCCACGGTCAGCGTCTGGAGGAGCCGCTCACGTGGGTGTACCTCGCCGCGCTGGTTGCAGTTGCCATCGCCGGCTGGAAGTTCGGCGGCGTCCTGTTCGACGGTGCGCAAAATACAGGAGAAGAATAATGAGCAGGTTCGAAAGCGCCTGGGCGAAATTCACGCAGTGGCACTGGCTCGCGCGCCGCGCTGCTGTTGCACTCGCCTGCTATGTCGTCGCAATGCTCGGCGTGGCGCTGTACGCCAGGGGACTGCAGGACACCGGCAGGCTGTTCTTCACCGCGGGCAGCATTGGCGTCGGCTGGGCCGTTGGCTTCTTCTACGCCGCGCGCACGGCCATCTCCCTGATTTTTCGGTGCCGGCGCATGTTTCTCTAGTCATCACGGTGGTTCCTATGGACGAAAAAAAACGGCGGCTCCCGATTGGGGGCCGCCGTCGCTTCTAGGGTTGGAATCATTGCCTGGTATTCGCTGGCACGAGTGCGAGACGCCTCGTGCAGAAGTCGAATGCCGCGTCGAAGGGCTCATCGCGACGAACCGTTCTGCAACTACTGCGATCGAAAACATCGAAGCCTGTTGCGTCCGACTTGAGCACCGGCTGGTTGCCGTTCGCCGCGCCGTTGGTCGCGATGATCGTGAACTTGTTACCAACCTTCATCTGGAAGTAGCTCATCTTCTGCCTCAAAAAAAAGAGCCCGACGGTCCATCCCCGGCGGGGACGAATCCCCACCGGGCAGGTTCAAGAAAAAAGCCGGACGAACCGGCGTCAATCAGATAGCCTGCGGCACGCGCAATGCGTGAGACGCCGGACGCGCCAGAGGGGCAGTTGCATGCGCCGCGATCCACCGCGACTTCCATTGATCCGCGAAGTCCGTGCCGCGCAACTTCGGTCGATGCGGCACGACCGTATAGCCTTCGATCCGCAACCGTTTCGCGAGGACGATGCCCGCACTCACGCCCGGTGACTGCCGCGTCTTCGGATCCACGTCATCAAAGTCCATGAAGATATGGACGACCTTGATGCCGAGCCCTTCCGGGACGACGAACTTCGAAAGAAGGATCCGGTTCAGGCAATTCCAGACCGGTACGCCAAACTCCATATGCGCGCCATAGACCGTTTCCAGTCCCTCGCCCACACCGATCTCTCCGTCAACGGGAGCCATCAGACGCACCGCGCCACCCGCAAGTGGATTGAGCGTCATGTCGTTCAACTTCGAATCAAGGATTTCGCCATCCGGCGACACGATCACAGCCTTCGCAGGCTTGAGCGGATCGAGGAGGGTGCGATGCAGTGTGCCAAGGCGCCCATCGGGCAATTCGAAACGCGCCACGATCCCCGGCCACTCGCCGAGCACCTTCTTTTCATGCCGATACTCGAGCATGCCAAGACGCAGCACCGGCGACGGTCCGACCGTGAGGCCGGGCACGCGCTCCTGCAGATACCGCATCGACAGATCGCCCACCGCCTGCGGCCGCGCGCTTGCCCACATGCCATCCAGCCGTCGTGCCACAAATGCCGGATCGGCCTTGCGCTTCGGGGCCGGTGCTGATTGATTCAGTGACACGCGTGAAGACGGCGGTTTCCCGCCATCGAGCTCGCACATCAACCGATACAGCCCCATGCGATTCGCACGGGCGATCAACTGAAGACCATCGCCAGCCATCGGGTAGCCGTCGTTGCACTTGCGGCAAACCCAGTCACCGCGGCCGTTCTTGTTGTCATAGGTAAAGCGGTCATCGCCACCACATACCGGACAGGCACATGCGTTGCCCGTCAGGTAATCGGCGGATATGCCGTAGCTCATCAAGGTCGAAATCCACGCTTCCGGAGAGAGCGCGAATTCCTTCAGCTTGCGTTGCAGCCACTCGTACCTCTCGGGTGACAGCCCGCGTCCAGACGTACTCATTGATCACTCTCCTGTCGGAAGTGGGTTGGGTCGGTGCCTTAGACAGGCGCGAAAACGCTCGCTCAAAGGAGCAGCCTGCGCGACGCAAGCGACTCTTTTGAACACATTTCAGGTTTTCGACAGAACGGGTCCGCGAGGCGCGGACGATGCAAACGAGAGGTGTTATGCGGCGCACCCGAAGGTGCGCCACGAAACGTCAGGTGAGGATTTGCGGGATTCGCAACGACGTATGGTGAGCCCTTACGGGATCAGATAGCGGCCCAGGCCGCACGTGTGTACTGGCCGAGAAATGGGATATCGTCGTCGTCCGAATCGAAGCCACCGCCCGCCGGCGCGCGCATACCAGCACCGCCACCGGCCGAGGACTGCGGAGGCAGTGCCCGGGGTGGGACGCTGGAGGCCGCACGCGGCGAGCCGGAGCCAGAGCCGGCAGCACGTTGCGCTCGCGCCGCTTCACGCGATTCGAACCCTTCGTCATCGCCGACAGGCTCACGACGCCCGCCGCCACTGCGACCACCGAGCATCTGCATCTGGTCTGCAACGATCTCGGTCGAGTATCGATCTGTGCCGTCCTGCGCCTGCCACTTGCGTGTACGGATACGCCCTTCGATGTACACCGACGAGCCCTTCTTCAGATGCTCGCTGACGATCTCGGCAAGGCGCCCGAAGAACGAAACACGATGCCACTCAGTCGTCTCCTTGAACTCGCCCGATGCCTTGTCCTTGTAACGGTCGGTGGTTGCGAGACGGATGTTCGCCACAGTGTCGCCGCTGGGCAGATAACGCACCTCAGGATCCGCGCCGAGATTGCCAACGAGGATGGCCTTGTTTACTGATGCCATGGAGTAACGCTCCTATTTACGTGTGATTGACCAGAGCCACTTGTCCCAAAGGACCGGCTGGCCGTTTTTCATGATCGGGCGTCCACCATCGGTGAACGCCGGTACCTTGACCTTCTCGAGTCGACAAACCGAAACGCTGTCGCCTACGCGGCAGCCCCTTTCGGCGATCGCATCCTTCAGGCCTTCGCCCTGCACCGTGCGCTCGCCTCGTGCTGTTTCGATATGCATGGCAAACGACGTGTAGAACGGTTTGCCGCCTGGCTTGCGATTCGGAAACTTCTCCTCGCCCCAGCTAAGCACCTTGCCGACCGTTGCCGCGTAGTAATCGTCTGAGCGCGGCGCATGCTCGCGCGACGCGCGACGACGAGCTGGCATCGGCTGTGCCTCACCTTCGTCGTGTGCGTCCACAACAGCTGGCATCGAAGCATCGTGACCAGCTGGCTCGTGCTGTACCTGCACGTTCGCCGCCGGCGCGCCCGTTGAACGGATCGCAGCTTTGATTGCGTCCTTGAGCGGGACACGATGCTCACGCAGAAGTGACCAGTGAGGCACGAGCTCCGGCAGGATCTTCGTGCCGAACGGCGTGTCGCTCGGCGTCTCCTCGAACGCAGGACGAAACTGGGCGATGCAGTCGCCCTCGTCAACGAAGAGATGGAGCACTCCATTGATCGTGACGAACGTCTCGTTGGGTGCACCGTGGCCGATCTCGCGCGGCTGCGACGAAGATTGAGGCTCACCTCGCGTGGCCGGCGCAGGCGGTACGTGTGCTGTCTGCATGTCGCACGGCCGGCTGGGGAAGAGGTCCGCGAAGGCGCGGAACAGATAGTTTGCGACCATCAGTTCGCCTCTTCCATTGGTTTTCCAAAGTACTTGAGACGCACCTGCTTCAGATCGTGAGCGAGAAGCGGTCTCTCGAGGATCACATCCTGCAGCGTCTCGGGATCGATGCCGTTCACGCGGCAAACGTCCCTGTACGAGAGCGCACCGTCCCAGAAGCCCATGATCCAGCCGAGCGTCGCTTCGTAGTCGCCCACGTCGATTCGGACATTGCGCAGGCGCTCGCTCAGCAGCGTCGCACAGTCCATCAGCGACTCGGGCATGCGGTCACCGCGTCGGCTGTCGCGGGCAAGGGAGATCAGCGCATCGATCATCGCGGCGCGCACGGATGCGCTCCAGAGGCTCGGATGCGGAAGGGGGTCGGGTTTCGGGGGAACGACGAGTACCGGAGAGGCCTCGCCGAAGATGTCGAGCTGCCAGGCAGCGACTTCTGCTTTCATGGGATTGCTCCGGTGAAGCCGGGCAATCGCATACCCATGTCCGGGAATGGATTCCCGGCTTGGGCAAGGGGCCGTCGCGGCCAGGCCGCGACGGATGGACAGGACAGGAACCTAGTCGCGGGTTCCGGTCTTCTTCAGGGGGATAACGACAGCCGATTTGGCGTATTGCCGTTTCGGCGCCGTGTCGGCAGTGACGCCGGCGGACACAGGCGAAACCGTTGCAGCACTCTTCTGTGCTTCGGGCTGTGCCTGCTCGCGTGCCTTGTCGGCGCGCACGCTTGCAGCTTCACGCTCGGCCGCTTCGAGGGCCTTCGCCTTCTTGTACAGCCAGCGTGCGCCAAGGGCTCCGAGAAAGAGGCAGACAAAGAACGACAACGTCGCCAGATACACGACGAGGCACAAGGCGAGCACTTTGCCCGGGGACTTGAGCACATCCTTGATCAAAAGATCCAGCATCTTTCTCTCCAGAAAAATTAACGCACTAGGGAATGTCCAGGCAGTGCCTGAGATTTCGATGCTCGTGGTCGAGCAGGGAAAACCGACGCGTAGCGCGTTCGCCGTGACCCATGAACGGATCACCGCGAACGGACTCGCGAACCGGCAGGGAAGAGGTAGAGGCGGCACGAGGACCGTGCTGCGATTCGATGCGTGCGGGACGCGGGGATATGTTCAGGCTAGCGGATCAGCACCACGCTCGCACGCCCGAATGCTCGCAAATTCGTGCGGGCTTACGTTCGGGTGGCCCGTTCCTTTAGGCGCTTAAACGCTTAAACCCGGAATGGTGCAGTTTTTGTGGAGCTTTTCGGGCTTAAGTCGCCATGCGATTGCGGCCCGTCGCCGAAACTTGACTTCGCAGCGAGCTAGGCGGACTGGAACCGTCATCGTTCACTGGAGCCAACATGTCCGGCTTCTTCGCTTACCTCGCAATCGGCTATCTCGGCTGGCGACTCATCGGGCGAGCCTGTCATAACCGGCCGGTCCGCGGCACGCGCGGTTTCGCGCGACCCTCGGATCACGTCGAGCAAACACCCACGACTCGCGCCCATGCATGTGGGGAAGCCAGCGAAGTAGCCGTTCGCGCCGAGTTGCGCCGCGTGCTCACAGGCCTATGTGGCGACGACTTCTACCTGCACGATGGCGCGGTGCTTCTTCATCATGCCCCAGGCACGGCGCTTCCGACTGCGGAGATCGATCATCTTGCGGTGACCCCGTTCGGCCTTTTCGTCATCGAGACAAAGAACTGGGGGCGGTTCCATCGATCCCGGTGCGAATCGCAACGAACTGGTGCGCGTCAGCAGCAACGGCTCGCGCGAGACACGTCGCTCGCCCCTCGCACAAAACCACACGAAGGTTGCGTTTCTGATCGCGAAGCTGCCGCGTGTGTGGACCATCGAGGGACTGGGTGTGTTTGCCGCGCCCGATTACACTCTCCACCCCCATCTGCCGCCCGCGCTCATCAATATCAGCGAACTGGCTCACTGCCGGCGTCTGCGTGAGCACGCATTCAGGGTTTGCGGGCAGAAGCCGGTCAACGTAAGTACTGCCTGGAAAGCAATTATGCTCAATACATCAATTGCTAAAAACGAAATAGATTCTCACCGAAAACGTGCACGAGAAGGCCCTAAAGAAACAGCAAACGTTGCCGTTTGCATAACTTCGCGGATGTAATAACCGAAAGCTACATGTTTTTCATCACCTTTCGCGGAGTCACGTTCGGAAAGGGCGCGTACGCTAGGCCTGACACTCGTGACGGAAATGGAATGCGCCGACGCCGCGATTCCAGGGACGCGTAGTCAAACGCTCCCGCAAACAGACACTGGAAATAGAAGATGAGCAACAAGAAAAAGCCACTCGACGACGCCAATTTCGATCCGAGCATCCCGGAAGACGGCCTCGCACTGCCTGACGACGACGGCCAGATTCGCGACCTCTATAGCAGCCATCTGCCGTCAGCCGCCGACATCACGGTCACGGCGCGCGAAGCATTCGGCGACAAACTTCCCGAAGAGATGCTTCAGAACCTGATGCACTGCAGTACCGAGATTAACGAGTCGGTACGCCGCATCATGCACGCACACATGGAGCTCGGCTTTCAGTTCGGCGCCATTCTTCGCACCATCCACACGGCATATATCGGTGCTTTCGGTGACAGCAAGCAAACGCAGAAGCGCGCGACCGATGATATGTACGCGTACATCGAGAAGCTTCATCGCATCTCAAGTGCGAAAATCCGCCTCCACCTGAAGGCGTACGCGCGATTCAACGACAATTCTGACGCGGTCGAATTCCTGCGCCTCACCGATATGCAGTACCTGGTCGGCACGGACATCAGTGATGACATCGTCGAAGAGATCATCGCAAGGAAGAAGGATGACCCGGAGATGTCCACCCGGACCGTTCGCGAATTGATCTCTATCTTGCGCCAACAGAAGGATCACATCACCGCGGACAAGGAGCAACTGGACTCCGTAAATGCCGAGTACGCTGGCCTGCTGGAGCAATTCAACTCAGCCAGCAGCGAAGCCAACCGACTCCGGCAAGAGATCGAACAGCTGCGCGCGCAACAATCCGACGCACAGGAATCGACTGACCGGCTGCGTAACGAACTCGCGTTGAGCAGCCAGAGTTCGAGCGCCCTTCACCAGCAGCTTCACGACACGCAGCAAGCGCTCGCGACGGCCAGGCGCGAACTCAACGATGCGAATGCGCGGCCCCCAGCAAAAGAGGACCCGCAGGTGAAGGAAGAGATCAGGCGCCTTGAGGTCCAATACGACGAGCTGTACGCGAAATCGAAGAGCCTGAGAGAAGACATCGAGCAAAAAGAGCAGAAGCACGCCGAGATCGCGGCACAACTCGCAGAAGATGCCGCGGCGCTCGAAGCGGCTCGCCGTCTGGACGAAGAAATGAACGCGCTCGTGAAGGACTTCAGCGCTTTCGCACAGCGATACAACAGCGCTCAGCTGCTGTGCACCGCCGACGGCAACCCGGCACGCTTCGGGGCCGTCTTCCAGGCGCTTGGCGACCTGGTCGGAAAGTTCCATGTGGAAATCAACGCGGCATTGAAAAAGGCGGCGTAGACCGCTCAGGATTCCACAGGGGTGGCCGCGCCGCACGGCCACGCGAGAGACACCGCTAAAAGAATAGAAGTGAATAATGAACATTGAACCGAAGCACGTCAGATCCGCAGATGACTACAAGGCCATCGACCGCCTTCACCTTCCACGATGGATCGCCGAACGCATCCGCTTTATCAACTATGATCTGGTGAGCCATATCAAGCAGGTCCTGGTCGACAACCCGGCGTTCAACGCGATCTATCGGGTAGAGGTCAAGGAAATCGACCATCTCCGTCACAACGAAAATTCGCTTCGTAGCCTGCTCAACGCGCCCTTTCTCATGCTGTCGCCGTCCCTGCCGACCATCGAGGACTGGCGCTGCTTCATCGATGCGACGCCCACGACACGCGCCGTCGACGAACTGCGTCGCAAGATGCCGCGCGTTCGCAAGGGACTGACCACGCAGTCGATACAGCATCACAACAGGCAATTCCTCGACATCATCCAGTCGGTTGCAAACACGAGCATCCTGAGTGCGCCAGTGCTGGGCATGACGCCGGACCTCGCGCGTTACCTCGGCGAACTGCCAGGATACAAGCTGCTCACCGCGCTCGAACGTATCGGTGACCTCCCCCTCTTTCAGTGGCGCTTCGTAAGCCCCGCGTTCTGGTTCGAGTTCACTGCGAACGACCTCAATCTCGAGCAGATCACCCATCACATCATGTCGACGACGCCGTTCCGCGCAGGGGAACTGCCTCACACAGCAAACTGGGCTGAAATGCGCCTTGGACGCGAGACGCACGAGATGTACGCCGAGGCCCTGATGGCGCACGGGTGCCGCGCCAGTACGGCTGCGACGCTTTTCCGTTTGCCGCAGAGCAAGGCTCGCCAGATGTACATGGCAATCCATGGCAAGCGCTCACCGTGCGGCAACCTGCCGAACTCGCTTCAGTGGTTTGTCGAAAAGCCGCAACAGCGTCTGCATTCAACGGCCTTTATCTGGCTGTACCGCTCGGCCCTGAACATGGGTGCCAATACCCCGCAGGCGCTGATCGCCGCCGCCGACCTCTACAACCAGCTCTTCCGCAACGGGCAGCGGCTGCTCGCCACCGATCGCGGCTACAACCTGACGCGAGCGATGGCGGCGGACGCACGGCTGTCGATCGCACCGTGCCGGGAGTGCCATACGCACTACATCGTCTCAAACAACGAGTCAAAAATCGAAATGCGCAACAGCTTCACCTGCCCGGCTTGCAGCAACAGCCTCGTACCGCGCGAGCGAAGCGGCAAGGGAGCCAACTAATTGCAAACGAGCCAATCCGTCGAATTACGCCCCGGCCTCGTCGTGTTCAGCGCCGATGGCACGGCACAGTTTGGATGGCAAAACCCGGAAACCGGCGCGCTTTACGCCGAGGACGACGGCCACTGCATCGTTGGCGCCGTGGCTGGCGTGCCCTGGCACGCCGGGTCGATGCACTGATGAGTGAACCTGCACTCGCGATGAAAGATCTTGCCTGGATGGTTCGCGATAGCGCGTCGGCCTGGCTTCGCGGCTACGGCGACCTGCGTTTCGACGAGTACGAAAGCTTCTACCGCAAGGCGCGCGCAACGTCCGAATCTAATAGCGACCTTGAGCAGATCAACGAAGACTATGCCTTGTGGATAGCAGAACGCCCAGGCAAGTTAATCTCTCTGCTTAACCGGCCAGTCTTTGCACACGCACTGATCGCCTTCACCGCGGTCTGGATCGCTGGGCAAGCTGTTCCCCGCCTGGCAGGCATCGCGCCAAAGTCGACGGCTGGACTTCTGGTTGCAGCCTTAATTGGCCTGCGCATTTTCCATCGCAAGCGCCGGAAACACGCCTGAATCGATTCGTTTTGCATCAAAACCCCGTGCGCTCATGGGCCTTCTCAGCATTCGCTTAAAGATATTTCCAGATTTTTCCGTTAGCGATAGAGCACGCCCCCGTCTGGCGACGCAACTTGACTTCGTCACAGGCCCGGCAAAGTGATATCAGGCTGGTGCGATGGGCGCAGCTACAAACCAAATAGGAACTAAAAAATGAACCAGAAGAGAATCACCGCGCTCACCGCGATCTCGGTCGCCGTTGCACTCGCGCTTACCGCCTGTGGTGGCGGCGGCGGTGGAAGCGGCGGCTCCGGTAGCAACAATTCTGCGTCGAACTCCGGCAATGGCAATTCCGCCGGCGGTACGACGACTTCGCCGACCGTCACAGGCACCGTGACCACGCCCCAGTTCGCAGCAAACAGCGCTCAGATGGCCGCGTTCACCCTGCTGAACCAGTACCGACAGCAGTGCGGCTTTCCGGTGCTGCAAGAGAACACCGTTCTCGATGCGGCCGCGCAGAATCACTCGAAGTACATGGGCCTGAACAACGCTTTCACAGATGCGGAAGTATCGACAAACGCTGGCTATAGCGGCAGCAGCTACACGGATCGCGCGGTCTATGCGGGCTTTCCGCAGGGCGTTTCAGTTGGCGGTGCGAGCGGTGGCGGGAATGCCGTTTTCCCGCAAGACTTCTCGGCATCTGTAGCGGGGCAACAGTTCGTTTACGGGCTGGTCGGCGGGGTGTACCACTCTGTCATCGCGAACTTCCCGGCAAACATCGCGGGCCTTGGAGAGTACGAAACTCAAGCAACCGTGGGCTCATACACATACACGGATACGTTTGAATCATTGAGCATCACGAGCACGCAAGCGCAGACGCTTAGCAACGCCCCGCTGACCTTCCCCTGCCAAGGCGTAACGGGAGTGCCCTACAAGGAGGTCGCTGAAAGCCCGACCCCGCCGAACGTCTCGGCATCCGGATCGGGGACGCCTGTCGTCGTGATCGGAAACAGTACGGATTCGGTTTTTCTGCAATCGGCTACGATGACCGACACATCTGGCAACGTCATCACGCTGCAATTGCTGAATTCGACGAACGATCCGAACAAGCTCATCTCGGCTTCTGAGGCTGTGGCCTATCCGACGTCGCCGCTGTTGCCAAACGTGACGTACACAGTGTCGATTACCGGCATCGTCAACGGTGCTGCATTCAGCCGAAACTTCACTTTCACGACGGGCAACGTGACCGGCTAAAACTGTAGGGTCAACAAGGGAAAAGCCGTTCGGCCTCGAAACCGAACGGCTTTTTTCATTCCGTGTACTACCGGCATCCTATGCTTAGTCAGCCGTATGAAGCGATGACCGAAAAGAGCTTCAACCGTTCAACGCGCCTAGGGTTTTCCGCTTTCCTGCTCAGTTGGCGTCATCCACTTGCGGAAACATGGGCGATAACGCCACTCCTGCAAAATTTCCACTCGGGTCAATCGAACAAATCGCCATGTACCCGTTGTACATGGTTATACCATTCTGGCCAGGGTAAGACGGCCCTGTATAGGTCGCCCCATACCAAGTGTTCGTTGTCTGCGTCGACTGGGGCAATCCCATGAGGATCCGTCCGTTGGATATTTCGATCTGCGGAAAGGCGTCCCCCATGGTATAGGCTGGGAACTGCCACTGGACCGTATACGAGGCCCACGGCATCGAGAAAAAAGCCATATATTGCGTAAAGGAGTTGCTAGGGAGTCGCCGCGTACTCGTACCATTCCCACCAACAATTACGGTCGCTCCCATGACGGCATTCGTGCAAGCCTGCTGAGGCGCTTGTGTCGGTGGGGACGGCTGGGTAGGCGGCTGGCAAACCGGTGCACTCCAACTCGAACCGTTCCAAACGGGCGCACTTATCTGCGTGTACCCGACTTGGCATGGTGGCGGCGCATCGTAATGGCATTGCGGCGCAGAGAATTTCGACCCTTGCCACACGGCAACGGCGAGCGCTGTCCAACCCGGGTCCATCGAACACGTCGTCGGCAGCTGCTTAGCCCGATATACGGGCGTGACGCAGCTGGAGTCCTGCCAGCCGTAAGAACAGTGCGCGCGTTGCGCGTGTGCCTGACTTACCATCAAGGCCGCGGCCAGACCTGCGAGCGCGCGGAGTCTCCATCCCAATCGAGACCGCATCTTTTCCTTCCCTTATCAGTAGGCGCAGTACGTTTCAACGACTGCGGATGCACCAATGTCCGCTCCCAGGCCATCGGTCAGCGCTATCGACCAGGGACCGGCGCCAGAGGCAGTCATGTTCACCTGTGCGGATTCGTCGACATAGAAGGTCTGCGGCGCAAGCATGATCTGCGGCGAGCCCCCGTTAAAGCACGATGGAGCCGGAACGACCGAGCCGTTGCCGACCGTGTAGTAGTTGTATCGCGCCGCCGGGCCACCCACGGGCATCCAGACATTGTCCTGACACGACAGCCACTGGCCGCGACCGTCGCTGTTCGTCGCCGCCGCTCCGTTTGTCGGGCAGTACGTCCGCGGCGTCGCGATCGCGCCCGGGGTGATCGTCTGCGTGACGCTGAGCGTCCCATTCACCGTCGAATTGCCCGTGTTAATCGGAGCGGGCGCGGTGCCGGTCGCGTTATGCACATACAGCGTGTCAGGCGTACGAATGGCGTTTGTCACCGCCACGTTCGACGCGGAAACCAGCGGCCCGGCGACCGTGCCCGTCGCGTCGACGCTGTTGACGTTGTGCAGGCTCACGCCATTCACGTTCTGGTCGCCGGTCCAGGTCAGGCTACCATCACGCCGGATGTACACCGCGTTGCCATCGGAGTTAGCGCCATTGGTCGCCATAATGGCGGCCGCCGGTGCGCCCGACAGCGGGTTGCTCGCCGTCCACGCCGCGTTGATGCCGGTGATCGTTCCCGGGTTGGTCGAGTTTGAGTAGCCGAACTGTCCACCCTTGTTCGCTCCAAGCGCAATCTGGGCCGCGCCCGACACGTCCGCGATGCCATTGCGGGTGTACGACAGGGACGGAAAGAACTGGAACGCGACATGGCAGTTGCCAGCCGACGGAGAGCATCCCGCAGGCTGCATCGCGAGCTGGATCGTGTAAGCGCCGCCCCAGAACGGCCCAGCCCTGTGCACCTGTTTCAGGTTCCCCGCCGTGTGAAGCTGGGTGATCGTTGGCGCAGTGAGTGTGGCACTTCCAGACTGCGTGTACTGTGCGAGCAAGGTCTGATAGTTGTCGGTGATCCAGCTTCCGAGCGCATCGACAATCACCGCCTCGTTCTGACCTTCGGTCGCGAGCAGTGCCGAGCGGTGCTTCTCGATGTCCTCGCGGATCGACTGTACCGACAGCACCGCCATCGCCGCGAGGACGAGCACCAACTCAATGAAGCTGGTCATCTGCTTCCCCGTTTAGCTGCGCGTCGTGTACAACTGGATCGTGGCCACGGCACCGCTTGAGGTACACGCGGTTCCCGCCGCCGAGCTGCTGTAGGTGGTTGTCGGGCTGAAGATCGTGGTGCTATTCACAACGACCTGCGGGAAGGTGTTGACGAGCGCGCTGGTCGCCATCGAGCAGACGGCCGCAGGTACGGGATAGCTCACGACCATGGCATCGTTGGCATTCGTCACCTTGCCCACCGACGCCGTCACCGAACCGCCGAACATACCCGTCACCGACGAATAGTCGCTTGCCATGCGTGCGCCAGCCGCATCAAACGCATGGTTCTTCGCCAGCGTCGAAAGGCTCTCGGCAGAAAAATCCGCATCGTTGAGCGTGGCGTTCTGGATGCCCGTGTGGAACATCGACGCCTCACTCTTGAACTGGTGCGCGGCGACCATGTTGCGCACGAACGGCACAGCCATATAGACGACGAGTGCGACCAGCGCACCCGCCCCGAGCACCGCACCCGATTCGATCAGCGACAGTTCCCCTTTCTGCTTCTTCAGGCGAGCAACACGACGGAAGCGTTCGTTCTGAATTTCTTTGCGTTGTTCGATTTTCATTTCTTTTCCTGCCCTCAGTTGGTAGTGGTGTTTGCGCTAAAGGCGCTTTGCATGCTGACAATGCCCGTTGCAACGTAGGAGCCGACGCCCAGGGCGAGAAACAGGCCGGCGGCGAAACCAAGCAGCACGTAGTGCGTGATCCGCGCGTTGCGCCGGACCGCCTCAACCACGCGATCGAGCGAGCTCCGGCCGAGTGACTTGATGGCGTCGACGAAGTTGTCACGCCGCTCCGCGTCCGCGATCCTGTCTACGACCAGTTCCGAAAAGATCCCGGTCTCAAGCGCCCGCATCGGCTCTTCCGGCTTCGCTTCGAGGCGTCGCATCATCCGCGTGACGTGCCAGCGCAGCCAGGGGTCGGCGTGCTGCCGCACCCGCGCGAGCGCCCCGCTGAGCGTCAGGCCAGAATCGAAGAGACCTGACAACGAGACAATCAGGAGCGCTGCGCGCAGGTCCCGGCGGTTACGCCACATGAGAGGCGCTGCGTCGAGCCGGTTGCGCAACGTGCCGGTCCAACGCTTGAGCGTGTGGAAGTAGGCGACCACCGCGGCAACCACAACCGTTCCTGAAAGCCACCAGTAGTTGAAGCAGAACGTGTCGATCGCATAGAGCACGCGACCCACTGCCGTCCATTGTTCAAGCGGCCGCACTTCGAGCGCTTCCGGAAAGACCATGCCGCCAAAGAGCATGCAAAGGCCGTACATGTAGACGAGCAGGAATGCCGGATAGGCCATCTGCATCGACGTCGTCGACGAGAGGATCCGTTTCGCGGACGCCGCCATTTCGCAAAGCTCGAAGCCACGGCGCGCCGCATCCTCCTGGGTGGACGTGCTCGCCAGATCGAGCAGCGCGAATTCCTCCAGTGGGATGAACGCCTTCATTGCGACCGGCAAACCGTCGCCCTGCCCCATGCGCTCGCCGATCTCCCGATATGCCAGCCACACGATCTGTTTGCGCCTGCGCGCGCGCTCTTCGAGTACCGCAAGACGTTCCATGAGCGTTTCGCGGTTGCGCAGACTATGTGTGGCCTCAATGTCCAGGCGGGACTCGCGATAGAATGACTCGCGCACCTTCTGGAAGCGGCGCTTAGCGAGGGTCATGCGTTCCTTGCGGGGCAGACGCATCAGAAACGGGTAGAAGAGATGGCCGATCATGACGGCATCCTTCCGTCACGGTCCGGCATGACGCGATACACGTCGAACGGCCTCATGGAGAGATCGATGAAGCGCGGATCGATGAGTCCCTGGGATGCCTTGTAAAGTGCGTGCTCGTAGATCGTCTTGCCAGTCATATCCGCGTCGCCGAACCCGGTTGCGCGCTCGCTGCGCCACGCGGTCTCAGCGCCACGCCAGTCGCGCATCGCAATGCGATCGAGAAACGCCGGCGTTGGACGATACAGCTCCATCGCGAGCGTCTGCCCCTTCGTGCCTCCTGCGACCTTCCCGTCACGCGCTAACAGCCCTTTTTTGCGGCAATGTTCGCAGCCGTTGTCATCGCGACAGGCCATCTGCGATACGTCCATGCCGAATTTCGTGCGCAGCAGGTCGAGCTTCGCAGCAGGCATGACGTCGGCAGCCGGACGCTTGCAATGCGGGCAGAGCAACGGGATGAGCTTCTGGTTTCCCACTGCGTTGACGAACTTCTCCGATGCCACCTCGTCGGCAGTCAGTTGCAGGCGGTCGCCCATGAGACGCATGAACACACCGATGATGCTGTCCGCGTGAATTGTCGTGCGAACCGGGTGACCAGTCAGTGCGAGTTCAACGACCAGACCCGCAACAGCCGAGTCCAGAATTTCCGCCACGGTCAGATCGTCCGGGTCCATCCGCATGAGGGTGCGGATAACCGTAACGACCTTGCGCCGAAATTCCTCTTCTGTTTCGTCGAGGCCACGTGTGATCGACTGGTCCGAGAGCCACGGCATCGGATATTCGGACGGCAGACTCACCGCATACTGCTTCTTGAGTTCGCGCCCATCGACCATGTATGCAAGCGCGCGCAGCAACGTAGTCTTGGCCGAGCCGGTTTCACCCGAGAGCAGCACAGCCCCGCCACTCGCGTGACCAAGCGAATCGACAATGCGCAACTGGCTTGCCTCCAGCCCCATCGTCTGCGGCATGCGCACCGTATAGTTGCGGAAGTTGCCATCGAGCAGGCGCAGCGCGACATCAAACCCGTTGACCTGAGGCGCGCTTTGCCAGCGCAGATTCACCGTATCGGTGGCAAGCGCGAGCGGGATCATCGCTGACTGCGGTGCCGTCGGCTGGAACGCGTTGCCGCTGTTGGTATTACGCTGGACGAGATCCTGATAGGCAGCAGAGAGGGCGCGCAGCACCGTTTCCTTTCGCATGCGCCGGAAGGTATAGAGGTCGCCGTCGACGCGAAAGCGCAACTCTGCGTCGGACTGGTACTCGCGCGATTCCCAGTGCGCGTCGCTCGCGTCATAGCCCCGTGCGGCTTCCATGACATCGCGAAAGAGCGCGATGGCGCGGGAACCCTCGGACACGTTCTTCGACAGCCGGATGCGGGCGCGTTCGTAGATCCCTGCGATGACATCTTCGGCCGCGATCATCTCTTCGCGCACCGCAACGTGTGCGCGCTCGAGGTCCTGCAGATACGTCGAGTAGAGCGCGCTCTGATGGAACTCGCACGTGGCAATCACGACTGCCATACCGGCCTGCATGTCTACCGCGACAAATCTGAGACGCGCCTCCGCGCTGATGCGCAGGGTCACGTCCGGCGTCGTGTCGCACAAGATCCGCTTGAAATCGACCAAAGCCTCTGCCGACAACAGGCGAGGTATGCCAACCGGGGTGTATTCCACGTCGGAGACCGCGAGCGCTGTGCCTGCGCTATCGTCATCCTGTGTGCGACTCAGGTGCGGCGAGCTATCACCGACTTCGCGCGACGTTGCGGGGCCCGCATCCGGCTCGCAGTCACGGCGCGTACGTACATCGAAGGCCTCGCCGTTCGACGACACAACGAAGTCCGCATCGGCAGGCGACGCCTTCTCCCGCATGGCATCCGTATCGCGAGACGCAGGTACCTCATCGTCTAGCGGGCCAACATGTTCGGAAGGCGTAGCGGCAGCCGTCTCCGGCTCGGCCCTGTCAGCGCTCGCGAAATCCGGGCTGCCACCAACGGGCGTTTGAAGTTCGTCGCGCTCCACTTGCGACGTCCTAGGTGGAATCGCGTCCGGACTCTCACGCGCCTCGACATCCATCACCTCCGCATCCCGCAGACGTGCGCCCAGCGAACCCGGCGGCGCGCCCGGCCCTTTCTTCGCCTCGCGATGCCGCGTGAACGCCGGTTCGACCGGCGCACTATCGGACTCCTCGACGAAGCCACCACGCCAGCCACGCAGTCGGGCGAGTACACCGGCGCGCGGCTTTTCATTGCTATCAGCGCTTCCGAACAACGACATCATTACCTCCCCAGCGGTATGGTCTGAGCCCCAGGGGCGAATCCCGGCGGCAGTGGTGAAGCAAGATCTGCAAGCGGCCCGGCCATGGTGCTGCCCGTCGACTGGCTCTCCTGCGCACCCGGACTCATCGACTCAGTCCACGTCCGGCCTCCCTGCGAAACCGTGACAAAGAGTCGGTCCACCTTGCGCGCCACCGCACCGTTTAGAAGCTTTTCGCCGAGGCGCGCGGGATAGACCGCGCCCTTGTATTCGTAGAGGACGTGCTGCCCCATTGCGTCGCTAAAGCCGCCGACGAAGGTGACAGTCTGTATGTGGGCTCGCGGCTGGCTGAGCGTGGGCGTGAACGTCGCGGTCTGCCTGGCAACGGGGGCAGGCGTCGAGCGCGAAACACCGGCTTTCGGCGCAGATGCCGGTGCTTCGCTACCGCGCAAGTACTGGGCGACCTTGCCACGCGCCATCTGGTCGATGTCACGAAGGCTCAGGCTGGCGTCATCGTGCGCCGCGCTGGCTACAACGCCGCTCCCCGGTTCCGGTGCCGCCGGCGCCGCCGACGACGTCGCCCCGCTCGGGCCACTGGCGCCAGTCACATTCGCAACGGGGCCGGCTGCTGCAGCGTGACTCGCAGCGACACCAAGTCTGGCCGAAGTGCCTGCGAGGGCCGCAGTCATCGATGGCGTAGCGGCTTGCGCGACCTGTAGCACGCTGCCAGTCGAGATGCCGAAGGCGACGGCGAGGAAAAGAGATTTACTGCACGACATAGTATTTGCCCTTCGCAACGAATTGGATGCCGACCTTTCCGGCTTCCTCAGGCGCCGAGGTATTGAGCTTCACACTCAACGTCTCCAGCGTCATGTTTGACGGCAACCTGGCGAGCAGCGGTGCCTGCCACAGATAGCCATCGATCTCCCACGTGCCTTCGCGGATTAGCGGGCCGTGAGGTTCGTTCGCCGGCGGCGGTGTTGCGAGCAACGGCGCCGCTGGCTCGATATGCACCACGTACCCGAAGCTCTTCAGGTCGGTGGGCACCGTGGACAGGCGCTGCGGGGGGGTCTGCAGGAGCTTGACAAGCTGCTGCTCGCCTGGCCACACCCCCTGCCACGTTGGCGACACCGCGTCCACTTTCGGGACCGCCGGGCCGCCTGCGGTGAGCGACAGCCCGTTCGCAGCGAACGTGACCGGCTGCATCGCCGGTGTCGCCGCCCACGCAAAATCCTCGAAAGATCCGCCCATACGCGTGTAGGTGATCGCGCAGACGCCGTGCGCCTGGCACATGGCCTGATCAAACTGCCACCCGGCCCGGTTGGTCTGCACTGCGCTCACGCTTGAGAGCAGAAGCGGTGCAAGCGCCGAAGCGAGTGGCGGGTCGCCCGCGAAGGTCTGCCTGACGGCCTCGTTGTAGCTCTGGGTCCACGTAGGACCTTTCTGCACTTCAAGCTCCGGCGGATTGAAGGCGTTATATATCTGCTTGACTGCGAAACCACCGATGCCGATGAGCAGCGGCACCACGACTGCATTGGGCACGCCCATCGGCACGCGACGCAGTTTCCCCACTTTCTTCTGCTGCAGCAGCTCGGCGGGGCGGAATGGTTCATCACCTGCCTCGATCGATTCCCCGGAGGAAAGCAACGTCAGGTGCAGGCCTGCGCGCTGGCATTGCTGCGCGATGTCCGTCTGGCGCTTGCGGGCCTGCTCGAGCGTAACGACCTCATCGTTGCGCACCGCGCCTCGCACCACATGGACCAGATGCACACGCTGCCCGTCCTGCATCAGCACGAGCACCGCGGGCCTCGCCCGCACGCGCTCAAGCGATGCAATGCGTGCCGCGCCCGAATACAGCGACACGCGGCGCAACTCTGCCGGGTCCGGAGCGCAGAAGCCGCCGATCATCTCATCGCCGAGCTTCATTTCGACGTAGTGCGACGCGCCGAAATCGTCCGCATACCGGCTTCGGCCATCCTTCGCGCCCTTCGCAGGCCAGGCACGCCAGTCGAGGCCAAACACCAGCCTCGCGCGCTTCTCTCCCGGTAGCGGTTCTGTGATGTGCATGCCCATGCTTACATCGAGGGGACAACGGTTGCGGTCAGCATCACCACCTGGAACGTGCGTGACTTGTTCCAGGTACCGGTGATACCGGCAAGGCCACCGTTTGTCGTGCTGTCCGCGGTGTCGGTCACTGCGCCATAGAGCACGATGGTCTGTCCGTCAGAAAGCGCAATGGTCTCGTCGTCTTTGCTGCCGATCGTGTGTGCAAGCTGGATCGCCTGCTGTGTTTGACCGGAACCAGCGCCGGCCGACGTGAACGGTCCGTTCTGCTTCGAACTGTCACGCCAGTAAGCGAGCAGGATCTGGTTGTGGTCGTTGACCGCCGGCAAGATGTGCAGGAAGTCACCCGTCGTAAGCGTGCCGGGCGTCAGGCCCACCACGCCGCTCGAGGTCCCGGTAAGGCTTCCTGAAGAAGGCGTGGTCGTGCGCAGGTAGTCGTCCGACTGGAAGTTCGCCACCGACACAGGAAGGCCGTTCAGCGTGAGCTTCGAGATCGTGTTGTCGGAGATCGTGCGGCCGTACTGGTTCAGGCCGTTGATGACGGCGTTCGTGCCTGAGAAGGGCGCGTTCGCCTGCAGGACGGAGAGGCCAACCGTGCCCCCGCCCGATGAGAGCGACGTCGGCGAGGCAAAGCTGACCGCCCATTGCGCAAGACCGCCCTGGATCTTGTTGTAGACGACATCGGCATTTACACCCGCCTGACTGCCACGGTTCAGAGCAATCTGGATCGTGCGCACGCGCAGCATCACCTGGCGCGTGGAAATTGCATTCTCGCGCTTGAGCATGTCGCCCATGCGGTCAGCCGCTTCCTTCGTGTCGTACACGATCACCAGACGGCTTTGCGGATTCACGGTGATCCGGCCCATCGGCGACTTCAGCTTGTTCAGCGTGTCCTCAATCGCCGCAATCTGGTCGAAGTCCCCCTTGCGTCCGCTCGAAGTCATCGCCGAGAAAGAGCCAGTATCCGTGCTCGCACCACCCGTCGAACCGCTCGACTGGTTCCCCATCGATGTATCGGTACCCTTTGACATGCGCGATTCGATCGACACCTTGCCCGGGATCGCCGCGATCTGATACATGCGCGTGACAAACCGGCTGATATTGATGGTCGATCCGTCGAACGACCAGTCAAGTCCCAGGTTCTCTGTCACGTCGTGCAGATACCGGCCAATGCCACACGACTCGCACGGTTGATCGTAGAGCGGGTTGTCGGAGCCTTTCACGCCATTGAAGGTCTGCGTACTCTTGCCGTCGCTCGACGCACGGGGAATCAGGCTGTCACGCGGAACGAAGACATCGGGGCTGACGCGCACCGGATAACCCGAAGCGTTCGACACGAGTGTGGCGAGCGTCTTCATGTCGAGCTTCGGCGGGAAGGTGACTTTCTTGTCACGGAACACCGCGGGCAGCGTCGCCTCGTAGGCAAGCGGCACCGGACGATCACCGAGGAACGCGGTAGGCACATCCTCAACGAGCGGAATGCCATTGGCCGCACCATCGAGCGCTGCGCTCGCAGTGGCGTTTGCCTGGTCGTAGACGCCGTTGACGTCGCTTTGCATGACGGCGCAGCCTGCGAGTGATGCTGCCGTCGCGGCCGCGATCAGGGTGCGGATAGGATGGAGGCGCATTTCGGTCAGTCCTTGCAGTTGGCAGCGCGCGCAATGACGCGAATGACGTTGTTGGTGTGCTTGCAGACGCGCGCAGGCGTTCGCATGTGGTCGGTCGCCTGCATGACCTGCATGAGCACCGAGCGGAAATCGCCCGAGAACGTCGCGTTGAATTCAACCGGCAGGTCGTCGTCGATTTTCCAGGCGAGTTGCCAGCCCTGCGTCTGCAGCCAGCGATCAAGTGCGTTGCGAAGATTCGTGTCCTGCGGCGTGATCGAGAACGAGACCGTGCCCGTCGGGTCACCGGTTGCCGCACCAGGCAGCACGACAGACTTAACTTCCGTCGAAATCGCGACCGCGCCCGGCGGCGTGATCTGTGCGGCCGAGGCGAGAGGCGGCGGCGTGGACGGTGCCGCAGTTGCGGGAGCCAGTGCCGGTGTTAGCGCAGTCGCAGCAAGTTGCGCGGCCGGCGCGACCGCACCACCGAGCAGTTGCCATCCGTCGCCCGAGGGCGGGGGCACCTTCGACTGGTCAGGTTGCATCGCGGCGACCGCCATCGTAAGGGCGCTACCGAGCGCAAGTGCAAGCATGGCCTGCGCAATCTCCCGGACACGAAACCGGGAATCCTTCTGGAAGTGTTTGCTCATGCTTTTCAGTGACCCTGCAGGCGTCGGTAGATGGAATTGGCGTAGACGAGCTGGCGTGCGCTCGACGTCGCGTTGTACGCGCCGACGGCTTTCCAGGTTGGCCCGAACTGGCGGAAGTTCGAGGCAAGAATCCAGGTGCCCACGTACGCGTTCACACAGGCGTCAAAGAGGTGCTCCCGGCGAATGCCGAAACGCGAAAGCTTTGGCAGCCACGAGGAATTGATCTGCATGAGTCCGAGGTCTTCGCTGCCGTTCGCATTAACGTTGATCGCGTTCGCGCGAAAGCCGGACTCCTGCTGCGCGATCGCGCGCACAAGACGCGGGCTGATATGCTGGTACGCGGCAGCGTCGTCGATACAGTCGGCGCGCGTCGCCATCGGCGCGACAAGCAGCGCGAGCACAGGAAGGAACGCATGGCGCATCACGAGGTCGCCCCCGCGCGCTCGAAGTACTTCACATCATGGCGGCGCAGCACGCTTACCGTCTGGCCGTCGGCCGTCACGATGAACTGCTCGGACGTACCGTTGAACTTGTAGAAGCGACCCTTCTGTTCGCCCGAACCCAGGTGACGCACGTCTGCGACGGTGATGTTGATGACCGTGGGCGCAAACTTGAAGTAGGTCTGCCCAGCCTCATCGAAAACGGCTTCAAGGTGCGCGCCATTGCCGACCGGGAAGTCGTAGACGGTGCCCGCGCTGCGGGCGACCTCGACTCGGTTCGTGGCGTCCGACACCGTAAAGCGCTCGACGCGGTCGATCGTCATGACGCCGGTATCCGCGTTCCAATTTGGATGCAGCGATACCCCATCGCTCGACACGACTTTCAGGTCCTTAGGCCTCTCAGCGAAACGGATCTGCGTATGTGTGTCGTCGCCGTCCCGGATGGCGTTTGCACCAAAGAATTTTGCAAGCAGCGACCCCGGTGGCGGCACAGCCGCAGGCGTGTCCGACGCTGCGCCCACCGGGTCGGAATGCGTCACCCTTGCAACCGCGTAGGCGAGCGCGCCGGACTTCGCGACATCGCGACGCAGCCTCACATGGCGCGTCTCGAAATCGACATCTGCGTAGAGTCCGGTTTGCGTCATGAGGCGATCGAGCGCCTGCATCCAGTTCTCACCCGGGCGCGTTTCGAAGCTATCGGCATTCGTGAGATCCACGTCCTTTCGCGCGGACCCGCTCCATCCCTGCGGCACCAGCGCCTTGACGATGGAGGCAACCGGCATGGTGGCATTGAGGCTGCGCACCGGTTCGAGCGAGCCGCGCTCACCGATCAGCGAGAGGCGCCCGCTGAAGCCGGAGAACGAAACAGGCTGGTCATCGCCGACACCCGGCACGACGCCATGTCCACCAATGAACGTATTCGCGCGGTTCCAGGTTGCGACGGCCGTGTGCCCCGCAACGGTGAACTGGATCATTGCTGGTGTGCCGTCCACCACAACGTACGGTCCTTCCTGATGGCTGCCCACCACAGAGATCACCTGTCCGGCACGAGGCTGGATAAACGTCTTCGATCCGTCGTTGAAGACGAGCGCGGGGCGCTCGGCGATGCCACCCGCTATCTCGTAGTCGAAATCGAAGGGATCAGTGTTCGCCGCTGATGCAAGGTGCGCCACACTGAGGGCGCACAGGGTCGCAAGAGTAAGGAGCCTGCGCGTCATAGCCCTGCCTGAATCTGATTGAGGTTGCGCACGAAGCGCGCGAGATACGCGCCGCCGGGTACCGGGTTGGCGGTGTGGTAGTACGAGATCGCCTTCGCGATGGAATGCGTGCGGCTGTAGTTCTCGTTGAGGATCGCTTCGGCCACGCGAATGTTCGTTGCGGGCGCAAGCGCATCCCACGGCGACGCAAAGCGCTGCCGGTGGTAGCACCAGTTCACCTGCATAAGGCCTACGTCAAAGTCGCAACGGCCTGCCGAAATGAGCGCGCGGATAGCCCCATAGGCGTCCTCGCGCGAGCGAAAGAAGAAGCCCCGGCCTGCAACGTTCAGCGTCCACGGCCACGCACGCCCCTTGTAGGCCGATTCGTTCAGCGCGATACCCGCGAGAACCTTGGGATCCACGCTCGTATGCATGAGCGCGAACGGCGTCTCGGCCTTCGCACACGCCCATCCGCCGCGCCCCTCTGAGATCGCGGCTTGCGCGTCGTCATCGAGGTCGAGGGGTTGCAGCCAGCCGCTGCGGACCATGAGCCTGGTGAGCGATACATCGCGTGCATCGACAGTGACCGTCATGCCCTGCGACGGCGTGCTACGCACGGCCTGCCCAACGAGAGGCGAAGCCCATGCGTTGAACGGCGCGAGCCCGCAGTAAAGCACTGGCTTGCCGTCGAGTGATGCCAGCTCGCGCGTTCCCTGCGAGGCGAGCACAAGCGAACCCGGGCTGATGAACTGGGCGATCGAGGCCGCGTGCGCCGCTCCGGCGGCGAGTGCGGACACTGCGAGAAAAGTGAGCGCGCGCCTAGCCACGGTACGGCTCCAGATGGATATCGCGGTTCACCTTGATCATGAAACGCTGACCCGGCTTGATCGTGATCGTCGGCGGAATGTTCTGGTAGCGGTTCAGGATCGACTGCGACGTTTGCGCCGCGACCTGCCCCGCCGTGTTGCCTACCTGCGTGACGCCGAGCGGGCCGGTCGTTGTCGAAGTCGTGTCGCTGCTGCTGAAGTGGTTCAACAGAACGGCGGTCAGGAACGATGCACCGAAGATCTTCCAGAAGTGATTGTTGACGTCGACCGAGAAGCCCACGTAGCCGTTCTGGTCCGCGCCCTGCGCGCCATAGAGCGGCACCTGCTTGCCGTTGGGCAAACGCATCTCCGTCGCGGCGACGAGAATGCTTTCCTGACCCACCTTGATATCGCTCTGGTAGGGCGCGGTAATCATCGTGCCCTTCGGAATCATGAGACACGTGTCCGTCACGCTGTCATAGATGTCCTGTTCGACCACGAGGGCAGCCGTGCCCGGACGGTCCGAGTTCTCTCCCTCCATGACCAGCACGCCAATGTGATGCGGGGGCGAGAGCGTGCAGGTACCCGCCTGGCCCACAAAGCCAGTGCTCAGGAAGCCCTCACCCGATGCGGACTGGGCTTTCGCGTCCTTGATGAACTCAAGATCGCGCTCCGCCGACGACGAGCCACTGCCGCCGCTGCGGCCCATCGCGGCGGCAATCGCCTTGGCCTGTGCGTCCGCATTGCCCGCAGCGGCCTGCTGGGCGGCGAGCTGCTGCAATGCCATCTGCTGGGGCGTCACTACGCCGTTCATGCCACCGGCAGTCTGCGCGTCAGCCTGTTCCTTGACCTTGTGACCTGGAATGAAGATGGGCGAGGCGTAAGCATTGTCCTGGTTTGCACTCGTGGACAGGTCTGACCGGCGCGACTCACTCTCGAACTGGTCCAGCGACAAAGCCGGCTTCGATGTACCGGACTGCTGGTCGGGCGTCGCTGCGGCAGCCTTGCGCACCCGCTCTTCTTCGCGGCGGGCGGCGGCCTGCTGATCCTGGATGATCCGGTCGATGTCGTTTCCGCTGGGTGCACGGTCGACCGCGGCAGCTGTCTTGGCAGCCTTGTCCTCCTTTGCCTGCTGGTCAGCCCTGTCGCTCGCCTTCGACTGATAGTAGTAGCCCATCGCGCCGATGATGACGGCGAAAATCACGCCGACACCGACCAGCGCGTTGCGCGGGGACTTGCCCTTGACGACGCGGTCCTGGTCCGAGAGGGGTGCGGAGTTCTGGCTGGACATGTGCTCAGAACCCGAAGATGCCTGGGCGACGACGCGTGATCGTCACCTCGTCGCTAGCCGCGCGCAATACGATCTTGTCTGCCATCTGCTGGACAACGATGTACTGGCCGCGACGGACGAAGTTCGGGCTCACGTCATCGCCGTGATCCTTCACGATGGGCACTGCGAACGGCGCATCGGCCGGCAAACGCAGCCACACGGCCCTGCCGTCGTCGAACACGGTCTCAGGCTTGAACGGCGCCGATCCATCGACCTTGTAGTCGAAGTTGAGCTTGTCCGGCGAGACGCCGAGCGGGCCTGAGTCGTTCGGACCACCAGCACCACCCGCTGCGTTGGACCCATCCGCGTTGTCGCGGGCCCTGACCTTCGCCATGAGCGACGACGCATAGTGAAAACGCACGCTCTGATAGAACAAGCCACCCACCGGCGACGAGACGAGCGTCATGTCGTACTCACGCATGTTCGTCGTGAGGTGCAAGGTGTTCACCAGGCGCGGCTTCACTGGCTTGATGTATACGTGGTTTGCTCCGTCCGTATCGATGAGCCACGACACCGAATCGCCCATGGCCGGATCGGTGATGAGCTTCTCGCCCGGCGCGAACTCAACGGTCGTGAGCTTCAGCGGCGCAGCCATGACACGGAAGATCTGGTCACGGCTGTAGTTGAAGACGACGATGCGCGCGTCATTGGGCATCGTGATGGGATCGGTGCCGGTGTTGTACGGATTCACCGGACTCATGGGGTCACCGAGGATTGCGCCCACGTCAAGCGAACCAGTGACCGCTGCCGACTTTCGGGCGGCGAGCGCGGGGTGCAAGAGCGTCAGCGCGCAGACGAGCGCGGCAAGCGGCAGCACGGAACGGGATGCCAGGATCGTCATACGGTTTTCTGGAGCGTGAAGAACGGGAAGTAGATCCCGAAGGGGTTCGTACCGACCGCATCATCAGAACTGGCGGGGACGATCTGGTACCGCAGCGTGAGCGCGTAGCGTTGAACGACTGGCCTATCGGCGGGAAACTGCGTGGTCGAGGTTGTGAACTCGACCACGATGGTCGAATCGTCCAGCACGGAGACGTTGACGACCTGTACCTCGCGAACGAGCTTCGGGTTGCTGGTGATGGCCTGGAATGGCGCGTCATCCTTGAGCCACGACGCGAACTGGTTCTTGCCGTTATTGACCATCTGTGCCTTGACCGCATTGATGTTGCGGGCGAGGCGCGACGTTTCGATGGTCGGCGTGAGGACCGGTTCGATAATGAACCAGCGCTGCACTGACTCGGCGATAGACGAACGCAGCGCCTGGTCGTCCGGCTTGTACGCCGCGAGTTGCCGGATGAGCGGACGGCCGCCTGCATCTGCCGAGATGCCGTATGACTTCACGACTGACGGCGGCGGCTGGCGTGTCCACACCGCGCCGGCCGCGATGACGGCCAGAACGAAGCTGAACAGCTTCCAGTGATTGGCCTCGACGCGCAGGCGCGTGCCTCGATCAAAGACGATCTTTTCGGGATCTTCTTCGGAGTACCCTCCCGGTGCGGTGGAGAGGGCGACATCTTTTCGGGAACGGCGAAGGAAGGGCATGACGCGCGCAAACTGTGGGCTCGCGTCAATTGAATCAGTCTGGGGTAGGCGTCCTCAGGGCAAAAGAGAACCTATTTTGCATACGATTGCGGATGCAACGTTTTGGAAGATCTTCCGTTTAGGCGCCTAAACGCTTAATCCCGGAATGGTGCAGTTTTTGTACAGCTTTTGGTCGGAGCTCGGTTGCGCGGTGGTGGTAGCCTGCGGTTCAAACGGTTCACACTTTCGCACTCAGACAGAATCCTTTAAAAACATAGATCTAGCATCACAGACTGTGCGTTTTCGTTTAGGCGCCTAAATGATACTATTGCAAAGTGAGAATTAATTTTGCGATTCGTTAGTGAAAAATCTTCTATTGCTCGAATTTTCGCGGCCAATCCACCCCAGAAGGTAGCTTCCGGGCTACCGCACTTGACATCAACTCAGGGCAATTAGGCTTCAGAGGTACGGCAACATTGATGATCACGGATCCGAAAATCAATCCCAAACCGATCCCCAACAGAGTAACGGCCAAAGCTGTCCATGCACGAATGCGCGCTAACGGCACCTCGCATTACGAGCTTGGTTTGTTTTACCAAGCGATGCTTAAGCGACGCCTATGGTCTTCGCACCGTGACCTGGCCGAATCACTTGGCGTTTCTAGACCTAACATTTCGAAAGCGATCGCGGTTGCGCGCATTCCAATAGCAGTCGTCGAAGTTATCGGTGGTGCGGAACACATTAGCTTCCGCATTGGCGCGCTACTGTTGGACGCGATCGATAAGATTGGCGAAGCCCTGTTCATGCGAAGAGCGCGCGAGGCCGTACGCGTAGGTTATGTCACTGTGGATGACATCCTGGAGTTCGCCGTGTTCGATCGAATCCCGCAGCGCACGCCGAACAAGATTCAAGTTCGCCTGGCACGCGACAAAAAATCACTTCGTGTAGAGATTCCGGACCTCGACGATCTGCTACCGCATCTTCCAAAAGTGGAGAGGTTTATTTCAACGGCCTTCGTTATGTTCAAGGCGGCACTCGCAGAGGACATAACTGCTGCAGCCGAGAAAACTCAGCGACGGCTAAGAACGAAAGCGCCGGGCCTCGAAGACGGGACCGGAGGAGACGTCAAGCCGCGTCGCCAAGGTCAAGACGGCTCTGCGAATGCTGGACGAACTGAAAGTCCAGATAATTTACTGCATGGCCGAGCTTTACGGCTCTCCAACTGGCCACTGCCCCACCCATCGGTCCAACGAGGCGAGGCATAAAAGCGGAATGAGTAAAAAATATTACGCATTACGTAGCGCCCGTTACGATGATTGCTTAGTCGGCAGTCGGGCGGGAGATTGGCAGGTATCACTACGATTTATACGGCTGTGCAAATATTTATTCGTGAAACAATTACCCTCAATTCTTTCGAATATCCCGCTGCATAAGGATTTGATCCGATTCTGTTTTCTTTCATTGATGTTTCACGCGCGTGGCCAAGCGGGACGTATCATGCGGAGCGACCGCAACCTTCTCAAGTGCCTCAGTGCCTAAACCTTCGTCGCTTCTCAGTGCTCACTGGATGGCCATTGCGCTTGGATGCCGTCGATTTCTTTGTCGTTGATTCTTCAACGTGTCAGGGGAACCGCCGATGCTGGACTCGGACCGTTTGATCATGATCATCACGAGCCCAGTGAAGTTGGTTGCTTCATGCCCTATAATTAGGGGCATATCATCTGGGGGGGGGATGAATATGACGGCGATGCTCGGCTGGTCGCCGTTCCCGGTGTAGTCACAGTGCGAACGCAGCGGCACCTGTGGGGCGGGTGCCATAGAAAAGTGGCTGAAGGCCGATGCTGCGACACTCGGCCCGATCAAGCTCTAACCGGGAAACGCAGTGCGTATACCTAGCGCTCGTCGGCTCTGGTAAGCGAGATATCTGGGTGCCCTTTGAGACGGTTTCAAAGAGGCTGTTAAGTTCGCTGGCAAGTGTTCCAGTAGATCAAGCGACAGCCGAGTTTGGGGAAAGCTTCGTGAAGGTCCGCACGACGTTCAAAGCGAATGCGTAGACGGTGGAAGTTATGCGACCAGGCACGCGGACGTTTCTACGACCCAACGGACTTTTCCAAGGCCGCTCCCGGGCGGGTGACCACGCCGTGCAATGGCGGTGGGGATCGTGAAGAAGGTGTCGGTACTTGTCATGATCGTTACCACGGTCGGCGTAGACACAGCCGTAACGACTCAGCGTCCGGCGACGCGCGCCGGCAATCCTCACGATGCCCTCGATCACTGGATCAGTTGGGTGACATCTTGACGGTCGGCACCGGTCAGGATTCCCTCGATCGGCGTGCCATTTGCGTCGATGGCGACGTGGCGTTTGGAACCGGGGCGCACTCGATCGGGGGGTTGAGTCCAGTTACTCGCCCGCCCCAACCGCTGGAATCGACGATGAGTCGACACCGGCGCGGGAGGAGCTGATCTTCTCGGCCGCGCGTAGTTTCGCAAGCATCAGTGCCTGCAGTCGATCCCACACGCAGGCTTGCTGACAATCGAGTAGCCTGCGCCAGCAGCTGACGGCCAGATCCGCAGCCCATCTCCGCTGGCAGGTCTCGCCACCTGATGCGGGTCTTCAGCACGAACAAGATACCGGTCAGCTCAGCCGGATCCAGTACCAGCTTGAGGTCCGGAAACTTGAAACGGCGCGGCTCCACTGGTGGTAACAGCCGCCCGATCAGTGCCCACAGTTCGTCGTCGATGATAGGTTTGCCCGTCTCCTCGATCCTGTTGTCACAACGATCGCTGTCAACAGGTCGCGCTGCAGATGAACAGCTCCTACGAGCTCTTCTTGAAGCCATTTCTTAGTGCGCAGACGCGGTACCGTGAAAGCCTGAACGCCCGTGAGTGACTCAACCGCGCAAACTCCCTACTCATCGCGTTCTGGCATGACCTCATGCCATCCGGGCCGGCCTGCCTCGCTTTAGCGACTGCGAGCGGCCGAAGGCCGCTATTAGAGAGAACAGGAACTTCCTCACATGACACGGACGAGGTGCGAACGCAAAAAGGATTTTCTCCACACCCCGTAGTTGGACTGGGTGGGCATGCCCAAAGCGCGCCGGTTCTCCTCGCGCTAACGACCGTTTGCCGGCCTGCTTCCGCCTGACTCCCAACAAAATTTAGCTCGTTGGCTGAGCGCCACGGCTCGAAGCTGCGCGGGGGGCTGGCAGTCCTAGGCGAGGGGAATAAGTGGCGCAAAGTATTCTTTCCGGAGCGAGTGATTCGCGCCTTGCTCGGCCACTGGGCCGCCGACAAGAACAAGCATCTGGGCAACGGTGGCAACCGCACAAGCAATGGCTTCGCGCCCGAGGCCCTGCACCCGCCTCTGACGTCGACGCTGCTCAGTCTCGCCTAAGGCGAGAGCCTGCCACTCGATCAGGTTGATCAGGCACTGCTGAGTGAGGTGGCTCCGCACACCGTTTGCCCCACGTAGGCAAGGGACGCGGTCACGCGCAAAATGCCGTTCGACGGCGTCCAGCGCTCGCCGGGTCACGTGTCTCTCGATTCCACTGACATCTGCACTCGCGCCGAGCACACACGTGGCATCGAGGAAGTGGCAAAGCTCCTTGGCGACGCATCGTGATTCTCCCTTTGGTAGCGCCCCGAACCGTAGCCGTGCTGTCTTGCAGTCATGCAAGTCGGCCCTCGGACCGAGCTTTTACCTTGTCACGAAAAATCACGGCCAAAACAAACAAAAACGAGGCGAGCGCTCGCTTTAACAATGGAGCATGAGGTTCCCTCGAAGACGTTGAGGAACAATTGATGGAGCTGGCTGAAATGCTCGCTGCCTTAGGCTGTTCAATCGTTCTCTTCATCGTGATTGAGCGCATGCTTTAGAGCTTCAGCTCGCCAATGAATTCGTCCAGATCCATTGGCACTGGGTGGACGGCTACAAGCTTGAGGTACAGAACTTTCTCGAGAGCGTGGCACGCTCGAGTGATTGCGTCAGCTTCGGGCGTGTCGTGCGTGCCACCTAGGACATGAAATCAAACGCCGCCGCAGCAGGAAGCGGCAAGTCGGGAAGCTCGCTCAAGTGAGCAATCAGCGCATATGTTATGTTTGACAGGACTACTGGCGTCTATGGACCTTCTCTTTCGAGCAATTTCAGCGGTTCCGCTGGCGCAGTGTCCATCAACAGATGGAATGTCTCTCCCGAACAGTCAGACCTCCGGTCTGGTCGCTCTCTTTTTTGACAGGCGTGTTTGACTCCGAACACCTTGCCGCCCGGAAGCCCTCGCCCATTCAATGCGGAGCCCACCCCATGATGCTCGCCGTACAAAAGTGTCCGGATCCGAACACCTGCGTCAGGGCGAGGTCGATGAGTCTCAGCGGCCAAGAAGTGTTCGGATTCGAACACTTGTGGGATCACGTTGAAATCGGCGTCGCAATAAAAAAGCCTCGCAAATTGCGAGGCTTTTTCCTTCGTCTTACAAATCTACTCCGGTTGAACCGAGAACATCTTCGCGACTGTCTCTCTGAGCGCGCGCTCCTGCTCCTCGGAAATCACACCTGCCTTGAACCTGAAGGTCAGCCCCGAGACATCTTTGGTGATGCTCCCCGCCTGGACATTTCCAGAGAAGATCTTGAGGATGCTCCGGCCCGCAGCATCACGCGTCGACACTCCGCGGGTCGCTGCAGCGAGAATCGCTGGGGCGACCTTAGACTCAAGAAGGTCGCCCGCGACTACCTGCGGCCACAACTCAGTTAGCGCCTTCAGGCCCGCATCACTGGTCTTCTTCAATGCGCTCACAATCTCCTGTGCCTGATTTGATTGCAAGAGCGTTGGCCTCAGGTCCAGGTCACGCTTAACGAACGCAGGAAGCTCGTCGAACGCAAGGTATCGATAGAGTTCGTTTCTGGAAATCCCCATCGTCTTGGCAAGACGTGTCTTATTCGGAAACTCACTTTCCGCGCGACGGACCGATAGCGCAATCTCGTAATCAGATAGGTCGTCACGTGTCACATTCTCGACAAGCGCGAGCGCGGCCATGTCTTGGTCTGTGCAGTCAATGACGACACTCTTGATGGTCTCCCGATTCAGGAGCTTATGCGCGCGCCAACGCCTCTCACCGGCTACCAGTTGGTAGGAGTCATCGCTCACTCGACGCACTAACACCGATTGAAGTAGTCCGGTCTCTTCAATCGAGCGAGCCAATTCGTGCAGCTTCGTCTCGTTGAATTCGCGACGGGGTTGCCATGGGTTCGGCGAAATTTCGTTGACCGGCAAATCGGTCCCTACGCCCTTGTCTTCAAGCTCCTGGATTCGGATTTGCGCAGCGGTCAACGCGCTGGTAAGTCCCGGCATGGTTTGCGGGCCGCGAGTACCCTTATCAGCCTCTTTCCTTACTGGCGTCATCTCTGCTGGCGACGCCAGGCCTGCGGTCTTGGCCAACAGCTGCGCGCGAATATTGCTCATGCCTCCTCCTTCCAATTCTTGACGAACATGTCGTCAAGCCAACGCGCGTACTGCATCAACGGTTGCTTCACCCGTTGAAGCGACTTAGCGGTCGAATGCGTACTAGTGACATCCAGTGCCGTGGAGAATGAGAGGGCACCACCACTCATCACTGAGCTTGCTGGAATTTCGAACGGGTCCAACCATTTCCCGTAAGCTGTCTGAGCCCATTGCCGAACCACCGGAGCCGATGAAGTCTTGCCGTAATCCACCTTGGAAAGAAGGATGGAGATGAACTCGTAAGCCTTGTCTTCCTCGTACGTGAGAAAGTCGCCAGCGACTTCTGAAAAGAGACGCCAGAACGCCATCGAGCTGATGAAGTCCAGGTTCTCCGGGACCATCGGCATAACGAGTGCATCTGCGGCGAGCAATGCGTTGAGGTTCATGTACGACAGCGACGGCGAGGTATCCATCAGGATGTAGTCGTATTGCGAGCGCAGCGGCTCGAGGCCTTCACGAAGTACAGACCAGAACCGAAAACCCTTCATTGTCTTCTGCCGGGCTGGCAACAGAAACTCAGCGCCATACAAAAACGTGTGCCCTGGAATGATGTCGATGCCATCCCAATAGGTACTTTGCACCTTCGAACTTAGCCCGCCTTCGATAGACTGGTCATAGATGTAGGGGAGAACGGTGTCCTCCCCACTGATTTCCTTCTCTGCATACAGCCCGCACAATTCCGAAGCAGAAGCCTGTGGGTCCAGGTCAATGATGAGCACTTTGCGTCCGAGCAGCGACAAGGCTTGTCCAAGGCAGACGGTCGTAGTTGTTTTCGCAGAACCTCCCTTCAACTGAGCCGTAGTCAGTACCCGCCCTCGAAAATTACTGTCCGGCTCGGCAAGTCGAGTTTGATAGATGTCCGAGGCCATCTTCACCCACGTGCGCACTTCGGGAAGCGTGAACGTCCGGCTGCGACCGCTGCCGTTGAGCGTGCCCGATGGAAGTCCCTGGTCCGCCTTCGTCACGAGATATTGAATCTGCTGGCGCGACAGATTGCACATGTCGGCCAGTTCGCTGATAGTAAATATGGGGGCAGTCTTGCGCGGTCGCGGCGCGAGAATCTGCTCGCGCAGGTTGTCCGCGAATGGAGCGAGCTTATCGGCAAACTCTGCAACCTCGCGAAGCGTAGTGCGACGGCTTTCAATAGGGAGGGCGGTAGCCACTGCATCCATTCTGCACTTCTCCGTGTTTTTGACGATGAAGCGCAGAATACACCATTATGTGTAAACAGGGTTGTATTGAGCCCAATTTTCTAGCTAAAACATCACGATTCTGCGCCAGTCGATTGATTTCGCGTCTAAATCGCGTGCTCGCAATGAGACTTGCAGCGTGTCCGGGGAGGTAGACCCTTGGCGAACCCACTGGGCTCGGCGACCCATTCACGTTTCGCCGAGCCCGCGCGATAAAGCAGTGCGCACAAAAACCACCCCAGAGATGGTTTTTGTGCGCGGATCTCATCGGTCGAAATTATCGATTAAAATCAACTGGTTACGACCCATCAACAGGTCATTTCAGGGTACTTTCTCGCATTCACGTGAGCCTCTGTTTGTTTGCTTTTTGTAAACATAAACCAACAAGCTAACAAACAGGAACTCGAAAATCCTTTTTTATCAACGCAACCGCCTGTGGATAGAGACGGTTTTTGTGAACACCGGTACGCTTTTTGTGATGCAGTGGGCAGAAATTGGGTTTCAATGAATGGAAATTGTGAAGACGTGGGGCGGTTTTTGGGCGCGAGCTAGACGGAGAGGGGTGGTTTTTGTGCGGGAAAAGGGCCCAGTATCGGGGGTGGTTTTTGTGTTGACAGCCGCAGCTTGGCTGATAGAGTGCGGGCATTGAGCCAAAAGAACGAATGGAAAACCCACCGCTTCCCGCCACTCCGCATCAACTTGCCTTGGACATCTACGACGACATGTCCGGGAAAGACGCGCGGATAGACCAAGCAGACAGGGACATCGGGTATCTCCGGAACAATATCTTCACCCGTGTCGGCGGACTCGGAATTGCCGCGCGCCGCGTGCTCGACGCGGCTTACTTCATCGTTGCATCGAAGGCGCCTGACGAACTCATCGACGACAAGGTCTACACGTTTTCCGAGGACATCAATTACTTTAAGTGGTTGATGCGCTACGACAGTCGCAACCACAGCCATCTCGTCACCCAGATGCGGGCCGCCGCGAAGGCCCGGGTTGAAGTCATGACAGCGCCCTCAATCGAGGAGCTTACTGAGAAGGACTCGTGGGGCACGATAAGTCTGCTTGGCGATTGCTACATCGATAGAAACGTGGTGTGCATCCTGCTCTCAGGGCGGGTGATTCGATATCTCATCAGCCCGTATAAGGCCCATTGGCTCAGCCTTCGTGATGCCGCGAAGTTTACGCTATCGCTCGCACGCGCAGTCTATGACCGCCTCATCCCATGCGAGGGCCATGGTGTGACCGAGTGGTTCGCGTACGAGGACGTCCTCGAATGGCCAGGGAAGGTCGGCGTGTCGCGCAGGGTCTTCAAGGAGTTCCGCAAGCATTTCCTTGAGCCTGCTGTGCAGCAGCTCAACGAAGAGTCGGATTTTGAGGTCAGCTGGGAAGCGAACGCGGCGCGTGTGTCCGCGGACAAGATGAAACTGCGCTTCCGGTTCAAGAAGAAGCAGGGCGCGGATGCGGCGCGCGCAGGTATTCCGGATGAAATGTACCTCGTGCTTAATAACGAGTTCGCGTTCGATGAGCTGGATTTCCTGCGCCTCGCAAATAATCGGCACACCTGGACAGATGAACGCCTCGTGCAGGCCATCGAATACACGCAGACGAGGTTGACGCAGGGCAAGGTCACCATCAGCCCCAAGGGTTATCTCTTCAAGTCGCTCGAAGGGAACTACCGTATTGGTGGCGCCGAAAAGAAGATGCTGGCTGTTCAGTCGCAGCAGTCGCAACATTCGCAGGAGGAGGCACGCGCTCGTCAAAGCGCCGAGTCGCAGCGACGAGACGCCGAGAAAGCCCAAGCCGAAATTGCGGCCGCCAAGGTCCGTTCGGAGGCTGACGCTGGCAGGGAGTTCTATGAGGCGGCGGATGCCCATATCCGAAGAGAATTACTGCACACGTTTGTGACTGGGCTGCTACACCAGCGGCAAATGGCCAGGGTTGGCGTCTCGCGTGAGTCGCTCACTACCGAAAACATCCTCACGGCAAACCGGCAGCTCGCTGAGACTTTCTGCACCCACGTGTGTTCACGCATGAAGAAGGTAATCGAAGCGCGCCCGAAGTAAGCAAGCCTTCGACCGACCACCGGTTACGTCTTCACCTTGTAGAGCTGTTTTAGCATCCCCCGGCCAGCATTTGCCGTCGTCGCGGTAATCCAGACTGTCTCTTCAACAAGCATATCGTGGAGCCGGCGCGGGTTCCCACGTCGAAGGTGTACGTCCAGTGACTCGTGCGTGTCACCGCCATCGCCCAATGAGCGTTGGCCCAACTGGAGCAGGTTGAGTATCTTGTGGGGGTCGCGGCGGGCCTTGACGATGGAACAGTCCCCCCACGAAGCTGTCCTGCGGGGGCTTTGGGGTGGAACGTACCGACAGGGGAGGTTGCGGCTTCGCGGTGAACGCTGCATGTGCTTCTGGCTCGTTACCGGCTTAGTAGGGAGTCGCTGTCTTGACCTGCCTGAACCCCACGAGAACGTGGTAGGGGTCGACGACTGCGCTCGAAGTCATCGGTTAGCGGGTTTGTGACGCTCGCAATGATCTCACTGAGTGAGGACTCCTTAGGAATCCGACCTCGCGCTCGGTTAAACGTGCCTGCTTCGGACCACGCAGTCGGCATCTTGCGTCATCGACCGGCAGACGCAAAAGAGAGCCCATGATCGGGCGTGTTTTTTGACATTACCCGGCCAACTGTCAAACGGCCGTCCACTGCCGCATGCGGTGGCTATCGGGCCGGGAAACGCGACTAACTGTCTTCGGCAATTCCGCGCCCGGTGGATATCGCGCCCGTGGCGCACTGCTGGCGCAGCCGAAGTTGTATGGCTGCGACGTCTTGATTGAGCGCAGCGAGGATGAACCATTCGCAAGTCGGCTCGCCAGCCAGAACGTTCGTCGCGTGTCGATCCGGCGTCGGGATTGCGCATCACGCCTCGGGTAAAATGCCGGCACTGTGCGGTTGGCCGGGAATGCCTCCTGGAACCGCGGCGTTGCGCCGAACGTCGGCGGCAATGGCAGCGCGGGCGGACAGCCTCGCGGTTGCCGCATCCCGCATGGAAATACCATGAAATTCGATCATCCCGATCCCGAACTCAACGATCCGCTGACTGACGAAGAGCTGGATTTTCTCGAACGCTTTCTTTCGGGCAATGCCGTTTGCAGCGATGCGATGGATGCGGTCATGTTGCATGGTTTTCTGACTGCCGTCATTTCCGGACCGAACGTGATCTTGCCGGGCGCGATTCTTCCGTGGATCTGGGATGCCAGGCACGCAACCCGTCAACCCGGATTCCTGTCAGCAGGTCGCGCTCGCAAGGTCACCGGACTGATCTTTCAGTACTGGAACGACATCAACGACACCCTGAATCAATGCCCCGACCTGTTCGAACTCCCGCTGCACACGAGCGTATACAAGGGCGAAGAGGTTCCCGTCCTCGACGAATGGTGCGAAGGGTATTGCAAGGGCATCGACATCGACCGGGAGGCCTGGGAGCCGCTGATCGAACGACACCCCTGGTGGTTCAATATCATCCTGCTGTTCGGCACAGCCTCCGGATACCAGGAACTGGCGCGCCGTGACTACACGGTTGAGCAACGCCGGTCGTTCGTACTCCAGCTTGCGGCCTCGGCACTCAATATCCATCGCCACGGGTGTGAAGAACGTCGCAGATTGATGGAGCAGGGAGAGCACCCCGGCACGATCCCGGCGGGTTCATCGCTGAAAGCCAGGACGGCGACGCAAACCACGCCGGGGAATCTGGACGCCCGGAACGGGAGCGTGTGCAAAGATGTGTTCCTTGTCGATTCGCTTGGCCGGGTGACGGACGAAGCGTTTCATCCGCTGGCATTGTCCCCGCTGGCTACGCGCATCACGCGTGGTGGCACGTCTGTCGACGTGCACATCTATCGCGCCGACGATGATGGCCGCGACGGATGGATACTGGAAATCATCGACGCGTCTGGAACGTCCACGGTCTGGGACGAGCCGTTCCCGACCGATGGGGCTGCGCTGGCCGAAGCATGGAGCACGATCAGCACGCACGGCATTGCGCCGGTAACCGGAGACGGGCCGGCACCCGCGCCGAAACACTGAGCGCGCCCGGTGCCAGAATCCGCCCGGCGCTCCCGGAAGGGCCGGCCCTTGCGCGGCGTGGGCAGACTCCCCACGGCGCAGGCGATACGTGATCTCCTTGCGGGTCTGTCTCCCGCCTGCATTCGAACCCGCGACTTCCCCATCAACTGTCCATGTCCTTGACCGATACCGATCGCCTCTCGCCAAGAATCACACCGGCGGGCCACCTGCTTGCCGCGCCGGACGTCGAGGCGCCGGCCTTGCCCGATGACGTCGCGCTGGGCGCGGCCTTCACGCGCGGCCCAGGTCATGGGCTGCTCTATCTGGGCAGCGCGACCATCGGGCGAGCATTGCCGCCCGCCTGGGCGTGGTGGCGCGACCTGGGGGCCCGCTATGTCACGGCCCTGTGCACTACGGCGGAAGGCGGGGAAATTGCAGTCGTCCAGCCAGACCCGGCGGAGCTCGGCGCACTGATCGAAGACGCGCCGCCCATGACGGGCGCTGAATATCTCACGCCGGATGTTCTGGCGGCACTGTGGGGCGAAATCGATGGCGCCTTGCGTGACGAGCTGGCAGGTTCGGGAGCGTCGCTTCAGGCATTCCTGAGGTCGCGTCATCCTGCCTGGAATCTGGTGGGCCGTGTTCATTTCAACCTTGCCGAAAACCGCAAGGACCCCGAAGCACCATTCGCGTTCCTGGCTACGTACGCGGCGCGCCTGTCGGCCCATGGCAAGACACAGCATCAACCGCTTTCGCGGGCGCTCGAAGAGTTTTCCGGGGCGCGCAACAAGGCGCAGCTGCTCTCGCTCCTGATGCCGGTTCAGCGCGCCGCTGAACGCTGTGAGTGGCTGCGCGCGATGCTCGAGTCGCGCGAAATCTACCACCCGTTGCGCTGGATGCCGACTGACGCCTGGCGTCTTCTCTCCGATCTGCCGGCGCTGGAATCTGCCGGCATCAGGGTCCGGCTACCGGCGACCTGGGCGACGGGCCGTCCTGCGCGACCCGCGGTCAGGGCGAGTGTCGGGACACAGCCTCCGTCACTCCTTGGCAGGCAAGCGCTGCTCGACTTCAGGATGGAGGTGTCGCTCGATGGCGAAGCGCTCAGTCCCGCCGAGATCCGGAGTCTGCTCAAGGGCGCCGACGGTCTGCAGTGGATTCGCGGGCGCTGGATTGAGGTGGACACGAAAAAGCTCGGCCGCCTGCTCCAGCGTTTTGAAGGTCTCGAGCAGGCCGCGCAGGCGGGGCTGCCGTTGAACGATGCCCTGCGTCTGCTGGCAGGCGTGTCCGGCGATGAAACCGAAGGCTCCGACGAGCGCGACTGGGCACAGGTCGTGGCAGGCGACTGGCTGGCCGAGACGCTGCGGCAGTTGCGCCAGCCGGAAGGGCTGGCGCAGGTCGATCCCGGCGTCGACCTGAGAGCGCAGCTTCGACCTTACCAGCAGGCGGGGGTGCAGTGGCTCTACCTGCTCAGCCAGCTGGGGCTGGGAGCGTGTCTGGCCGACGACATGGGCCTCGGGAAGACGATGCAGGTGCTTTCCCTGCTGTTGATCCTGAAGCGCGACCCGGCCGGACCGCGCCCGAGCCTGCTGGTCGCACCGGCCTCACTGCTGGCCAACTGGGCTGCGGAAGCGGCACGTTTCGCGCCGGGCCTGCGCGTGCTGGTGGCGCACCCGTCTGTGACGCGAGCGGAAGAACTGCGCGTCCTGGACAGCACGAATCTCATGCAGACCGACCTCGTCATTACCAGTTTCGGGTCGCTGCTGCGTCAGCCGGTTCTGGAGTCGATGCAGTGGCGCGTCGCGATTGTCGACGAGGCCCAGGCGATCAAGAATCCCGGCGCCCGGCAGACGAAACAGGTCAAGAAGCTGCAGGCCCGCTCACGCATCGCCCTGACGGGCACCCCGGTGGAAAATCGCCTGTCGGACCTGTGGTCCATTTTCGACTTCACGCATCCCGGCCTGCTGGGCTCGGCGAAGGACTTTGCCGGGCTCACCCGGCGTCTGGCGAAAATGGAGCACTTCGGCCCGCTTCGAAACCTCGTGCGGCCCTACATTCTGCGTCGCCTGAAAACAGACCGGCGCGTGATCGCCGATCTCCCGGAAAAAACCGAACTCAAGGCATGGTGTCACCTGAGCCCCATCCAGGCCGCCCTGTATGAACGCGCGGTCAAGGACCTGGCGGCGGCGCTCGATGGCACCGACGGTATTGAACGCAAGGGGATCGTATTGAGCTACCTGATGCGCTTCAAGCAGATCTGCAACCATCCGTCCCAGTGGTTGGGCGATGCGGCGTGGAAGCCGGAAGCCAGCGGCAAATTTGCACGGCTGCGCGAGCTCGTCGACGTGATCGCGGCGAAACAGGAAAAGGTCCTGGTCTTTACGCAATTCCGGGAAACCACTGAGCCCCTTGCCGCATTCCTCGGATCGCTTTTCGGCCGCGAGGGCCTGATTCTCCATGGGGGCACACCCGTAGCCAAACGGCGCGAACTGGTCAGGCAATTCCAGGAGGACGAATCGGTGCCGTTTTTTGTGCTCTCGCTCAAGGCGGGCGGAGCGGGGCTGAATCTCACCGCCGCGTCCCACGTGATTCACTTCGATCGCTGGTGGAATCCGGCGGTCGAAAATCAGGCGACGGATCGGGCATTTCGTATCGGCCAGCGCAGGAATGTCCTCGTGCACAAGTTCGTTTGCCAGGGTACGGTCGAGGACCGGATTGATCAGCTGATCGAAACGAAGCAGCAACTGGTGAAGGATGTACTTGAAGGGGGCGCGGAACTGCTGCTGACCGAGATGGGTGACCGCGAGTTGCTCGATCTTGTCAGGCTCGATATTCACTCCGCGCAGGAAAACTGATCATGGGAAAGAACGCAGATGGCTAACTTCGGTGGATGGAAACCTTACGTCCCGGTGGCCGAACGCAGGAAAAAAGCCGGGCAGCTGGTCGCCAGGGCAGCCAAAGCTGGCAAGACGCTGTCACCCATTGCGCCGTATCGCGGGGCCATCGCGAAGACCTTCTGGGGCAAGGCGTGGTGCGATAACCTGGAGCACTACAGCGACTACGAAAGTCGCCTGCCACGCGGTCGCACGTACGTGCGCAATGGTTCGGTGATCGACCTGCAGATTACGACGGGCAGGATCCGTGCGCAGGTCATGGGGTCCAGCCTGTACGAGATCGAAATTGATGTCGCAGCCTGCCCGGAAAAACAGTGGCGCGACTTGAGTGCCGACTGTGTGTCCTCGATTGACTCCATGGTCGAATTGCTGCAGGGCAAGCTGTCGGCCGCGGTGATGGGGCGCATCTGCAAGCCGGGAACCGGGCTTTTTCCCGCGCCGAAAGACATCAAACTCGGTTGCAATTGTCTGGATTGGGCGGCGATGTGCAAGCACGTCGCCGCCGTACTCTATGGCATCGGCGCACGGCTCGACCAGCAGCCCGAATTGCTCTTTACGTTACGTGGCGTTGACCCCACCGAACTCGTCAATAGCACCGATGCGAATCTGCCCGGGGCAGGCGCCGTCCCGGCGTCCGGCAGGTTGCTTGACAATGCAGATCTGGGCGACGTGTTCGGTATCGATATCGACATGGAACCCCTTGCTGATCCGCCCAGGGTGCGGGGCAAGCGCACGCGCAAAGCAGTCAGCTCGCAGACAGTCGAAGTCATAACACCAAAGTCGACGACACCGAAGTCGACAGCACCGAAGTCGACGCCACCGAAGTCGACGCCACCGAAGTCGACGACACCAAAGTCGACAGCACCGAAGTCGACGACACCGAAGTCGACAGCACCGAAGTCGACGACACCGAAGTCGACAGCACCGAAGTCGACGACACCGAAGTCGACGACACCGAAGTCGACGACACCGAAGTCGACGACACCGAAGTCGATGACACCAAAGTCGTCCGCGACTGCGAAATCGGCACCCAAGGGTAAGGTCGAGAGCAAAGCCAAAGTCGCGCCGCTGGACGTAGAGCGCCGTCCTGCCGCCCGGAAAAATGCGAAAGCAAAAACCGGCTCCGGCGCAACGCAGGCGAGCCGTCCGGCTGCATCTAAAAAGCCCACTGCACGTGCTGCGCCTGCCACGGCGAAATCCGCGAAACGCCGCGGGTGAATTTGGGCGCCGTGCCGCACCGCCTGATCCGACGGCTGATTTCGCTTTCAATGTGCGCAGCGGGATCGGGATGGGGCGGGTTGACGAATCCCGGCTGAACTTCAGGCTGGAGGCGCCTGACGCCAGCGAGGGCCCCGATCAGAATGCGACGAAATGGAAAATCAGGGAGTACATGTTGGGCAGGAAAAAGAGCGCAGAAAAATTGAAGGTGGTGGTCGCATCGAGCCAGTCATCGAGCGCAGGCTGCGGTTTCTGGCCGAGACGGCCGGGGTATGTCGACAGGGCGAGTACAGAGGAAATCTGTTCGATCGTAGCGTGACTGTTGTACAGGCATCGCAGCCGGCAAAACACCTGAAGAACCAGAGCCGTGCACCTTGTCCGTCTCACCGGCCGCTCGTATTCCCTGTGGGTGGTCAATGTCATCTGGCGGCCGCCTTCCGCAACGTTTGCGGGGATTCGACCCGCAATGGAAGCCGGTTGCAGCGCCGCGCGTTTGCGGCCCAGTCGAGGAATGCGGCCCGGCTTCCGTAGCCGAACGGATCCGTAACCCGACACGGCATGGCCCACCTTCGAACTGGTTGCCCTCGCGCTGTCCACCGGGTAGGTGCCAGGATCGCTCCTGGCGTTCGCGACTCTGATAGACTTTTCGCAACTCCAGTTCGCGCGTGGCAGGCGTCTGATGCGTGCGATCGCGGAATCGAGGACAGGAGGGTTCATCCATGCTGCGATGGCTTGCAAACCTGATTGCACACAATGCCGCAACGCCGGAGAAGCAGGCTGAGCGCGCGCTCGGAGAATTGCGCATGGCGCTGTTCCAGGCCGAACAGCGGGTCATGGATGCGCAATTGCAGGCTGACTATTACCGCTCACGCATAGCGTTCTGCGAGGAGGTTCGGAAGGCCGGCATCGAAGAGGTGTCCGATCAACGCAAGGGACAACGTGAAACGGTGACGCACGAGGTGCGACCGAACTTGAAGCTGACGACCTCCCCATAGCCTTCCACAGCCTGCGCCGCACGCTCTTTGCCGCGCAGGGCGGGAGCGACCGATGTGGGGTACGGATGAGACGCCCAAAAGGCGTGCTCGCAGCAAAACCGCTATCGTTCCAGCATTGGAAAACGACTGGTGCTCCCGCTTCATAATGCCTGGTCGCACACACAACGACGCGCGCAATGCGCGGCGGCGGGTAGAACGGCTCCGTCGTGCCCTGAATGGTGTCGTCACATTTGATCGGCTGTGACCCTGACGACGACGGGCACCTGCTACCTTGTCCTTTCGAGGACTGAATCCACGCCGGCGCGTCTCATCCGGTTAACACGTTTACAGGATCACGAATAACCGGCGACCTATTGCGACGCTTGAGACCATAACCGGGTGGGTGAATGATATTCGGAATAGCGAGGTTGCCGTGGGCTCGTCGAACAGGAGATGCGGCGACAGATACGGTTAGGTATCCTGTCGACAGGACAAGAAACGTTTCTTGATAACACCGTACAGCTTCCGTTTCTGATGGAAGCGTTCCTTCGAAGCGCTCGCATGGGCCGTTCAGCGAACGCTACTTCGACCGTATTACCCGGCAAACAGGCACCTGTTCGAATTCCGCAATCGTTGCGGTGACCAGTCCCCTGGCCTGCAGATGACCGACCTGACCGAAGAGGAAGTGGCGCAACGCCAGGAGAGCGATGGGGGCGCCAGTGGTGTGGCGCGAGACTCGAAGTGGTATTTCGGGCTCGACAGCGAGGAGCCCGTGGAGGAAAGATCAGGCCAAAGGTACCTGGGGCGCTGGCGCGTCCTGAGAAAAAAGAAACCGCAGACAGAGGTCGGCGGTTCATGAAACACCGTGCGGCTCGGGTCTACGTGCCGCTCAGCCAGTTCAGGCAATGGCGCTGCGAATTCATCCAGGGAATGTCCTGGAGTTGCACACGCCGCGAGCGCTCCAGATGTGCTTCTCCTTCGGCGATCATCTCGGCGGCCCTGTCCAGCACCTCCTGCAGGCGCGCCAGTATTTCGCTGTGCCATTGCTCCGTGTCGTCGGCGAAGGCAGGAGGTCTGGCGCGGCTTTCAGGCAGGGAGTGGGCAGTTTCGACGAAAGGCCGCGCACCGTGGTCGTCCTTGACGGCAGGCATCGCCTCGCCGGTTGCCTCTTTCAGCACCCGCAGATGCACTGCTGACGCTTCGTCACCAGCCGGCGACGACTGCATCGCAGCGGATAAATGACCAGCACGCGACGGGCCGAGCGCATCAAGAAGCAGCGAGCGCTGCTGGAGGTTTGCATACTGCTCGCGCAATCCGGTTTCACTGGGCATGCGGATATCCATCTGGCATAAACCCTTGTTCTACGACCGGCATTCTCGTGGACGCCCGGGAGAAGAGGAGCATAGGTCGTCACTTCGCGGTCGATGTGGCGCGGGCTTCCTGACGTGCGGCCACGAACGCCTTCGGGTGGCACGGTTCCGCGTGATTCAGCGCAGCGCGCCAGATCGCGTGCAGTGCGTGAGCCGCCTCTTCCCGATCGCATCGCCGTGGTCCAGCTGGGCCAGGCAGGAGCGCATCGTCGTGCTGCATACCATCGCCGATGCGGCCCGCATGGAGGCGCCTGGTGAGCGCCAGATGAGGCTGTGGGTGATGACGCGGGAAAGCGTTAAATCATCAGGATTGCAAAAAGCGTCGACAGCTGCCTCCAGTGGGCAAGGCGCCGCACGCGAACCCCCGGACGTTGTGTGCCGCGAGGAACTGGCCGGCTGTTTCAATGCAATGGCGTCCTGCACCGAAAAAGCCACGCACTCAGGCGTCCACGGACTGCGGGTACGCAAGGTTCGGGCAGGATCTTCAGCTGATCGCGCTCTCAGCCCCCTCCATGCCGGCACGCGCTGGCCTTGCCCCGGCGGATCAACGTCTGCGATCCGTCGCGATCGAACGGCTCAGCTGTTTTCGAAACGCCCCCGATGTGTCCGGCAGGCGGGAGTGGTGCGAGCGGCTTCTGACGGCCGCGCACCAGTTCGGGCTGTCCGGCGTAATCGTCAGGGCGGCCGCATCAGCAACGCGAGCCGGCGCGGGTCGGAATGAAGCCAGGTGGACGCAAGCAATGACCAGCCGGGGATGAAACCTGGAAGGCCGCCTGGTGGAGCAGGGGGGGCTGGCGCCGTCCCGGCCGTGCAGGCCCGCAGTTCAACCTGTGCGTATGCCGCGGCGCGCTGGCGGCCCCCGGGGATGCGTGGAATGCACCGCCCTGGTGAGTGCTCACCAACGTTAAAGGGCGGTTGCACGAACGAATGCCCAGGATATGCGGGCCCAGGCGCGCCCCGAGTCAGGTGCGTGCGTCCGCGCCCGACGAAAAAACGCCCGCACAGGGGCGCGGGCTTGGAGCGTGTGCGTGGGTCGGGGGCCGCACGCACGCCTGAATATTAGGCGAAACCTGAGAGGTCACATTAAAAAATGACGTAACCTGTTGATTTATATTATCAATATGGATGGGTGCGGGTTGGGATTCACTGGCGGCCGGACCCGGGGCCGGTCCGGCGCCCGGGCGTCCGGTTCACGATGCGGAAACGTTGATAATGCGCGATTCTGTCAGATGGCGGGCGGGCATACCATAGGACGCAACTAACGGTCGATAGTCAACCCGTATCCGTCAGCAAATCCCGTCTTGAATGCACATAAGCTCGATGCGAAGGTATTGCCATCGTAACGGCGGAGTAATGCGATGGACAACGCGAAGGGCGGGACAGCTGGACCGACGGGCACACGACGCCCCCGGCAAGGCGAGGCATTCTGGCGCGAGATGGTCATGACATGGGAAGCGAGCGGCCTCGGTGTGCGACGTTTCTGTCGACAGCAGGGGCTCGCCGTCAGCACTTTCGGCCTGTGGCGCAAGAAACTCGCTGGCGAGATATCCGTCGAGGTGAACCCGCTTGGTGACGCCGGATGCAGTGTTTGTCGCGGCGCGTCCAGATAGTGGGCCGCTCGCGCCGGCACCTTCAGTGACGACCGATCCGCCGTCGTCTTCACGTGACCGCGTGACGCTGTCGCTTGCCGGGGTCCGCATCGAACTGACCGGCACCCATGCCGAGCGTATCGTGCGCTTCGTTCTGGGCCAGCTCGGAGGTGGCCGGTGCTGATCGCAGCCGACGTCCGTGCCTATATCTGCCGTGAACCGGTCGACATGCGCAAGTCGATTGACGGGCTGTCGTATCTGGTCGAGCCACTGCTTGCGCAGAACGCCGCCTCGGGCAACCTGTTCGTGTTCGTGGGCCGGGACCGCACAAAGGTCAAGTGCCTGTACTGGGATCGCACCGGCTTCGCGCTCTGGTACAAGCGGCTTGAACGCGGGCATTTCCCGTCACCATCGTCACTCGCGCAGCGTGGCTTCACGCTCGCCGAACTCAACGCGTGGCTCGAAGGTATCGAGATTCCGGCGCGTGAACCCCATCGTGCCGTGGCAGTTGCACGCGTGAGCTGACCGTTGCCGCCCTGCACAGGTTCGGCCTTGTAAACGCCGCGCGGGTTGGGCATCATGGCAGGTATGCCACCCACTGCCGTCACTGCCGCGCAATTGCCAGTCGAGCCCGGGGCGCTGCAGGCCTTCGCGCTCGAACAGAACCGGCTTGCGTGCGTGCTGTGGGAGCAGCTGGAAGCGCTTCAGCACCAGATTGCCCAGGCGAACCGCGCCCGCTTCGGTGTCAGTTCCGAGCGGATCGCGGGTCAGGCCGAACTGTTTGACGCCGCCGCGAATTTACCGGTTCCACCCGAGCCTGCCAGGGTACCGGTCACGGGCCATAGCCGCAAGGGCCGTCCCGCCTTGTCGAAGGACCTGCCACGCACGCGCATCGAATACGATCTGGATGACGAACAGAAGGCCGTATTCGATACGCTTGAGCGCATCGGCGAAGAGCGCAGCGAGACGCTCCATTACGAGCCAGCGCGGCTTACGGTTATCGAGCACATCCGCTTCAAGTATGCGGCGAAGAAGGATGGCGAGTCGACCATCGTAAGCGCGAGCGCCCAGCCTTCGCCGCTGCCGAAGAGCAATGCGAGCGCAGGTCTTCTGGCCAATATCCTGGTCAATACCTATGTCGATCACCTCCCCCTGAACCGGCAGGAGATGCGCTACGCACGCCATGGTGTGTATCTTCCTCGTGCAACGCTGTGCGAATGGAAGCTGGCTGCCGCCGAGTTGCTGGAAGTGCTGCTGCCACCGCTGCGAGCCCATCAACTGCAGGCGCCGCGCATGCACGTGGACGACACCACGCTGCCACTGCTCGAGAAGGGGCGTACATCGACACGCATCGCGCGATTATGGGGTTATCTCGGTGCGGGCCAACGCGAGGAAAGCGGCGCCTGGGTCGACCACCCTCCGGCGGTCGTGTTCGAGTTCGCCGAGTCGCGCTCCGGATCGCATCCGCTACGTTATCTGCAGAAATACAAGGGCTATTTGCAGGCCGACGCATACAGCGGGCATCAGGCGCTCTATGAAACCGGCGACATCGTCGAGGTTGGATGCTGGGCGCATTGCCGCCGACGCTTCTTCGAAATTGCCAAGGCGCAAGGCAAGCCGGGACTCGCGGCGCAGGCGCTGCAATGGATCGCCCGGCTGTATGCGATCGAGTCGCGCATCAGGGAGCACACGCCTGACATCAGGTACGCTTCGCGGCAGACCGAGGCACTGCCGGTGCTTGCCGAGTTCCGGCAATGGCTTGAAGGCCATGCCGTCGGACTACTACCCCAGTCGCCACTCGCAAAGGCCTTCGGCTACGCCTTGCGTCACTGGCAGGCCCTCGTGCGGTACACGGATAACGGCATCCTGCTGCCAGACAACAACGCCCTTGAGCGCGAGATTCGCCCGATTGCGTTGGGAAGGGCGAACTGGTTATTTGCGGCTTCGCCGCGCGGAGCCAAAGCGGCCGCCACGATGTACTCACTGCTCGGAACCGCCCGCCTGAACCATATCGAGCCCTACGCGTGGCTCAAGAACACGCTCGACAAATTGCCGTCATATCCAGCTAGTCGCGTACACGAACTGCTGCCGCTTGCCCGTTAAACGCCCTCGATTCATGGACATTCTCGATACACTTCGACAGGCGCCCAGCGCCGAACTCTACCGCCTGTATCTCGCGATCGGGAAAATGCTTGACGACCCCAGACGGATTCTGGAAGTGCGACAGCGGCTGCACCTCGGGATGAGCGTCGACTACGTCGGCGACAATCCACTGGAACCTCTGTCGCAAGGCACCATCGTCGAGCTTCGGCACACGCAGGCGGTTGTTCAGGACAGCCGCAGTCGGCGCCACTGGGCGATTCCCTACGCGGCGATCGTTCCCGGCAGTACTGCCCCAGTTGTTCATCCTGAGCCGCCACCACCATCGCCGCGCGCAAAACGCGAAGAGTTCTTCATCGGCGATACGGTCGGATTCACCGACAAGCACCTGAACGAGTGCATAGGCACCATCGTCAGACTGAACGCGAAAACCGCGTCAATCGCCGTGACAGGCTCGGAGGGGCACTGGCGTGTTTCCTACGGTCTGCTGCGGCATATCGTCGATCTGTAACCCGAGTCAATACCGAATACCGCACAACATCATGGCCAGGACCAGACTCAACGCGGAACGTGAACATCGCATCGAGATGGAAGTCGTCGTCGACGCGTATACCGAGGAAGAGCGTGCGCTGTCGTGGTACTACTATCTGGAAGAACAGCTCTCGTTTCCATTCCAGGCCAACGTTCGCAAGGCGATGGCCTCTTCGCCGCTGCCCGCAGGTGAACAGGTATCGGTCACCGCGCTCGCTCATGAAGACCTGTGCCGGGTTGGCATCTTCGTCTGGGCCCGGTGGGGTGAACGAGACGTGGTGGCACCGCTGGCCCAGCTTGTTTCGCTGAACAGCGATAAGTCAACACGGGTGGCAGTCATGGACTGGCATTACTGGCACGATCAAGGTTACGTATTCTGAGGTTCAGACTTCTGGCGGGTTGCGCTGACGGATACGTCAACCCCACAAAATTATTGCGGCCTGACCGCTTTTCATGAGCGATGCGTGCTGAAGTTGCTCCGCCGCGGCTCGCTGCGCTCCGCGGCGGCCTGGTGGCCACCAAAGCGCTTGCCCGCAAACTGGCCGGCTGGTTCTGGCGCGTGATGGTCAAGGGCGATGACTATGTCGAGCAGGGACTCGCGCGCTATCACTACGCCTGAACAGGTTCTCAACGCGCGCAGGTATCTCGGGACACCAAAAGACCTGATCGTGCAGAAGACCGTCCCGGGCGCGCACGTCGGACTGTTCATGGGGGCGAGAACGTTATCCGGGCAATGGCCGTCGATAGCTGCATGGATCGCCGGGCAGTGAGATGGGTGATCAACAAGACCGCGTTGATCACCCGTAACATATTGTGCGTCAGCATGAGGCGCTGGACGGGAGAAGCAGGATGAAAATCCATGCCGATGAATTCAGGGTGCACGAAGGCGCGGCGGTTGAACTTGGGACGCGGCCCACGCGCGTGCCCCAGGTCTACAAATCAAAAGACCAGTATCGCGCCATCCTCTCCGATCACATCCAGCGCTTGAGTGCGCAACAAAGTCTGCTCTATGCCGACAATCGTTACGCAGTGCTATTCATCTTTCAGGCGATGGATGCTGCGGGCAAGGACGGAATGATCAAGCACGTCATGTCCGGTGTCAATCCGCAAGGCTGTCAGGTATTCAGCTTCAAGCACCCGAGCGCGCATGAGCTTCAGCACGATTTCCTATGGCGCACCACACGCGATTTGCCCGAACGCGGTCACATCGGTATCTTCAACCGGTCGTATTACGAGGAGGTGCTGATTCTTCGTGTGCACCCGGAGATTCTAGGCGGCGAGGGCCTGACCACCGATGCCGATGCGGGCGAGAGCCTGTGGCACGGTCGATATCGTTCGATCAACGACCTCGAGCATCATCTGCATCGCAATGGCACGCGTATCGTGAAGTTCTTTCTGCACCTCTCGAAGGAGGAGCAGCGCAAGCGCTTTCTTGCGCGTATCGACGAACCCGACAAGAACTGGAAATTCAGTATGGCGGACGTCGAAGAACGGGAGTTCTGGTTGCAGCACATGAGCGCCTACGAGCAGTGCCTGGGTGCGACGAGCACTGATGCCGCCCCATGGTATATCGTGCCTGCCGACGACAAGGAGAATGCGCGGCTCGTCGTGTCACAGATCGTTCTGGATACGCTTGAGGGCCTGAAGCTGCACTATCCCGAAACAACGGACGCTCGGCATAGGGAACTGGCCGGGATTCGCAGCAAACTCGCAGGAGAGGACGTCCGCTCAGGGCCGCCGGACAAGGGGAATCACTGAATGCCAGGCTGGCCGGGCGGTACACGGATGTCTTTGTCAGCGCATTGATGCGCTGCGCCCTGCATCAAGCGAAAGGCTGAGAAAGCAGGCCGCAGGCGTCCAGACCGTAGCGCTTTTCCTGCAGCTTCCGCTCTGTCCGTGCGTATCGGTATCGGATCGCTCAAGCCTTTCCGGCGTCAGTGATGCTCGTACGTCGACGTCGCTCCGGGGATGCGCTTAAGAGTCCTGAACATGGTGTTCATGCATGTACCTCCTTGATGTGCCTGATCGCATGATGCTGAGGCTTGGCTCCTCCATAGATAAAGAATGCCTCAATGACCTTAAGGCTCGGTTAGCTGGGCCTGCAGTCCATTTTCCTGCTTCCTGAAATCTTTACAGGTATTTGACCGGGTACAGTGGCGTTGTGGCGCAGGTGTTCGGCTGTGGCCGCGCGTTGATGCCGCCGGGACGAGCCAAACGTTCCGGCGTCGTGTAGCGCGCGTGCGAGGTTCGATCTGGCTGAGACCTGCGCGACAAGCGGTTGCGCGGCTATTAGTGGTGTTTGTAAAACGTCGAACTGTCGTAGTGTGCACTGTGGGATTCACCTGATTGCGAACTGCTCCCGGTGCCGCTGCCCATGCCCGATACAGCTATTGCGCCCGCCGATTCTTGAGTTGCGATTCGGGCCTCGGCTGCCTGAATATCGTCTGGATAGTTGTTGTCACGCCGGGCCGGGTTGTAGCCTGCCTTTTCAATTTGTACAAGCTGGGCGCGTACCTGCGCGCGAGTCAGTGGGGTGGTCGTTTGGGCAAACGAAGCCAGGGGGGTGAGCAGAACGCCGATAATGGCGATCCTGATGATTGTCGCGTTCATATAAGCCTCCCGACCTTCAGGTCGTACCAAGAGAATCTAAATTCCATCTTAGGAAGGGATACTTATGCCAAAGTTAACGGCACGTTGCGTGCTGGCAAGCATGCGTAAGAAAAATCATGTCGAAACGGAGCTCTATCCCGTTACGGGGCGTTTTCGAGGTCCGTCGCAACGCAGACGTGCGGTGCGCGCAGGCAGACACTGGCCAGTGCCGCAGTTGTCCGGCGCCAGTTTTTTGTGACGTCGTCAGTGGCGGACGACGGTTCTCCGAACGCAGCATATTGCCGGCGTCGGAACTGGCTGCTGTCCCTGGAGGAAAAGTAAGAGCGATTTCAGGTTCATGAAAATGTCACATGCCGGGGCTATCTTCCGTCGCCACTTACCTGGTTGTGCAAATGAGGAGCATAAATGAAACTGAAAGCGATTCCCCTGGTGATGCTTGCGTTGGCGTCGGCAACCGCAGTCCAGGCTGCAGATATCACTGGCGCAGGGAGTACCTTCGCGCTACCGATCTACGCGAAATGGGCGGACGCCTATGAGAAGTCGGGCGGCGGCAAGATCAACTACCAGGGCATTGGCTCGTCGGGCGGCATCAAGCAGATTCAGGCGAAGACCGTCGACTTCGCGGGCTCGGACGCTCCGTTGAAGGACGATCAACTGGCCAAGGACGGTCTGTTCCAGTTCCCGACGGTAGTCGGCGGCGTCGTGCCGGCGATCAATGTGCCTGGCATCAAGGCCGGCGAAATCACGCTGTCGGGCCCGGTGCTCGGCGACATCTACCTCGGCAAGATCAAGAAATGGAACGATCCGGCCATCGCCGCGCTGAACCCGAAGGTCAAGCTGCCTGATCTGGACATCGCCGTGGTTCGCCGCGCCGACGGCTCGGGTACCACCTTCATCTGGACCGACTACCTCTCGAAGGTCAATCCCGAGTGGAAGAGCAAAATCGGCGAAGGCACGACCGTTGCATGGCCGACGGGCACGGGCGGCAAGGGCAACGACGGCGTTGCGGCCTTCGTGCAGCGTCTGCCGGGCGCGATCGGCTACGTCGAATGGGCGTACGCCAAGCAAAATCACATGGTCTACACGGCCATGAAGAACGAGTCGGGCGCAGTCGTCCAGCCGACCACCGAAACGTTCAAGGCCGCAGCGGCAGGCGCGGACTGGAAGCAGTCGTTCTACCAGATTCTCACGAACGAGCCGGGCAAGGATTCCTGGCCGGTCGTGGGCGCGACCTTCGTGCTGCTGCACACGGCGCAGGACAAGCCGGAGCAGGGCAAGGAAACGCTCAAGTTCTTCCAGTGGGCGTTCAAGAACGGCACGCCGGCTGCCGACAGCCTCGACTACATCTCGCTGCCGCAGTCGGTCGTTGGCGAAATTGAGTCGCAATGGAAGGCAAAGATCAAGGATTCCAGCGGCAAGGAAATCAGCCAGTAAGTGTCATGTGGGCAGGTACGGGTTTGCGCGATCCGTGCCTGCCTGATGCGTTGTAGACCAACCTGAATGGACGCTCGATGTCCAGTCACCCTCCGGCCGCAGGATCGCGCGGAGCATATGTGTCATGGTGTGGGCCCTGTCTGAATGGTTTGCGCCGTCGCGGGCGCGACATTGCGGTGTACCAATCCCTGCCTGGCGCTGCAGGGAACACTGAATCCATTTCAGCCTGGATCGACATGGTACTTCAGACATATGTGTTTGCACGGGTTAAGCTGAGCTTAAGTACCGTACAGTGACAATCCCGTCAAGGTGACTGGGGGATCGCGTGAGGCTGCTACTGGTTGTAGACGACGATGAAGGTGCGCTTCCGGTCATGGAATGGGCGCATCGCTCGGGGTATGAACTTGACTGGGCGAGCAGCGCCTACGAGGCGGAGCTTGGCCTGCAGTATCGATCCCACGAACTCGTACTTCTCGATTTTGGGAGCCCGGGGCTGGATCCGATCCGCCTTCTGCGAGGCTACCGAAGAATCGGGGGCCGTGCAGCCGTCATCGCCATGCTTCCCCACCGTCTTTTTGATAGCCCGGCAGTAGCGCTCGACGCCGGCGCCGACGACTATCTTATGAAGCCGTTTGAGTCGGAGGATCTTAGCGCGAGGGTTCGCCTGTTGCTTCGCCGATCGCCCCACGATAAGGAGCCGGTCACGATCGGCAATATGGTTTTAAACCCGCTCGATTGTTCGGTATTGCTCGACGGACTACCCGTAGCATTAAGGTCCAGCGAATACCGGCTGCTGGCTGCGCTCATGAATGAGCCCACGCGCGTATTTACCCGTGCTGAACTGGCGACGCAAATCTATGGGCGTCCCAGGGGCGTCGCGGGCAATGCGGTCGACGTTCTGATACACCGTTTGCGGCACAAGCTTGGTGGGGAGAAGATCGTGACGGTCCGGGGCGTCGGTTACCGGATGCGCCCAGCGTCGCGCCCATATCATTTCGCCCAGTAGGCTGGCGCCACGAGTTATCGTCGGAAGTAATGTATGCGGCGTAGGGAGGAGGCAAGAGAAGGCGGTGGCGATTGAAGGAGAATGTTGCCTTCCACGGTAGGGGAGTAGGGAGGAAAATACTGGACGCGCTGCGCGCGTTCATCGGTACTGCGGTCGATCGGGGCGTGGCGCTGTCCGCAGATACCTCTGGGAATTGCGAATGCCCTGGTGGCACGTGCGCGGATGCGGTTCGCAAGCGACGGAGCCGCATGTCGCGCGGCAGTCAAATTTCATTCGGGACGCTCCGGATAGTGGCGTATCCCCGTGGGAAGGCAAACATGAGAGCCCGGCGAGCAACTTCGGCCGGCCGTGTGCCGGAAGGCCACGAACGAGCGGAGCGAACCGCCCTGATTTCGTGCACAAAGCGAGGAAAGCCGCGTAGCCGTTTCAGGCCGAGGTTACTGCAAATGCTTCGCTGCTCCGATGCTGACAGGCAGTACAGTGCTTTCCACAAGCGGCGCCTCTACCCGGTGACGTCGCTTTGGTTACTTTCCAGGATAGCCATACATTGCACGCCAGTTGTCCGTCGAAACGCGCTGACCGGACTGTGACACGCCGACAGCCATTCCGCCATAACCTGAATTTGCGCTACCTCCGTGGGCGTCCCTGGCGCTCACGCGGGCCTCGGCGGCTTGCACATCCGCTGGATAATGGACCTTGCCCGGCTTGTAACCGGCATGCTCGAACTGGACAAGTTCTGCCCGGACCTGTGCCCGGGTAACCGGACCGCCCGTCGGCTGCGCGAACGATATCGCTGGAGTAGCGATTGCGAGTAATATCGCGAGCGTCCTTGTGGTGGCGTTCATGAGCAGTACCTCCGTGGTTGTGCCTGCTTGCAGTGCGCTGGCCTCATGTGTGCCAGCAAGTGCAGTTTCTCCCCTTGAACTTAAGGGCAGGTTAACGCCCATTTTCAGATCTTTTCCCAGTCCTCAAATGTTCGTTCCACCTTGTGTTCAAGCACCGCGCATGTACATGCATCCACGCCAACCTCCTGGGTTCCCTTCTGCGTTGAGATGTCAAACGAATAGCGCAAGCCACTGCCGCCCGGCTCCTTTTCAAGCTTCTCAGCCGTGATCTTTCCAGGCTGAGCGTTCAGGACTACCGCGCGTGCCCTCGCAAGGCTTACTTGTGCTTCCTTCACACATCCATCGACGGACATTGAATGCACAGTAACGCTCGTTGCAAGTGGGCTGACTGCCAGCGCGATCATGTTCGGCCACTTCGTCATCTGGCATTTCCACAGTGATCGTCAACATGGCCACCATAGCGATGAAATGTTAAGGCAAGCAGATGCAGGCCACGATCGGAACGCCTGTACAGCTTATTGCGGTTCGCTGAAGCGGACGGCATCAGTTCGGGTGCGGCAGCAGCTGTTTTGCTCCGATTGCTCATTCCTTGCACGTGAGTCGCGCGAGGAATCTGGTGGAACAGTCGCGTGCCTGCTATTCGGCAACGGCAGGGCCGTTTTCAATCACCTCGATACCCGGACGACCACCCACGCGCGCGAGGACAAGAACGATCGTGCCGCCGCGCGGCGTAAAGCGGATCGCCTTGCCCAGCAGGTCGTTCATGAGCATGACGAGTCCCCGTGGGTCGGCTGCCAGGTCGCAGCTGTCGTCCTCAGTTACGGGCGGGCGCACTGTGAGCCCCAGATCTATGTCCCTCTCCTCGGCCAGCGGCAAGAAGTCGCTGATGACCTGCTCACTCAGGCGCCGCAGGCTCACAGTAGTTCCCGGCCGCGGCGCGTAGGCGTCTTCGCAGACGAGTCGGAGCAACTCCTGCGCGAGGTGGAGGAGTCGCTTCGGCCGCGTCTTTCCGCGTCCAATAGTCGGCGAACCGGCGCTCAGCATGTCGTTGTGCACGTGCCCTGCAGGGGTAATGCGAGCTCAGTGAGCGTCATCCGCAGTTGGGGCGCGAACTCGTCAGGGAGGGGGCGACGTGCGTGCGAAGGCGCGCCTGGACGCTGGTATAGGGGGGCGAGCCGCTCGGATGGTGTTCGCAACTTGGTGGTCATCGAACTATCAGGGTTGGTCGGCGCGAGCGCGTTGTGCGTGCGGGTGCCCAACCGCGGAGGAAGGGTGCCGCCAGACGCAAGGTCGCGCGCCCTCGCACGCAAAACAATAATCACGGAGGCGATGGCTGTCGTTAAGAACAAGATGAGCAGGCACGAGGCTCGCACCACGAGCCGCAGCATCAATTCTTCAAGCGCGGAGGTGGGCCGTGCGACCCGCACGCAATGGTTGGCCGGCCGCAGGCCGTCGGCACGCCAGTGCGATCCTGCATGTTCTATCGTACTGAAGTCTGCGGGGTCGCGCGGTGAAGGCGCGTTGTGCGACGAACAATGAATTGGTGCACCGTTGGTGTCTCCAATCCCGACGAGGAAATAACCGTCAGCGAAGCCTTGCGTATTTCGGTACCCGCGTTTTGCGAGGTTGCGCCAGGTTCGGCTGCAGCGACAGCACGGCGGCGCGCCGGCCACAGTCGAACACCTTGCCAGCTTCGTTAAGCGCCAGGTCAATGGTGCAGAAGCCAGCCGCCGCAGATCCGGCGCGATCCTGCAAACGTGCCAGCCTGGAACCTGGACGCGGATCGATTCCATTCGTCCGTCTTCAGCCGATACCCGCGTCGCTCACCGTGACGGCACCGATTGTGCCGGTCTTCTACTTGTATGCATTTCAACCCTAAAGCATTCAATCCTTTCAGCAGAAGGGAATGTGCGTCATGATGGATTCTGTGCGCACAGGATTCTGTGGTGGCCAGGACCCGGATGGTGAACGATTGCATGGGTGCTCGATGACGTGTTTCCGTCAGGCTGGGACATTGCTCGACTTCCGGTAGGAAGTACGTTACGAATTTGCGGCGCGACGCCGTTCTGGAAGAGTCGGCAATTTGGAGCCGTTGGGCACGCGGGAAATACATGCCTTTCAGATCAATTGAGCGTATCCGCCAAGAGATTCGTCGCGGTCATGCTGCGCAGCTCTCCATGCGGGTCGCCCCCGCCGGATAGTTGCGCGAATGTGGGCTCTGAACGCTTTAGCAGTGGGCGCGCTGCGCGCGCAGGACAGTCCCTGTCGTCCATCCAGCCGGGCGAGACATTGACAGTGTATGAAGCTAAAGATGCCGATTGCTGTGTCACCGTACCATTCTGGGATTGGGATGCGTTGCTTGCGCTGCCCGCTTCGGTTGCCTTCTGGGATTGGCGACCTGCATGTGTCGTGGCTGCGCTAGTGGGCTGCGCGGAAGCCGCTTGAATTGCCATGAAAAAATTCCCGAAAATGTTTGCCGAAACACGGCATATAGCCTGACGGCATCGGTGTTGCGATCCTTGGATATTATTTTTTCGTTAAATTCGGCTTAAGGATTGCGTAAGGTTTAGCATGAATCCCGTTTCCCTTAGATCTTTTTATCATGCATTCCAACATCGAATTACGATTCGCGCAATTGCCAACATCGGCTCACTGACGGGGCAGAGATGGACATTGGAACCGAAGTGACTTTTGTTCAATGTCGAGACAGTGGGGCTGGTTGGTCAATCAGACGGTGTGCATGCCGTGCTCGCTTTCGCTGGTGGCGGCACAGTTCGTATGGTTTGCCTGCTCAGTTTGATGGGGAATGCTAATGACTGAAGGTGGTGTATCAAGCGGGGAATTCACCCGTCCCTGAAAAAGCGGCCCCGGCCTGCTGGCCGGGGCTCCTGAAAGGCGATGTCAGCCGCAGCACCGGATTCCGCTGCATATTGGCCTATCAATCACCTGCGTGAAGCGGGCAGGATCGGCGTCAAGATGACGTTCGTCATCAACTTCGCGCTAACTGTAGGGTGACAATACTTAAGTTAGCCTTAATTCATCCCTGCATTCATGCGCTCGGGTTGGTGACGTTTCTCAGCAAGAACACCGGAGGCACTGGTTGCCGCGCGTTTGAGCGCGCGATGAGCTTCCCCAGGGCGTGAACCCGGCATCGGTAGAAGATGTCGTCTGGAGAGTGATAGTGGTCCTGTAGCCAGCAGCACGAGGATGAAGTCGCGCTCATGAAAAGGATTAAGAGTCGCTAACACAAGTCGTCCACGAAGCGTGAACAGATAACGGCAGCAGCAAGGGACAGCAACGCAACATGAATGTCGAGACGGCGCTCAAAGCGAATACGCAGTTTGCCGAAGCCGGCGAACCATGCATGCGTGCGCTCGACCACCCAGCGATACCGTCCGAGCCGCTCCTTGCTTTCCACTCCGCGACGGGCGATACGGGCTGTGATGCCGCGCTGCTTCAGGTAACGCCGACAGCGTGCGAAGTCATAGCCCTTGTCTGCATGCAACTTGCCCGGTCGTTTGCGCGGCTGACCATTCAGGCCCGACACCGCGGGAATGGCACCGAGCGTGGACTCGAATGCCATCGAATCGTGCCGGTTGGCGCCCGTGACTGTGATGGCCAGCGGAATGCCGCGCGCATCTACGACGATGTGCCGTTTCGAGCCGAGCTTGCCCCGGTCTGTCGGGTTGGGGCCGGTTTCCTGGCCCCCCGGGGGCTGGCAACACTGGCGGCATCAAGACTTGCCCGTTCCCAATCAATCTGGTCGTGCTCACGCAACCGGCGAAGCATCGCCAGATGCAATTGCTCCCACACACCTGCGGCCTGCCAGTCTCGTAGCCGTCGCCAGCACGTCATGCCGCTGCCGAAACCCAGTTCCTTCGGCAGGTATTCCCACGGAATGCCAGTCTGCAGGACGTACAGGATGCCATTCAAGGCTGCTCGGTCATCTACCGTTCGGCGTCGGCCGCCTTTGGGCGACGGTGCGAACACTGGAATCAGCGGCTCCAACGCCGCCCATAACTCGTTACTGATTTTGCGTCTGGACATGCTGCCAGGATATGGCCTTCATGGCCTCATGTCCAGGTTGTGTTAGCCACTCTAAGTAAGGCGGGAGCCCGGGCGTTATACGGAATTTCGATGCGTCTGGATGACATGGTGTCCGTGGTCGTGCCTTGTGATGAGCTGGTAATGCGTCGCTTCCCGCGTGAACAGCTGGCCACTGCCTGTGGGTCTAGACGGTTGCCGTACGGCTGGTTTCTTCCTTTTCCACGCCAACAAGATGGGGTTCGCCACGCGGAAAGCGCAAAGTTACCGCCAAACCGCAATTACCTTCACCGCTGCCAAGCGAAATGGGCGCGTGATGCTGTTCGGCGATGCGCCTGACAATTGACAGCCCCAGCCCGCCGCCCGACGCACTGTGCCCCTCGCCGCGGTAAAAACGCTCCCATACCCGCGTGCGGTCTTCCTCCGGAATACCGGGACCGGTGTCGCGGACCTCAAGCGCGGCGCAGCCGTCCTCGCGGCGCACGATGACATCAACGCGTGCCTCGGCTCCTGCGTAGCGGATGGCATTGTCGACGAGGTTGTTGAGCAGGATGCGAAGGCCATCGGCATTGCCCATCGTGGTGACAACGCCCGTAGCAATCAGGCCCAGGTCGATTTCACTGGCTTCTGCGTGGCGTACCCTGTCGCCGACTACGGCCCGTGCGAGCGCGCTCAGGTCTACCTCGCTAAAGACCGGGGCCGGCGACTCGGGCCCCAGTCTCGCGAGTGTCAGCAACTGCTCAGCGAGATGAGCGAGGCGTGCGGTGCCGGTGCGAATCTGCGCCGTGACCGCTTCGCGTTCACGTGGGCCTGACGCCTTTTGCAGCAGATCAGCCTGAAGTCCGAGCCCCATGATCGGCGTGCGCAGCTCGTGCGCGGCGTCGGCGATGAACTGACGCTGGGCGGTGAACGCGTGATCGAGTCGGGACAAGAGATCGTTGATGGCATCGACCAGCGGTTTGACTTCCGCCGGCATGGCCGTCGTGTCGATTGCCTGCATGTTGTCCATGTCGCGCCGTTTCAGGTTGACCGCGATCTGGCGCAGCGGCCTCAAACCGTAGCCGATACCAAACCAGACAAAGAGGGCGAGCACCGGTACCAGCGATAGCACAGGCCAGAGCAGGGCCGTGGCGATCTCCGCCACCGCTTCCCAGCGCGCGCGGCGCGCCTGGGCAATACGGACGAGCAGGTCGCCGTTGCGCTCGACATACGTATGCCAGAGCTGCCCGTTGACTTCGATGTCCGAAAACCCCGCGTTCTGTGGCGGCGGCAAAGACGAGTCACGGTCGGTGCTGAACACGCGCGTTGAGCCCCGCCAGACCTGAAGCAGCACGGTGTGCGATTGCTCGCCCGAGAGGCGGTCCTCGTTTGCGCCCTGCATGTCCCGCAGTGCGAGGTGACCGTCGGGTTCGACCACGACGTGCTGTGCGATGCCCTTGAGCTGGTCGTTGAGTACCTCGTTCAGTTCAGATAGCGCCCCCCGGTAGGTCGCCGCGCTCGCCAGCAACCCGGTGAGCAACGCGGCAGGCAGCAACCAGATCAGCAAACGCCGGCGCAGGGATCTCAAACAATCTCTCCGATCTGGTAACCCACGCCCCGAACATTGCGAATCGCCTTTGTGCCCAGCTTGCGGCGCAAGTTGTGGATATGCACCTGGATCGTGTTGCTCTCGACTTCTTCATTCCAGCCGTAGAGACGCTCTTCGAGCTGCTCCCGGGAAACGATCGTGTCCGGTTTGTGCATCAACTCGTGAAGCAGCGCGAACTCACGCGTGGTGAGTGATATCTCTTCATCGTTCAGCCAGACCCGACGCTGGGCGGGGTCGAGCCGCAGCGGGCCCGCCTGCAGCGCCGTGCGCGCGCGGCCGGCCTGGCGACGATGCACGACACGCATGCGCGCGAGCAGTTCATCGAGTGCAAATGGCTTGACGATATAGTCGTCGGCCCCGCCGTCGAGTCCCGCTACCCGATCGGGAACGGCATCGCGTGCCGTGACGATAATGACGGAAGTGGCGTCGTCGCGCTGGCGTAACCGGGCGAGCAAAGTCAGCCCGTCCTGTTTCGGCAGACCGAGATCAAGTAGCAGGAGCCCGTATGAGGTCGTGCGCAAGGCGAGGGCGGCCTCGTTGCCATCCCGGGCCCAATCCACCGCGAAGCCCTCGCCCTGCAGTCCCTGCTGCAAGCCGCTGCCAATCAGTTCATCGTCTTCTACCAGAAGTATCCGCATGCTGTCGTTCTGTTCTGCTTGTCGTCAATGGTGGCCGTATTCCGAATTCCACCTGTGATGCGAGATGGTGTTACCGGACTGCGAAGTACCGGTTGCCGTGCCACCGTAACCTGTGCCTGATTGTGCCGCCACTCGAGCCTCGGCCGCTTGAACGTCGGCAGGATATTGTGTTCTGCTCGGCTTGTAGCCGGCGTGCTCGAGCTGGATCAGTTGCCCTTCGACCTGCGCGCGGGTCAATGAATCGTTTGCGTCTTGTGCAAACGCCATGATCGGCGTGGCGACGGCAAGCAACAGGGCAAGCGCCTTGATGATGGTGTTCATGACAAGTACCTCCGTGGTTAGCCCGTCGGGGCATGCTGGCCTTCGTGTTCCAGCAATTGCAGTTTGAAACGCCAGACTTAAGACACGGTTAACGGGATGCTTGTCGTGAATTCATGAATATTGGAAGGCTGGACCCGAAAGCCTGCGGGCTTGGCAATAAATGTGCCCCGATCACGAACTGGACGATAGGGGCTTTGGTCCCGTGTGCAGAGGAACGCCTGCGCGATCTCAGGCGAATCCTTAAGTTGATCTTAAGGCAACGGGCATTACATTGGGCGTCGAATCCCCGAGGCGGTTGCAGCACCTTTACATAGAAGGGGTTTGCGTCCCAGCAGCGGGTGACGGCGTGGATGATTCCTGTCGCACGGGAGGGTAGTCATGAAGGCGAATGCATTGCAGGCTGCGATGACAGCAGGCCTATTCGCGGTCTCGACAGGAGCCCTATCCGCTGAGCCGTCCACCGTCGCGGTTCGTCTTTCAGACGGGGGAAGCACAGGGATGTCATTGACTCTCGCGCCGTCAACGATACGGGCTGGGCCGGTCGAGTTTACGATTACGAATGAGTCTCGCGCGCTGAAGCACGATTTCATGATTTTGCCGTGGTCCGGTGCCAGCACCGCGCTCCCTTACGATCAGAAAACACAACAGGTAAAGGAAGCGCGCCTGGGTGATCTTCAAGGCGTCGAGGATCTCAATCCTCGTGAGACGGTCACTGCACGGCTCGTACTCAAACCGGACCGTTATATTGCCTTCTGTAACGAGCCACGACACTACCGTGACGCCATGCGAGCCACGCTGGTAGTCGACGATGCGAAATGATGGCATCCGCGGCGGCGAAATGGCGGTTGCGTTACCAGCTTGCGCTTACCTTGCAATAGGAAACCATCGCATTTTCGTGTTGACAGGTCATGCCGCTCATCTTCGCTGATCAGTTTCAAATTGTCCCAGCGATCCAGCGACTTGTTGAGTCTGCCTGCGAGATCAGACTTGCGCGACAGCGTTAGCCGTTGGGCATGATCGTAACTCGAATGCGATGGGCGGTGACCTGCTGTTCGTTTGCAATGCTCGCAGCCGGTCGATGACTGGATTGTCGTCGATAGCAGTCGCGACACAGTACAACCTGGCGATCATATCGGGAGTTGCTGCGTGTCGTCGGTCACGCGCTTGCGCGAATCTTTTCGGACCAGTTGCTGCCGGACTCGAAAGCCGCCAGTGACCTGGTCCTCGACAAGTGTCAAGGTCTTTGGTCTTAAAGCAACAGTCGCCTTGTTCGCGCTTTTGCCACGGTACGATGCAGTCTTATAAAAATTCAGTCCTTCGTTAGCGATAGAATGCAAAAAGAGCTCAGCGATGACCACTTGATACAGTAAGGATTCCAAAGGGAAATGAGTAAGGTGAAACGTGCGAATTCCATGTTCTATCCAGTACAGCTGCAGCCCAGCGGTTCGGGCCCGGGATCGTATGAACCGAATCGGGAACGCACACATGCCACAAACGTCCTCTGAGTTCGCCGAAGTGCTACCCACCGATTACTGGATGCGAGCGATGTGCAACCCTTCTTTTGGCGCGTAGCGACGCGCGCGGAGTTTCGCGTTGAGCTCGATCAGAAAATGTTCTGCAAAACGACAAATTGCATGGACGGCACAACGCGGTACAGCTGATTCAGGACGGCTTGAGTGCGCCGCTTGTGCGGCTCGAGGTTCATGCAGATCTGCCTCGTGTGTTTGCTAGCCCCGCACCCGGTCGTCTCTTTACCAGCAGATATTCAAGTTTCGAATTCCAACAACAGGAGATCGGCAATGAAAAAGACGATTCTGGCCATGACAGCCATGGGTGCAATGGGATTCACGTTGACGAGTCACGCCCAGAGTTCCGTAACACTGTATGGCCTGATTGACGAGGGTTTTAACTTCACGACGAATGCGGCGGGCGACAGGGGCTATCAGATGGTGAGCGGCGATACGGCTGGCAGCCGCTGGGGCTTGAAAGGTGCGGAGGATCTCGGCGGCGGGATGAAGGCGATCTTCCAGCTCGAGAACGGTTTCGACACGAATACTGGCAGGCTGGGGCAGGGATCTCGCATGTTCGGCCGCCAGGCATATGTGGGTCTCGCTTCCGATTACTACGGCACACTGACGATGGGGCGCCAGTATGACCCCACGATCGACATGTGGAGCGGATTCACGGCGGCGGGAAATTGGGAAGGAGATCTTGGCGCCCACCCGTACGACACCGATAACGCAGATTACGACTTCCGGATCCAGAACAGCGTCAAATACGTGACGCCGACCTACGCGGGCCTGACGGGCGAACTGCTCTACGGCTTCAGCAATCAGGCCGGAGGGTTTGCGCAGAATCGTGTCTATAGCGCAGCTGTCCAGTACCAGATGGGACCGCTCGCGGCAGCGGTTGCCTACATGAAGACGAACAACGGGGGCTCGACCTTTGGCGGTGCGATGTCGAGCAACGAAGCCGTGTTCACGGGCAGCTCGCAGCAGAACATTGATGCCGGCGTCTCGTACAAGTTTGGTGACAAGGCGACAGTCGCCTTTGCTTACTCGCACGTTGACGTGTACAACCCGACGTCGAACGCCTACTTCGTCAATCAGCCGGCAGCGGGAACCCAGAATTCCTGGAAGTTCGACAACTTCGAAGTCAACGGCCAGTACTTCTTCCAGCCCAACTTCTGGCTCGGCGCTGCGTACACATTCACGCACGCGCATATCTCGACGACCACAGGCAGTGCATCGCCGAACTGGCACCAGGTCTCGCTGATGCTCGACTACGACCTGAGCAAGCGGACGTCCCTCTATGTCCAGGGAGCGTACCAGCACGCGACGGGGAAGACCGGAACCGACTTCGACAACGCGTACATCTTCGGTTCGGCAGCGCCATCGTCAAGCTGCAATCAGATGGTCTATCGCGTTGCGATGATGCATCGTTTCTGACGCGGGCCCCCGGACGCGGACGGGAAAGACGGCCGGCACGCGGTGCCGGCGGACTTCGATGGTTGTCTGCGACCGGCTCCTGGCGTCCACGAGCGAGCGGCGTGTCGTAGCCGACGACGTCGGCGCGCCTCTTTCTTGCGGTTCTTGTTCCCCGGGGTTGCCGCGGAAAGTGTCGGATTGCGATCTGCGCAATTGGCAGGTCGGCTCACCGACCGAACGGAGACGGAATATGGAGCCGACGTGACACGTGTTCAATCTCGAGACGGACGGCACAGCCCTCAGACGTTGCGCCGTCCGGTCGCTTGCCCTGCTGGACCTTGCGGACTAACAGGCTTGGATGCTGCTGGTTGTGACTTGCGTGCTGCAGATCTTCGTGGCTGTCTGATCGATCAGCGCTACGACGAAAAGCTGCTGCTCTGTTTGCTCGATACCGTCTCGTATCCGATCGCGTTCTGGTTGATCAACATGGTGACCACGGTTGTCGCGCTGCCGTCCGACGCCTTGAGACGCCGCGGCAAGCGCCCAGTCTGGACGAGTCCAGACCGTGGTATTCAGCACGAACAGAGCGCTGGTCATTGATATTTTTCGATGTGCTCAGCTTTCTTCGTGCTCGTCGCGTCCGATGACAACGTTCGTGGGTGAGACGAACATGAAGCGTGGCTCGTCGAGATTCTGTGGCGCGGGCTTGCCCTTGAAGACGCGTCTGGCGAGGTCGTACGTGGAGCCATGGCAAGGGCAGAGAAAGCCGCCAGGCCAATCATCTGGAAGATTCGCTTGCGCGCCGGCCTGGAAGCGGGGAATTGGCGTGCAGCCCAGATGCGTGCACACGCCGACCGCCACGAGAAAATTAAGGTGTTCCGGGCGCGAGCGGTACTGGTTGCGGCAATAGGCTGGCAGCGGCATGGAGAACGGATGCTCAGTGTATGGATCGGCAACCATCGGATTCGCTTTCACCACGGCGGCAAGCATTTCCGGCGTGCGATTGACGATGAAGACCGGCTTACCGCGCCACGCGACGGTCATCATCGAGCCGGGCATGAGGTTCGTGAGGTCCGCATGCACGGGTGCGCCGGCGGCCCTGGCGCTCGCGGGCGGCGCAAAGGAGTCGATGAAGGAAATGAGCGTCGCGACGCCGGCGATGCCGCCCGCAGTCGAGGTTGCGATCAGCCAGATGCGACGTTGAGGGTCAACAGGTTCATCGAGAACGGCTTTCATCATAAGCTCCGCACTTCGACTGTCGATATCGGATTCACGATGTGCAGGCTGGTTCTCGCGAGAGGTCAATTGATTTCAGACGCTGAACAATCGTACGAGCAGGCCAAAAATTTCGAGACCGATGACCAGCGCGATGATCAGCGTGGGAAGCGTGAGAACGAGCACCCAGAGGCGCCGATGGGATCCGTGCCGCTTGTCAGGCGGCGTTGGACAATCATGGCCTTTTTCTTCAGTGAAGCCAGATCGCGGCGTTGCTGCAAGTTTCATTTCGGTTTCCTTGATTGATCATGCGATGGCCTGCGTGCGCACCCATTTAGGCTACACCACGTCGATGGTCACGAACATCTGTTCACCGTTGCGCTCGACGAGTAGTGCAAGCGAATGCCCGCTGCTCTCGACCTTGTCGCGGAACTGCATTGGGCTTGATATGGGCGTGTTATTGACCATCAGGATAATATCACCGGGTTCGATGCCGGCGAATGCGGCGGGACCGACGCTCTTCTCGACGCGGACGCCGCTTTTGACTCCTGCGTCATGTTGCTCTTCGGCCATCAGACCACGCACGGTGAGTCCATCTGTTGCGATGGCATGAGCGGAAGCGGTGGATTCCTGTGCACCGCTGCCGCGCTTGCCCAGTATGATCGACGCATTGTGCGCCGCGTTGTCGCGCCAGGACACGAGCTGGACGCTCGTGCCGGGTTTGAGATCCGCCACGGTTACGGGCAATCGCGCGGAATCAGTAGCGGCACCGTCGATCTGAAGGATGACGTCACCCGAGCGTAGACCCGCCTTTGCCGCCGGGCCGCCCGGGTTGACGAAGCTGACAAGCGCGCCTTGTGCCTTGGTCAGGCCGAACGCCTGTGCGAGCGGCCCACTCACGTCCTGGACAGTGATGCCAAGCCGTCCGTGCTGGACCTCATGATGTCGCTGCAACTGCTGTTCAATCTTCATGGCCTCGTCAATCGGAATCGCGAATGCCAGCCCGTCTACGCCGCCAAGGGTGCTGATGACCGGCGTCTCAATCCCGATAACGTCACCGCCAGGATCGAGGACAGGGCTGCCGGCGTCGCCCGCGCTCTCCGTCATATCGGTTTGAATCAGGGGGATATATGAACTGCGGGGGCAGTTCCCTCGCCATGTTGCTGATGATGCCAGCGGTTACGGTGTTGCTCAAACCATATGGATTGCCGATCGATGCAATCCAGTTGCCGGCCTTTTCTTCGGCCACCGTTCCAATCCTGAGTGTGGGCAGCTTCGTTGCCGGAATCTTCAGCAGTGCGATGCCACTTGCAGGATCATTCCCGACGACCGTGGCTTTGAATTCACGTCCATCTGCGAGGGTGACCTTGATCTTCGTCGCGCCGGTGATGACCTGGGAAGCCGTGAGAACGTAGCCGCTGGAATTCACGACAAAGCCTGACCCAAGGTCCTGCGAAGGGCCTCCCGTGATGCTGGGGAAGGCGGACGAAAACTGTTCAAAGAAGCGAGAGAACGGATCGTGGTCGCTGCCCGCAGGGGGCCAGAGGCGACGCATTTCGGGGGTGGGTTTCGGGGTCGTCGTGCTGATATTGACCACCGCCGGCCCGTTCCTGCGAACGAGTGTAGAGAAGTCCGTCATGATGACCGGTGCACGACCATGCGACTCAGATTTGCCGTTGCCGCCCGACGCGCCGAAATAGGCTTGCGTTGACGATGGTTGTGCCACGCAGCCTGAAGAAAGCGCCGTGAGTAAGAGGGTCGCCAGCCCCCTGGGATGGGCGTATTCCATCACACCACTCCGATCCTCGGAGCTGCAGCGCGCTTTGGGCCGCTAGAAAGGGCCGGCAGGCACCATGCTCAAAATGACAGCATTTGCAATATAGGCGAATATCGTTAAAAGAAACTTAAAATCACATTTGCTTCGCCGTTTCGCCGGGACTGAGAATTGAGAATCTGGCAAATGTCGAAAAACTCGCGCCGCCAGTCGGGACCGCCAAGCTTCGCACCTGTGTCACGCATTCGCGCGGCCAAAGCGACGCTCCCGCGTCCGATAGGATGCCAGAGCGGCCTCGAGCGTCGCATCATCAAAGTCCGGCCAGAAGGTATCGGTGAAGTACAGTTCGGTGTAGGCCAGTTGCCACAGCAGAAAGTTGCTGATGCGCCGCTCGCGGCCGGTACGGATGAAGAGATCGGGTTCCGGCGCGTAAGCCAGTGCGAGATGTTGCGCAAAGCTGGCGTCGTCGATCAGAGCTGACCGCTCGTCGGCCGCAGTCTGCTCTAGAAGCCGCCGGATGGCCCGGAGGATGTCCCCGCGTCCCCCCGAGTTCGCCGCAATCGTCAGCGTCATATGGGAGTTGTGGGCGGTTTTCGCTTCAGCGCGCTGAATGAGGGCCCGGAGGCCCGCGCCAAACATCGACAGATCACCCACGATTCGCAACCGGATGCCGTAGTCGTCGAGCCGCGCCGTCTCACGTATGAGCACCGAGGCGAAGAGGCGCATCAGAAACGATACTTCTGCGCGGCGGCGACGCCAGTTCTCCGAGCTGGATGCGAACAGCGTCAGGTAGCCAATGCCACTGTTTGAGTAGCTTTCGACAGTCGTGCGTACCGCGTCGACACCTTTCGTGTGGCCCGCCATCCGAGGCAGTTTGCGTTGCGTCGCCCACCGCCCGTTTCCATCCATGATGATGGCGATGTGCCGGGGCACGGCCCCCACATCAGGTACATGAACAGTTGAACTGACGCAGTGCATGCCAGCCCCCCAGGCGCGAACGAGCGAGTTCGTCCGCAGCCGACGAAACAAGCTCGGGATCCTTAAGATTTGCTTAACGGCTCGGAGGGGAGCCACCTCAAGGGCTTGAGCGCGTAGCGCCCATCCGACCGCCCACAAACTTGGTTTGCGGCCGCGGCGACGCATCAGGGGATCACTGGCTGGGTTTTTACGCCGTAAAGGGACTACACTGGAAGTGGCAGCAAACCGGGCACCGGTTCGCCGCGTCACCAGAGTGCACGCGCGGGCCGGCGTCAATCCGCCATGAGCACGAAATCCAGCCTGCAGCTACGACCGCCGCGCGAGCGCGGCATGGGGCGTGCGTTTGGGCTCGCGGTGTCCCTGCACGTCGTGCTGCTGGCGCTTTTGTTTGCCGGCACGAGGGGCCAGCAGACTGCATCCGCCGGGCCGCACACGGCTGTCTCCGGGTTGGTGACGCCTTTGCCGCTTGCTGTCCCGGTCCCGCGCATGGTCAAGCGGGACTGGGCATCACGGTTGACAGTGCCAGCCCGGCTCGTTGCTGCGAACAACCAGACGCCGCTTACGCGGCATAGCAACGAGACGGTCAAGCCCAAGCAACGACGTGGACTCGACTCGCAGATCGCGCGCGCTGGTGCGACACTCCGGGCGCCACTGACGGAGGAACTGAGCGTCGCGCAGCAGCGAAATCGGTCGGTGGACCGGGAGCGCGCAGCACGGCTCGCCGCACTCCAGGCAATCGCTGGCAGGCCGCTACCGGATAGTGGGGAGGTGGCGTCGGCGGCGTATGCTTCGCGAGTGGCACGTCGGGTGCGCGCCAACGTTCTCGCACCTTTCGATATCGAGGGCAATCCGTCAGCGGTAATCGCGGTCACGTGCACCCCCAGCGGGGCGCTGCTTAGTGTCACGGTCCAACGTTCGAGTGGAGATCCGCGGTGGGATCGCGCTGTGGTCGCCGCCGTCGAGAACTCTGATCCGATGCCGGCGGATCTCAATGGCAACACGCCGACGAGCTTTGTCATGACCTTTCGACCGAAGGGATGACCAGAGAATCAGCGACGCGCTCGAATACCTGACGCAGGTACGGCTCGGGATCGGGACCGTCGAGACGTGCTGGGCCGATCAGGCTATACATCGCGGCGGTGCGCCCGAGCGTATTGGATGAGTGGATGATACCGGAACAGATCGGTGAGCCTTTTCGGGAGATCCTGCGCGTGTTGTGACCGCGGTGGCCGCCGCGCTTTCGCGTTACCGTGGACCTGGCATCGGTGGATAGGTCAGCGTGCGGACGAGCTGGTGCAGGCGGCGCACAGGCCACAGATGTGCGGTGAAACCTCACGTGCGTCGCCTCCCGGGCGCCAGGCCGCCTGGCTTTTGGTGGGAACGCTCTGGCGAACTCAGCCTTCCGAGATCGGGCATGACATCATCAAGCCCTGGTCGTACCTGCCCGGTGGACCGGTTGGTCATAGCCATGCGACTGACGCCGCCATCGTGCGACATGGTCACACATGAATCAACCAGCAAGTTAGACTATCTGGGAGGTGTATTCGTCGATCTGACGCGACGTCCAGGAGAACAATCATGAATCGCCCGTCGGTCCGTTCTCCTCTTCCTGCCACCCATGCCGGTTCAGTCTGGCGGTGGATCAAGTGGGCTTTGGTCGTCGCGATGCTGGCTGCCATCGCCATCGTGGTGCGCATTGTCCAGATCGAAATCGACACCTCTAGACTGCAGGCGCACTACCTCTCAGAACTCACACGCGACATCGGCTTCGCGGTCGAGCCGGGGCAGAGCCACAGCATCCGCTTTCCCACAACGAATGGTCCGTACGATGTGCGGCTTGGCTATGCGGAGCTGCCAGCGTTCACCGACCGGCTCGAAAAGCGCGGCTTCACCGTCGCGGCGCAGGCGCGCGATTCGGCACGCATGATTTCGCTCGCCGACGAGGGCCTCTTCCTCCCCTATGAGGAAAAGGACCAGGCGGGAATTGTGCTGCGCGACGCGAACGGCTCGCTGCTGTTCCGTACACGCTATCCGCAGCGCGTCTACGAAAGCTTCGAGGCTGTGCCGCCGCTGGTGCGCGATTCGCTGCTCTTCATCGAGGACAAATATCTGCTTGCCGCCGACCAGCCGAACCGCAATCCGGCCATCGACTGGGGGCGCTTTTCGCGCGCGCTCGTCGATCAGGGTGTGCGGCTCGTGAACAGGCATCAGCACACACCGGGCGGCAGCACGCTCGCCACGCAGATCGAAAAGTTTCGCCACTCCACGGGCGGGCGCACCGCCACGCCGCCGGAAAAGCTGCGCCAGATCGCGTCGGCCTCGGTGCGCGCCTATCTGGACGGCCCGCAGACGATGCCCGCGCGCCAGCAGATCCTCGTGCACTACCTGAATTCCGTGCCGCTCTCGGCGAGGCCGGGCGTAGGCGAGATCAACGGCATCGGCGACGGCCTCGCGGCCTGGTACGGGCGCGACTTCGGCGACGTCAATCGCATCCTGCGCGAGCCCATTTCGAACTCGACGCTCGATGAGCAGGCGCTCGCGTTCCGCCAGGTGCTGTCGCTGCTGATCGCCCAGCGTGCGCCCTCGTATTTCCTGCAAAAGAACAACGACGCGCTGGCGAAGCTCACCGACAGCTATCTGCGTCTGCTCGCAAACGGCGGCGTGATCTCGCCCACGCTGCGCGACGCCGCGCTCGAGACGCAGCTCACGCTCAGTCGCTCGAAGCCCGCGCCGCGCCCGGCCGTCCCTTACGTGGAGCGCAAGGCGGTGCTCACGATGCGCACGCAGTTGATGCAGGCGCTGGGTCTCAAGACGATCTACGATATCGACCGCCTCGATCTTTCGGCGGCGTCCACCCTCGACGACGCCGTGCAGCAGGCCGTAAGCGACCGGCTCACCGATGCCGCGACCAGGGACGGCGCGCGCGCAGCAGGCCTCGTGGGCTTCGAGATGCTGAAGCCTGCCGACGATCCCTCGAAGATCGCATACAGCTTCACGCTGTTCGAGCGCCGCGGAGGCGAGAATCTCATGCGCGTGCAGACCGACAGCGTGAACGAGCCGTTCGACATCAATTCCGGTGCGCGCCTGAATCTCGGCTCGACGGCCAAGCTGCGCACGCTCATTACGTATCTGCAGATCGTGAGCGTGCTGCACGCGAAGTACGCGAATGACGATGCGAAGACGCTGCGCGCGATGATTCCGCAGGTCGACCCGGGCGATGCGCTCACGCGCTGGGCGCTCGACTATCTCTCGACGACGCCCGACCGGTCGCTGCCTGCCATGCTCGAAGCGGCCGTGCAGCGCAAGTATTCGGCGAATCCGGGCGAGGTCTTCTACACGGGCGGCGGCGCGCAGACCTTCAATAATTTCGAATCGAGCGACAACGCGCAGATCCTCACCGTGCAGCGCGCGTTCCAGCATTCGGTGAATCTTGTGTTCGTGCGGCTCATGCGCGACATCGTCCACTACGAGATGATCCAGGTCGCGGGGCCGCCCGCGAAATACCTCGACGATCCGGCGGTGCGCAACCACTATCTCACGCAGTTCGCCGACGCCGAAAGCCAGGTTTATATGAAGCGTTTCTACACGCGCTACCAGGGCATGAACAGCGACGAGTCGCTGCAAGTCCTGCTGCAGCATACGCGCAAGGGCCCGGCGCGGATCGCGACGGTGTTGCGCAGCGTGAACCCGAACGGCGACCAGGCGTGGTTCAACGCGCAGATGCGCGCGCAGCTCAAGAACACCCGGTTCCAGGGGCTCGACGACGAAGACCTCGCGAAGTACTACAGCAAGTACGCGATCGACAAGTTCAACCTCAACGACCGCGGCTATATCGCGGGTATCCATCCGCTCGAACTGTGGCTGCTGAACGATCGGCGCGCCCATCCCAATGCGACGCTCGATCAGGTCCAGCAGCAAAGCCGCGACGCACGCCTCTATACCTACAGGTGGCTCTTCAAGACGCGCTATCACGCCACCCAGGACCGGCGCATCCGCCACATGATCGAGCTGAAGGCCTATGCCGTGATCGGCAGGTCGTGGCGCGCGCTTGGCTATCCCTTTGACAACATCACGCCTTCGTATGCCTCGGCGATCGGCGCGGCGGGCGACCGGCCGTCGGCGCTCGCGTATCTGATCGGCCTCGTTTCCGACAACGGCGCAAAGCTGCCGACGCATAGCTTCGAATCGCTTGACTTCGCGCGCGGCACGCCTTACGAAACGCGCTTCCTGCATGCGACTACGCCACCGCAGCCGCTCATCTCGCCGGCGATCTCGCAGGTGGTGCGCGAGCTGCTGACGTCGGTGGTGCAGGGTGGCACGGGCAAGCGGCTCGCCGACGGTATGACGTTCGCCGACGGCAAGACGCTGCAGGTCTATGGCAAGACCGGCACGGGCGACCAGCGCTTCAACGTCTACGCAAAGGCCGCACGCCTGATTGAGTCGCGCAAGGTGAACCGCTGTGCGACCTTCGTGTTTGTGATCGGCGACCGCTTCTATGGGGCGATCACCGCGTGGGTGCACGAGCCGTATGCGGCACGCTACACGTTCACGAGTGCGATGGCGGTACAGTTGCTCAGGTCGATGACTCCGGTGCTGCAGTCGCTGCTCGAGAATAAGGACGTGCCGGAGAGCAAGCTCAAGGCTGGAACCGGCGAGCAGGACCTCACACGCTGAACGATCAGCGGATGGGGGCGATGCAGCGCATCAGGCTGCCCATTACATAATTTGCGCGGCCCCATGTGGGGGCAAGCTGGTCGAGTGCAGCGTACGCGGGATCTCGTAAGGAGATTGCCGTAAGCGTCGCAGGTGCATTCAGGATGTCTTACCTCCAGGGATAAAAATTCCGTCCTCTTTCACACACTCATGCCTCCAATAAGCAGCTACAGTTGAGTTGTTGGGGATCGTCCTGAACGTTGGACCCTCCATCGCCTGATTGCTGTCCCAAGGTGTGAGCGCCATGAAAAACTTCCTCAGTGCGCTACTGCTCGCCACTGCGCCGTTCGTCGCGTGGGCCCAACCGCCATTCCTCTATTCACATAGCGCGATCGTCTACGACGTCGGGCGCGGTGAAGTCCTGCTGGAAAAGAACGCCGACGACGCTCAGCCGATCGCGTCGCTCACCAAGCTGATGACGGCGATAGTCGTGCTGGACAGCGCCCAGCGGCTGGGAGACACGGTGACCGTCGACAATGACGACATCGACCGGCTCAAGCACTCGGGCTCCCGCATCCCGATCGGTACGTCGCTCGAACGGGGCGAGATGCTGCGCCTTGCGCTCATGGCGTCCGAGAATCGCGCGGCGTCCGCGCTATCGCGTGCGTTCCCCGGCGGCCAGCCAGCGTTCATCCAGAAGATGAACGAAAAGGCGCGCGCGCTGCATATGGCCGATACGCACTTCGACGATCCAAGCGGGCTCTCGCCGGACAATCTCTCGACGGCACGCGACGTCGTGAAGATGGCCGCCGCTGCGGCGCGCTATCCATTGATCAGCGAATACACGACGCTTCCCCAGTACGAAGAGGAAATCGGCTCGAGGACGAGGTTCTATCACAACACCGACCCGATCGTCCGCTCATCCGGTTGGGACGTTCTGGTCGCAAAGACCGGCTATATTCGCGAGGCGGGACGCTGCATCGTGGTCGATGCCAACCTGCCGAATGGCCAGATAATGATTGCGCTGCTCGGCTCGCAGACATCGTGGGGACGCTCTGCGGATCTCGTCACGATACGCCGGTGGTTGAACGGCGACGAAACGCCGGTCGCCCCGCCGCACTGGTACGCAGATGCGCGGCTGCATCATCGCCATTTGATGCTCGCGCGTTCGCATGGCGTCAAGGTCCGGTTCGCATCGTACCGGACCGCTTCGGCGTCTGGCGTGCACCGGCAGACGTTCAGGCACCATGCGGGCAAGCATGAACACCACGCGCTTGTTGCCTCTTCGGCTCCATGACGCCTTGCGCCGGGCGCGTGCAATATTCCGATGAATTTGGCGAAGAGGCGGCGCGGCCGGCCGGTCAGGGAAACAGCGGGGCACAAAGGGGGAGGCTGCGTCTGCGGTGCCAGCCGGACCAGCGCCCATGCCGCCGGTATTCGCCAACCCGCCTTGGCGCATTCCGCCACTCGCGACGATGTGCTCTCCTGTCAACGATCCAGCATCGTCAGATGCAAGTAAACCGACGGCCGATGCTATATCATCCGGCTACCCAACTTGACCGGGCGGCGTCTGGCTGACCGTAAGGGTTTCGAAATCTGATTCGATGCCCCCCGCGCCGTGCGCACCCTCGGTCACTACCATGCCGGGATTGATCGCGTACACGCGGATCTTCTTCGGTACCAGCTCGCGTGCGAGCACCGGTAATCGCATCTACCGCGCCCTTCGTGCCGCTATAGACGGAGGTGGCCGGTGGCGTAATGGCCGTCACGACCCACTGACGTTGGGAAACTGACGCGCGTGCCTGTATGTGGACTATCGTGTCGCAGCTCGACGATGCCGCGATCGCGTCTCTGGCGGACTATTACTCACGTCAGGAGCCGGTACACGGGGCGCCGGGTGATGAGGCGTTGAAGGCGAAGGGGCCGGACATCTTCGAGCACGGAGTGCCCGATCGGGGTACGTTGGCTTGCGCGTCGTGCCACGGCGCACAGGGACAGGGCGCCGGTGTGTTTCCGCGCCTTGCCGGTCAGCATGAGGAGTATCTGCCGCGCCAGATTGAAGTGTTCAAGAACGAGACACGCACCAGCGCGCCCGTCATGACCGCCGTCGTCCACACGCTGGATTCCGACGAAGCGAAAGCTGTTGTTGAATGGCTTGAATCACGTAGCGACCGTTGCCTGGATTTCGCACCTCGCCCTCACTTTGACCCAAATCAACGTGTCGGCGCCCCAACAGGAACATGGTGTATTCAAAGCTGACTCGCATTGGAGTCGGCGAATTGCGGATTTGCACCGTTCCCGAAAGTAGCCGGGACGGTATTGTGACCGCGAGACGTGTAGGGGAATGACCATGCAAGCCACCCATCATTTCAATATCGAGTTGCGGCATGCAACGGTGCCGACCTACGTTGTCAGCTACCTGTTCCCCAGCCTCCTGTTGCTGTATGAGATTCATCGAGTGGGCAGGTGGATCTACGACTATGGAATGCATTTTACGAATTTCAGGTACATGGGTTATGAGTTCCTGCTTATGCTCGTGTTCGTTGGCGTCCAGGCCGTCGTCGAGGTGATGTTCCTGCTTGGAGCGTGGATCGGCCGACATCACGACTTCAAGCACCGTGTTTCGAATCTTCTGGCTGGCCTCAGTTGTTCGATGGTTGTGATCGCGTTTGATTTTGCGCTGCAGTATGCCCTGTAGTGCTGGTCGCAAAAATCAACGCACTCGCATGCAGATAGTTTCACGAACGGCTTCCGATCCACTGAAAGCCCGAAGACTGCCGATTGCAGCATCGTTTGCGTCAGCCCCTCCTCGGGGCAGCGCCAACGGTATTTGAATTTCACGGATCGCCGTGGGCGCTGCAGACCAGGCCGCACACGAGCAATTGGGTTCTGTCGCGGTAAGGCGATGTGGGCGAACAATAGAGATTTGATGAGGATTGCGTATATAGCCAGCGAATAGAATTGACGGGCGACCGGTGGCGTGAGTTTGCCCGCGTCTTTCATCTGGCCCTTGGCGATCATATGCATGAGTTCGATGCCGCTCAGCAAGATTCGGGCACAGCGAAAATCCGTGAATCCCAGCATGGGTCGGGTACGACGCTTGATCGCCCGATGGTATTGTTCCACGAGGGTCGTAGCATCCATCGCCTGAAAGATGAATAGCACCGCGTAACGATTGTCGGCATAAAGCAGGCTTTGTTGCGCACTCAAGCGCTGGATGTGATCGGCGAGCATGACGCGATACTGGTCTTTTGATTTGTACACCGGGGGCACGCGCGTGGGCCACATCCCCAGTTCAACCGCCGCGCCCTCGTGGACCCTAAATTCATCGGCATGGATTTTCGTCCTGCTTCTCCCTTGCAGTACGTCGCTTCAGCAGGCGTCTTCCGGCCGAGCGTTTTCCGAGGCCTGGTGTTCAGCGTATGCCACTATCCCAGGTCAATGGCCGCCACAACTGGGCAGGCATGTCAGTCACGGTTTTCTTGAGCGCATCGGCCATCGTGACTGCTCAGTAGCCAGCCAGCGCGGGGCCATTCTTCGTTCCGGGCATCCTGGCATTCAGGGTCTTCACGTCTACCGGTGGCTCGCTCGACACCGGGCCGGACGCACCAAACACGTCGTCCGCACGCTCCTTCAACTGCCGTTTCTATTCCGTAATCTGGTTCGGATGCACGTCGAACTGCTGCACCAGTTCAGCGAGCGTGCGCTCACCCTTGACAGCCGCCAGGGCTACCTTTGCTCTGAACGCCGCTGAGTGCGTGCGTCGGGCTCACTTCGTCATTTCCTCGGTTCCATTGCCTGCATTATCGCTGGCTCAGGCTCCGGCCGCTCCACTTATCTCGCTGTCCGTTTTCGCGTGGCCACCTCTCGTCGCGGTTGCCTTTACCCTCAAGTCACACCGTACGGGGCGAAGGGTTCGACGTTGATTTGAATCAACATCCCATCGGAATCAACGCGCTAGCCTGCTTACGGATCCGGCGGTCAAAGGACGCGGAACATACGTCCGCAACTTGAGAGTAAGCCCAGCATCCGGCATCTTGCATCTCAGTATCATGAACAGGCCCCGCACCCTGCTGGCCCCTCGTCCCGATACTGCGTCGCTCGGCATGTTAGCGCGTCCATGGTTTGCCGTCTTGCTCAAAAACTTACGGCTGGTGGCTAACGACTATGAAGGAAAGACAGGAAGGACCACCGGCGTCAAATGCACCTTTCGCCTCCTGTGATGTGTGCAAGGTCGATCGGGGCAGCTTGCGATGCCGGCTAGCGGCCCCAACGGTAGCTCTGGTTCCACCGCTGCTGCTCGCCTGGCCGGCGTTTCCCGTGGAGGTGTCGTGGTGGCGCGGCGTAGCCATAGTCTGTGGCTGGCTGGGCGCCGGGCTGCTCGTCACCAGCACGGCCCTGGTGATGCGCGAGCCGCACTTCGTCCGCGCCATGGGCGGCCTCGAGGCCGCCTACCGCTGGCATCACCGGGCGGGTGTTCTGGCCTACCTTGCGCTCCTTGCGCATCCGATCGCCCTGGCGCTGGATGGTCGGACAGAATCGAGCCGCGCCGCCTGGCAGGCGCTCACCCCGTGGACGCAGGCATGGCCGGTATGGTTGGGCTGGTTCGCACTCTTGCTGGTTATGATCGGGCTCGCCACTACGTTTTCCGTGCTCCTGCCCTATCGCTACTGGCGAAAGCTCCATCTGTTGCTCGGCCTCAGTGTACTCCTCAGCCTTGCTCACGTCTGGGCGCTGTCGGGCGATCATCTGCGCTCCATCGGGCTTGTGGCAACCGGCCTACTGGCTCTCAGCTGGCGCCTCATTGTCAGCGACCGCGGTCTCACGGACTACCCATATCGCGTGGTAGCGGTAACAAGACCGGCGGCAGGGATGATCGAGGCCTCGCTCGCTCCTTGTGCCGGCACGCTCGCGCTCGAACCCGGTCAGTTCGTGCTGGCGGCCTTTGGTCACGGTCCCCGATACGAGGGCTGCGGCGAGTACCACCCGTTTACAGTGAGCGGCATCGATGCCGGGCAACGCCTTCGACTTACCGTAAAGGCGCTCGGGTCGTGCTCGCAACGATTGCAGGCGCTTGAGCCTGGTGTGTTGGTGCGCCTGCAGGGCCCGTTTGGCAATTTCCTCAGCGGTACCCCAGGCAGTCCCGAACTGTGGATCGCCGGCGGCATCGGGATTACCCCTTTCATGGCAGCGCTGCGCGCGCAGCCACGTACACAGTCGACCATGTTGATCTACCTGTACCGCAGCATCGCCGATGCCGCCTTCCTCAACGAGCTCGATGATCTGGCTGCGGCAGATCCGCTGCTTGAACTCGTCACCGTTGCCACAGGTGATCGCCTGCCGAACGTTGACACGCTGATTTCAGCGGTGCACCGGCTTTCCGAGCGCCGTGTCTATCTTTGCGGCCCACGAGCAATGGTCGAGGCGCTAGTTCCACAGCTCGTCGAACTGGGTGTTTCACGCCGATCTATCCGGTTCGAGCTTTTCGACTTTCGTGAACGATGAGCAGACTCTTCATTTTGGCTACCGTGCTGTTCTGGATCGCTGTCGCCGTATTCTGGACTGCGGATATTGAGCCCCACGACGATATGGCCCGTCCCGGTGCGGTCGCGCCGGAGACGATGTGGACGCTCGCCGAAGTCGCCCGCCACAACAAAATCAACGACTGCTGGATGGCCATTGACGGCACTGTTTACGATCTCACCGCCTACCTACCCCAGCACCCATCAAACCCTGCGGTAATTCTGCGTTGGTGTGGCAAGGAGGCGACTGAGGCCTACCATACCAAGACCAGGGGCCGACCGCATTCTGCCTACGCCAATGAGATGTTGTTGAAGTACCGTATTGGAGCGTCGAAATAAGGAATATCGGCGGCCGTTGCGCAGCAGCCAGCCGCGAAATGAAGGAACGAACGCGACGATTGCGTGCGGCCAGCGACGGATCGAGAGTATCAAGTCCCGCTTCTCGCCCGGCACGACATCTACACTGACGTACTCGAACCTCGACCGATCTCACAGCCACCTTGCTGTGTCCCAGATGGTCGCAGGCTACAAGCCCGTTGCCGTTCATTGTTGAGCGATTTACTCGACCTTGCGCCGCCGTCTAGTGCCGGATTTACGCAGCCGTCAACACCACCTACGACGAAGGCATGCAGGCTCTGCGGCGCGAACTTGTCGAGATCGATCAGGCCATTCGCCCAAACGACATGACCACTGCCAAGAACGCTCTGCGCAGGATCGACTGGACCAGAAAGCACTACCACGACCTGCCGGGATAAGCGGCACGCCAATTCGATCCGGATCACGTTTGATGGAACCCTCTTCGCGCTACCCCATTTCAGTCAGTCTTCTGCACTGTTTGCTGGCCATCGCGCGGTCGGCAATCTCGTCATCGGCTGGATGCTCGACGACAGGGAGGACCTCCTTGCCCTGCACAAATCGATTGGCTTGCCATCCTCGTCCTCGCACTCATCCGCCTCGCGAACCGGCTACGCGTGCGGAACCAGTTGCCGCCTTCCGTGAACAAAACCGGTACGGCGACATACTTCGTAGAAAGCACAGCCCATTGCCTGCTCTATGTGTTGATGCTCGCGGCTCCTCTGCTCGGGTGGCTAAAAACCAATGCGGCAGGACACGCAGCCAGCTTCTTTGGACTCTTCTCGTTGCCGACGCGGTTGTCCAGGAGCCACGAGTTGTCAAACTGGTTAGGATAACTCCACGCAATGACGGCCTACGGATTGGCCGCACTGATAGGTTTGCACGTGCTGGGGGCTCTGGCGCACCGGCGACTCAGGGTAGCATAACATCCTTCCACGCATTCTTCCCTTGCACCAACGGCCGATATCCAAGGTAAAACACCTGCCGGACTAACCGAACTGGATTGATCCCGCAAGTCACACTGTTTCGCGTGCTGGCCAAGCATTTGGCGCATTAATGCACAACGGCTCGCCGGCGTATGGTCACGGAAGGATCAACCGGACTGCAGTCCCGTGTCTCGTTCGATTCGCTCGCCATCTGTAGCCGACCCTGAACACACCTGCGTAGCCGCCTCAATCCCACAGGCGACATCCGCCGATGATGCCTCCGCACTCTGCGTGCCCCGACGCGCTCTCAGGTCGAAAAATGGACGGTGAACATGGGGCAGGGCGTTGACACTTTGCTCAACGGCATCATTTCGCCGCACTGACGATAAACGTGGCACGCATTGCGTCGCGAAAGTGTCCTGGCTCGTTGCAGAATGCAATATAGCGGCCGGGCTTGAGTTGAAGTCGTGTCGTGACAGTCTCCCGGGGGTTAAGGTCTTCCACACCTTGCAGCTTGCTCAGGCGATCCTCATCAACCTGCTGTGTCTTCTGATCATACGGTAGTGCGCTACCGTCGTTGGACCACAGCAAGATCAGGAATTCGTGCTTCAACGTACGCGACTCATTCGTGATCGTAAATTCGACCGGTCCTGCCGGCACAGTCGACGGCACCAGAGTCAAGGACATTCCGGCACTCCCACCGTCTGAAAGGTGAACCGTTACCGCGGTCGGCTCGACTGGTAGCGCAGCTGGTGCAACGGCAAAAAGACCTGCAGTCACCAGTGCCTGAAACACGTTCCTCTTCAGCATGGCAAGCCTCCTGTTCGATAGCGATTTCCCAGTATTGTGCAGGCCATTCCACTGGCGCGCCGCCAGTGATCCCGGTCACCATTGAATTGCGTCATACGATGCGTCACTGATACTCAGGGAGGGATTTGCCCTCCCTAAGTATCAGTGCAAGGCTTGAACAGCTGGCTCGAATAGGGATTCGAAAGTCAATGTAACGCTGCCTGGCTTAAGACTAGCTTATGGTCGTGCTCCCTTGGCCGATGACTGTGCTCTCTGGAGAATGCGCAAGCCCCTGCCCGCCGCTGCGATACCTGGCCGATCACACCGGATAAGAGTCACCCCACGTGAATTTCAATTGCGGTTCGCGCAACGCATCCCGCACGCTCGGGTGAAGTTCCTGACGAACGTCAAGTCGCCACATCCTGATCATCCCATTGGCTTCTTTGCGCAGCCTTCTCGACGTCGCTTGCTGTCGCTGCTCACATCGAATTGGCTGGTTTTTGCTTCGAGAGAATTGATGCCAGGACAGGTTGACTTGCGTCAAAGGCAATGCCCCGGGACTAGCGTAGTTTTTTCTGCGTGAGGTAAGAGTGTCCCGCGCGAGAATCACTATATGACGGGCTTCCGCAATGGGCCGGGTTCGCGGCGGGCCCGGTGATAGCGGTTCGGCTTTGCATCAGAATTTTTCCTGGGACACGGGAACGAAGTCGCGGGTCGGTGAATGACAAGGCGAAAGCCAAAGTCTCTCTGTCGCGATGGCCCTTAAGCACCCGGAGCATTTTCCGACTGAGTTCTGAGGTAAGAAATTTCGCAATCCAAGGCGTCTAACCCGGGAGGTAAGCCATGAGCGAACATGTCCTCATTTCGCCGCGCGAATTGTCTGAAATAATGGCATCTGAATCGTTAGTGCTGGTCGACACACGAGACGCCGCGAACTACGCGGAAGCCCACCTGCCCGGCGCGGTGAATATTCACGAAATATTTACGTATCTTGCCACATCAACCCCCGACGGCCTGGCGGCATTACGCGACAAGTTTGCCAGTGCGTTCGGAAACGCAGGCCTGTCTGGCAAAGAAACCGCCGTTGTTTACGAACAGTCCATGGCAACCGGATTTGGCCAGTCGTGCCGCGGCTATGTGCTCCTGAGGTATCTCGGTTATCCACGCGAAAAGATCAAGGTCCTGCACGGCGGCTATGCAGCCTGGCGTGCGGAAGGCTTCCCCAGTACAACCGAAGTACCTGTTCCGAGGCCTGCTACATTCCCGACAAGCTCCAGCGCCGGTAACCTGTTCGTCGACCTTTCGACAATGAAGACAGCCGTAGCGGACAAATCAATCGTGAAGCTTGATGTCCGGGATGTTGATGAATGGATCGGTGAGAGTTCTTCTCCTTATGGCAAGGACTTTTGCCCGCGCAAAGGAAGGATTCCCGGTTCGGTGTGGATCGAGTGGTACCGCATGATGAAGCCGACGCCCATGGGGCAAATGTTCAAGTCGCGCCAGGAAATTCTTGCCGAGTGCGCGACCGCAGGCATTTCCCATGAAACGCCCGTCATCGTTTTTTGTTTCAAGGGTGCCCGGGCCTCCAATACCTTTCTCGCGCTTGAGGAGGCCGGCCTCAAGGACGTACGGCTCTATTTCGGGTCGTGGAACGAATGGTCACGCGACCCCTCCCTCCCCATCGAACAGGGCCTGCCATACCAGGTGAACGCTACGTAAGTATCTGGGTCCATGGCAGTCCAAATCAAAAGGGATCGTCATCGGGTAACTGCTTGTGGAGACTCGCCATCGTGCTGCATATATTGATCCGGGTGGGAGCGTGAACCGCTTCGTGGGAAAGACAAACCGGCTTTTTCGGATTGGGAGCAAGCGATGAACCACGGATATGACATCAGGCGTCGTCACGTGCTGCATTCCATCGTGGCGGCAGGCGCGGGCTACCTGACGTGGGGAATGTCAGACATCGCAAGAGCCGCGAATGCGATCACACTCCCCTTTGAAAACGGGCTTCGGGAATTGACCACTGCGTTTCCACAAAAGGGTGAAATGTTGGGTTCTGTTGCAATAGCGGAGGCTGGTATGCTGGGCGACCTTACAGAATGACGTGAACGACAATGAAAGCGCTGAGCCCGGCGGTAGCCAAAGTGCTGAAGCGGTTGCACTATCCTCTCGAGATAATGTTGATATGCGTGCGTTGGGGATCTGGTGCAAATAGGTGTTATGGTCGATTATTTTATAGCGGTAAGGATATGTTATCGAATCGACAGGACCGCATTCCAGACCGCAGGCGCATCGAAATTCTCGAGACCGAGCTTCGCCAGGTTCGTTGCATCAACTCGACGCCGGCCAACGTGATCGTTGCGCTCCTGAAACGTTTGAAACCGAGCATGACATTTGTCCGGGATTTGATGTTGCGATGGTCCTGTTCAATCAGATTGTTGAGATATTTCGAGGATCGAACCTTTGTGTCTTCGGGCAGCAGGCCGTCTTCTTTCATCTCACGCACCGCGCGGTGTGAGGCGGCATAGCCGTCCAGCGTGATGGTCTTCGGCGGCTGGCCCTGATGTTTGAGGGCTTTACTGAAAAAGGCTTTGGCCGCCTTCACGTCGCGCTTTGCACGGAGCATGAAGTCAACGGTCTGGCCGGTCCGATCCACCGCCCGGGAGAGATAGACCCACCTGCCGCGGATCTTCAGGTACGTTTCATCGACACGCCACGACTGTCCCGTGGGTGTGCCGAAGCGGTTCCAGCGTTTGACGAACTCCGGCGCATAACGCCGCACCCAGCGCAGGATCGTCGTGTGGGCCAGCGACAAACCCCGTTCTGCCATTATCTCCACAAGATCGCGCAGACTGAGCTTGTAACGCAAGTACCAGCGAACACACAGAATGATCACTTCGCGGTCGAAGTGACGGCCCGCGAACAGTTCCTCCAGGCTCTTCGGCTTGCTCATTGTCGGCTCTCTTTTCGTTCAGCCCGACACTCTAACCGATTCGCCAGCGCCATTTGCACCAGAGCCCGTAAAGCTTCCTTCTTCCGCTATGCGGACGAAAATCCGCATCATGTCCAGCTTGTCCATTACGCATTTTCCACAGATCGATCTGCCTCGCACGCAGCTACGACGCAAACTCGCGACACGCCAGATTCTCCTATAAATGCAGGCGAATCTGTTCGGCAAAGGTCCGTATCACTTCTTCGTTACGTGAAAGAAACATCCATTGTCCGACTCGCGTCGAAACGAGCAGTCGCGCTTCGACCAGTACGGCAAGATGCGCCGATACGGTGGACTGCGAGAGCCCGCTGCGCGCCTGGATGGCGTGTGCGGGCACGCCGCGGCCCAGATCGACAGGACCCTCTGGAAAGGCATCGGCGGGGACCTTCAGCCACGCGAGGATGTCGCGCCGCAGTGGATTGGCGAGTGCCTTGTGAATCCGGTTCGCGTCTATCATGGCGTTCCTTGCGCGCTCGCCGTGCTTCAACGCGGCTGCATCAACAGCGTTCTGGCGATGGTTCCCGCCGTACTTTCTCCAAGGTCTTCCCGCACGATCGACAGCGCCAGATGAATGCCGGCGCTTGCTCCGCCCGATGAATAAAGGTTGCCGTCCTTCAGACAGCCGGGAATGGACATGACGTGTACGCGTGGATGTTCGGCCGCGAGGCGGTGAACGTCGCGCCAATGCGTGGTCAGCCAGCGGCGGTCGGCAACGCCGGCGCGCGCTAGCAGAAACGCGCCATTGGAAATGCAGGCCAGCCTTTGGGTGCCGGGCCCGGCTTCGCCGAGCCACGTGACGAGTTCGCGATGCTCGCGCGACGAACTGACCATGGGAGACCCGGGCACCACGACGACGTCGAATGGCGTGCGCGTTTCGAACAGGCATTCTGTGGTGCCCACCGCCGTGCCGTTGGAAGACAGCACGGGCCCAGGTGAGGTCCCGACGAGGTGCGGTTCATAAAACGCGCTGCCATACAGGCGATTCGCTGCATGAAACACATCCATCGGGCCGCTCACCTCGAGCATTTGAAACCCCGCATAGAGCATCATCGCGACACGCATGCGCCGTTACCCCGTGAACGCCTGTTCGACCAGCGCGGATTGCCGCGCGATGTGCGCCGAATGGTAGCCCGGCGCGGTCGATGCACCGGCATCGGGTCCGGCGTAGAAGAGTTTCGCGCCCGTTGGCAGTTGCTCGCGCAACAGCGGCTCGACGAAACTCCAGGCACCCTGGTTGCGCGACTCCTCCTGGCACCAGACCACGGTTTTCAGGTTTGGATAGCGCGCGAGTTCGGCTGCCAACTGTTCCGCGGGAAACGGATAAAGCTGTTCGACGCGGATGATCGGCGTGTCGGTCGCGTCCACGCGGCGACGCTCGAGCAACTCGAAGTACACCTTGCCCGTCGCGACGATGACTCGCTTGACGCTGGACACCCTCGACGCCTCGACTTGCGTATCCGCGAGAATTTCGCTGAATGTTCCCTCACTCAACTCTTCGAACGTGCTGACTGCCTCCGGGTGGCGCAACAGCGACTTGGGCGTCATGACGACGAGCGGACGGCGCTCGGATGCGAACGCCTGCCTGCGCAGCAAATGGAATAGCTGCGCGGGCGTGCTCGGCTGGACGACGCGCATGTTGTCCTGCGCGCTCAGCTGCAGATAGCGTTCGAGCCTCGCCGATGCATGCTCGGGTCCAGCGCCTTCCTGTCCGTGCGGAAGGAAGAGTGTCAGGCCGCTGCGTTGCCCCCACTTGGCGGCTGCTGCTGCGATGAACTGATCAATCACCACTTGCGCGCCGTTCGCGAAGTCACCGAATTGCGCTTCCCAGATCACCAGCGCATCGCGGTTCACCGTCGTGTAGCCGTACTCGAACGCGAGCACCGCCGCTTCGGAGAGGATCGAGTTCGTCACGCTGAAGCGACCCGGCGCATTGCCACTCGCATCATCGAGATGATCGAGCGGAATATAAACACCATCCGGCCGGTTCATGCGCGTTTGATCGTGCAACACGGCGTGACGATGATTGAACGTCCCGCGCGCGCTATCCTGTCCGCTCAATCGAACGCTGGTCCCCGCGCCGAGCAGCGAAGCGAAGGCCAGATGCTCACTCATGCCCCAGTCGAGCGGCCGTTTTCCCGAGGCCATTTCCTGGCGCCCGGTCATCATCTTCTTGACGAGCGGATGCAGCACCAGGCCTTCGGGAACGGTCGAAATCTGCTGCGCGAGACCGCGCAGCGTTTGCGTCGAAGGGGCGGAGTGCGAAGCCGGGCTTGCCGCTTCCTCGCTTGAAGAGGCCGCGTCAGAGCCGTCGGTTTCATTCGCATGCTTGAGCAGTTCGCGCCGCGCGCTGATATAGCCCTCTGCTTCTTCGGCTGTCAACACGCCTTGCTGGATAAGCTTCTGCGCGTAGCGTGTTCTCACGCCGGGATGACTGGCGATTGCGCGATACATCAGCGGCTGCGTGATGCCCGGCGTGTCCTGTTCCTGGTGCCCGTATTTGCGGAAGCACACGAGATCGATGACTACGCTCCGCTTGAACGCGGTGCGATAGTCGAGGGCAAGCCGCACCGCCATCGCGACGGCTTCGGGGTCGTCGCCATTGACATGCAGGATCGGCGCCTCGATCATCTTCGCGACATCCGTGGTGTAGAACGACGAACGCGTGTCGCGTGGATCGGAGGTCGTAAAGCCGATCTGGTTGTTGACAACGATATGGAGGGTGCCACCCGTGCCGTGGCCGCGCGTATAGGAGAGGCTCAAGGTTTCCATCACGACACCCTGGCCGGACATCGCCGCGTCGCCGTGAATCTCGACCGGCAGAACCTCGACGCCGTCGGCGCTGCCCAGGAGCTCGCCCTTGGCGCGCGCCATGCCCTGCACGACCGGGTTGACGATTTCCAGATGCGACGGGTTGAACGCGAGCATCACTTCGACCGGCCCTTCAGGGGTATCGACCGAACTCGTAAAGCCCTTGTGATATTTCACGTCGCCCGCGGGAAGTCTTTCGGGATCTTTGCCATCGAACTCGTCGAACAGCGCACGCAACGGCTTGCCAACGATATTCACCAGAACATTCAGGCGTCCGCGGTGCGCCATGCCCATCACTACTGCGCGCAGCTTTTTCGAAGCCCCGTAGCGGACGACTTCATCGAGCATCGGAATCAGCGATTCCGCGCCCTCGAGCGAGAAGCGCTTTTGCCCGACGTAGCGCGCGTGAAGGTACTTCTCGAGGCCCTCTGCCGCGCTCAGCCGTTCCAGCAGCCGGCGTTTTTCTGCGGCCTGCAGGGACGGCCTCGCCCGCGTGGATTCGAGCTGCATCTGCCACCAGCGCCGCTGCTCTGCGTCGGTCAGATGCATGAACTCAGCGCCGAGCGTGCCCGTGTAGGTTTGCTCTAGTGCCGCGACGAGCTCCTGCAACGTGGCGTCGTCGTCGAACAGGAACGTGTCGGCGGTGCTGAATGTCGTCGCCATGTCTGCGGCCGTCAGCCCATAGTAAGCCGGACTCAACTCGGCGTAGGCGCGCGGCGGCGTCCACATCAGCGGATCGAGATCGGCCGCGCGCGTGCCGATCATGCGGAACGCGGCGATCAGCGACTGTACTGCGACCTGCTTGCGCGCGAGGCCGAGACCGGCGTCATCGGCGAGGATGGTGTCGGGCTGCGCGATCGCGCGCGGCGACCGCTTCGCAAGCTCGACAAAGCTGGAAATGACGGGGGCGTGCGGTTCGTCGTCGCGATCGCTGCCGTCGATAGCGGGCGTTTCGCGCAGTGCATCGAACCACGCCCGCCATTCACTGGTGACCGCATCCGGGTCAGCCAGGTAAGTTTCATATTGCTCTTCGACGTAAGGGGCGTTGCCCCCGAAGAGGAAAGAGTTCTGACGTTCTTTCAACATGATGAATCTGCCTTTGGTCGGTGTGCGGTCCAATATCGGGCGCAACACGTGGAGTGATGGCGATAGCGCCTTCCGGTCCGCCCGGGTTGTTTGCCCAGCCGCAGTCGTGAACACAGTCTAGTGATGCGGGGCAGCGGGCGAAATGCGCGCGTGGTGCCGCTGTGTGCCAACTTGTGGGCGTTTTGGGCCACGCTGCCAATTTGTTACACGGACGCAAAATACTTTTTCCGGGGACAGGCTGCATCCGCTAACGACGATGCGTTAAGCTGCGCCACGGTCCTGGTTGGGACACCACCTCTGAAGGTCACGGAATGAAAGTCGCCATTGTTGTATTCGATGGTGTGCAGGCGCTAGATGTTGCAGGCCCACTCGACGTGTTCGCCGAGGCGAACACGTTCCTCAACGAGCATCAGCGCTACGAGGTGACGCTCGTCGGGCGCGAGGCGGGCGCCGTGACCTGCTCGAACGGCATGCAACTGGCGGTCTCGCGCGGCTATGCCGACAGCGATGTGCAATGGGACCTGCTCCTTGTGGCCGGTGGACCGCAGTTGCCCGACGTGCATCCGCCGAATGAGTTTCTGGCGTGGCTGCAAAATCAGGCGCACAGCGCAAGCCGCTTTGGTTCGGTGTGCAACGGCGCATTCGTGCTCGCTCATGCGGGGTTGCTCGACGGCAAGGAGGTGACGACTCACTGGTCGGATGCCGGGCGCCTGTCCAATGAATTCCCGCACGCCAATGTGCAGCCGGACCGGATTTTCGTTCGCGACGGGCGGCTGTTCACATCGGCGGGCGTGACCGCAGGCATCGATCTTTGCCTTGCGCTGGTGGCGGAAGACTGGGGACACGAACTGGCGGTGCGGGTTGCGAAGCGGCTGGTGGTGTATATCCAGCGCGAAGGCGGTCAGTCTCAGTACAGCCCGTATATCGGCGCCGGCAAGGACGAGGACCCCATACTCAGCAAGGTGTATCGCTACGTGAGCGAACATATCACCGATACGCTTTCGATCGAGGCGCTGGCGAGTGCGGCTGCGGTGAGCCGGCGCACCTTGTCGCGCATATTCGCCAAAAACGCCAAGGTCACGCCCTCCGTATTCGTCGAGCAGGTTCGCGTCGATACAGCGAGGAAACTGCTGGAGGACACGGATGCGCCGCTCAAGACGGTCGCCTTCAAATGCGGCTTTCATAGCGCCACGCATATGCGTACGACGTTTTCGCGGCGCCTGAACGTCACGCCAAAACAATATCGTCAGCGATTCCGCGGGGAGGCGAGTGCATAGCGGGAGATCCCGGGCGGAACTGGCAAACGCCGATTCGGCGCCATTCCTTCCCGATATCATCGAACCCGGCTTGTCGATATTGTTTTGCGGGATCAATCCGGGCATGCGTGCGGCGGCCACGGGGCGCCACTTCGATGGCAGAGGGAACCGCTTCTGGCGCGTGCTCCATCGTGCCGGCTTTACGCCGGAGGAATTTCGCCCGGAGAACGACCATGAGCTGCTGCGGCATGGCTTTGGTCTGACTACGGCGGTCTCGCGCGCGACGGCACGCGCGGACCAGTTGTTGAGAGCGGAGATTCAGGACGTCGCGGCGCAATTCGAGCTGAAGGTTCAACGCTACGCGCCGCGGTTTATCGCCTTTCTTGGCAAGATGGCGCTTGCGGAAATGTCCGGCAAGCGCGATATCCAGTGGGGTTTGCAATCCAGCAGGTTCGGCGGCGCGCGCGCCTGGGTTCTGCCGAACCCGAGCGGCTTGAATCGCGCTTTCAACCTCGACGCGCTCGTGAGGGCATATCGCGAACTTCGTATGGCCGCTCAGTCGTCCTCAGTTGCCGAGTGAATGGATAAGCGGCTGTAGATATTGGGCATGCGCTCCGGAATGCCTCCTTGCGAGTTCGTGATTGCCTTGACCCGGCGTACATTCGCCTTCGGTTGTCAATCCGCTCGCACATTGAAGATATGTGTTGTTTCGCAGTGTTTCGGTCACGAACTCCACGAAGGACCGGATCTTTCCACTCGTTCCGCGCCGTTCGACATGAAGCAGGCTGACCGGCGTCGATTCGGGTTCGTAGGCCCGCAAAATCGGCACCAGATTTCCGGAAGAAACTTCGGTTGCGGCCTGATAAGACAGCAACTGCGTGATACCCACGCCGTCTTCCGCGGCCGAAATGGCAGCCGGCGCCAGATTGACGATCAAGCGCGGCTGCAGCCGCACATGAACCTTTGCGTTATGTTCGTAAAACATCCACTCGAGCGGTTGGGAAACGCCGGTAAAGGAAACGCAATGGTGGCCGGGCAGGTCTCGCGGATGCATGGGCTCCCCATGCTCGGCGAGATAAGCGGGGGACGCGAAGGTTTGCCGCCGCACGGATCCCAGGCGCACCGCGAATGTCGACGAATCTTCGAGATGGCCAATACGTATGGCGATATCCACGCCTTCTTCGAGCAGGCGCGTGGGACGATCGAGGTAAACGGCGTTCACGCTGACGTCGGGATAGCGCAGGGTGTAGGCGTTGACGAGCGGGGCGATGAAGCGCTGGCCGAGTTGGACCGGCGCGGTAATCGTGAGCGTGCCCACCGGGTTCGCGGGATCCGCGGCGATATGCGCCTCCGCGTCGGTGATGCCATCGAGCAGCTTGCGGCAGGCCTCGAGATAAGCGACGCCGGCGTCCGTGGGCCGCACCGAGCGTGTCGTGCGCGCGAGCAGTTGGGTACCCAGGCGCGTTTCGAGCGAGTTGACCGCCCGCGAAACCGCCGCTCGCGACAAGCCGAATTTTTCGGATGCGGCGCTGAAGCTGCCGCGTTCGACGATGGCTATAAACACCTCCATCTCACGTAATCTGTCCACCTTGACTTCCCAATCTGAGTCTCTTGCAAACGGAGGATAAAAGTAAAAGCCGTTTAGCGGCCTACCGTTGCCGGTTCGTTTTCAAACCTTCGTTAATCGTCCCCATCGCAATTAACGCGCGGCCTGAATGCCTACACCGCGATTCTAGGCATCATGTGCCGTCCGGTATCGCCTCGCAAGCTGGCTTGGCTCAAAACAGCGCAGAAATGACCCATGTGTAATCAGTCAGGTTTGCGTTGGCGCCACGCACATCACGCGTTGGGCGAAGCATGACCGGACGGCCTGGCAAAATTCTCGTACTAGATGGCCCAAAATCAGACCAGCCAAGACTTTAAGAAATTGGGTTCATCTCTGACAATAAAGCCGTCAGTGAACAGCAACAATGCGCGACGAAACCGATGGTGTGGTCATCGTATCGCGTGAGGATGCAGGGCGCTGAATTGCCTCACAGTGTAATAGCCACATCAAACAGTATAGCTAACGAAACCCGGGAAATTGCTGATCGCCATGGCAACTGCGAACCCTTTGACGACTGGAACGGAAGCGGCAACGGACCCGCAGGCGCTGGAACCACGCCCTGTGCGCGAAGCCGCGGCGTCGGCTCAGCCTGCCCCCGCGCAAATGGCGTTTACGGGACGCATCGTGGTGGGGCTGCTCGGCATGTTGTGCGCTTCGTTGCTGGCCATCCTCAACGAACAGGTGACCGCGGCGGCGATGGCCGATATCCAGGGCGCGTTCCTGATCGGGCATGACGACGGGACGTGGCTCACGTCGCTCTTCGAAGCCGCCAATGTCGCGACGATGGTATTCGCCCCTTGGTTCGGCATCACCTTTACGCTCAAGCGCTTCACGATCGGCGCCGTGCTCGCCACGATGTTGTTCGGATTGCTGTGCCCGTTTGCGCCGAATCTGGCGACGCTCTACGTCTTGCGTATCCTCCAGGGAATCGCGGGCGGTTGTCTGCCCCCCATGCTGATCATCGTGGCGCTGCGTTATCTGCCGCCCAAATTCAAGCTGTATGGGCTCGCCGGCTATGCGCTCAATGCAACCTTCGGACCGGCGCTCGGCACCCCGCTCGCCGCGTTGTGGACGGAGTTCGTGAACTGGCGCATGGTGTTCTGGCAAATCATTCCGCTCGGCGCGCTGTGCTGTATCGCGATTCAACAGGGGCTGCCCGCCGATCCGGTCAAGCTCGAGCGCTTTCGGTCGTTTAACTGGATCGGGTTGATGACGGGCTTCCCCGCGTTCGGCATGCTCGTGACGGGGCTCTTGCAAGGCGAGCGGCTCGACTGGTTCGAATCGGACTTTATCCGCGTGATGCTTTGCGGCGGCGCTCTGCTGCTCGTGGTCTTCCTCGTCAGCGAGTGGTTTCAGCCCGTGCCTTTTTTCAAGCTCCAGTTACTCGAGCGCAGGAATTTCACGCACGGACTCTCGACCTTGCTCGGCACCGTGATCCTGCTGGTGGGCGTCGCAGCGATACCCGGGCAGTTTCTCGCCAAAGTTCACGCCTACCGGCCGCTGCAGACGGCGCCGCTCTCGCTGTTGCTTGCCATTCCGCTGCTGATTACGCTCCCTTTGACGGCGGCGCTATTGAACACGCGGCGCGCCGATCATCGCTGGGCAATCGCAATCGGTCTGTCGCTGATGTTCACGACGTGCGCACTTGGCAGTTTCATGACGTCCGAGTGGATTCGCGACAACTTCTACGTGCTCCAGGCGCTGCAGATCATCGCGCAGCCCATGGTGATCATGTCGATCCTCATGGGCGTCACGACGGGGCTGCCGCCCACGGAGGGCCCGTTCGCGTCGGCCATGTTCAATACGGTCAAGACGTTCTCCGCCGCCATGGCGACGGGTCTGATCGAGGGGGTGGGCACCGCGCGCGAACATTTCCATTCGAGCATGCTCGTCGACCAGTTGGGCAACCGCGCACTGGTGACAGGCCATGGCCTCGACACCCCCGACGCGCTGGGGCAAGTCGCGCACCGTATTCACGAGCAGGCCGTCGTGCTGACTTCAGCCGATCTCTATCGGGTGATGGCGTGCGTTGTGCTCGTGCTGCTTCTTCTTGTTCCAGTGCTGCCGGTGCGGATCTATCCGCCGTGGAGCACTACGCCGCCCGCTTCGAAATGAGGTCCGTTTTCCATGTCATCGACCAAACCCAGCCCCGCACCGTCCAGATTGAAATGGCTTCGTATTGCAGCAGTTGTCGCCGTTGGCGGCGTCGCTGCCTGGGGCGGCACGACGCTCCTGTCTCACTCCAGTTCGGAATCCACGAACGATGCCTACGTCACCGCGGATTTCACGCTCGTCGCGCCGCGTGTCGCGGGGCAGATCACAGACGTACTGGTGAACGATAACGAGGGGGTGAAGGCCGGCCAGTTGCTGGTGCGCATCGACGACCGCGACTATCGCGCCGCGTTGATGAGCGCCGAGGCGGAGGTGGTGGGCGCAAAGGCGTCGGTGGCGAACTTCGACGTGCAGATCGCGCGCCAGCCCTCGCTCGTCGATCAGGCTCGCGCCACACTGCGCTCCGACGACGCGGCGATCGGCTTCGCGCGCGCCAATGCTTCGCGCTATCAGAATCTTTCCACGGCGGGGGCAGGGACCGCACAGGAGCAACAACAGGCTTCGAGCACGCTCGCCGAGCAGCTAGCGCAGCAGTCGCACGACCAGGCGGTGCTGACGGCCACCCAACAGAATCTGGACGTCCTGCGCACGGAGCGCGACAAGGCCGCTGGCGCGCTTGAACACGCCGAAGCGGCGCTCGAACAGGCGAGGCTCAATCTTTCCTATACGGAAATCCGCGCGCCCGTCGACGGCAAGGTGGGGCGCCGCTCGGCGCGGGTCGGCGCCATTGTGACGCCCGGCGCACCCGTGCTGGCAATCGTTCCGCTTTCGGATGCGTATGTCGTCGCGAACTTTCAGGAAAGCCAGATCACCAATTTGCGGTCCGGCGAAAGCGTGCGCGTGACGGTCGACAGCCTTCCCGGCATCGTGATTCGCGGCCGCATCGACAGCCTCGCGCCGGCGACCGGCGTGAGCTTCGCGCCGATCGCACCCGACAATGCAACGGGCAACTTTACGAAGGTGGTGCAGCGCGTGCCCGTCAAGATCACGATCGATCGCGGGCAGTCTGCTGCAGCGGCATTGAGCGTTGGCCTCTCGGTGGAAGCCGAAGTGGCGATGGGCCGGAGCGCAGAAGCGACGGCTGAGGGAGCGGAAAGAAAATGAACACGAGCCAATATTCCATTCGCGCGATCCTTCTCACGGCTCTCGCATGTGTGGCTTTCCTCGCAATGGCCGGCTGTACGGTGGGTCCCAACTTCGAACCGCCGAAGTCGCCGCCGCCTGAGGTCTTTAACCGCACGCAGATGGCGCAGGCGCCGAGCAAAGCCGTGGAAGGCCAGTTCGGTCCGCAATGGTGGACGCTGTTCAACGATCCGGTGTTGAACGGCTTGGAAAAGCAACTCGCCGACGCGAACCTGGACGTGGCGGCCGCCTCTGCGCGCCTGCTGCAAAGCCGGGCGGAACGCCGCGTGGCGGGCGCGGCCGAGTATCCGACGCTCGACGGTGCCGCATCGTATAACCGCGAACGCGGCAGCGAAAACGGCATTCTCTCGCTGCTTGGCGTGACGCCCACGCAGAGTCAGCCGCAGTCGGCATCCGGGAGTGCGCCGCTCGGCGTGGCGGCGATGCCGGGCTCCAAGGGCTCGCCCGCGTATAACCTGTACCAGGTCGGCTTCGACGCTTCTTGGGAGATCGATATCTGGGGCCGCGTGCGACGCAGCGTGGAAGCGGCGACGGCGCTTTCCGAAGCCTCGTATGAGGACCGGAACGCGGTCTTGCTGAGCGCGCGCGCGGAGCTTGCGCGAGACTATATCGAGCTTCGCGACACGCAGGAACTCCTGCAGATCGCGCATCAAAACCTGGACATCGCCAACGACGCGCTGAAGCTTACTCAGGTGCGTGCGCATGAAGGCGTCACGACGGATCTCGATGTCTCGAACGCTTCGGCGCAGGTGGAGAACATCGAAAGCCTGATTCCCACACTCGAATCGCACTCCGAAACGACGATCAATGCAATCGGCCTGCTGCTGGGCGAGGAACCGGGCGCGCTGCGCCAGACGCTCGCCGCGACACAGGAGGTGCCCGTGCTGCCCGCGCAGGTGCCGATCGGCTTTCCTTCCGAACTCGTGCAGCGCCGGCCGGATATCCGCAAGGCGGAAGCCGAACTGCACGCGGCGACGGCGTCGATTGGCGTGGCGAAGGCCGATTTCTATCCGCGCATCATGCTCAATGGCAGCGCGGGCTTTCAGAGTCTTCAGCTCTCGAGTCTGGCGAGCTGGGCGTCCGGGCAGTTTGTCGTCGGTCCTTCCATTACCTTTCCCATCTTCGAAGGCGGTCGACTGAAAGGCACGCTCCAGCTGCGGGAGGCGCAACAACAGGAAGCCGCGATCGCCTACAAGAAGACGGTGCTGCGCGCGTGGCAGGAGGTGGACGATGCGCTCGTCACTTACGACGCCGAACAGCGCCGCCGCGACCGGCTGGCCCAGGCCGTGACCATGAACGAGCGCGCGCTCTCGGTCGCGCGGGAACGGTACAAGGCCGGGGCGCTCAATTATCTTGATGTATTGAACGTGCAGAAGCAGTTGCTCGAAGCCCAAAGCAATCTCGAGCAAAGCAGAGCCACGGCGGCTACGAATCTCATTACGCTCTGTAAAGCGCTGGGAGGGGGGTGGGAGTCGACATATGGCGGGTAATCCATAGCCCGCCGCTCGATCGTGCAGAGCCACGGTGGGCGCTTATGGGTGACGCCGAACGCGCCCGTTGGCGCCAGCTTCCATTTCACGCTTCCCGCACAGGGTAACGCCTCCGCCCTCAGAGCGCATTTAGCGCCGCGCTGCGAAGCCATTCGACCCTTCGGATCGCCGCGATTTCTGCTGTTTCGCGATGGCCGAAAACTAGCCGGGAATGTCCCCAAAGCGTCGAAGCTAGCGCCTCAGCCGGGAGCCGTAGAACGTAGACTGTTCTCGTCGGCGGTCAATGGCTGCCTATCCTGGCGGGGAGTCATGGAGATGCCCGGCCACCTGACTTGACGCGCGCTGTGATGCGGACTTTCTTCCACGCGCAGTGCCCAGATTCCCTAAAGGAAGGACGTATGAGCGAAGCAAACCAGGGCGCGGTGCGCCAACTGAAACATTTCATCGACGGTCAATGCACGGCAGGCGCAAGCGGCCGATTCAACGACGTCTACGATCCCGCGCAGGGCCGCATTACGGCGCGCGTGCCGGTTGCGAATACCACCGAGGTTGCCGCCGCCGTCGCGGCCGCCAAAACCGCGTTTGCGGACTGGAGCGAAACCCCTCCGCTCAAGCGCGCGCGCCTGATGTTCAAGTTCAAGGAACTGCTCGAAGCGCACCTCGACGAAATCGCCGAACTCATTACACGCGACCACGGCAAGCTTTTTTCGGACGCCAGGGGCGAAGTGATGCGCGGCATCGAAATTGTCGAATTCGCGTGCGGCATTCCGAACCTGCTCAAGACCGGCTTCACCGATCAAAGCAGCAGCGGCGTCGACAGCTGGAACTTGCGGCAGCCCGTGGGCGTGATTGCCGGCGTCACACCGTTCAATTTCCCGGTGGTGGTGCCGTGCTGGATGTTCGTCATGGCCGCCGCGACCGGCAACACGTTCATCCTCAAGCCCTCGGAGCGCACGCCGTCGTCGTCGATCCGGCTCGCGGAACTCTTCATCGAGGCGGGCTTTCCCAAAGGTGTCTTCAACGTGGTGAACGGCGACAAGGGCACCGTCGACGCGCTGATTCAGCATCCCGATGTGGCCGCGATGTCCGTCGTCGCCTCCACGCCGGTGGCCGAATACATCTACGCAGAGGGCGCCAAACGCGGCAAGCGCGTGCAGGCGCTGGGCAGTGCGAAGAATCATCTCGTCGTCATGCCCGACGCGAATCTCGATCAGGCCGTCGATGCGCTGATCAATTCGGCATACGGATCCGCGGGCGAACGCTGCATGGCGACGTCGGTCGCGGTCGCGGTGGGGAGCATTGGCGACGAACTGATCGAGCGTCTCGCGCCGCGCGTGCGCTCGTTGCGCATCGGGGCGGGCATGGAGCCAGATCTGGACATGGGGCCGCTCATCAGTGCCGCGCATCGCACCAAGGTGCTGGGTTATATCGATGCGGGCGTCGCCGCTGGCGCGAAGCTCGTGGTGGACGGGCGCGACCATACCGTGGCGGGGCACGAAGAGGGCTTCTTCCTCGGCGGTTCGCTCTTCGACGAGGTGCAGCCGGATATGAAGATCTATCGCGAAGAGATTTTCGGGCCGGTGCTTTCGGTGGTGCGAGTGCCGGATCTCGCCAGTGCAATCGAGCTTGTCAACGCGCATGAACTGGGCAATTGCGTCACCCTGTTCACGGCCGATGGCGCCGCAGCCCGCACGTTTACCCGGCAGATTCAGATCGGCATGGTGGGCATCAACGTGCCGAGTCCGGTGCCGTCGGCGTGGCATTCGTTCGGAGGCTGGAAGCGCTCGCTGTTCGGCGATCATCACGCCTACGGCGAGGAGGCCGTGCGCTTCTATACACGCTACAAGAGCGTGACGCAGCGTTGGCCCGACAGCATCGACAAGGGCGCGGAGTTCGCCATGCCTGCGTCGAAGTAAGGTAAGCGCGGCGTGAAAACGCCGCGCGCCTGAAGATTGCCGGCACGGTTATGACCGGCTACTGCCGCGAGGCTGGCGATATATACCAGCTGTTCGAAGATCTGGCCGGCGTCGCCGCGGGATCGTAGAACGGGATGTCGCGCATCCACAGCGCGGCCACGCCCATCGACTCGGCGCGCTGCGCCATGACGATGTGATCGCGCATGGTCGGGACGGGCGAGTCCGGATGCGTTTCGAGCGGCAGGATCAGTCCGACCGTGAGCGCGTCGTTGCGAAACACGCAGCGCCACGCGGGCTGCTCTGAAAGCGCATGTCCGACGGGCGCGGAAGCCTTCATTGCGGTGATTGCTGACATATCCATTGCGTTTCGCCTTGCGTTTTCCCATTTGCGAGCCAAGGTTACGCACCAACGACGATGACAAAAACCACCTGCGATGAACAGCAGTTGATACTCGCGCTCAATAACGCGGGGAATTCAAACAGCGGGCATGCGCGCCTTGAGGCGCGGCGACACGAAGTCGAGAAACGCGCGCAGCTTGAGCGGCAGGGGGGCTTGCCCCGCGTGCACGAGATTGACGGGCAGCGGCGCCGCTTCAAACGCGTCGAGCACGACGCGCAACTCGTTGGCGCGAACGGCGCGTGCAACCTGGTAGGACAGCACGCGTATCAGCCCCACGCCGAGGATCGCGGCTTCGATAGCGGCGTCCGCGGTGTTCACGGCAAGCCGCGAATGAACGGGCACGGACTGCTCCGACTTGCCGGAGCCGAACGCCCATGCACGCAAGGAAGCGAGCGCCTCGAAGGTGATGCATTGATGGCCGGCCAGGTCCGCGGGTTCTGCGGGCACGCCATGCTTCGCGAGATAGGTGGGGCTGGCGCAAATGACCCGGCGCACCGTGCCCACTCGCGACGCGATCAACGTGCTGTCGGGCAGCTCGCCAATGCGCACCGCGACGTCCGCGTGTTCATCCATCAGATGAACGACGCGATCGGTCAGCAGGAGATTGATGTCGATCTCCGGATAGTGCGCGAGGAATTCCGCCACCACCGGCACCACGTGCAGGCGGCCAAACGCAACGGGCGCGGTGACCACAAGTTCGCCTTTGGGCGCGGCGTATTCCCCCGTTGCGGCGCGCTCGGCTTCGCCGATGTCTTCGAGAATGCGCCGGCAGGCGGCCACGTATGCGCTGCCGGCTTCCGTCAATGAAAGCTTGCGCGTCGTGCGGTGAAAGAGGCGCGTCTTCAGGTGCGCTTCCAGTTCCCCAACCTTGCGGCTGACCGTGGCGAGCGGCATGTCGAGGCGCCGCGCGGCGGCTGAGAGACTGCCCGCGTCGGCGACCGAAACGAGGATGGCCATGGCTTCGAGGCGATTCATGGACCCTATAAAATAGTGGAAGGATGAATCTTGATCGTGGGGGATTCTCTTCGTAAATGCAAGCGCGTAACGTTCGACCTCAATCTGGATCGCGGCAAATCTCTGCAACGACTGGAGAAATTCAAGGCACAAGGAGGTTTTCGTGAGCGGCTTACCCAGCACCCGAGAAAGTGCAGCTACGCCCGCCGTCGCATCGCGCGGCAAGTTCGTCATGATGGCGATCATCGCAGGAGCAGTGATCACAAACATCTATTGCACTCAGCCGATTCTGCCGCTGATCGCAGCGAGCCTGCGGGTCAACATTACGGCGGTCGATTTCGTTGCGGGAGCGGCACTACTCGGCTTCTCGACCGGCCTCGCGCTGCTGCTGCCGCTTGGCGACCGGTTCGACCGGCGCAAGCTCGTGCTCACGCAAATCGCACTCGCGCTCGTTTTTGCGGCGACGGCGGCGGTTGCGCCCGGCATCTGGGCACTGATCGCGGCTTCGTTTGCGCTTGGTATCGTGAGCTGCGTGCCTCAGCAGCTCGTGCCGTTCGCCGCCGTCATGTCGTTGCCGAGCGAGCGGGGCCGCAATGTCGGCACCGTCGTGAGCGGCATCATGGTCGGCATCCTGGTCGGGCGCACGATCGCTGGCGTGATCGGCGCGGCGTGGGGGTGGCGCGCGGTGTACGGCGCGGAAGCCGTGTTTATGGTGCCCGTCTTCATCGCCGCCGCTGCGCTGCTGCCGAAGGGCGTGCCTTCGACGAATCTTTCGTATGGGCGTCTGCTTGCTTCGCTGTGGCCGCTCGTTCGCGACAATCGTCCGATTCGCGAATCGATGATCATCCAGGCGTTGCTGTGGGCCTGTTTCAACGCCTTCTGGGTCAATCTCGCCGCGCTGCTCAAGAGCGGACCGTGGCATCTCGGCAGCGCCTGGGCGGGCGGCTTCGGCATCATCGGCGCGGCCGGCGCATTCGCCGCATCGCTGGGCGGCAATGCCACCGACCGCGTGGGCTTCCGCAAGGTCATCGGCGCCAGTATCGGCATCGCGACGCTTGCCTACGTGCTTCTCTCCGGCGCGGCCACGTCGCTCACGCTGTTGATCGTGGGCGTGGTCCTGCTCGATATCGGCGTGCAGTCCGGTCTCGTTTCCAACCAGACCCGCGCCTTCTCGGTCGATCCGAAAGCGCAAGGCCGCATCAACAGCCTCTATATGACGGCCACCTTCTTCGGCGGCGCAGTCGGCGCGACGGTCAGCGGCTGGCTCATGAGCCGCTTTGGCTGGTCAGGCATCGTCGCCTTCGGTGTCGCACTCGGCATCGTGGCTGCCGCCATCCACTGGATCGGTGCGCCTCGAGAGTCCGCGGGCCGGATCCCATCAAACGCAGATTGATTCGAGGCATCGAGCATCTGCTTGCTGGAATCCGCTGTGGTTAGGGGGCGATGCCAGCTTCAATACTGGAATTATCATGATTGGCATCGTGCGCATTGCGCTGAAACGGCCTTATACCTTCGTTGTGCTGGCCGTGTTTATCCTGATCGTCGGCGTTCTTTCGACGTTTCGTACACCTACTGATATTTTTAATCCGATCAATATCCCGATGATTAGCATGGTGGCAGTACGCGGGGCTTTCACCCGACCAGATGGAAGGCCGCGTGATGGCTCCGTACGAGCAATCGCGGAACAGTATGCTGTTACGCTCGCGGCCGGCCTCGCCGTCGAGGGAATGAGGCCCGTCGTCGCCATCTACTCGACGTTTCTTCAGCGCGGGTACGACCAGCTGATTCACGACGTCGCCCTGCAGAATCTGCCGGTTCTGTTCGCGCTCGGATTTGCCGGGTATCCGGCAAGCGGGCCGGCGCGCGGGTGGCGTTTCTGGCGTTCGGGCCCTTGCTCTCGGTCGCGATGGAAGTCGCAAAGGAGATCGATGCGACCGTGGTCGATATGCGCTTCGTCAAGCCGCTCGATGAAGACGTGTTGCTGACGGTTGCCAACGAGCACGAGGTGATCGTGACACTCGAAGAAGGCACCGTGCTTGGCGGAGCGGGCGCCGCATGCGCCGAACGGATTGCAGCGGAAGGGTGGGCCATACGCATGCTTCGGCTCGGACTTCCCGACGCGTTCGTCCAGCACGGCGACCGTGCGGAACTGCTCCGCTTGAATGGTCTGGGAGTCGCAGGCGTGCGGGAAGCGGTCCTTGCGTTCACCAAAGCGGTAGACGCCCTCGACCCCGTTGAATGATTGCCTCGTGCCGCCTGTGTGTTATGCGATGTAAAGAGTGAATTGAGGCGAACCTGGTTGGTGGCAGAGGGCCTTGATCCTATAGTAATCGGGACTGGTTATCCAGACAGAGAGGTGAAAAATGAAGTTCGCGATGAAAACTGAAATCCGCACGGACGATCTCGCGACGATCGTGCATGCGATGAAGTCCGTGGACGCCGACGCGAAGGTCGATGTCGATGTTGGCGCGCAAACCGTGAGCGTCGATTCGTGGTTGATGCCCGAAGAGTTTCTCGTTGCGTTCTACGACGAGGACATGGACGTGGGCATTGCCGAATGGTAGGAACGGTTAGCCGTCAGCCGTGGTGGCCCGGATGCGACGCATCCTGGCCCATAAACAACCTTATTGCCGACGCACACCGCTTCAATCGTTGTCAGAATTCTTGCAACCCTTTCTCACGGTATTTCCAGGGGCGCGTCAAAAGAGTGCCGGGTGGAGTGTGCTTCATGCGGAGAACCCGCTGAAGGCGTCGTCCACGAGCTGGTAGGGGACATACGCTGTTCTTGAGTCGGAAGGGAAATGATCCGTTGTGTTTGGCCGCTGATCGCATCAGCGCCCGTTTCCGTGCGAGCCAGGTATGACCCAGAACCCGAAATTTGCTTCAGAAAGCTCCCAGAAAGCGCCGCTTCCCGGCGAACCGATGTCGGGCGCCGACATCATCTTGCGCGTACTCAGCGAACAGGGTGTCGATACCGTGTTCGGCTATAGCGGCGGCGCGATCCTGCCGACCTACGACGCGGTGTTTCGTTTCAACGAGCTGTACGCCGACGAGCCCGAACGTCAGATCAACCTCGTCGTACCCGCCAACGAGCAGACCGCCGGTTTCATGGCCGCGGGGTACGCACGCGCGAGCGGAAAGGTCGGCGTGTTCATGGTGACGTCGGGTCCCGGCGCGACCAACGCGGTGACGCCGATTGCCGACTGCAATGGTGACTCGGTCCCGGTGGTCCTCATCTGCGGGCAGGTGCCGCGCGCTGCGATCGGCAGCGACGCTTTCCAGGAAGCACCAGTGTTCAACATCATGTCGGCGTGCGCCAAGCAGGTGTTTCTGGTGACCGACCCGGACAAGCTCGAACAGACGCTGCGCACGGCGTTCGAAGTCGCGCGCTCCGGCCGTCCCGGCCCGGTCGTCGTGGATGTGCCCAAAGACATCCAGAACTGTACCGGCACTTGGCAGGGGCACGGCACCCTGGCGTTTCGTGGATACTCCGACCGGCTTCGCAAGGTGGCGAAGGGCGCGCGCCTCGAAGCGAGCAAGCGTGACGAATTCTTCGATTTGCTGGCGCAAAGCAGGCGCCCGCTGCTTTATGCGGGCGGGGGCATCATGACCGCCGGTGCCACGGCTGAATTACGGCAGTTCGCCGAGCGCTACCGCATTCCCGTGGTGAACACCCTGATGGGGCTCGGCTCGATATCCGTGAAGCACGAGCTGGGGCTCGGCATGCTGGGTATGCACGGCGCGGCCTGCGCGAACTACGCAGTGGAAGACTGCGACTTCCTGATTGCCGTGGGCGCACGATTCGACGATCGTGTCGCCGGCGGCCGCCCGCATGCATTCGCGCCGCGAGCGCGCCATGTCGCGCACATCGATATCGACGAAGCGGAGATCAACAAAGTGAAGCGCGCGCACTGGAGCCACGTCGGCGACGCGAAAGACACCCTGGTTTCGCTGATGCAACACGAAACGCACGTGCAGGCGCCGTTGGCGTGGCTCGAGCACATCAGGGAACTGAAGCAGCGCTACTGCATGAATTATGACCGCAACAGCTCGCTCATTCAGCCGCAATTCATAGTGGAGAAGCTGAGCGAGATTACCGGCGGGCGGGCTATCGTCACCACGGGCGTGGGCCAGCACCAGATGTGGGCCGCGCAGTTCTTCGACTTCGTCGAGCCGCGCAGCTTTCTCACGTCGGGCAGCATGGGGACGATGGGCTTTGGCCTGCCCGCTGCGATCGGCGCTCAGATGGGACGCCCGGATGCCCTCGTGATCGACATCGACGGCGACGGCAGCATGCGCATGAATATCGGCGATCTGGAAACCGTGACCACGTATGGCGTGCCGGTCAAAGTGCTGCTGTTCAACAATGTCGGTGACGGGATGATCCGGCAGTGGCAGCGTCTCTTCTACGACGGGCGCCTGTGCGTGAGCGACAAGTCGCTGCATCGGAAGGACTTTGTCATGGCCGCGCGTGCCGACGGGTTCGAGTTCGCGCAGCGTGTTGACGTCCTGAGCGAAGTCGAGGAAAAGCTCCGGGCTTTCTTGGCGTTCGATGGTCCCGCTTTTCTCGAAGTCATGATCGATCAGGATGCCGATGTATTTCCGATGGTCGGGCCTGGCATGAGCTATTCGGACATGATCACCGGTCCGTTCATCCCGTCGAGGGATGGCGAGGAGTCGGGGAGCATGCGTGCGGGGCATCAACCCGCCTCGGACATGTTCTAGGCCAGCACAATCGCGCCAGTCTGCTCGCGCGGCGCATTTCGTCTTTCCGCCATGTAATAAAAGAGGTTCTGGCTACGGCGTTTATCGAGTCTGGCCTCTACCCAATAGTGGCTCTGATGGCTGGGAGCGATGCTGGGCATGGGGTCCTGCGGGGCCCGCGTTGTCTCTTCATCGGTCTGCGCGATGTGGTGCGTGGCAAGACGGTACGCACGCGGCATTGAGAACGTACTATCAGTCCGTTGCGGTTACGCGTGCGTCAGCGCAATGGGATGCCGACGCTCGCACAACCGAGCTTCAGCTTGTTTGGCCGCCTTACTGCAATAATACGTCCGCGCATGCACCGCCTCTGCGCCGTATTCCGCTAAGATCGACGCGGAATTCACAGACTGCGGCGACTGCACAGCCAAACGCGCAATGGACCGTATCGACGCCATGAAGGTATTCGTCGCCACGCTGGATGAGGGGAGCCTGGCGGGCGCGGGGCGCCGGCTCGGACGTTCGCCCGCGGCGGTGAGCCGGGCCATAGCGTTCCTGGAAGCGCACACGGGCACGCCGCTCCTATATCGCACCACGCGCACGATACGGCTGAGCGAGGCGGGGGAGCGCTATGCGCTGGCGTGCCGGCGCATTCTCGCTGACCTTGAGGAAGCTGACCTGCTCGCTGCCGACGAGCACTCGATGCCGCGTGGCCTGTTGGGTGTCACGGCGGCCGTGGCCGTGGGTGAAGACGTGCTGCGCCCGATGATCGACGCCTTCCTCGAGCGCCACCCAGACGTATCGATCCGTCTGCATCTGTTGGACCGGCCCGTGAGCCTCATTGACGAGGGCATCGATGTAGCGCTGCGCATCGCGCATCTGCAGGACTCGACGCTGGTCGCCATACCGGTGGGCGAGGTGAGACGGGTGGTCGTCGCATCGCCAGAGTATCTCGCCAGGCATTCGGCGATCGAATCGCCCGCCGATCTCGCCAGCCACACGATCATTTCGATGACGCACTTCGGGCTCGACTCATGGAGCTTTCCGGCGGCGCGGCAGACGGCACTCCCACAGGTCGTGCAGTTCTCGCCGCGCTTCACCGTCAATACGATCCGTGCGGCGCTGGCCTGCGCCGTGGCGGGGCACGGCGTCACGCGGCTGTTTTCCTATCACGTGGCGGAACAGGTGAAGGCCGGGGCCCTCAAGATTGTCCTGCGCGACAACGAGCACGCGCCGCTGCCCGTGAATCTCGTGATGCCGCATGGTCGACTATCAGTGCCAAAGGTGCGCAGTTTCGTCGATTTCGCCGTGCCGAGGCTACGTGAGTATTTCGAGCAGGCAAGGCTGATTGCGGACGCTGATTGAGCCCCCGTTCAACCGCTGTGCGGAAGAATGACTTCCGCACCGCAGTGATTCTCTCGAAGCGTAGCCTAATCTAGACTGACTCCCATCTTCACTGGGTGCTCCAAAGCACCGGTATGCGGGAGTCAGTCATGCAACAAGCGGTTTTGAGTCCGGCTGCACCGACCGCCTTCAACGTCTGGCGAGGCACGCTCGCCGGGGCCAGCGCGAGTCTCATCGGCATTGGCCTGGCGCGTTTCGCCTATACACCGCTTTTGCCCGCCATCATCGGCGCACACTGGTTTCCCGCTTCGACCGCCGCCTACCTCGGGGCGGCAAACCTGGGTGGCTATCTCGCGGGCGCGCTGCTCGCGGGCGCAATGGTTCGCGCAGCGAAGCCTGCCACCGTGCTGCGCGCGATGATGCTGCTCGCGACGATCGCCTTCGTGGCCTGCGCCGTGCCGGTCTCGTTTCTTTGGTTTTTCATCTGGCGCTTCGCGTCGGGCCTATCGGGTGGCGCGTTGATGGTGCTCGCCGCGCCCACGATCCTTGCGCACGTGCCGCCGGCGCGCCGCGGCTTCGCGAGCGGCGGCATCTTCACGGGCATCGGGCTCGGCATCGCGGCTTCCGGCACCATCGTGCCTGGCCTGCTGCGCCAAGGCCTGACCTGCACTTGGCTCGGGCTCGCCACCGTGTCAATCCTGCTCACGTTTCTGGCCTGGAACGGCTGGCCCGAGCACGCCGCGCCCACGCCTGCTCACGCGCCGTCGCGCATCGAAAACGCGCCTGCGTACCCGCGCGCGCGCCTGCGAACGCTCTATGCGCAATACGGCCTGAACGCCGTGGGGCTCGTGCCGCACATGATCTTCCTTGTCGACTTCGTGGCGCGCGGGCTTGGCCGCGGCGTCAATGCGGGCGCGCAGTTCTGGGTGCTCTACGGTCTCGGCGCAATAGTGGGCCCGCTCGCAGCAGGGCGCCTCGCCGATCGTGCGGGCTTCCGTCCGGCGTTGCGCGTGGCGTATCTCGTGCAGGCCGTCGCGGTCGCGATTCCGGCTGTGGGATTCCTTGGCCCGGCGGGGCTCATGGTATCCGCAGTGCTGGTAGGCGCGTATACGCCCGGTATCGTACCGCTGGCCCTCGGGCGCGTGAACGAGTTGCTCGCGCATCATCCATTCGACGTGAAGGGCACCTGGAGCCGCGCCACCACGAGCTTCGCCGTAATGCAGGCGGTCGCGGCCTACGGGCTCTCGTTCGTGTTCTCACAAAGCGGCGGCAGCTACGTCGTCCTGTTCGCGATCGGCGCGGCCGCGCTGATGCTCGCGTTTTTCATCGATCTCTTCTCCGCGCTGAGGGCCAAATGAATTCCACGATTTCTTCTTCCCCGCGCGCCTTCGGAAAGGTGCAACCGCGCGGCTACGCTGAGCGCAACGTCCAGTACTGGCGGCGCAATCTCGTCGTCTGCGTGTTCGGCTCGTTCACAACGCTCGTGAGCCTCAGCATGCTGTTGCCGTTCCTGCCGCTCTATGTACGCCAGCTCGGTGTGAGCTCGCAGTCGGCCGTGATCCAGTGGTCGGGCATCGCATTCGGCGCGACGTTCCTTGGCACGGCGCTCACCGCGCCGCTGTGGGGGCGCCTTGCCGACCGCTTTGGCCGCAAACCCATGCTCGTGCGTGCGGCGATCGGCATGGCCGTGGTGATGTCGTTGATCGGCGTGGCGCACAATGTGTATGAACTCGTTGCGTTGCGGCTGATCGCCGGGCTCGTGGGCGGCTACGCCTCAGCTTCCACGGTGATGGTCGGCACACAGGCGCCGCGCGAGCGCGCGGGCTGGGCGCTCGGCATGCTTTCCACGGGCGCGCTGGCGGGAAATCTCGTCGGGCCGCTGGTTGGCGGTGTGCTACCGGACTGGATCGGCATACGCGGTACGTTCTTCGCGGGCGGCGCGGTGATTGCGGTGGCGGCGCTGCTGACGATCTTCGTGATCAAGGAGGAATTTCATCCGGGGAGCGACGCAAAAGGCCAAGCACGAGGCGCGGCCGCCGCGAGCGTGCGCCGCCCCGACTACGCGGTCGTGGCGGCGCTGCTTGTGACCGCGATGATGGTGCTGCTCGCCAATATGTCGATCGAGCCGATCATCACGGTCTATATCGGCAGCCTGGGCGTGAGCGCGGGGCACCTCGCACGCGTGGCGGGCGTGGTCATGGCGTGCTCGGCGCTCGGCAGCATGCTCACGGCGGCGCGCCTCGGCGCGTTTGCCGACCGCTTCGGCAGCTGGCGTGTGATCATCGCCTGTCTCGTGTTCACGGGGCTTGCGATGGTGCCGCAAGCGTTCGTTGCGCACTGGTGGCAGCTCGCTGCGCTGCGCGTGGTGATGGGCATGACGCTCGCGGGCCTCTTGCCTGCCATCGGCAAGCTCGCGCGGCAATCGGTAGACGAAAGCAGAACGGGCAGCCTGCTCGGCTATCTGCAATCGGCGCAATTCAGCGGTCAGGTGGTGGGGCCGGTGATCGGCGGCGTGATCGGCGTTCACTTCAGCCTGCATGCCGTGTTCTTTGTGACCGGCGCGCTGCTGATCGCCTGCAGCGGCCTCGCGTGCTGGGCACGCAGCCGCGCACAGGCCTGATACGGTGGCGGACACACGGAAACTGGAACGCTACCGGAGGTCAAGCAACATGAACACTCAAGCAGGCGGCCGGGGGGTGCTGCGCGCCCTGGGCATACAGAAGCCGTTCAGCAAGCGCGCGTGACGCGCGTGCCGATGTTTCGCGTCGAACAAAAAGAGGCGTTCAGGCGATCTGGAACTGTGCGATCACCACGAGCTCGACGGGCATCTTGGTGCGCAATTGCGAATGCGAGAACGTCTCGCGCGCATGTCCGGCCTTTTCTCCGAGCGCGGCCGCCAGTGGGTCCAATGCGCCGTCTAGTACATGGACTGTTTGAGGAAGCCTTCCGCAAAGCTCACGTGGCCTTCCAGGCGCACGATATCATGCACACGCTCGAAGTCCTCCAGGTGCCCGCTTGATCTGCGCGAGCACGTTCAACGCAGTGAGTTGCACGGCCTCGTGGCCTTCTTCGAGCGTCTGCTCCACGCCCACGCGTCAGGTACAGCGTGGCTTGCCGTCGGCAAGCGGACCCTGGCCGGAGACGAAGAGCCGATCGCCCGCCTCGGAAACGGCGGTGAAGTTACCGAGTGGCTGCGGTGCCGCGGGCAGGGTGAGGCCGAGATGTGCGAGTTTTTGTTCCGCGGACACGACGTTCTCCTCGCTGGGGAGAGAGGCGCTCCGCTGCGTGCGCCTCATGCCTGAGGCACACTTTAGGCAGGCGTGCGCGCGGGGCAAATATCGGCAGAACAACTCACTCGCAACGCCGTATAGCAAATTGCGCCAGGCGCATTCGTTGCACGATAAGCGCACCATAACCAGTTGGAAGCGCGGGACTCAAAAAGCGTGGGAATACAGGCATGCAACGCAAATTCGACGATCTGCTGCTGGGCAGCATTGAACTGTTTTGTCTTGCAGCGGAGTTAGGCAGCTTTACGCTGGCGGCCAACGCGGCGAGTGTTACGCCTGCTGCGGTGAGCCGCTCCGTGGCTCGGCTCGAAGAGCGGCTCGGCGCGCGGCTTTTCGTGCGCACCACGCGCCAGATTCGCCTCACCGATGCTGGGCGGCGCTACTTTGAGCAATGTCGTCAGGCCTTGACGCAACTCATGGATGCCGAGCGCGAAGTCACGGGCGAGCAGGCCACGCCCGCTGGCGTGCTGCGCGTCAGTGTGCCCACTCCGTACGGGCACTATCGCGTGCTGCCGCTGCTGCCGGCGTTTCGCGAGCGCTATCCGCAGGTCCAGGTCGAGACGCATTTGAGCAACCGCAACATCGACTTCGCCGATGAAGGCTTCGATCTCGCGATACGCGGGCGAGCGCCGGCCGACTCCAGTCTCGTGGCACGCAAGCTCGAAGATGCGGAACTGGTCGTTGTGGCGACGCCGGGCTACCTCAAGCGCGCGGGCGTGCCAAAGACTGTAGCGGACCTGCAGACCCACGAATGCATACAGTTCGAACTGCCGAGCAGTGGCCGCAATCTCGCATGGACCTTCGAGGGGTCGCACGAAGATGGCGACGTGCTGACGAACGGAAGTTACGGAACATCTGGCGACGCGCTCGCTGGCGTCACGCTCGCGCGGGCCGGGGCGGGCCTCTTTCAGACGTACCGCTTCGTGGTGGAGGACGACCTGCGCGAAGGCAGACTCGTAGAGGTGCTGCGTGATGCGGGGGGGCGTACTCGGCCGTTTATCCTGCTTTACCCGCATGCGCGCTACCTGACGTCGCGCGTTCGCGCTTTCGTCGACTTTCTGGTGGAACAATTGCATACGCCAGCGCGCTGAACGGCGCGCAGCTTCGCTGCCGGTACTTGGCTCAGTAACCCGGGCTCTGGCCACCGTCTAAATGCGGGATCCCGCCCGTCACGAAGAGCGCCGAGTCGAGATTGAGGATCGCATCGACGATATCGCTCATTTCGCCCATGCAGCCCATCGGGTGCAGCGCGGCGAGCGTCGCGTGGGCTTTTGGCGCGTACTTCGGCGACTTATGATGCCCGGCGAAACGGCATTGGCGCTGATATCGGCCTTGGTGAGCGAAGCGAGCACCGAAGGCACATTGTGATTCGCCTGGTCAGCGAGCGTGGTCCTGATGCTGACGATGTGGCCTCTGCCGTTCTTCAGCGTCTGCTTGATGGCGAGCTGCGTTACGTGGAAGAAGCGCCCAGCAATGGCATCCCTACCGCGATTTAACCAATTGACTATGAAATCGGCATTTCTTCGAGATCCTATTTTTCATAAATTCAATTTATCGAATTAAATTACTCGCGAGTGCAGAATTCGGGCCAATTTTCGGCTATGTTCCCAGTCTGAACATCTCGAATGTATCGGAGTCCTGCTTTTCTGCGATGAATTTTGCGAAGAAATGGGTTCTGGTGCTATTCACGAGAAATTCCGGCAGGCACTGGCGTAGTGCGTTGGCGACGACGAGCTCAGATGGCGGGATGCCGGCTTGCATGAAAACGTGATAAGCGTGGATCTTTCGCTTAACGGCGTTGCGATAATCGCGCGACTCGCGATGCATATATTGATCGCCGCAACGGCGGGCAAGCGGCTTCATGTCCTGCATCCAGAAGTGGTACGCGAGTGTGCCGATCCGGTGCACCGCCTGTTTGAAACTGTACTCGATCTTGAAGCGCAATCCATACAGGCGAGTGATCTCGATGGCGTCGAGTTTGAGGTCGGTGCACATCAGCAGGCATGAACCCCTGTCGGGGTGAATCACGGCGACGAAGCGAACCAGCTGGCCGCACGCCGGCCACAGCAGATCGCAGATCCGATAGTGGCGAACATTGTGTTCGCCATAAAACGGGCTGGGGGCGCATTGCATGGCCTGGGGAGCATCGAGTAGCGATCTGAGTTTGACCTTCTCGCCATAGCGCCTGGGACGCTCGCGTTTGCGCGCGCCTGCGTGCACGAACGGCACAGGCAACCGCGTTGGTCTTCACGCGCGTGACCAGGTGGTTGTCGTTCTCGCGAAGGCCTTTGACGATCTTGCCCGCCGCGTAGAAGGCATCGGCCACGAAGTAGAACGGCTCCTGCACTGAGGCGATACCCAGTAGCGAGATCATCTTGTCGAGCAGGGTACGTCGATCGCGATTGGTCCACACCAGGCCTTCGTGAATGCGCACAGCCCGCGGTACGGCGAAGACGCTGTTGGCGGCCCGCACGAGCAGGCTCGCCGCCTGCATCGAGTGTCCCATGATGTATTCGGGCTTGGTGTTTGAGTCGGGCTGTTGATGCAGCAGCTTGACGCCAGGCATCTTCCTGCCGCTCCTGGCCACCTTGATGCCATCCCCGACGAGGACCGGTCGGCCATTGACGCGTAGCGGGTCGGGGAACAGCCGCAGCACGATCTGGGTCCACAGCGCCGTGAGCCTGTCGAGCTGGACGGCATCGCTCTGCAGGCAGCCGAGCAGCTTTCCGTAGAGGGCTGGTCGCAGCTTGAGGGCTCGCACGATGCTGCTCACGCCAAGCAAGTCGGTGCGCACCGTCAAGCCAGCCACGACAGTCGCGAACCACATGAGCCGCGCAGACGGGAGAACGCGCGGCGCAACAGCCAGATCGCGTCCCACCATCCAGTCCAGAGCGCCATGATCGTCCTTTATATTATGCATTACGAAGTATCGCATGGATGCGTGGATCGAGTGTGCAAACGGACTGCTCAAGCCGAAAGCCGCATCGAGGCGTCACCGCCTGAAGACGAGATTGGTGATGGAAGGAAACTAGATGAAGCGGATTAGCTTGCTGATGGGGGGATTGGCACTGACGAACGCCGGCGCGAACCCGTGAAAAACAGGCGCGAACTCGTCACTCATGAGTTATCTAAATGGCACGATATATGAGCATTTTGGAGCGTGTCAGGCACTAAGCACCATCAAGGACATGCTTGATGGGCCAAATAAGAAACAGATGTGATTATCCTGCGATGCCTGACAGTCTTTCCATCCGCGACGTATTTATACCGCACCCAAGTCAAGGATATCTTGTGTCCTGCCTTGACAACGCTACAACACTACCTGGAGGAACATGATGCAGTCAGCGTATGGACACCAAACCCCGCCGGCCGCGCCCGAACTTACCAGCGTCGAGCCGGGGAGCCCAATGGGTGAGTTGCTACGGCGCTATTGGCAGCCTGTCTGCACCTCGGATGAACTGACGGACCGGCCGCGCAAGGAGAAACTCCTCTGCGAGGAGATTGTCCTGTTTCGTGACGGGGCAGGGAAGGTTGGCGCATTGATGCCGCATTGCTCACATCGCGGGACCTCGCTCGAATGGGGGCGCGTGGAGGAAAGGGGCCTGCGCTGCTGTTTTCACGGCTGGCTCTATGACACCGAGGGCCGCTGTCTTGACATGCCATGCGAGAGCGAGGAGTTTCGCGAGCGGATGAATGTGTGGCAGCCGGCCTATCCGACGCTCGAATTTGGCGGACTTGTCTTTATCTACATGGGCCCGCCTGGGACCGAGCCGGCATTCCCCGTCTACGACATTATCGACCCGAACGTGGTGGGCGAAGTCGAACTGCGGGGTATGCGGCTTTGGGGCGATCAGGGGATTGGTTACGTCAAGGATTGCAACTGGCTGCAGCATTATGAGAACGTCGTCGATCCGTGGCACCTCATCATGCTGCACCAGGTCATCAGTGGTAACCAGGGGCATAACATGCTCGACGGCCTGGCGGACGACACGAAGGTTCGGGACATGGCCAGGATCGAGTTTGAGAAGACGTCATTGGGCGTGCGCTTCAACATGGTGCGCCAGTTGCCAAATGGCAATTACTTTATTCGCCACGCCGAGTGCATCGTTCCGAACGCCTTCCTCGTCCCCGCAGTCTACGACAGCGGCGCTCGCAAAACGCGCGCCTCGGAACTGTCGTGGGTGGTGCCGGTAGACAACGAGCATGTCCGTGGCATCAGCATGGTCGCCTGGCCGTTGGAGAACGGTGAGCCGAAGCCCGGCTGGCGCCCCGGGACCGACATCAGCGACGGCACGGTCCGGCCGGGTGCGGCTGTGGAGCGAAGCTATGAGGAGCGCCAGCGCAAGCCCGACGACCGCGAAGCGCAGGAGGGCCAGCGCACGACTGCCGTGCATGCGCTCGAAAACCTCGGCACCTCCGATGGTGGCGTCGTCATGTTGCGACGTATTCTCCGCGAACAGTTGAAGCGGGTGGAACGGGGGCTCGACCCGCTCAACGTCGTGCGGGACAAGGACGCCGCGCGCGGCATTCCGACCGGGACCTGGAACGCAGTCCTCACCCCCGCCGAAGCGGCCGCCCTCGGAGAGAATGTCGGGCGCCTTGCCTAATTGATTGGATGCGCGTTCCCCGCGTTCGACGCGGGGAACGCGCATCCTGCGGCTGTCAACGACTTCGTCAGCAGCACAAGCGAGGGCAGCGATGGGGTGACGTGCGACAGTTGCCACGTCTACGACGCGGAAGGTGATCCCGGCCGCACCTTAAAATGGAGCGAAAACAAGATGCTCGAATTTACAGCCCATGAGCGCCGCTTGAAGGGCTGCCTCTTGAGTCAGTCGGCGGTGTCGCCGAGGACGCGCGGCCCCGGCCTGTACCTGATGGACATCCGGGTATGATGCCGAACTCGACAGTCGTCATCGTCGGCGCTGGCCAGGCAGGCTTTCAGGCGGCCGCCTCCCTGCGCCAGGCAGAGTTCGGCGGCAGGATTCTACTGGTCGGCGACGAGCCCTGCGTCCCTTACGACCGGCCACCGCTATCGAAATCCTATCTCGCAGGCGAGACTGGGCTCGAAGGTCTTTGGCTGCGGCCAGAGGCGTTCTACCGGGAAGAGCGAATCGAGCTGGAAGTAGGTGAGACCGTGACTGCGATTGATCGGCAGTCGCGGCGTGTCGAACTCGGCTCTGGCCGTAAGATTGGCTACGACCGCCTGATATTGGCAACCGGTGCCCGCTTTCGGCCCTTGTCGGTCCCGGGCGCCGAACTTGACGGCGTGCTGCCGCTGCGCACACTCGCCGACGCCGACGCTTTGCGGTCGCGGCTCGCAGAGGCACGCGATGTCGTCGTCATCGGTGCCGGTTTCATTGGCCTCGAATTCGCCGCCGTCGCCCGTAAGGCCGGAGTTGCCGTACACATCGTCGAAGTCGCGCAGCGCCCGATGGGGCGCGTCGTGTCCGAGGAGACCTCTCGCTTCTACGTGAGCGCACACCGACACTGGGGCTCTGAGGTTCTGCTTGGCACCGCTGTCACCCGTATCCTCGGCAACGGACGCGTCAGTGCCGTCGAGACTTCCGATGGCCGCAGACTGCCGGCCGACCTCGTATTGATCGGCATCGGCGTCCTCCCAAATGTCGAGATTGCTGCGGCAGCGGGGCTCGCGATCGACGACGGCATCGTCGTTGACCAGAACCTCTCGAGCACCGATCCAACGATCTTTGCGGTCGGCGATTGCGCCAACTTCCCCAGCCGCTTCGCGGCCGGCCGCTGCCGCCTCGAGTCGGTGCAGAATGCCGTTGATCAGGGCCAGGCCGTGGCTGCGGCGATCGTCGGCAAATCGGTCCCCTATCACAAGGTCCCGTGGTTTTGGACCGACCAGGCGGATCTGAAATTGCAGATTGCTGGCAACACCGTTGGCCGTCATCACGCAGTGCTACGCGGTGACCCTGAGAGCCGCAGCTTCTCAATGTTCTGCTTCCGCGGCGGTACGCTGATTGGCGTCGAGTCGATCAACCGGCAGACCGACCATGTGATCGCGCGCCGACTCCTGCTCGCCGACCCGTGTCTCTCGCCAGAGCAGGCCGCCGACCCCGATTTCGATCTGCGGGCGCATGCTACCACTCTTGTGCGGCGTGAGAGAACACCAACATGACGGTCGTAGTACGGGCTTGAGTAATGACACGCTGATGTAACCTCGGGCGATGCCACCGCCTCCGACTTGGTCGGCGTCGTCGCCACAGCCCCCATCGGCCAGATCTTGCCCGGCTGCCGCGTCGGAGTGGCACGGAACCGGGGCGCAGACACCAGCGGGAATGCCGCCCGCTCACCGGTGCCGAGGTGGCCTCGTCAGCGTCCTGCTCCCGCTCGTCGGTATTCTGATCTCCCTAGCCACGCTCCGCCACCTTCCGCAGGCCTCTTACCGGCTCGACCCAATCGTGGTGCAGACGGAAATCGACTACCCGGTTCCTACCTGTCTGGCACGAGATCAAGCCACCGCTGCTCGTCGGCGAACCGCTCGACCAGCATATCGAGGAGCAGCCGGACCTTGGTGCTTATCTGCCGCCGATGGGGATAGAGCGCGACGATCTCTAACCCCAGTGTGCGGTAGTTGGGCAGCAGGGTCGTTAGCGCGCCGGTGGCGAGAAGATCGGACACGAGAAACGGAGGGCACAGCCACAATCCTAGTCCTGCAGTAGTAGCTGCGCGCATGATGGTAACGCTCGCGGTGACGAGATTACCCGAGACGCGCGCTCTCATTGGATTACCGGCAGGATCGACGAAATGAAACTCGTTGCCGAAGAGCGAATGGGCGTATACCAGGCAGTTATGGACCGGTAGGTCGGCCGGGCTATGCGGCGTGGAATGCGTTTCAAGGTAAGCCGGCGCGCAGCACAAGACGTAGTGCCATTTCGCTAGGGTCCTTCTGACCAAGCTCGAATCGGGAGGTGATGCGGGCATGATCGACAGGTCGAACCCCTCCCGCATCGGCTCGACGGGAACGACCATGCTGTCGGTATGGAAGTCGAGCAAGACTTCCGGGTAATTGGCCAAGAAGCGAGTAGTGACCGGCGCGATGAACCGGACCAGGGCCTGGTGGCAACGCAGGCGAAGCCGGCCACGCGGGCTCACCTGCAACGCGCTGGTAATCTCATCCGCCTCGGCGAGCTCCTGCAGGATCTGTGAGCAGCGCTCGTAATATTCGCGGCCGATCTCGGTTAGACCAACATGGCGTGTGGTGCGGTTCAACAGACGCACACCTAACCTTTCTTCGAGCGCCTGGACCTGGTTGCTGATCGTTGTTGTCGACAGGCCGAGGCGGCGTGCGGCCGCGCTAAAGCCGCCGCTCTCGACGACGCGGACGAAGGCGGTGAGACTGGCCATCCGATCCATCTGTTCTCCTAATCATAAAATCGCCATTGACAATCACCCCAATGCTGGAGAGACGTGGCCAATGCGCTACTGCGCTGGAGCGTCGCGACTGGTGCTTGCCATATATACCAGTGCTTAGGTCTGCGCCTTCTCTGCAGGCGAATGTACTCTGTGCCTGCCGCCTGAGGCATTTTTCTCAAAAGCGCGCAAAAATGTTGTGACCGCATCTTTTGCCCACCGGTTCAGCTGGGCGGCAGATGCCGGCGATTCAGGGTGCGTCAGGCATTGCATCAGTGCTTCGCCGCGCGCCATATTCACAAAGAGCGAAGCTGCGGTATCGCGTCCGATGCTACCGAGATCGATTTCCCCTCTCGTCTCGGCGGCTTCAAGTATTTCCGCGACAGCATCATTCATGGCACCCGGACCAGCCAGATAGAAGCGTCTTCCAAGCTCGGGAAATCTCGTAGCTTCCGAAACAATAGCTCGATACAACGCCATTCCATCACGCGACAGCACAATCTCAAGGTACGTCTGCGCCATCGCATTCAGCATGTCTGCAAGGTGTCTCTCAGGAAATTTTCGCTGACGGACAGTGTTCAGAATCAGCTCACATTCGGCCTCGACAACCGCCACGAACAAGGCTTCCTTGTTGGGATAATAAGAATACACGGTCGATTTCGATACCCCGGCGGCCTGCTGGATCATGTCGGTCGTTGCGGCGCTAAAACCGTTGGCCAGGAAAACGGCCCTTGCGCCTGCAAGTACAGCGCGTGCCTTTTCAGACTGAGCTGGCGCTCCATCGGACAACGGGGTCGTCTTTGAACGCACTGACGAGATAGTCACCTGGTAATCACCTATTCGCCTGTCACTAAAGTGGAACTGCACGATAACATCAAACTAAACCGATCGGTACATAGCGTCAATTGGTGGATGCACCAGGCTTCTATTGGTCGGGATTCAGGTGAATCCCGCGTTGAAGCGATCGGTACGAGATCGCAGCTTTTTTGGGCGGCAGCCTCCCGGTTTCCAGCCTGCCAATCGACGCAGAGGTTGGTCAGTAACGGAGATGCCAGATATACGGTTCTACCACGAAAGCGGTCTTTGCCGTTGCAAGACATCGGCTTCGCATTGAACAAGGCGTGCGAGCCGGTAACGCCCGGAATGGATGTAGCGCCTGAGGGCAAGGGTGTCAGTTGCTCACATGCACGAGAAGCATGAATTCAGTGACCTGAGGATGCCTTCATGTCACGAGATAGCCTGCTTTCACCAGGCAATGATTGCTCGATCAATGGAGCAAAGGATCGTCGGTGTGGACTTGAACAGGGTTTATATGTCCACTGTCGGATGCTCAACGTCCGTAGCCCTTCGGCCCGTCGACTCGGCCTCGGTACAAATATTTCTATCCGGTTCGAACAATCGCGGGATGCCAGGGGCCAGTCGTTCTAAGCGAGTACATCATTTTTTCGAGTTACCTGAAAGTCTATCAAGATTGAGGGGAGTTATTCCATCTGTGAAAAGGATTATCTTTGACCCAATGCAGGCGGGTGTCACGTTGACCTAACGTCATCGAATCTGCAGATCAAAAGGAAGGCCCGGTGGAATTAGGTGAAACAGAGGTGAACTATGCGAAAAAATCAGGATGTTTGTAGCGTTGCGGAACTATTACCGGGCGACATGAAATGCGTCCTCTTGGGGGACGCGCGGATTCTCCTCTCTAACGTGGACGGCAAGGTGTACGCGACCAGTGATATCTGTTCGCACGCATTGGCCTATCTTTCGGACGGTTTCCTCGAGGGCTCCGTGGTTGAGTGTCCGCTCCATGGTGCGCAATTCGATGTCACCACAGGAAAGGCGCTATCGGCACCGGCGGACGGGGACATTGAAACCTACGAGGTCAGGGTGGCCGATGGCAGGATTTTTGTGGCAATTGAGCAGCCAGTCCCCGCGAAAGGCTGAGGCGGACCCACGGACTTGATAGACGCTCAATGTGAGCGCGGAGAAAAGCGGATATGTCTTTCAAATCAGCGTTAACCAAAGCACTCGATTTGCGTGTTCCGGTCTTGGCGGCTCCTCTTGGGCGAGGCACAAGCGCGGAATTTCTCGAAGCGTTGGCCAATTGCGGTAGCTTCGGCTTTGCTGCTCTGGCGCATATGCCAGAAGATACTGTAGGCGACGAGCTAGCAAAAATGAGTCGGGCTACGAAGGGCCGGTTTGGTGCAAATCTGACGTTGGTCGTTGACCAGCGGAAGAGGCTGGCCGCTGCATTGGATGCCGGGGTGCGCGTATTCTCGGTGTGGCAAGGAGATATCGAGCCCTACGTTCGTACCATCAAGGACGCGGGCGGACTTGTCTTCTGGACAGTGGGTAGGCCGGAAGATGCGGCGCGGGCAAAGGATATCGGCGTCGACTTTATCGTTTCGCAGGGGCAGGAGGCGGGTGGTCATTTTGTAGGAAGCGCACCCACGATGTCGCTGCTGCCGTCTATGGTTGACGCCGCCAGAGGGGTCCCTGTGGTCGCTGCGGGCGGTATTGCAGACGGGCGAGGCCTGGTCGCTGCGCTGGCGCTTGGCGCCTGTGGGGTGTGGATGGGGACGCGTTTTGTCGCGAGCAAGGAATCGGCCAATCATCGCGGTTACAAGGAGCGGGTTGTAGCAGCCCGCGCGACGGACCTTGTAGAGACCGAGCTCTTCGATCCTGTTGGGCAGGAGTGTCCTCATTGGGTGATCCGTAATTCCACCTACTCCAGATGGGAGGAAGCCGGCTGTCCACCTAGCGGTCAACGACCGGGCGAAGCTGATCGCATCTCAAGCTTTCCGAACGGGAACCCACTCTATCGCTATAACGCCGCGGCTGCCTGGGACTCCATGGAGGGGGATTGGGAGGCAAGTCCACTCTATGCCGGCGCAGCCGTTGGGCTGATACACGATGTCAAGTCTGTAGCGGAGATCGTTGGAGGCATCGAGGCAACGGCCGAAGCGGCACTTAAAGCAATCGCAGATTTGCGAACGGGTCGCTAAAGAGGTTAAGCCGATCAAGGCGAAATCGGCAGGAGCATCCCAACGCTGTCGAGGTCCGTTGGGATGGGCTAGGGGGGGCGGCGGCAATGTGCCCGATTCCGACTGACGCAGCGGTCGGCGAGTTGATTTTGATCGAGATGACGATCAGAACAACAAATATTATTCACGTCAGATATACCAAGGAGTTTCGATGTACTTTGCTATTGTTGCCATCGACCGACCCGGGACCACCGATGTTAGAGCCAAAACGCGCCCGGCGCACCGTGAATACTTGCACACTTCGCAGGCAGGAGTGACATATAGGTTGGGCGGTCCACTCCTCGCGCCCGACGGTGTGACGGCGGTCGGTACGCTGCTTGTGATAGAGGCACCGGACCTTGCGACCGCCGAGCGATTTTCAGCGGGAGACCCGTACCGGAAGGCGGATATGTTTTCGGAGGTCTCGGTCAGGCCGTGGGATTGGGGTACTGGCAACCCGGACAAGCAATAAGATTGCGACCAATGCATGAGGCGGGCGTCTCGAATTTCATGACGTAGCCTGGGAGGCTCCACGGTAGGTCCGCCGATGATACGGCTCGGTCCGCGCCAGAGCCACAGATGGGGCGGGCAACGATGTGCTGTCAACGAGTGCACGAGCTGAGTGATGCCCACCTCCTCTGGTCCCCCGGTTCCTCGAACATGCAAGATGGCTCTCAAGTGCCTGCGATAGCTGAATGTGCCGTTCGCTCAAGTGCTCATCGGCAATCCCTTCGGAGGTGCCTGTGAAGCATGCGTCCGTTTTCTAGGGTATGCGGGAACATTCGATGGATAAATACGATTTTGACCTGTTTGTTATAGGCGGTGGATCCGGTGGCGTCCGCGCCAGTCGCATCGCGGCGGGATATGGGGCGAGGGTTGCCGTCGCGGAAGAGTACAGGCTCGGTGGCACATGCGTAATTCGTGGATGCGTGCCGAAAAAACTGTTGATGTACGCATCCCAGTTTGGAAAGGCGTTCGAAGACAGCAAGGGGTTTGGGTGGCAAGTGTCGGAGGCGTCACACAACTGGGAAAGGCTGATCCGCGCGAAGGACACCGAGATTGACCGCCTGCAGCGGGTATATGAGGGGTTACTCCGTAACGCCGGGGTCGTGGTGATAAACGGAAAGGCAACTATTGCCGGCGCGCACGAGGTTTGCGTGAACGATGTGAAGTTTACGGCGCGTCACGTACTGATCGCCACAGGAGCGACGCCGGAGATACCGCAAATTCCCGGTGCCGAACTGATGGCGACATCCAACGACGTGCTGGATATGGAGCACGCCCCGGAAAGAATCGCGATTGTCGGTGGTGGATATATAGCTTGTGAGTTTGCAGGCATTTTCAAGGGACTTGGAACAAAGGTGTGGTTGGTTCATCGTGGGTCAACGCTACTACGCGGATTCGACGGAGAGGTCCGGGAGCATATTACGGGTGAAATGGCCGCGAACGATATCGAGATGCGGCTCGCTAGTACGGTTGTCGCAGTTGAGCGAAAGCGCAATGCCTATCTGCTTTACCTCGGCTCTGGCGAGATTCTCGAGGTGGATCTGGTGATGGCCGCGACAGGGCGAAGACCAAACACAGGCGGACTGGGTCTTGAACGTGTCGGTGTTGATGTCGATGCGTACGGAGCCATTCCTGTGGATAGTTATTCGCGTACATCATGCGATCACGTCTACGCAGTGGGCGACGTCACAAACCGCCTTAACCTGACACCTGTTGCGATTAACGAAGGCCATGCGTTTGCTGACACTGTCTTCGGGAACATGTCCCGTCGAACAGATCATGCAGGTGTTCCGTTTGCAGTGTTTAGTCAGCCGCAGGTTGCCGCGGTAGGTCTCACCGAGGAGAAAGCTCGTGTGATGCACGGCGCTATTCGGGTGTACAGCAGCGTCTTTCGGCCAATGCACGCGGCACTTTCCGGTCGAAACGAGCGCGTCATGGTGAAACTCATCGTGGACGCGGCGACTGAACGAATCGTGGGTGCGCACATCGTGGCGCCGGACGCTGCGGAGATCATTCAAGGCATTGCTATCGCGCTCAAGGCGGGAGCGACGAAGGCAGATTTTGACGCCACACTGGGTGTGCACCCGAGCGTGGCGGAAGAGTTCGTAACCCTGAGAAATGGCAGAAATTCAACTCAGCCGCAGTCTTGATTCGAGTATCAGCGCCGCACAGTTACGCGAGATTCCGCGTTAAAAGAAACTGGATCGTGGGAGCGATAGGTATGATTGATTTGTATGCATGGGGAACCCCAAACGGTAGGAAAGTTTCCATTGCATTGGAAGAGCTGTGGATTCCTTTCAAAGTGCACATGGTGGATATCACAAAGGGTGGGCAATTCGAAAATAGCTTTCTCGCGATGAATCCAAACAACAAAATCCCGGTAATTGTCGACCCAAAGGGACCACAAGGGAAGAAGCTCACGCTGAGCGAATCCGGGGCGATTCTGATCTACCTGGCCGAAAAGACGGGAAATCTGTTACCGGCGTCCGGCGTCGAACGTCACGAGACGATACAGTGGCTGATGTTTCAGATGGGCGGCATCGGCCCCATGTTCGGGCAGACGCATCATTTCCGCCGTTACGCGCCGCAGGAGAAATATGGGCTTGAGCGCTATACGGCCGAAACTCATCGACTGTATAAGGTGTTGGATGGACGCCTCGGCAAATCGGAATATGTCGCAGGTAACGAATACTCCATCGCTGATATTGCAATCTACCCGTGGATAGCGCGCTTTGAATTGCATCAACTCGCGTGGGACGAGGTTCCAAATGTCAAGCGTTGGTATGACGCGATCGGCTCGAGGCCCGCTGTACAGCGAGGCATGGAGATTTTGCCATGATGAACACTAGTGCTTTGACGGTTCTCGGAAGGAGCAATTCCTCTAACGTGCAGAAAGTCATGTGGTTACTTGATGAAATCGAGCAGCCATGCGTGCGTGTGGACGTAGGTGGTCAGTTTGGGGGAAACAAGGATGCCGACTATCTCGCGAAGAATCCGAATGGCGTCGTTCCTACGCTGATCCATGGGGAAGTCGTGGTATGGGAGTCGAACACGATACTACGATATCTCGCCAATCGCTTTTGCGCGGGTGGGCTATATCCCAACGACTCTATTGGGCGATCGTGGGTCGATCGCTGGATGGACTGGCAGTTGTCCTCCTTGGGGCCGGCGAACAGGACGCTCTTCCAGAGAATCATCCGAACACCGGTCGAACAGCGCCGGCAGGATACAATTGATGAAGCTCGCGATCAAAATGCGGAACTGTTCTGCTTGCTGGATCGGTTCCTTGAGCGATCGGAATATCTTGGAGGGGCATCCTTCACGATTGCGGATATCGCGGTTGGGCCGTTGGCGTACCGCTGGCTAACACTTCCAGTAGAGCGCCCTCACTTTCCTCATGTAAAACGATGGTACGACCGCCTTTGCGAGCGTGAGGCATTCCGGAAGCACGTGGTAGAGGTGGGGTTGAGTTGACCAGCGCGGTGCATGAAGGATTGTTGGAGCACGCCGCCGAGCCCGCGAGTCATGCCGGTCTCCTCGCGGGTCGCGGCGCGCGCTACCGCTTCGGGCTACGCCTTCTACGCCAGTACGACAAGCGACTAGTGCTGGATTGAGAAGCGGTTGCGAAGTTAATTGGGCAGCTTGAGCTGACTCCAGCAATCATGGAGCAGGCACATGAAAGGAAGGACCCTGGAAATGGGCATATCGTTCATAGCGAATCTCCAGGCGCCTGAAGGAATGCAGCCAGGCAATCGAGCGCTCGACGAACCGGCGCGTTTTGCCCAAGCTATTACCGTGCGCTGCGCGCAGCCTGGCGAGCAAGGGCGTGGTGCCACGTTCGCGCGAGCGTCGACGGTGCATCGCAACGGCAGGCGCGGTCGCCTTGCATGATTTTGGGTCTGCGCAATGGACGTCCGCGCTTGCCGCGCACGCAAGGAATCGCGTCTACTAACGCATGCAGGTGGGTAACATCGTGAAGATTTGGACCAGTCGGGATGACCGCGAGCGGGATGCCTTGCACGTCGACCATGATGTCGAGTTTGCGCCGGTCCGTCGGATTGCGGCCCGCTTGTCCCTGCCGCCATGGCACGTATTGAAGAACTGTCGGCGATGGCGTGCGCCGTATCGACTGTGCGCGACGACGCAGTTCCGGCAACAGTGTTTCGTGGCTACGTTGCGAAACACCGCCTTTCTGCCATGCGACGACTCGTCGCCAGCAAAGGGCGCCCAAACCGCGCCCCGTCTCCTAGGGAAGCAGGTTGCACGCAATACCCGAGCGCAGCACAAACACAGTCCCGGTTTGTATGGGCCCATCTAGCGTCAGTTTGCGGCCCTGCGTGTCGGCGATATCGCAGCGCTTGTACAGGCAGCGGCAGTTTGGTGACCACAGTTCGTCGTCTATGAGTTCTTTGGCCATCACTTCGCATCGAGTAAAACGAGACGGAAAGTTAACATCCATCTGGAAAGGTTAGCAAGCCTATATGGCTAATTTCACAAAACCATTTTAGGGCAAGATTCACATTCGTTATGGACCGGATCGATGAGCTAGCCGCTGAAGTGGCGGTATTCCTTGAGCGGTCCTGGCAAGGTTATGAATCTGAATGCAATTCTTAACGGTTATAAATTCGGAATACTGATCGACGGTGCGCGGAGGTGATGGCACCTCCGCGTTTTGATAGACACCCATGGGTACCGGATAGTGGAAGGAAGAAAATGTGGAAGCTACCGAAGCAATACAGCCATTTTGCGTTCGGTGCAATCCAGGCTGCCGTAACGTGTGCGGTGGCGTCAGCGATTGCAAGCATGCAGTTCGTTGCGGAGGGTACGTTTATTTCACACTGGCTGCGTGCGTATTTTTTTTCGTGGATTGCGATGTTGCCCGTCGTCGTCATCGTAGCACCGTTCATTCGCTGGCTCGCAAACCGAATCACAAATTGAATGCGCTCCGTGTCAATCACACCGCAGGATAAGCAGGCCACGCATCGGCAATGCAAATAATCGTGTGGAAAAATGGCGAATAGCTACAGAATTCATCCCTGTATTACGCGATGGACGGCTAGTACTGTAGGGTCATGCCCTGAGGAAGTCTGTCAAGTTTTTTGCTAAATCTCTAAATCGCTCTACGACGATCATCCCGCGCCCGCCGGTGGACAACGACGCTGCCCACAGCACGAGGCTGTGGACAGCCGCCTGACGGCGGTTCCATCGTTGCCCACCGTCTCCCCGCGAGCTTCGCCTTCGGCCTGACGCGCCGATGCGCGGCTTGCCCCAATCAGATGAAGGAGCACACGGGTCTTGACCTAAGCGCCCAGCGTGCCCATAAGGCGCGAACCCCGTTTCCTGAGCACGTTGAGATACAGGGTCTCGTTGTACGGCGTACGCGTTTGCCAGCAGCGATACAGAATGCGGATCCACTTGAACGCGAGGGCCCTCACGGCGTCGCGCCACTTGATGCGAGAGCGCGGACAAGTACAGAAGGAAATCCTGCAGCACCACGACCGGATGCGCAAGCTGCTGGCCACCCTCGGCTGCTGGGATGCGGTCGATAACCGGGCTTTCGCGGACCGGCTTGAGCGCGACGAAGCGCGCTGCCACGACGGTGCGCCGTTACCGCGCGAGTTGTATGAGCGGTTAAGCAGTGAGTGCGATCGGCTGGCCCTCGTCGAACAGCAACTCGCGGCGTTGGAGAGCACGCGAAAGACAAACGTACCAGTCGCGGGCCAGCGTTCCCATGCGCTGGCGCGCCTGAATGGCATCGTCGAAGTGGGCGCTTCGCGCCTCGCGCTCGAGCTCCTCTGGCGGGACTTCAGCAACCGCCGCGAAGTCGGCTCGTGCGTAGGGCTGGTGCCGCAGCCCTACGACAGCGGCGAAAGCCAGGTCGACCAAGGCATCAGCAAACAGGGAAACCGGCGGGTACGCGCGCTGTTGATCGAGATCGCATGGACCTGGCTGCGCTACCAGCCTGCCAGTGCATTAACGAAATGGTTTGACCAGCGAACACAGGGTACGGGACCGAACCGACGCGCGCGACGCATCGCCATCGTCGCGGTAGCGCGACGTCTTGCCATTGCGCTGTGGCGCTATTTGAAAGACGGCGTCATCCCCGACGGCGCACAGCTGAAGTTCACATAAGCGCTAAGGTTTGGCAGGAAGGAGGTAACGCTTGGCCCAGACAATTCCGTAGCAAACATGGTTGAAGTGAACATGCCCGTGATCACGCTGGGTTGCACGGCACAGTGGTGCGCCACGACGGCGAGGTGCTGGCTGATGCGGGTTATGGAAACGACAGGGCGTTTCGTGATGGCGTTGGTGAAATGGGAATGTAATACGCGGTGGAAAACCAGTCGAGCACCCGCGTGTGGCCGCGAGGCCTCGCCCCACTGGCTGCCGAATCCTCAACAGGCAAGGCTGGCCGACCACGAAGCCTGCAACGCCGGGTACCGGGAATTAATCCCGTCGCAGTCAAAGACCTTGCATTCGCGCTCGGACCATCCTGCATTCAGACGGTTTCGTGGCGCGAAGGCAGGCGTACCGCCCTGAGTTCCCACTTTGCGGCATTGCGTGTGCGAGCCTCTCAACGTGATTATTGGCGGGCTACGCCTCGCAATGAGGAATGGCTGCTTATCGAGTGGCGCATTTCTGAACCCGAACCAACCAAGTACTGGCTTTCAACATGGCCCGAAGCGACGGCTGTCGAACATCTCGTTCACGTTGCCAAGATGCGCTGGCGCAGTGAGCGTAACCACCAGGATCTCAAGCAGGAGTTCGGTCTTGGGCACTTCGAGGGGCGTGGGGGAGCGTGGACTTCGGCACTTACGCAATCGTTCAAAGTTCATCGCATGCCGGTGTAGCTCAACAGCGATATTCTGAACGCGCGCGGCGCGTAGGCAGTTCAACGCCATAGAACGCAGACGCGCCAACACGCAGGGCTTTTTTGGGTCCTGCAGGCGTCTTCGTGCAGCGTTACATCACGCACGTAATGATTCTGGTTCTCGACAGACCAATGCCCTCTAATGGCAAGCTGGAAATCGGCCGCCCTCAACGATGTTGTGCTGATCCACCAGGCCGTCTCGGCGGAGCGTACCCAGCCATCACGGTTTTTGCGTTCGGACTTTGCCGATGAATCGGGCATTCGTTCGGACTACCACACGGGTACGACATGGGCACCGCAGGGCAGCACGCCGGTGGTGGAAGTCACGGGCAAGCGTTTCTCGCTGAACATGATTTCGGCGGTCAGTGCTCAGGGCGAGTTCCGCTTCATGGTGCACGAGGGTGCCGTCACCGCCAGCGTCTTCCGGGAGTTTCTCAGTCGTCTGATGCTCGGCACGAGTGGTCCGGTATTCGTCGTGCTGGACGGCCATCCGGTTCACAAAGTCAGGCTGGTCCAGGATTTCGTGAAGGCGCAGAAGGGGCGCCTGAAGCTGTTCTATCTGCCGCCTTACTCGCCGCACCTGAATCCTGACGAGCAAGTCTGGGCACACGTGAAGCGCAGCGTCTCCAGGCGCCTCGTGCTGTCCAAGGACGAAATGAAGCGACTGGCCATCGGTGCTCTGCGCCGCATCCAGAAGTTGCCGGCACTGGTGCAGTCCTTCTTTCGCCAGCCCGAATGTCAGTACGCCTCTATGTGACATTTCTTTCCAAAATCTTAGTAACAGCCCTGCGAGGTCCGGTAATTGGATCGTATGTGAAGTAAGTCTGATTATCCAGCAGCGCCTGAGAGTCTTTCCAGCCGCAATAGGTTTATTCCGCCGTCCGTGGAGGGTATCTTCGCTATCACTCTGATTGCACTCCAACTCGAAAGCCGAGCGGGAGTGATATTCGAATTTGCCGCCCGCGATCGCCGTCGGAGCGCGCGACGCCATGATCTAACTGGATTTTGATACCTGACCAACTGAAGGAGACAATTGATGCCCTATGCCATCCACGTTCGGGAAACCGGCGGACCTGAAAAGCTTGTGTGGGATGAGATTTCCGTAGGCGATCCCGGTCCGGGGCAGGCGCGCCTCCGCCAGACGGCTGTCGGCGTGAACTTCATCGACATTCACTTCCGCACCGGCCTGTACGAGCAGCAACTGCCGTTCATCCCGGGGCGGGAAGCGGTCGGTGTAGTCGAGGCAGTCGGGCCTGGCGTCACATCGGTAAAGCCGGGCGATCGGGTTGTTTACACTGGAGTGCAAGGTGCGTATACGCAGGTGCGGCTCGTGCCGGTCGATCGCCTGATCAGAGTCCCTGATGGCATCAGCGACGAGATCGGTGCAGCGGTGATGCAGAAGGGCATGACCGCGCAGTTCTTGTGCCGCCAGACCTACCAGGTAAGCAAGGGCGAGACGATCCTGGTGCATGCAGCGGCGGGTGGCGTCGGGCTCGTGCTCTGCCAGTGGGCGAAGCATCTGGGCGCGACTGTCATCGGTACCGTATCAACTGAGGAAAAGGCGAACCTTGTGAGGGACTACGGCTGCGACTATCCGCTGGTGCATGGGAAGGACGATTTCGTCAAGGCGGTGAAGGACATCACGGGCGGCGTCGGAGTGCCGGTCGTCTATGACTCGATCGGTAAGGACACATTCATGCAGTCGCTTGAGTGTCTCCGGACACGCGGCCTGATGGTGCTCTGTGGTCAGGCCTCTGGGCCGGTGCCGCCGTTCGACATCAGCATTCTGGACAAGAAAGGCTCGCTGTACCTGACGCGGCCTACACAGAATGCCTACCTGCCGACCCGCGCCAAGGTCGAGGAGGGTGCGCAGGAAGTGTTCGACGTGGTGCAGTCGGGGGCAGTGAGGGTGCACGTCAATCAGCGATTCCCACTCAAGGAGGCAGCTGAAGCGCACCGAAGCATGGAGTCGCGCAAGACGGTGGGCTCCCTCGTGCTGGTGCCCTGAAGTAGAGCACCGCGGGCGTCTCGAAGCTGCGCTCGAGCGCAGGCGCGAGGGGTCACTCTCGCTCAAAGTGCTTGGGCTCGAGCTGCGGCGGGATCGGGATTACAACGTTCGGAATTGAAGGAATTTATCGATGGGACACGCCAGCCTCGATATGGATGTAGTCAGGAGTGAAATCGGGTCATACGGAGAAACAAAAAAAACGCTTAGTGAACGCGAGCAGGAGTACAGGGACCTCGTCGGCTTCGTGCCACCACGCATAGCCGCCCGACTGGCAGTGACGGGGACGCTCGATCCTGAGCTACTCCGTTTGCAAGAGGAGGTGCGCGATCACGCTTTGTATCCGGCGTGTTTCGATACGAAGACCTCCCAGCTCATGGTGTTTGCCATACTCCTCGCCAAACTGCTCGATGCGGCCGCATTGCATGCCCGTGCAGCGCGGCGAGCCGGGGCTACCTGGGAAGAGATGCAAGCAGTCGTTAGCTTTGCTTATCTCTATGGTGGGCTACCGAGTGCAAACCGCGGTGCAGAGATTATCGCCCAGTTGGCCGAGTCAGAAGGCAAGGACCGAGCCGGCTCCGCAGTCTAGTCATTAGATTATTCGGGAAGCTTGAGAACGATGGATCTCGGGTGGATCGAAAAGCGGGAAGCCTTTCCGTTATCGAAGTCGGGCTTGCGACGTGCCGTCGGTGAAGGCCCCGCAAGGAAAGGCACATATGCCGTCGGGGTGGCGCACACTACAGAAGAGCTGTAGGCAGCAGTCGGCGATGTTAATGCCAAATGTCACGTTTGAGTGCGCGCAGCGATGGGCGAGCTTGTCCGTGACGTTGAGGCCACCTACGGCGGAGCTTACGAACCCTTGGGGTAGGACGGCGGAACACCGCAACGTGCCCCTGTGACAGTTAGCGAGGACATCATGGCGCGTCATTATTCCAATCTGATCGCGGGGGAATTCGCTGCAGGAGCGAATGCCTCTCGCAATATCAACCCATCCGATACGAATGACGTTATCGGAGAGTATGCCCAGGGTTCCGTGACGGATGTGAACCATGCGGTGGCCGCAGCGAAGGCGGCCCTCTCAGCGTGGTCCCGTTCGACACCACAAATTCGTTTCGACATACTGAATAAAGTATCTATGGAGATCTTCTCTCGCAAGGAGGAGCTCGGGCGGCTTCTCTCGCGCGAGGAAGGCAAGACACTCGCTGAAGGGATCGGCGAGGTGGCCCGTGCAGGGCAGATCTTCGCCTTCTTTGCCGGCGAATGCCTGCGTGCGGGCGGCGAGGTGATTCCTTCTGTGCGCGCTGGTGTCGGCGTCGAAATTACGCGCGAGCCGGTGGGCATTGTTGGGATGATCACGCCCTGGAACTTCCCGATTGCAATCCCGGCGTGGAAGATCGCGCCGGCTCTCGCGTGGGGTAACTGCGTCGTCATCAAGCCGGCCGACCTTGTGCCGGGATCGGCTTGGGCGCTTGTCGACATTATCCAGCGCGCCGGCCTGCCTAAGGGGGTGCTCAATCTCGTAATGGGTCGCGGTTCAGTTGTTGGTCAGGCGTTGCTCGAACACAAGGACGTGCACGCCATCTCCTTCACCGGCTCGGTCGCGACCGGCCGCAAGGTCGCCGCAACGTGCATCACCTCCAACCCGATGAAAAAGGTTCAGCTCGAGATGGGAGGCAAGAACCCTCTTGTCGTGCTTGACGACGCGGACCTCAATATCGCGGTCGAGGTTGCAATCAACGGCGCCTTCTTTTCCACGGGTCAGCGGTGCACGGCGTCCTCGCGCCTGATTGTCCAGGGTGGCATCCATGACCGGTTTGTCGAGGCGTGTATAGAGCGTCTGAAGGGCATCGTTGTCGATGATGCGCTGAAGGAAGGGACGCAAATTGGTCCGGTGGTCGACCAGGGCCAATTGGACCAGAACCTTGAATACATCCAGATCGCGAGAGACGAGGGCGCCAAGCTCGTCTTCGGCGGCGAGCTTCTGAAGCGTGGGACGCCTGGTTTCTATCTCCAGCCGGCGCTCTTCACCGAAACGACCAATACCATGCGGATCTCGCGTGAGGAGGTCTTCGGCCCGGTCGCGAACGTTGTGCGAGTCAGAGATTACGACGAGGCACTCGCGCTGGCTAACGACACTGAGTTCGGGCTGTCCGCTGGTATTTGCACGACGTCGCTGAAATATGCGACGCATTTTAAACGCAACAGCGAGGCCGGCATGGTGATGGTGAATGTGCCGACAGCGGGTGTGGACTATCACGTGCCGTTCGGCGGTCGGAAGGGCTCAAGTTATGGGTCACGTGAGCAGGGGACGTATGCGAGGGAGCATTACACCACGGTCAAGACGGCCTACACGATGGCTTGATAGCCAATGTTGAAATTCGGGGTTTGTTCGGGCGGCACGAAGACACACCGTGCGTGACGGACGAGGCGTGAAAGACCGCACGCACGAGACCACGTCGCCTGCCGTCGCAACGGGGCCTACCGCGGGCGAGCACGGAAAAACCGGCAATGTAATTAACCAAATGAGAGGGGAGTTTGAGATGGCGGATTCCCTATCAACTTGGTCATGCTCACGCCACTGGCAAAGCATCGGCAGATGCAGTCGGTCCCACACACCTACGGGCTGCCGATGCCGTAGGTGTCGCCACAATATTATGCCGCTGCCGAGACCAAGCTCCTGCGGCAAGTCTTCCTGAGGAATACCCGGTTGCAGGGTATATAGGATGCCGTTCAATGCTGCGCGGTCGTCGGCTGTGCGACGACGACCACCTTGGGGCGAAAGCGTAGATGCCGGAGTCAGCATCTCAGGCGCCGCCCATAGTCTATTGCTGATCTTGCGTCTTGCCATGTCGCGGGGATGTGGCGCATGTGCTTGCTACCCGGGGGACTCCCACATCAGGCACTGTAAGCGCTCCATCTGAGCGCGGAGAAATGCGGATATGTCTTTCAAAACAGCGTTGACCAAAGTACTCGATTTGCGCGTCCCTGTCGTGGCGGCTCCTCTTGGGCGAGGGACAAGCGCGGAATTTCTCGAAGCGGTGGCCGATTGCGGCGGCTTCGGCTTTACCGCGCTGATGCATATGCCAGAAGAGACTGTAGGCGACGAGCTAGCAAAAATGAGTCGGGCCACAAAGGGCCGGTTTGGTGCAAATCTGACGTTGGTCGTTGACCAGCGGAAGAGGCTGGGCGCCGCGTTGGATGTCGGGGTACGCGTATTCTCTCTATGGCAGGGAGATATCGACCCCTACGTTCGTATCATCAAGGGCGCGGGCGGACTTGTGTTCTGGACAGTAGGTAGCCCCGAAGATGCGGCGCGCGCGAAGGATATTGGCGTCGATTTTATCGTTTGCCAGGGACGGGAGGCAGGCGGTCATCTGGTAGGAAGCGCACCCACGATGTCGCTGCTGCCGTCTATGGTTGACGCCGCAAGAGGGGTCCCCGTAGTAGCTGCGGGCGGTATTGCAGACGGGCGGGGCCTGGTCGCTGCGCTGGCGCTTGGCGCCTGTGGGGTGTGGATGGGGACGCGTTTTGTCGCGAGCAAGGAATCGGCCAATCATCGCGGTTACAAGGAGCGGGTTGTTGCAGCCCGTGGTACGGACCTTGTGGAAACCACGCTCTTCGACGCGGGGTGGCACGACTCTCCCCATCAGGTGGTCCGCAATTCCACCTACTTCAGATGGGAGGAGGCCGGTCGCCCACCTAACGGTCAACGGCCTGGGGAGGGCGACCGCATCTCGAGCTTGCCGAACGGGAAACCACTGCATCGCTATGATATCGCGGCTGCGTGGGACACCATGGAGGGGGATTGGGAGGCAACTCCGCTCTATGCCGGTGCAACGGTTGAACTCATACACGATGTCAAGTCTGTAGCGGAGATCGTTGGAGGCATCGAGGCAACGGCACAGGCGGCGATCGAAGCAGTCACGGATTTGCGATAGCACTCTACACGAAGCGCCTGAACTACCTGAGCGGTGGACGGAGGGGCTAAGGCTGGCACGAAGATTAGAAGTGCGTAGTAAGTAAGTGAGTAAACGGGAGATTTTTTAAAATGGTTTAAAAAGTAAATTAAAATCAGGAGACGATATGAGGTGGCATGTCAAGCTGAGCGCCGCAGCCGTGGTATCTGGCCTGGTAAGTGCGGTGCATGCGCAATCCTCACTCACATTATATGGTGCAATCGATAACGGGCTTTTGTATCAAAGCACGTCTGCTTCATCTTTTTCGCCGAAGGCGCGCAATAATGGAGCGATATGGCAAGATAAAGACGCGGCGATATATGCCAGCTTTTGGGGAATGAGGGGAATCGAGGATGTCGGTGGCGGATATGAGATAAACTTCGAATTGCGAAGTGCCTTTAATAGTAGTAGCGGTAAATTTCAGTTATCCGATACGACAGGAGTGGCGGCAATTTTCGATCAGGTTGCGTCTGTCGGGATATCCAGCCCGTTTGGTTCCCTTAACGCGGGTCGCCAATATGCGCCAATGATTTATGCGATGGCGGACACGGACGTCAGGGCTGGAGCATATTTTGGCAGCATTTTAACTGCATGGCTGTCAATGAATCAGGCAGCCGGCTGGTCAGGAGCAAACTCGAACCTGCCCATCGGCGCGTTATTCGACAGCAATGCGCTTGTTTACCAGTCCCCGAAGTTTTATGGCGCATCGTTTGCGCTCGAGTATGCGCCGGGGGGCGTTGCGGGCCAGCTGCAGGGCGGCACTCGTGAATCCGCTGTCATCAAGTATTCAAATTTTGGATTAAACCTATCTGCTGTCTACTATAACGGCCACGATACGAATCCGACGTCTACGAGTACACCGACGGGGCTTAATAATAATCGTTTTTACTACCTTGGCGGCATGTACCGGTACATGGGAGTCTCTGTTTCTCTATCATATGGTATCGGAAAGAACCCGTCAAACTCGACGCATGTCGATATTGAAATGATGTCGGGTGGACTTGGGTATCAATTTACTCCGTCGTTTTCAGTGACGTGTGGTTACTATTATCTTCGGGACCGAAACAACACATCTAATCGGTCCAGTGCATATTCAGTCGGAGCGAACTATCATCTGTCGAAGCGGACCACTGCCTATTTGCAGGCCGGCTATGTCGATAACCGGGGTACGATGAGTCAATGGATCGCTTTTGGTTCACCCGTTGCTCCGGGGATGTCGACGACCGAGGCGATGGTAGGGATACGGCACTCCTTCTGATTAACCAATTCGATTGAATGGATACCTATTGTGATTAACCACCTGATACCAAAAGTGCCGTTAATTATCTTAACCTCCGTTGTATCGATAAGTGTATGTTCACAAACCAGCGTAGATCGCAAGACCCCAGCGGCGCAGGTCGAACCTGCTTCCGAAAAACAGATGGTCAGGTCGGACAGGCGCGCAGATCGTGCGTTGGAGAGGAGCATCTATAAGGCGCTGGCAAAATACACAGACATAGATGCCGGCAATATCAGCGTTGTGGCGAAGAAAGGTGTGGTCACCGTAAGTGGCATTGTGCGGGATGCGGACCAGATCGGGGCTGTGAAAAGGATCGTAAAGAGTGTTCAGGGTGTCCTTGTAGTGACAAACAAGCTAACGGTTCAGCGTGCGTTTGAAGAATAAACGGATATGCGGCGACGTACAAGGGAGAAAGTCTTTGGTGACATGATCGCTCCGCCAGGCTGTGGAGATAGGCCACTCGTTCGATGAAATATGCCTGCTAGCGTCGGACGAGTGGGTCACTAGCGAGAATCGCGCGCGCGTAACCATATCTATTGATGCGATCGAAGTCCGGTCCGTGGCGGACCGCATATAAGGCGGGTGTGATTGTCCAGCCGCGCCGGAGGGTCTTTCCAGCAGAGGCAGGTTTATTCGGGCAACTGTGGAGGGTATCTTCACTGCTGCGGTCATAGTTGGGAGGCCGCTGGTGTGCAGGCTGGCGAAGTGATTGGTTTCACACGGGTGGTCGAGCCCGCAGTTGCAATCGTTGGACGACTGGTCGCTGGGACCAAAGCCGCTTAGGTTCGGGGCTTCCTTTGCCGTTAGCGTGTTTCTATCCCGACTTGCCATGAGGTGGCAACCAAACTACAAGGAGAGCGATGGTATGGCAGGAGAGACAGAAAACTTCGGATTGCGAAACTGGCCGGCGGCTCCAGCGATCCGGCCGTTCAAGCTGACACTGCGCCAGGAAAAGCTGGTCGAGATGGCTCGGGCAGGCCTGGCCGAGCCGTTCCGCGGGATAAGCTACACGGGTTCGGTCACCGGGGAGCGGATTTTGCCCGCAGCCAGCGGCGCCTCACTCGCCACGCTGGTGGAGGCGGCCCGTGCTTTTCTCGCGAGCCTCGACGACGGGCGGCGGCGCGCCGCCTGTCTGGCCATCGATGACGAGGCATGGCGGCAGTGGTCCAATTTTCATCCCTGGCTGATGCCTCGCAATGGGCTTTGCCTCGCCGATCTCGGCCACGGCCAGCGAGAGGCGGCACTGGCGCTGCTGCGCGAAACGATGAGCGGGGCGGGTTATCAGACCGTGCGCGACGTCATGCGACTCAACGAACATGCCCTCGAAATAACGGCCAAGCCTGAGGAATACGACGAATGGTACTACTGGGTCACCATCTTCGGGACACCGTCGCCGAACGAACCGTGGGGCTGGCAGATCGATGGCCACCATCTCAACATCAATTGCTTCGTGCTAGGTGACGAACTCGTCGTGACCCCGACCTTAATGGGATCGGAGCCGGTCTTGGCGCGCTTCGGCAAATATAAGGGGCTACGCGTGTTCGCCGCTGAGGAAGAGCAGGGCCATGCGCTGATGAGCGCGCTGTCGGCCGAGGCGCGGCAACAGGCGACGATCGGCACTGAGCTGCCGTGGGAAGTGTTTGCTGGTGCTTACAACGATAACCGGCACATCGAGCCGAGCGGAATCCGTTACACAGACCTCCCGCGGGAAGGCCGCGAGCGTCTCGAGGCGCTGCTGGCGACCTATATCGGTTACATTCGCCCCGGTCATTCCGAATTGCGGTGGGCCGAAGCCAAACGCCACCTTGGCGATACGCTTTTCGCGTGGATCGGGCCGTTCGACGATACAAACCCATTCTACTACCGCATCTTGAGCCCGGCGATCCTGGTCGAATTCGACCACCAACCCGGAATCGTGTTCGACAACGACAAGCCATCCCGTGATCACATCCACACACTCGTACGCACGCCGAACGGTGGGGATTATGGCAAGGATCTACTGCGCCAACATTATCTCGAGTGCCACAGAGATGCTCATGGAGTCCACACGCAGTCGCACGCTGACAGGTCCCAGGGGCGGTAGATCAACCAAGCCCTCTGACCGGGGTGGCAGTTGAGGCGCCGGCGTAACCACGGGGCCGACATTTCGGCACGTCCAGGTCTACAAGATTTAGTTGACTGGAGTCGTGCAAGATGACGGGCTCCGTGCTGATGTTACCCTGAAGCGAGGCGCTGCCGGGGTCTCGAAGGCGCGCTCGCACAGCGCGGGTAGTGGTTCGGTCCGTTCGCGAAGTAAAGTCGGCACTAGAAATTATTCGCGTAATCGGACCTACGGCGGGGGCACCCGATAAGCCGCTCGTTATCGGTCCGGCATGTATGCAAACCGGGGCGCGCACGTTGCCTTCCACGGGAACCGTACTAGGTCACTGTAACACCACAGAAGTGCGAATCTGGGTGTCATCGGGATTCGCATTTATTTCGGGAAATTGATCGATTAAATTCAACATGCATATTGGAATCCCAGCCGAAACGCGGGCGAGCGAAACCCGCGTGGCGGCGACGCCGGAGACAGTCAAGAAGTACGTCGCGCAAGGCCACACGGTCACGATCCAGGCGGGCGCCGGTACCGGCGCGAGCTTTCCCGACGAGGCCTATGCGGCCGCAGGCGCGCAAATCGCCGACGCGGCCGCCGCCTTCGGCGCCGAGCTCGTGCTCAAGGTCCAGTCGCCTTCGGTCAGCGAGCTCGCGTTCATGAAGCGCGGTGCAGTGCTGGCCGGCATGCTCGACCCCTTCAATGCCGAGAACGCCCAGAAGCTCGCGGAAGCGGGCGTGACGGCCTTCGCACTCGAAGCCGCGCCGCGCACGACGCGCGCACAAAGCCTCGACGTGCTCTCTTCGCAGGCCAACATCGCCGGCTACAAGGCGGTGCTGGTGGCGTCCAACCTCTATCCGCGCTTCATGCCGATGCTCATGACGGCGGCCGGCACGGTGAAGGCCGCGCGCGTGCTGATTCTGGGCGCGGGCGTGGCGGGCTTGCAGGCGATCGCCACCGCGAAGCGTCTGGGCGCCGTGATCGAGGCTTCGGACGTGCGTCCGGCGGTGAAAGAGCAGATCGAGTCGCTCGGCGCGAAGTTCATCGACGTGCCCTACGAATCCGATGAGGAGCGCGAAGCAGCGCAGGGCGTGGGCGGCTACGCGCGGCCCATGCCGCCCTCGTGGCTCGCGCGCCAGTCCGCTTTGGTGCACGAGCGCGCGAAGCAGGCCGATATCGTGATCTCCACCGCGCTGATTCCGGGCCGCGACGCGCCCACGCTGCTGCCCGCCGACACCGTGCAGGCGATGAAGCCGGGCTCCGTGGTGATCGACCTGGCGGCTGGACGCGGGCCGGTAGCGGATCAGGCAACGGGCCGGCGCGGCGGCAACTGCCCGCTTACCGAGGCCGACAAAGTGGTCACGCACCACGGCGTGCAGATCTGCGGCTACACCAACCTCGCGTCGATGGTGGCCGCCGATGCCTCCGCACTCTACGCGCGCAACCTGCTCGACTTCCTGAAGCTGATTGTGACGAAGGAAGGCGCGCTCAATATCGATCTCGCGGACGACATCGTCGCGGCCACGCTGCTGGCCCGCGACGGCGCCGTTACGCGCAAGACCTGAGGAGACCCGGCAATGGAACTGATCAACCATACCGTCATCAATCTGATCATCTTCGTGCTGGCCGTGTATGTGGGCTATCACGTCGTGTGGAACGTCACGCCCGCGCTGCATACGCCGCTCATGGCCGTGACCAATGCGATCTCGGCCATCGTGATTGTGGGCGCGATGCTGGCGACCGGCCTCACGGTGGGCGGCGCCGGCAAGTTCTTCGGCACCTTCGCCGTGCTGCTCGCGGCGGTGAACGTGTTCGGCGGCTTCCTCGTCACGCGGCGCATGCTCGAGATGTTCCGCAAGAAGGAGCCGAAGAAGGCCGCAGCGTCCGGTAGCAAGGAGGGCGCATGATGAGCATGAACGTCGTTACGCTGCTCTACCTGGTGGCCTCGGTCTGCTTCATCCAGGCGCTCAAGGGGCTCTCGAACCCGCGTACCGCTCGCGCCGGCAATATGTTCGGCATGGTGGGCATGGCCATCGCCATTCTCACCACCGTTGCGCTGATTGCGAAGCAGTCCGCGCAGTTCGGCTCGAACCTCGGGCTCGGTCTCGGGCTGCTGTTCGGGGCACTGGTGGTGGGCGGCGGCCTGGGGGCATTCGTGGCCGCGCGCGTCGAGATGACCAAGATGCCCGAACTGGTTGCCGCCATGCACTCGCTGATCGGTCTCGCGGCCGTGTGCATCGCGTATGCGGTGGTTTCGGAGCCGGCCGCGTTCGGCCTCGTGGCCGAAGATGCGCCGTATCCGGGCTTCCTGCCTTATGGCAACCGCATCGAACTGTTCATCGGCACCTTCGTGGGCGCGATCACGTTCAGCGGTTCGGTGATCGCCTTTGGCAAGCTCTCGGGCAAGTACAAGTTCCGCCTGTTCCAGGGCGCGCCGGTGGTTTATCCGGGCCAGCATCTGATCAATCTGATGCTCGCGCTGGGCATGATCGGCTTCGGCGTCTTGTTCTTCCTCACGCAGTCGTGGCTGCCGTTCATCATCATGACGGCGATCGCGTTCGCGCTCGGTGTGCTCATCATCATTCCGATCGGCGGTGCGGACATGCCTGTCGTGGTGTCGATGCTGAACTCGTACTCGGGCTGGGCGGCAGCGGGCATCGGCTTCTCGCTGAACAACGCGATGCTGATTATCGCGGGCTCGCTGGTGGGCTCGTCGGGCGCGATTCTCTCGTACATCATGTGCCACGCGATGAACCGCTCGTTCTTCAACGTGCTGCTGGGCGGCTTTGGCGCCGAGGCAGGCGGGGCGTCGACGGGCGGTGCGCAGGAGCAGCGTCCGGTCAAGTCGGGCTCGGCGGACGACGCCGCGTTCATGCTGGGCAACGCCGAGAGCGTCGTGATCGTGCCGGGCTACGGGCTGGCAGTCGCCCGCGCGCAGCATGCGTTGAAGGAGCTCACGGACAAGCTCGTGGAAAACGGCGTGGACGTGCGCTACGCGATTCACCCGGTGGCGGGCCGCATGCCTGGA